>JADZGD010000041.1 GCA_020854055.1 Bryobacterales bacterium | reverse complement strand
TCCTTGCGCTGGTGGTGCTGGCGATGGGTCTGCTGATGGCTGTGCTGCGCAATGCGCGGGAACGGCTGCTGGCCCCATCGGATTTCGATACCCTCGCGCTGGGGGCCATCGCCGGACTTGCCGCCGCATTGGCCGCCACCGTCCTCTGTATGAAGTTTTTCGAGAGGCTGCGCTGGGTGGACGTGGGCCTCTGGTGGCGCCCGCCAGCACAATGGAATCTGGCGGTGGGTTTGTTTGCCGGGCTGGTATCTGCCAGCGTCGCTACAGTGGTTCCCGTGCTGTTCGGAGCGGGCGAATTCCTGCCGGTAGCCTCCTCGAACGCCGATCTGCCCCAACTCATCTACTTCCTGGTGGTTATCACCATTGCTGCCACTGGCGAGGAACTGCAATTCCGTGGTTACCTGTTTCAGGTGCTGGTCAGAGCTACCGGCATCACCCCTGCCCTGCTGATCACCGGTGTGCTTTTCGGGATGCTCCACCTTGGCAACCCCGGGTCCTCGCGCCTGGGAACGTTGAACACCGTTCTGGCGGGCGTCGTTCTGGGATATGCGTTCTGGCGAAGCGGCGACCTGTGGCTTCCCATCGGTGCGCATATCGGATGGAATTGCGTCTTCCCCCTGGTAGGCGATGAGTTGAGCGGCATCGGAGTGCATTTAACCGGGCATCGGATCTTCTGGAAATCCGCCGTGCTGTGGCATGGAGGCTCGTACGGACCCGAAGGCGGACTCTACGGTACCGCCGGATTGCTCGCCATGCTGGTTCTGGTGCGGAGGCTGCCGGTAAAGCGCCAGGACGCTCCGCTGCTGGAATCCGGCGCTACGCCGCTTTAATCTCGGTCCAGAGGCGGTCGCGCAATCGCTGTGCCGGCGCCGGAAGCGCTTCGAACCACTCGCCCCGTGCCATCACATCGTCCGTGGGATACAACGCCGGACTCACCTCCCGCAGCAGTTCCCGCGCGGCGCGGTTCGCCGTCGCTGTTCTGGTCTCGCGAACGACGGCGGCTGCCACTTCGGGCCGCAACAGATAGTCGATGAACTGGTGCGCCAGCCGCACCCGCTCGCTCTCGCGCAGAATGACGGCGGTATCGGCGTAGACGGCAAAGCCCTCGGACGGGTAGGCAAATGCGAGATTCGGGGCCGCATCCATAGCCTGTTGCGCGGTTGTGGCCCAGAGTTGCGCAGCGAGCACGTCTCCCGCAACCACCTGGTCGCGCACCTCGGCGTTCAGGTAAGCGCGCAACAATCGTTTTTGCTGCACCGCTTCCTCTTTCGCGCGGAGCAGCACCGCCGGGTCCGTCGCGTTGATCGATTCCCCTATTTTCTTGAGGCAGGCGCCGAGCACTTCCGCCGGATCGTCCAGCATCGTGACGCGCCCGTTGAGCCGCGGCTCCCAGAGGTCCGCCCAACTTGCGGGTGCCGGGGATAGAGAACGGTTAAACAGAATCCCGCTGGCGCCCCACATATACGGAATGCTGTAGTCCAGGGATGGGTCCCACGCCGGGCTCTGGAAACGCCGGTCCAGGTTGCCCGCATTCGGCAGCCAGCCGTGCTGGAGGGGCGCCAGCAGGTTGTTTTCGCGCATGGGCAGAATCAGATAGTTGCTCGGGAAGACGACATCCCAGCCGCTGTTGCCGGAAAGGACCCTTGCCAGCATCTCCTCGTTGCTCTCGTAGATGCCATAGCGCACATCGACGTCGAACTCGCGCTCGAAATCCGGGATGGTATTGCGCGCGACATAGCTTGACCAGTTGAAGACGTTCAGCCGTGGCCGCCTTGGGCGGCAGGCCGGAAAGCCCGCGACAGCACCGAGAAAGCTCCGGCGTCTCATTGCCTCATCAACCTTGCCGAAAGCAGAGTAAGGGCTCCAATGGCCAGCACGATCGCCGTCGAAACCGCATTCAGAACCGGTGTCGCCCCGCGGCGTGCCATCGCATAGATCACCATCGGCAGCGTTTCGGAATCCACACCCGCCACCATGCTGGTGATGACATAGTCGTCGAAGGACACGGCAAACGCCAGCAGTCCAGCCGCGGCAATGCCGGGAACGAGCAGCGGCAATGTGACGGTGCGAAACGCCTGCCATTCGGTGGCGCCGAGATCCTGCGCCGCTTCCTCAAGTGTGCCATCGAGTGTCCGCAAGCGCGCCAGCACCACTACGATCACGTAGGCGATGGTGAACGATACGTGGGCCAGAATCACCGTGTGCATTCCCAGCCGTAAGTCGAGGTGCCGGAAGATCCATTGGAAGAAAGCGAGGAGGGAAATGCCCATCACGATCTCCGGCGTGACCAGCGACAGATACACCGCACCCGCGAGCAGGCGCGATGTTCGTTTCCACAGCGCATACGCCGCCAGCGTACCGGCGGAGACGGAAACGGCCGTCGCCACCGCCGCGATGACGATGCTGTTCCACGCGGCTTCGGCAAGTTGCGGGTTGCGAAGCGCCTCCCGGTACCAGTCGAGCGAAAAGCCTGTCCAGGCGGTGAACCGGGACGAATTCACGCTGAAGACCACCAGAACCGCCAGCGGCAGATAGAGGAACGCGAACACCGCGGCCGCATGAACCGGCAGCCAATGCTTCACAGCAGATCCTCCCCTTTGCGGCGCAGAAGCAGGACGAGCAGCAGCGCGACCGGCATCATGAGCGCCAGCGATACTGCGGCGCCAAAGGGCCAGTCGCGCGCGGTGGTGAACTGGTTTTGTACGAGGTTGCCGATCATCATCGCTTTGCCTCCGCCGAGCAGGTCCGGTGTGAGATAGGCCCCGAGGCAGGGGATAAAGACCAGGATGATCCCGGCGCGGATTCCCGGCCAGCTCAGCGGCAGCAATACGCGCAGCGTGCTCGCGCGGGGCGCTGCGCCCAGGTCGGCCGCGGCTTCGAGCAGTGCCGGGTCCAGCCGTTCGAGCGCGGCATAGACAGGCAGCACCATGAAGGGAAGATAGCCGTAGACAAGCCCGAGGACCACGGCGGCCGGGTTGTACAACAACGGGAGCGGCTCCCGGATGAGACCGGCCGCTTCGAGCACCGTGTTGATGAGTCCCGTATCGCGCAGCAGGAACATCCAGGCGTAGGTCCGCACCAGGAAGCTGATCCAGAACGGCGTGATAACCAGCAGAAGATACAGATTTTTCCGTGATCCGGACCTCGAAATGAACAGGGCCAGCGGATAGCCGATCAGCAGGCACAACAGCGTGGAGATGCCGGCGAGCAGAAACGACTGCGCCGCAATACTGAGATACAGGGAATCGGCCAGCCGCTGGTAATTTTCGAAAGTCCAGGGCGGTGCCAAGCCGCCATACGCGCCTCTGGTGAGCAGGCTGTAGAGAAAGACAATCGCCAGCGGCGCGAAGAGCAGAGACCCGACAATCACCCAAACGGGCGCGAGAAACAGGGCGCGGAGACGACTCATTCCCGGAACCGAAGCTCGTCTTCGGGACGCCACCAGACGTGCGTGGTCTCGCCCGGTGTGGGCCTCTCGTGCCC
>JADZGD010000040.1 GCA_020854055.1 Bryobacterales bacterium | reverse complement strand
TCCTTGCGCTGGTGGTGCTGGCGATGGGTCTGCTGATGGCTGTGCTGCGCAATGCGCGGGAACGGCTGCTGGCCCCATCGGATTTCGATACCCTCGCGCTGGGGGCCATCGCCGGACTTGCCGCCGCGTTGGCTGCTACGGTCCTCTGCATGAAGTTTTTCGAGCGGCTGCGCTGGGTGGACGTGGGCCTCTGGTGGCGCCCGGCAACACAATGGAATCTGGCTGTGGGTTTATTTGCCGGGCTGGTATCGGCCGGCGTCGCCACGGTGGTTCCCGTGCTATTCGGAGCGGGCAAATTCCTGCCGGTAGCCTCCTCAAATGCCGATTTGCCCCAACTCATCTACTTCCTGGTGGTTATCACCATTGCCGCCACAGGTGAGGAACTGCAATTCCGTGGTTACCTGTTTCAAGTGCTGGTCAGAACCACCGGCATCACCCCCGCCCTGCTGATCACCGGTGTGCTTTTCGGGATGCTCCACCTTGGCAACCCCGGGTCCTCGCACCTGGGAACGTTGAACACTGTTCTGGCGGGCGTCGTTCTGGGATATGCGTTCTGGCGAAGCGGCGACCTGTGGCTTCCCATCGGGGCGCATATCGGATGGAATTGCGTCTTCCCCCTGGTGGGCGATGAGTTGAGCGGCATCGGAGTGCATTTGACCGGGTATCGGATCTTCTGGAAATCCGCCGCGTTGTGGCATGGAGGCTCGTACGGCCCAGAAGGCGGACTCTACGGTACCGCCGGATTGCTCGCCATGCTGGTTCTGATACGGAGGCTGCCGGTAAAGCGCCAGGACGCTCCGCTGCTGGAATCCGGCGCTACGCCGCTTTGATCTCGGTCCAGAGACGGTCGCGCAGTCGCTGTGCAGGTGTCGGAAGCGCTTCGAACCATTCGCCCCGGGCCATCACGTCGTCTGCGGGATACAGGGCCGGACTCACCTCCCGCAGCAATTCCCGCGCGGCGCGGTTCGCCGTCGCTGTTCTGGTCTCGCGAACGACGGCGGCTGCCACTTCCGGCCGCAGAAGATAGTCGATGAACTGGTGAGCCAGCCGCACCCGTCCGCTCTCACGCAGAATAACGGCGGTATCGGCGTAAACGGCAAAGCCCTCCGACGGGTAGGCGAATGCGAGATTCGAGGCCGCATCCATAGCCTGTTGCGCGGTTGTGGCCCAGAGTTGCGCGGCGAGCACGTCTCCGGCAACCACCTGGTCGCGCACCTCGGCATTCAGGTAGGCGCGCAACAATCGCTTCTGCCGGACAGCTTCCTCTTTCGCGCGGAGCAGCACCGCCGGGTCCGTCGCGTTGATCGATTCCCCTATCTTCTTGAGGCAGGCGCCGAGCACTTCCGCCGGATCGTCCAGCATCGTGATGCGCCCATTGAGCCGCGGCTCCCACAGGTCCGCCCAACTTGCGGGCGCAGGGGACAAGGAGCGGTTAAACAGAATCCCGCTCGCGCCCCACATATACGGAACGCTGTAGTCCAGGGCCGGATCCCACGCCGGGTTCTGGAAGCGCCGGTCCAGATTGCCCGCATTCGGCAGCCAGCCGTGCTGGAGAGGCGCCAGCAGGTTGTTTTCGCGCATGGGCAGAATCAGATAGTTGCTCGGAAAAACGACGTCCCAGCCGCTGTTGCCGGAGAGGACCCTTGCCAGCATCTCCTCGTTGCTTTCGTAGATGCCGTAGCGCACATCGACATCGAACTCGCGCTCGAAATCCGGGATGGTATTGCGCGCGACATAGCTCGACCAGTTGAAGACGTTCAGCCGTGGCCGTTTTGGGCGGCAGGCCGGGAAGCCCGCGACAGCACCGAGAAAGCTCCGGCGTCTCATTGCCGCATCAACCTTGCCGAAAGCAGAGTAAGGGTTCCGATGGCCAGCACGATCGCCGTCGAAACCGCATTCAGAACAGGTGTCGCCCCGCGGCGTGCCATCGCATAGATCACCATGGGAAGCGTCTCGGAATCCACGCCCGCCACCATACTGGTGATGACATAGTCGTCGAAAGACACGGCAAACGCCAGCAGTCCGGCCGCGGCGATTCCAGGAACAAGCAGCGGCAACGTAACGGTGCGAAACGCCTGCCATTCCGTGGCGCCGAGGTCCTGCGCCGCCTCCTCGAGGGTGCCATCGAGTGTCCGCAAGCGCGCCAGTACCACTACGATCACGTAGGCGATGGTGAACGACACGTGCGCCAGGATCACCGTATGCATTCCCAGCCGCAAGTCGAGGTGCCGGAAGATCCATTGGAAGAAAGCGAGGAGGGAAATGCCCATCACTATCTCCGGTGTGACCAGCGACAGATACACCGCACCCGCGAGCAGGCGCGATGTTCGTTTCCACAGCGCATACGCCGCCAGCGTACCGGCGGAGACGGAAATGACCGTCGCCACCGCCGCGATGACGATGCTGTTCCAGGCAGCTTCGGCGAGTTGCGGGTTGCGAAGCATCTCCCGATACCAGTCGAGCGAAAAGCCGGTCCAGGCGGTGAACCGGGACGAATTCACGCTGAAGACCACTAGAACCGCCAGCGGCAGATAGAGAAACGTGAACACCGCGGCCGCATGAACCGGCAGCCAATGCTTCACAGCAGCTCCTCCCCTTTGCGGCGCAGAAGCAGGACGAGCAGCAGCGCGACCGGCATCATGAGCGCCAGCGACACCGCGGCACCAAACGGCCAGTCGCGCGCGGTGGTGAACTGGTTTTGTACCAGGTTGCCGATCATCATCGCTTTGCCCCCGCCGAGCAGGTCCGGCGTGAGATAGGCTCCCAGGCAGGGGATAAAGACCAGGATGATCCCGGCGCGGATTCCCGGCCAGCTCAGCGGCAGCAGCACGCGTAGCGTGCTCGCGCGGGGCGCTGCGCCCAGGTCGGCCGCGGCTTCGAGCAGTGCCAGGTCCAGCCGTTCGAGCGCGGCATACACCGGCAGCACCATGAAGGGAAGATAGCCGTAGACAAGCCCGAGGACCACGGCGGCCGGGTTGTACAACAACGGGAGTGGCTCCCGAATAAGGCCGGCAGCTTCGAGCACCGTGTTGATGAGCCCCGTATCGCGCAGCAGGAACATCCAGGCGTAGGTCCGCACCAGGAAGCTGATCCAAAACGGCGTGATGACCAGCAGAAGATACAGATTTTTCCGTGGTCCGGATCTCGAAATGAACAGGGCCAGCGGATAGCCGATCAGCAGGCACAACAGCGTGGAGATGCCGGCCAGCAGAAACGACTGCGCCGCAATGCCGAGATAGAGGGGATCGGCCAGCCGTTGGTAGTTTTCGAAAGTCCAGGGCGGCGCCAATCCGCCGTACGCCCCCCTGGTAAGCAGACTGTAGAGAAAGACAATCGCCAGCGGCGCGAAGAGCAGGGACCCGACAATCACCCAAACGGGCGCGAGAAACAGGGCGCGGAGACGATTCATTCCCGGAACCGAAGCTCGTCTTCGGGACGCCACCAGATGTGCGTGGTGTCGCCCGGTGTGGGCCTCTCGTGCCCAAAGGGTAGTTCGACAACGACGGGCGCTCCGGAAAGCAGGCGGGCCTCCACCTGAACGCAGTTGCCCAGAAAGACGCAGTTTACCGCCGTTGCCGGCACGCTTCTCGCTCCCGTTGCGGGCGCCTCGCGTCCGATCCGTGTGGCCTCGGGACGAATACCGATTCCATCGATCCAGTTGACATGCCCGACGAAGGAAGCCACGAATCGCGTGGCGGGTTTCAGGTAGATCTCTTCCGGCGTGC
>JADZGD010000039.1 GCA_020854055.1 Bryobacterales bacterium | reverse complement strand
GCTCGAACACGGGAACCGTGCCGAGATCGGCGAGGCTGCGCCAGCGGCTGATGACATTCTGCCGGAAATCGGGATGAACGACACTGATGACTTCGCGGCCGAGCAACTCCCGTGCCTGTTGGGCGCCGAACAAACGCACGGCGGCGGTGTTCATCCACAGAAAGCGGTTGTGGCGATGCAGCAGGATGGCGTCCGGCGAGCACTCGACCAGGCTCCGGTAGCGCTGTTCACTCTCTCGAAGTGCCGCCTCGGCCTGTTCCCGGAATTGGACGTCGCGTTGGTAGCGCCGGTGCAGTATGGCCGGCAGGATCGCCAGGACGCAGGAAAGCATGACCAGCAGATTCAGATAGTGCCACCGGGTAGCTAATGCGGCGGTAACGTCGGATTGGCGGTTCCAGACGTAGCGGGTGGCCGCGTGAAGCTCCCCGTCAGCGCGGCGGTACAACTCGCGTAGGCGGACCCGAGCAGGTGAGCCGCGCCGTCCCGAAGTGCCGCCTGCTGCCGTAACGGCAAATTCCATGTCGCTCAGCAGATCTTCTACTCGATCCAGGTACTCGCGCACATGGCGGCTGGTCTGGGACCCGGAGTGAACCGGCAGAGTCCGGCTACGGTAATTTTCCACCGCGCGCCGCCATTCGGTTCCGGTCTGGTTGCCATTGTTGCTATCGACCGCCTCGCCCACGTGATGAAAGGAATCAGCGGCGTGGTCGAGTCTGGAGAGCCATCCCAGGTTCTCGGTCAACTCACCGTAGCAGCGGTCAATCGAATCCATCACCGAGACGCTCGAAATGACCGACATTAGCGCCAGGGGAAGGGTTATCCATGTCCACAGGGCAGATTTAAGTGGCAACCGCATTTCTCGGTCTCGAACGTTCAGGCTCAACCAATCAGTTAACTATCGGCCAAACCAGGAAAATCTTGAGAAGAATGCGGGTGGCTATGGCTCGCGGCCAATGGCATAGCGGCGAATCGACAGGGCTTTACCCGTGGTTTCATCCACGCCAATAATGGCGCCGTGCAGCTCCACTCCTTTTTTCGCAGCCTCCATGCGGACCGGCAGCGAGGTCAGGAATCGTTTCAATATGATCTCTTTCTCCACGCCGATCACCGAATCGTAAGGCCCGGTCATGCCCGAGTCCGTCTGATAGGCGGTGCCGCCCATAAGTACTCTCTCATCGGCCGTCGGGATGTGCGTATGCGTGCCGATCATTGCCGAAACCTTGCCGCTGAGGTGCCAGCCCATCGCCATTTTTTCGCTGGTCATCTCGGCATGGAAATCTAGGAACCGGACTTTTACCGCCGGATCGAGCGCTGCCAGCAGGGAGTCGGCCTTGCGGAACGGGCAGTCCACCGCCGGCATGCCGGCGCGGCCCTGAAGATTCATCACCGCACATTCAACCCCATTGCGAGCCCGCACGACGGCGACGCCGGTACCGGGCAACCCCTCCGGGTAGTTGGCCGGCCGGATCAGGCGCGGCTGCCGGTCGAGGTATTCGTAGATCTCCCGCTTGTCCCAGATATGATTACCCGACGTCATTACATCGAGTCCGAACGAAAGCAGGTCGTCCGCCACCAGCGGGGTAACGCCAAAACCGCCGGCGGCGTTCTCCACATTCGCGATCACCAGATCGATGTGTTCGGTGGAAATGATGTGCTGGAGGTTGTCGGCCACAATGCCGCGGCCGGCGGATGCAAATATATCGCCGATAAAAAGGAGGTTCATCTCGACAAACGTTGGGGCGAAAACAGGAGCGCACCGCGCGGCCGTGTCTTCCCCTTGTATTGACCCCGGCCGAACCAGGGTGGGACCCTACGCACACCTTCAGGCTTCTCCAAACGGCAGTGCCGCGGAGCATGCACACCGATGTGTTAACGACCCGGATCCCCTAATTTGAGTGTTGGATCAAATTTAAGAGGTTGAACACCTGCTTTGCAGGAACGCTCCTGAATGAATCATACCAGACGGGAACGGTATTCTCGACGGACCCGCGGAACCGTAGCTGCCCGTTCGCGGCAGCCGGTCCGGGTTACCCCCGCATCCCAACATCAATCCAAAGGCAGACATTTCCATCCAGGCCGGACCAGGAAACCCAAAAGATATGCTTTCAGATCCTAATCTCTGCTATCATCCTCACGGAGGTTCATGCCATGTTGTTCGTGCACTGCTCGCTGAAACTCTCCGAGGTGGAGCTGGCGCTTCGCAGGGCGACACTGCGCCATGAAGTTCACCTGCTGGCGGTGAACCGGATGGACCACGCGTTTACAACGGATGCCGCGAAGTTCAATCCGACAGTAATGGTGTTCACGCTGTGTCAGCCACAGCTTTATGCCGCCCTGCTGTCGGCGGATGCGCGTCTTTCCGCCTTTCTACCCTGCCGCATTGCCGCGATTGGGGCCGAAGAGGGAGTGGAGTTGCATGCGGCGAACCCCCGCAGCTTTTGCCAATTGCTCAACCGGCCGGACCTGGAACGCCTGGCAGCGCCGCTTGAGACCCTGTTGCGTGAGGTGATGCTGGATGCCGCCCGGCCGCAAGCGGCAACGGCGCCCAGCGCGCCGGCCACCACGCAACAATACTCCATCGGCGCGACCGAGCAGAACGTTTCGGTTCGCTCGATCGTGCCGCAGAGAATCGACTGCCGGGGAACGAAAGTGGAAGAACTGGCGGGACTGGACAAACACGACTCGGCCGGCGGGTAGCCGGGAGGACGGGCTGCCCCGGCCTCCCCTTCCAGCAACCGTTAGAATTCCAACCGCAACGCAACCTGGCCCTGGCGCGGCTGGTTGGACTGCGCCGTGATCTTGCCGAAGTTGGCGTTACTGGCGTTGGCCTGTGGGGAGCCGAAGATCACCCGGTTGAAGGCGTTGAAGAACTCCCCGCGCAGTGTGAGCACGAAGCGTTCATTCAGGTTCACCCGCTTCATCAGGCCGAAGTTCTCGTTGTAGAAATTCGGCGCGCGCAGGTCGGTGTAGGAGCGGGCCGAGGTACCGAACAGCAAGGGACCCGGTACTGCGAAGGCCGCTTTGTTGATCCAGAACTGGGTGGCCGGATCGAAGCTTCCACCACCGGTTTGCCGCGTGGCGCCGGAAAGCGCATTCGGGCGCAAGACGGTGTTGAAGACCGGCAGCGTGTTATTGGCCGTCAGCACGATCGGTATTCCGATCGAGTACTGATGAATCCCGGTGAAAACCCAGCCTCCGAAGATTCTGCCGGCAACCCCCCTGGTGTTTAACCACGGCTTGCCTGGTCCGAACGGCAGTTCATAGCTGTATCCGATAGCGAAGATTTGCGGTACGTCGGTTGTGGCCACGGCCTTCTCAAGGCTGCGGTTATAGGCATTCTGCCCGGTTGGCCCGCCGCCCGCCATTACGTCGGTATCGGAGAGCGTCTTGGCCCAGGTATAGGCCGCTTGCACGTCCAGGCCGCGGAAGGCGCGGATGGTCAACTGGGACTGCAGCGCATGGTAGGTCGAGCTGCCCGATGGGTCGGCGCGGTCCCACACATCGAGATATTGCGGGTAGGGACGCAATGCCTGCGCCACCGATCCTGAGAATCCGGCGTAGGGCGCCACGATGTTCGCGCCGGCGGCCGCGGGAGAGTTGATCGGCTGTGTGAGCACGCTGCCCAGGCTCAGATAGGACGGATTCACCTGATTCAGGTGAACCAGGCCGCTGCCAAGCCGCGAACCCTTGGTGCCCAGGTAACCGAGTTCGACGCTGATACGCGAAGAGACCTCCTGCTGGAGCATGAAGGTCCAGTTCTGGAAGTATGGCGGGCGCCCGTCGTTGCGCTGCAGGATGCGAACGTCCTGCCCGTTGGCGGCGGTGGGATCGATGAACGGAGGCCGCGCGAAGTTTTGCGGGAAGCCGTTATCCCAGTTGAAGGCCGGCGTCACACCCGCGTCCAGGGTCTGGAAAACCGGATTGGCACTGAAGCCGTAGGTCTGCGAAAGCGAATCGCGCAGCCCGGCGACGTTGTTTCCAGCCGCATAGTAAATTCCGTAGCCCGCGCGCAGCGCGGTACGGTTGAACAGTTGATAGGCCAGTCCCAGGCGCGGGCCGAAGTTACGGTAATAGGTGTCGGAGAAGGAGCGGCGTCCGTTGCGGCCCGGGCCATCACCCAGGAACGACAACGCGCCCAACCGCCCGCCGGCCCCGGGATTGGGAATTGACGGATCGAACGAGGAGAGATTGTTCTCCTTCTCATAACGCGGGTAAAAAATGTCGTAGCGGAGGCCAAAGTTGACGGTCAGCCTGCGGGTTGCCTTCCAGTCATCCTGAACATAACCGGCCATGTACTGATAACGGTTGCGCGGATAGTAGGCAAACACCTTGTACAGCCCGCGGTCCACCTGCCCAAGAAGGAAACTGGCCCAGACGTTACCCGTCTTCGCCACTCCGGGCAGCGCGGTTTCAAGAGCGTTGAAGGCGAACGTGCCCGCCGTGCGGTAGTTGTCGATCCCGTTGGTCTCCATGAAACGGTATTCGTAGCCGAACTTCAACGAGTGGCTGCCGCGAACCCAGCTCAAGCTGTCGTCAAACTGGAACGCGCTGTTGGTCTGCAGCGTGCGGGAGTTGCAGTTGGGATGGCCCAGGTTGTTGTAGGAACCGGCGCTGAAATCGAGGCATGGAAACGAGTTATTGGCTCCCGTATTGATGCCCGTCAGGCCAAGTTTCTGTGGCCAGTCCTGATCCAGGCTGAGGCTATCGATGGTGGTCCGGAAGCGCGTGTAGCCGAGACCGATGTGATTCAGCATGCTGGGCGAGACCACGTAATCGTGCGAGACGCGGGCCCAGTAATTGCGGCTGGTGTTCACCGCCGCCTCGGTGGCCGGTCCCGGCACGGAAGCCTTGTCCGCTCCACCGCCGGTCGGATCAAGCTGATCGAACTCGTCCTGATAGTAGTAGCCGCTCAGGCGGTTGCGGTCGGAAAACGCGTGATCCATCTTGATGTTGTACTGGTTCTCGTTGGCGTATCCGCGTCCCTGGCTGGTGAAGTTGTTGAACAGCGCATTCGAAGCGGCGGCGGGGATCTGCTCCAGAATGTTCTTCGACACGGTGCTGAAGCGGCCAATCGGGATCTGGTTGCCGGCAAACGGCTGGCGGATGGCAGCTCCGTTTACCGTTTGCGTGGTGGCCGGATCGTAGATTACGCTGCCGGCACTGCTGAAGTCGCCCGTACGGTAGGCGTTGGGGATCAGGCTCACCTGGGTGTTCGGCGGACCCTGACGGAAGCGGTATCCGCCGTAAACGAAGAAAAAGAACGTCCGGTTGCGGCCGTTGTACAACTTGGGAATCCACACCGGCCCGCCGAAGGAGGCGCCGAATTCGTTCTGCCGGTTCACCGCGACTTTAGGCTGGAAAAAACCGCGGGCGTCGAATTGATCGTTGCGGAGAAAATCGAAGGCTGCGCCGTGATAATCATTGGTGCCTGAGCGGGTGGTGAAGATCTCCACGCCGCCGCCGGTGCGGCCGTATTCGGCGTTGAAGTTGGCGCGCAGCAGCTTGAACTCACCGATTGTCTCCACCGAGGGCCGGGCCGAGCCGGGAATAATTCCGCCGCTTTCGATGCCGGTAGAGGCCACCCCGTCGACCAGAATCTCTTTGGCGCGGTTGGGTGATCCACTGATCTGCGTATTGGCCGTATCGCCCGTCACGCCGGGCGCCAGGAAGATGAACTGCTCCAGGTTGCGGGTCGCCCCGCCAACAAACAGCGGCAGATCCACCAGCTTATTGCGGTTGATGGTGGTGCCAAGGTCCGACGTGGTGGTCTGCAACAGAGAAACGTCAGCCGTAACTTCCACCGACTGCTCGACCAGGCCGATCTCGAGCGTGGCATCCAGCGTGACCGTTTGAGCCACGTTCAATCCGACGTTCTTGTGAACCCAGCGCTTGAAACCGGTGGCTTCGACGGTTATATCGTAAGTGCCCACCGCCAACTGCTGAAGAACATAGTTTCCGGCGGCCGTCGAAGTGGTGCGATAGGTGACGCCGGTGGCCGTGTTGGTGGCGCTGACCGTGGCCCCGGCCAATACCGCGCCCGAAGAGTCCATTACGCGCCCGGTAACGGTGCCAAGAGTTGTCTGCGCGAGGCAGGAGCCCACAACAAACAAAAACAGGGAGACAAGGAACGCGGTTCGTTGCATGATATCGTCACTCCAAAACTGACCCGAAAAGCGAGGCCGTTGCGAATGCCCTGATCATATCACGTTGCGATTCAGTACTGAATTCTCCGGCGGTTCGGACGGCCGAAAATTAGTTCACTTACCGGGATCCCAAATGGTGGAAGCGATGTATCGCTCCGGCCCAATTGAATCCGTGAAGTAATAGGCGGCAACTACCCTGCCGTCACTGCGCTGCATCGACCGCGGATAACCGAGATCCCAGGCCGCACCGTCATCACGCAGGTGGATGCCGGCGGTCCAGGTCCGTCCCTCGTCGCTGCTCAGGTGGGCGCGCATGCCAAATGGTTCGCTGCGGCGTCCGTGGATCAGGCTGAGGCGGCCATCACGAAGCCGGATCAGGCTGGGCGGGTTGCCGGAATGGTGCCCGGTATCGGGCGCGGGACGGTTGAAGTATCTCCATGATGAGCCGTTATCGGTGGAGATATAAGCGTCGATCCAGTTCCGCTCTCCGTCCCGCACACGGATGGTGGTCAGCAAGCGGCGTTTGTCCAGCCGTACGGTGGAGGGCATAATGCAGAATCCGGCCGGTTCCGGGCCGATCCAACTGAGGAACTTCCAATTCTTGCCGCCGTCGGTGCTGCGGGTGCAGAATACGCGGCCTTCCTTGCCATTCTCTTTTTTGGCTGTCAGAAAGAGGGTGCACTCGCGCGGACCGTCGATGATGTAGTCCGTTCGCGCGTCGATGCCCATGCGCCCGAATAGCGGCAGCGGATGCGGACCTTTCCAGGTACGGCCGCGATCGGTGGTCCACAAAAAACGGGATGCGCCTTTCACCGGGCCGCCGGTTCGGATGGTCATGGCGAATTCCGGATTGGAAAAGTCCATGCCGGGGCATTCCGTTCCGCCGCCGGCCGCGAACGCGTCCGGGGCAAGTTCCAGTTTCCAACTTTCTCCGCCATCCAGGCTGCGGGAAAACGCGGGCACGCTCGGGCGGCTGCGGTCGATATGATGACCGTCCCGCTCAGGTTGTTTGTAATAGCCCAGCGTGAAGCCAACCAGAATCTCGTCGCCCCAATGAAACAGCCCATTGTTGGCAGGCCAGCCGGCGAAGCGTCCGGCCTGGCGGTAGACGGTTCCATGACGGATCGCCGGGTTCGTTTTGCAAAAAGCGGTGGCGGCCAATGTGGACAGAACGGCGCGGCGGGTAATGGGAGTCATTGCATCTGGCATCTTATCGTAATCGGGCCTCACGCCGTGCCCGCCGCCAGCACGGTCTCGAAATGCGGAGGATCAGGCTCGCGGTGCACTACTCTGGTCTCTACCCGGCCGAAGCCGGAATCCTTCAGGTAGCGAGCGAGGTCCACTTCGCTGAAGCCGAGCCACAGATCGGCGTACAACTCCCGGGCATCTTCGAAGCCGTGCTTCAGGAGGTCCAAAATGACGACCCTGCCTCCGGGTTTCAGGATGCGGCGGACTTCGGCCAATGCCCGCTCCGGATGCCGGGCGTGGTGCAGCGCCTGGCTGAGAATCGCCGCATCCACGGTGGCACTGTCGATGGGCAGCGATTCCAGATCGCCCAGGCGGTATTCCAGGTTGGCAAGGCCATGCTCGCGAGCCAGTGTGGAACCATACTCGACCATCTTTTCCGAATTGTCGACGGCGATTACGCGCGCGGCGCGCCGCGCCAGCAGTTGGGAGAGGGTTCCTTCCCCGGCGCCGAGGTCGGCGATCACCAGCGGCGGCAGGAGCTGAATCACCGCTTCGGCCAGGCCTTGCCATGAGCGTCCGGGGACGTACTGGCGGCCGAACCTGCCTGCCAGTTCGTCGAAGTAGCTGCGCATACGGTCCTGGCGGCGGCGTAGAATGAGTTGCAGTGCTTCCCGGTCGTGGGCCAACTCCGGGATCTCGGCAGTGCTTTCTTTGAGAACGTCCATCAGTGCCGCGCTGCGCGGCGAACGGAGGCGATAGAGGCTGTTCTTGCCGGCGCGGCGGTCGGTCACCAGGCCGGCGGCCTTCATCTGCGCCAGATGCGTTGAGATGCGGCTTTGGCCCATGGTCAGGATGTCCTGCAGTTCGGCGACGGAAAGCTCCTCGGCATCGAGCAGCAACAGGATGCGAATGCGGGTGGGATCGGCCAGCAGACGCAGCGACTTGAGAATTGACGGCATCGGACTGTTTCCGGTATTGTATCAACATATCTTGATTTGTAGATAGGAAGGATTAACAAATGGGCACATTGACCTTGGATCGTGCTGCTACCGATTACAAAGTGGCGGATCTATCGCTGGCGGACTGGGGCCGGAAAGAGATCACCATCGCCGAATATGAGATGCCGGGCCTGATGGCGATCCGCAACAAGTACGCCGCCGCGAGGCCGCTCGAAGGGGTGCGCGTCACCGGGTCCCTCCACATGACGATCCAGACCGCGGTGTTGATTGAGACGTTGGTGGACCTTGGCGCAACGGTCCGCTGGGCCAGTTGCAACATCTTTTCGACCCAGGACCATGCCGCGGCGGCGATCGCCAAGCGAGGTGTGCCGGTATTCGCCTGGAAGGGCGAGACGCTGGAAGATTATTGGTGGTGCACCTACCAGGCGCTCTCTCACGCCGGTGGCAAAGGACCGCAGTTGGTAGTGGACGACGGCGGCGATGCGACGCTGCTAATCCACAAGGGCTATGAACTCGAGAACGGCTCCGATTGGGTGAACACGCCTTCGGCGGCGCACGAAGAGAAGGTGATCAAGGATCTGCTGAAGGCCGTTTACGCGCAGAATCCGCGGCACTGGCACGGCGTCGTCGCCGAGTGGCGCGGCGTTTCCGAAGAGACCACCACCGGCGTTCACCGGCTCTACAAGATGCAGCAGAGCGGTACGCTGCTGGTGCCGGCGATCAACGTCAATGACTCGGTTACCAAGTCGAAGTTCGATAACCTCTATGGCTGCCGCGAGTCTCTGGCCGACGGCATCAAGCGCGCTACCGACGTCATGATGGCCGGCAAAGTAGCGGTCGTTTGCGGCTACGGCGATGTGGGCAAGGGCTCGGCGCAGTCGCTGGCCGGCTTCGGCGCGCGCATCATCGTCACCGAAGTGGACCCTATCAACGCCCTACAGGCAGCCATGGCCGGCTACGAGGTGACCACGGTGGAACAGACGCTGGGCCGGGCCGACATCTACGTGACTTGCACCGGCAACTGCGATGTCATCACTTACGAGCACATGGCGAAGATGAAAGATCAGGCCATCGTGTGCAACATTGGCCATTTCGATAACGAGATCCAGGTAGACCGGCTGGCCGCTCCCGGCGTGGTCCGCACCAACATCAAGCCCCAGGTGGATATGTTCACGTTTCCCGACGGCCACAGCATTTACCTGCTGGCCGAAGGCCGGTTGGTGAACCTGGGCTGCGCCACCGGGCACCCCAGCTTTGTGATGAGCAACAGCTTCGCCAACCAGACACTGGCGCAACTCGACCTGTGGCAGAACCGGGACACCTACAAAATAGGCGTCTATACGCTACCCAAGAAGCTGGATGAGGAAGTCGCCCGGCTGCACCTGGAAAAGATCGGCGTCAAGCTGACGACTCTCACCGCGAAGCAGGCCAATTATCTTGGGGTGCCACCCGAAGGCCCTTACAAGCCGGAGCATTACCGCTACTGAGCACGGTTAGACAGACAGAACCTGTCTCTTGACGGCGGCCTCGCGGGCACGGATGACGATTTCGCTGACGCGATAGACATCGGAAAGGCTCACCGGGGCCGCTTTGCCGTTATAGATACTTTCCAAAACTTCCGTGAACAGGGAGCGCGCCGGGGGCAGATCGGTAATCGTTCGGGGTGGACGCCCGTCAGAGATCACGGTGACTCCGGTGGCCGCCTGATACTCAGCCACGCCTCTGGTGCCGGCCAGGCGCAGGCGGTCGTCGCCGTGCGAAGGGGCGCTGCCGGGGCGTAGAAAATCCATGTGCAGCGTGGCCGCTCCGCCGTTGTCGAGCGTGAACAGCGTGCCGGTGGAGTTCTCCGCGTCGCCGATTTCCGGATGTCCGATACGGGTCTCGAGTGACGCCACCTGGCGCATGTCGCGCCCGCTGGTGAAACGCATCAGGTCCACCATGTGTGGTCCGATCCAGATCATCGTGCTGCAGTAGGTTGCGCGTTTCGCCTTCCAGGCGGGCCAGGGGTTGTACTTGTACGACTTCTGCCCGGCCATTTGGGCCACTTCGCCGATCTCGCCCGAATCGACAATCTGCTTCAACGCAAGATATTCGGGCAGCAAACGCATGGGCAGCAACATGGAAAGCCGGACGCCCTGGTGTGCAACCGCCTTTCGGATCGCGTCCAGATCCGCCATCTCGCAAGCCAGCGGCTTTTCCGAAACCACATGAAGCTTCCGGTCCAGACAATCGAGAACGGCCCGCGCGCGCTCGCCATCGGAGTTGCACACACCAACCACATCGAGTTGCTCGTGATCGAGCATCTGCCGGTAATCGGCATAGTAATGCGCCGCTGCGAGGCGATCGCTCCGGATCGCCCGCCGGGCAACGCGCTCATTGGGGTGGGCAATCGCGGCCAACTCGACATCAGGCAGGTTCGGCAGCGGGCGCAGCACTTCGTCGGGATGTCCTTCGAGACCGATCAGGCCAAGGCGGACTTTTTGAGGCAGCCGGACCGGTCCCGCCGCGCCCAGAGCAGGCGCCAAGAGCGCACTCGATAGAACCGTGCGTCGGCCTACGCGATGCATGGCCCGATTTTCCCATAGACGCCGGACGGCAGGAGGTTGCCGTGAACTGCCCGGATCGATTCCTATCGCAAGCTCATCGGCTGGCCGCCAGCCGCTTTGCTCCGCTGGGCGGCGTCCATGAAGCGGAAAATCTCCAGGGTTTCGCCGTTGGGGACCGGGACTACTCCGGTCTGGAAGAATTTGATGATCTCGCCAAGCATGGTTGCGTAGTAGGCTCCGCGGTCATTGGGGATCTCCACCACGTCCTTGGGCCGGATCACGATCGCGCCATAGGGGCCGTAGGGGCGCATGGCCTCCACCGTGCCGATGCGTCCGTCGCTCCAGATGCAGGTCACCGTGTCCATGCCCGGGTCGTTGGTGGTGGCGGCGCGGGTTACCGTCTTGCAGCCCGGCCCCATGATCGTAAACAGCATCTCAATCGGGTGGATTCCGTAGTAGGAGAGATCCAATTGATGATGCGGTTCGGTGGGCGACGGCCCCCAAACCACCACACCCAGCCGGTCCGTATAGCCCTTGGCCGTCTTCACCACCTCGGCGTAACGCAGGCTGGAGGTGCTGAACCATTTCACGTTGGCGGCCTTGGCAATTCTGGCAATCTCCAGCGCGTCGTCCAGTGTCGAGGCGAGCGGCTTATCGATGAAGACCGGCTTTCCACACTTCACAATCTCGCGCATTTGGGGCAGGTGTTTACGCCCATCCACGCTTTCGAGCAGAATGGCGTCCACCTTGCCGCACAGATCGGAGATTTGCGGCACGATCTCCACCTGATACTTACTCTTCAGTTCGTCGGCGTACTTGTCGACGCGGCTGTAACTGCTTTCGACATCCGGGCTGCCGCCCTTAAAGGCAGCCACAATTTTCGCGCCGGGAATGTGATTCGGACTGGACGGATCGTTGAGAATCTTGGAGAACGCGCTCACGTGTGACGTGTCGGTTCCGACAATGCCGAGCCGTAAATCGGCAGCCGCGCAGGTGGCCAGCGAGAGGAAGACAATCGCGAAAGGCTTCATGTACCGGCATTGTACACTAAGGGTTCCGGTGGAGATTTCGACCCCCCTCACCTATGTGAAGGGCGTGGGGCCCGCCCGCGCCAAGGTTCTTGCCGAAAAGGGCCTGGCGACGGTGGAGGATCTACTCGCCTACGCGCCCTTCCGCTACGAGGACCGCACCAACGTCAAGCGGATCGCCGAACTCGCTCCCGGCGAGGTGGCGACGGTGATTGCCGAGGTGCAGTCGGCGCGGCTTTCCGGCTTCCAACGCCGGAACCTCGGAATGTTCGAAGCGCGATTTACCGATGGCTCGGGCCACCAGCTCACGGCCAAATGGTTCCATGGCGGCTACCTTCAAAACGTAATCGTGGCCGGGGATCGTATCGCGCTCTACGGCAAGATCGAATTCGACAGCTACCGGGGCGAGTTGCAGGTGCTGCACCCGGAGTTCGAGATTCTCAGCGAAGACAGCGAGCAAGACGCCTCGCTGCACACCGGACGCATCGTACCGATCTACGAAGCCGCCGGAAAGATCACCACGCGCATCTTCCGCAACCTGATCGCGTTTGTTCTCGACAACCTCCCGCCGCTCGACGACCCCATTCCGCCGGCGATTCTGGCGCCTCTAAAGCTTCCCGGCCGCTGGACGGCGGTGCGTTCGCTGCACTTTCCCGCCGAGGGTTCCGACCTCCGCCTGCTCAACGCCTTTCGCTCTCCGGCGCAGTACCGGCTGATCTTCGAGGAGTTCTTCTGGCTGGAGTGCGGCCTGGCGCTGAAGCGCAACCGGGCGCGGCTGGAGCCGGGGATCGCCTTTGAGCTGAACGACCGGATACGCGAGCGCATCAAGCAGATGCTGCCTTTCAAGCCCACCGGTGCGCAGAAGCGGGTGCTCGGCGAGATCGCCCGCGACATGGCCCAGCCGCACCCGATGAACCGGTTGCTGCAGGGTGATGTCGGCAGCGGCAAGACCCTGGTGGCGGCCGAGGCGGCGATCATCGCCATCGAGAACGGCTACCAGGTGGCCGTGCTGGCACCCACCGAGATTCTCGCCACCCAGCACCACGCCTATTTCAAGAGCCTGCTCGGCAAGCTGGATTACGTGGTGGCGCCACTCACTGGTTCGCAACCCGCCCGCGAGAAGGCGCAGATCAAGAAGCTGCTGGCGGCGGGGCTGGCGCGCATGGTGATCGGCACCCACGCCCTGCTCGAACAGGACGTGGAATTTCACCGTTTGGGGCTGGCGATTGTGGATGAACAGCACCGTTTTGGCGTCATTCAGCGCCTGAAGCTGATGAAGAAGGGGGTCCACCCGGATGTTCTGGTAATGACCGCGACCCCGATCCCGCGCACGCTGGCATTGACCGTCTACGGGGACCTGGATACTTCGGTGATCGATGAACTTCCTCCCGGACGCCGTCCCATCCGCACCTCGCACGTCACCGAAGATCGTATTGAACAGGTCTACAGCTTCCTCAAGCGACAGGTGGAGGCCGGGCGCCAGGCATACATCGTCTATCCGGTGATTGAAGAATCGGAAACGCAGGCCATGAAGGCGGCCCAGAAGATGCATCAGCATCTTTCCGGGATCGTCTTTCCGGATGTTGCCGTGGGCCTTCTGCACGGCAAGCTGCCGTCGGATGAAAAGGACCGTGTGATGGAGTCCTTCAAGAACGGCGAGACGAAAATTCTTGTCGCGACTACCGTGATCGAGGTGGGCGTCGATGTGCCCAACGCCACCGTAATGGTGATCGAACAGGCCGAGCGATTCGGCCTGGCCCAGTTGCACCAGTTGCGCGGCCGGGTGGGGCGCGGGGGCGAACAAAGTTACTGCATCCTGGTGACGGGCAAGCTGAACGAGGCCGGCCAGGAGCGAATACGCACCCTGAAGGAGTCAAGCGACGGTTTCTATATCGCCGAAATGGATCTGAAGCTGCGAGGACCGGGCGAGTTCTTTGGCACGAAACAATCGGGCCTGCCGGCGCTGCGCATCGGCAATATCCTCCGCGATCGCGACGTTTTGGAGCTGGCGCGCAACGAGGCGCTGGCTTTTGTCAACACGCCGAAGGATCCGGAAGAGTTGCGGCGCGCCGTCGATTACATTCGCAATCACTGGCAGCGCCGCTATGGGTTGGTACAGGTGGGCTGATGCGCGTAATTGGTGGCGAATTCCGCAGCCGGCGGCTGAAAAGCGCGTCCGGACTCGCGACCCGTCCGACGCCGGACCGCCTGCGCGAGGCGCTGTTCAACGTGCTGGCGCCGCGGATTGTGGATGCCGTCTTCGTGGACGCTTACGCCGGTACCGGCGCCGTCGGTATCGAGGCGCTCAGCCGCGGAGCGCGGCGGGCCGTGTTTATCGAGCGATCCCGGGGCGCGCTGGCGGTGCTGGGAGAAAATCTACGCACGCTTGGGCTCGAAGACCGGGCGCGGGTTGTATCGGGGAAAGTGACGCTATGGCTGGACAAGTTTACGGCCGGCATCGTCTTCCTCGATCCCCCGTACGAGTTAGAGCGCGAGTACATGGCCTCGCTGGAACTGCTGGGCGCGGCGGCGCCGCCGCTGGTAGTCGTGCAGCACGCCACGCGGTACAGGCTGCCGGACGAGGCCGGCAGCCTGCTGGCTTATCGAACCATCCGCCAGGGGGACAATGCGCTCACCTTCTTCGCCCCCCGATAAACGCCGCAGGGCGGTTATCGAGGCCGCGGAGCGGCGGCGACGCGCTCGATGAACAGGTCGAGGAAGCGGCGCACGTCGACCTTATGAGCCACCAGGGTATCGCCGGGAGCCGATGGTCTGGCCGGCCGGAACATGGTGATGCCTTCTGTCAGCGGACTTTGATACTCCACCGAAACGTGGCCCCGGTGTGTCTCGATCAGTTCAGGCATCATGGTGACCGCTACCGCTAGCGGATCGTGCAGGATAGGGTACTGCGCGGGATTACGATTTCTCCACAGTTCGATCAACTCCCACAGAAACCGGGCGCTCGGCGCCGGGGCGGAGCGGAGCCGCTCCAGGTCCCTGCCCTCGAGGCGGCACTCTAGCGTCACATCCAACCCTACGGCCGTGACCGGCACGCCGGATTGAAAGACGATCTGGGCGGCCGCCGCGTCGCGAACGATGTTGTATTCGGGCCGGAGAAGCGCAAAGGCGCCGCCCATCAGCACGATCCGCTCGATCTTCTGCTTGATGGCCGGCTCCAGTTTCAAGGCCAGCGCGATGTTGGTGAGGGGGCCTACAGGAACCAGCGTCAGTTTGTCCGGGGAGCCCATCAGCGTGTCTGCCAGGAAACTGGCAGCTCTCAGCCGCAGCGTCGCTTGCGGAGCTGCGTCGGCCGCGGTCAGCGCTTTGTACTGGCCGAGCGGGCGCGTGTCACCGGGATGAAACAGACTTTCGCTGGCGCCTGTGGCAAGCGGGATGTCCTGCCGCCCGAACAGTCCCAACTCCTTCCAGGCCAGCCGCGTCCGCTGTTGGGTGTCGTCGGAAACGGTGGTGACGCCGCGAACATCCAACTCCGGCGATTGCAGCGCCAGGGCCAACGCCAGCGCATCGTCGATGTCGCCGCCGATGTCGGTGTCGAAAAGGATAGGTATCGGCCGCTTCGCCGCCCAGCCACAGGCGAGAGAGAGAATGAGAGCCAGTAGAATCCGTCGCATCGCCTTGCATTCTACGCGAACAGAGGGAGTTGCTACCGGCGCGGCTGAGTCATGGCCAGCAGGGCGCGGGTTGCCAGGCCGCGATCTTCGACCCGGCGCGTCGCTGCGAGGCGCCCGCTGAGGGCGGCCATGCACCGAATGCCCACCAGGATTTCGCGACCATCATTGTGTCGGTGCACCGTTGGTCTTTGCCGCCTGTTCGCCCTATTGGCAGGAATGTTTTTGCGGCGCTGCCGATATGGATTCTGGCGGGCCGAGCCGATGAGTGAGTGGGGCACAGACCGGAATCCGATCGACTGGCGTACCACGCTGGGAGAGACGGACTTGAATGACGTTCTTCTGGAGCATCCAGCCTGTCCGATGTACGTAGCCGACCGCGAACGCCGCATTCTGTTCTGGAACCAGCCGGCAGCCGAACTGACCGGGTACCAGTGGCACGAAATGGGCGGCCGGAGTTGCCACAACGACATGCTGGCGCATGTTTCTTTGGAAGGGGTTGAACTGTGCGACGGCGGCTGCCCGTTGCAAACGGCGATTGAAGAGGGCCATCGGCACGAGATGCGGCTGCTCCTGCGGCACAAGCATGGCCACCGCGTTGCGGTACGCCAGACGGTGGTTCCGGTCCGTAACCCGGACGGGCAGGTTGTGGCCGTGGTGGTGTTCTTTTCCGAACAACTTCGTCCCAGCCGCCGGACGATGCCCTTCCTCGCGGCTCACGGGTGCCAGGACGAGGAGACTGGCGCGGCCGTGAGGCAGTATGGCGAGTTGCGGGTACGCCAGAGCTTCGATGAACTGGCGGCGTTCGGTGTGCCGTTCGGGTGGTTGCGCATCGGAGTAGACGGGATAGAGAAGTTGGAGAGGAAGTTGGGCTGGGCGGCCGTATCGCACGCGGTGGCGTTGGTGGCGCGAACGCTGAGCCGGATGCTGAGCGAGTCCGATCTGCTGGTGCGCTGGAACCCCACCGAATTCCGCGTGGTGGCGGCCAACACGGAAGCTGCCCGCCTGATGACTCTGGGGCGGAGCCTGGCGGCCGCGGTCATGGCGTCCAACCTGCGCTGGTGGGGTGACGCACTGGCGATCACGGTTTCGCTCGGCGGGGCGGGCGCGGAAGCAGGCGATTCGCTCGAAGCGCTGGAGGACCGGGCCGGGGAAGCTTTTGCAATCAGCCGGGAAAAGGGCGGCAATCGTGCGTCTTTCTGCGGCTGGCAGGGCTCGAATCCCTTTTCGATGCTGAGCTAACTGTACATGTTCGCAATTATTGGAATACTGATTGTTTTCGGCGCCGTGATCAGCGGATATCTGCTGGAACACGGCAATCTGAAGGTGCTCATACAGCCGGCCGAACTGGTGATTATCGGCGGGGCGGCGTTGGGCACGATTTTCATTTCCAACCCGCCGGCGGTGATCAAAGCCATCCTTGCGGGAATGGGCAGCGTCTTCGGAAATTCGCGCTTCACCAAGAGCCTCTATCTCGAAACACTGAAGCTCCTCTATGCGGTGATGCAAAAGGCTCGCAAGGGAGGGTTGGCGTCACTTGAAACCGACGTCGACGAGCCTGCCAATAGCGAGTTGTTTGCCAAGTTTCCTCCCGGCAAGCCGGATCATCACGTTCGCGATTTTGTCTGTGACACCCTGCGCATGGCGGTAACGGGAGGCCCCACGGCCTTCGAACTCGACCAGATGATGGAACTGGACATGGATGTCCACCATCACTATTCCCACCAGCCGGCGGCGGCGCTGAGCGCGGTGGCCGATTCGCTGCCGGGACTGGGAATCGTCGCCGCCGTGTTGGGCGTGGTAATCACCATGGGGGCGCTGGGCGGACCACCGGAAGAGATTGGTCACAAGGTGGCGGCGGCGCTGGTGGGGACCTTTCTCGGAATTCTGTTGTGCTATGGGATGTTCGGGCCGATGGCCGCAAAGATGGCCAAAGCCGCCGAGGAGGAAGGGCATTACTACCATGTGCTGCGGGTGGCGATGACCTCCTTTGTCAAGGGCGCCTCCCCGCTGATCGCCATCGAGTTCGCCCGGCGTGCCGTTCCCGGACTGGTGCGGCCCAGTTTTGGCGACCTGGAAAAGGCTTGCCGCGGCGGTGGCGCCGAGGCGAGCGGAGGTTAACCGCCGATGCCGGTGCAGAATCCCGAATTACAACCCATCATTATCAGGAAAAAGATCGTCCATTCCGGCCATCACGGGGGAGCCTGGAAGGTCGCCTACGCCGATTTCGTCACCGCCATGATGGCATTGTTCATCGTGCTGTGGCTGATGTCGTCGAGTAGCGTAAAGGTGCGCCAGGCGATTGCCGGCTACTTCCGCGACGCCGCCGGGCAGGGTTCCCAGACCGGGAGCGGGCAGGCTGGGCTCGGTGACGGCGTGAACATCGGCCGCGACGATATGAGCCACCTCAAAGATAAGCTGGAATCGACCATTCGCAAGATGCCGGAACTGGCAGGCCTCAAGGACCAGGTGCAGATGACCGTCACCGGTGAAGGGTTGCGGGTGGAACTGCTCGAATCCGACGTGGGCACGTTCTTCCAGTCGGGCAATGCCAGTCCCAGCCTCCAGGGAACCGAGATGTTGAAGTTGCTGGCCGCCCAGTTAGGCAAACTGCCGAATCGTCTGCTCATCGAGGGGCACACCGACTCCCGTCCCTTTACCGGCCGGAGCGGCTACTCCAATTGGGAATTGTCGGCCGATCGCGCCAACATGGCACGCCGCCTGATGCAGGAAAACGGCGTTCAACCCGGGCAGGTGGCGCAGGTTCGCGGCTTTGCCGATCAGAAACTGCGCGAGCCCGCGGATCCTGAGAACGCAGCCAACCGCCGGATCTCGATCATCGTACAGTACCGGCCAGGGTAGGCTTTTGCGCCTCTACGCCCCAATGTACTGCGCGTACAGACTGCGGGCCACGGCAACGTCGGTGGTTCCTTTCACGATCGCCCGGCCGTCGGCGAATACCGTCATCTCATAAGGCGGCTTGATGAACCGCAGCGCGAACTCGTTGGCCCGCACGGTGCCGACAGCAGCCAGGCGCGACTCGAGGCGGACGAGATCGAGCGGTCTCGATCGTTCATGAATCTGCACGGCGTTGCGCCCGCACAGGCTGATGGGCGCGCGCCGCTCTCCTTCCAGATACTCGAAGCGCCCCAGATCGCAGGCCGGGCAGCCCGGCTGGGGAGCAGGCTGCTCCACCTGGCGAATGACTCCGCTCCAGACATCGATGGTGGTGATGCGCAGCGCCAGGTCTCCGCCGTGGCCGGAGAGGATGCGGATGGCATCGGCCGCCTGCAGCGCGGCGATTGTCGCGGTAATCGTGTTAAGCACGCCGGCGGTCTCGCAGGTCGGCTGCGCCCCGGAGGGAGGATCGGGGTAAATACAACGCAGGCAACTGGAGCGGCCCGGGATCACCGGCATCGTCAGACCGTAACTCCCTACGGCGGCGCCGTAAATCCAGGGAATCTGATGGCTTATCGCGAAATCGTTCACCAGGTATCGGGTTTCGAAGTTGTCGGTTCCGTCCAACAGCAACCCGGCGCCGGAGAGCAGTTCGCCTGCATTGGCCGGGTCCAGATCGGTCACCATCGGCTCGATTCGCGCAGCCGGATCGATGCGTTCCAGGGCCCGGGCGGCGGCCACCGCTTTGGGCAGGCCGTCGGCGGCATCACGCTCCTCAAACAGCCATTGCCTTTGCAAATTGCTCGGTTCGACGTAATCGCGGTCGATAATCCGAAGGTTGCGCACGCCGGCGCGCAGCAGCGCAGCCGCCTGAAAACTCCCCAATGCCCCACAGCCGACGATGGTGACGCGTGCCCGAAGCAGGCACTGCTGGCCCGCCTCGCCGAGCCGGTGAAAGAGAATCTGCCGTGAGTAACGTTGCCGATCCCCCTCGGTCATCCCACCCAGATGGTAGCAGGCGGTGCAGTATTATTGTGGAAAGTGGCGATTTGGAGCTGGCCTACTTATCTTGCCCTTCTGCTACTTCTATTCACGGCGTGTCGGAGTGCCGGTGCAGCCGGCGATTATGAGGGAAAGAAGATTCTTTCGGTGGAGTTGGCGCCTCAGCCAGGGGGCCAGGCGCCGCTGCCGGCCGACCTTCCACTGAAGGCCGGAACGCCGTATAGCGCCGCCAACGTCCGGGCGGCGATCGAGCGGCTTTTTGTCACCGGCCGGTTTTCCGATGTGGCGATCGATGCCGAATCACGCGATGACGGCGTAGCCATCCGCATCCTGACCACGGCCAATCTGTTTATCGGCCGCGTCGCAGTTTTCGGTGTCGCCCACGCGCCGAATCCGGGTCAACTGGAAAATGCCACCAAGATGGATCCGGGCACACTGTACGACCGGGAAAAAGTCAGCGCCGCGATCACCAACATCGAGGCGGTGCTGCGCGAAAACGGATTCTACCTGGCCACGGTCACGCCGGAACTGGAACACATCCCCGCTTACGCGGAGGTGAACGTAACTTTCTATGTCCAGCCCGGCCCCCGAGCTCGCTACAGCACTCCGGTGTTCACCGGCAACCTGCAGAAAGACCCGCAAAAACTGATCAACGCTACGCACTGGAAGCGCTGGCTCTTCTTCCGTGGCTTCAAGCCGGTTACCCAGGCGCGTACCCAGAACGGCCTTGTCCGGATACGGAACCTGTATCACAAGGACCAGCGCCTGATGGCCCGGGTAACGCTGGGGAAGATGCAGTATCACCCCCAGCCCAATACACTGACGGTGACCGTGGACGCCGATGCCGGGCCCAAGGTGGATCTGCAGGTGGAAGGAGCACAAATTTCCCGCGGCAAGCTGAGGGACCTGGTTCCGGTGTACGAGGAGCAATCGGTGGATAACGATCTGCTCTATGAGGGCGAGCGCAATATCGTCCAGTACCTTCAATCCCAGGGCTACTTCGATGCGCGGGCCGATTACGAGCGGAAACCGGAAGACCCGGCGGCGGCCGCCAAGGCCGCCAGACTGGAGATCACCTACACGGTCGATCGCGGCGAACGTTCCAGGCTGGTGGCGGTTAACATCGACGGCAATCGTTACTTCGACACCCGGACCATTCGAGAGCGCATGTTCCTGCTGCCCGCCGGATTTCTTTCCTACCGGAATGGGCGTTTTAGCGAACAGTATCTCGATCGGGACAAGGAGGCCATTTTGAATCTCTATCGCGCCAATGGCTTCCGTGACGCAAAGGTCATCTCCACCATTGACCCGGATTACGGCGGCAAGCCGGGCCGGGTGGGTGTCACGGTCCGTATCGAGGAGGGGCCGCAGTGGTTTGTCGGCAACCTGGATCTGTCCGGGGTGTCGCCAGGGAACCGGGCTGCCGTTGCCGCGCTGTTGCGCTCCACCGAAGGGCAGCCCTACAGCGATCTGAACATGGCCACGGACCAGGAAAATGTCCTCAATTACTATTACGACAACGGCTACCCCTCGGCGCAGTTTGAAACCACCGTGCTGAATGCGGCCGAGCCGCATCAGGTGAACATCCGCTACACGGTGAAGGAGGGTTCACGCCAGTTTGTGCGCCAGGTCATTGTCGGCGGTCTGCGTTACACCGATCGCGACCTGGTTGCCGAGCGTATCAGCCTGGCGCCCGGCGACCCGCTGTCGCGCAGCGCCATGGTGGACAGCCAGCGCCGGCTCTACGACCTTGGCATTTTTGCCAAGGTGAGCACGGCCATTCAGAATCCGGATGGTGTGGAGAGCAGCAAATATGTGCTGTTCCAACTGGAAGAAGCCCGGCGATGGGTCTTTAACTATGGTATTGGAGCCGAGATTGCGCGTATCGGCGGCGGCGGAACCACGGATCTGACGCAACCCGCCGGAGGGACCGGCTTCAGCCCGCGCGGCTCGTTCGGTGTGACTCGTTACAACCTGTTCGGCATCGGCCACTCGGTCGGCCTGCAAACGCAGATCTCGACCATTTTGAAACGTGGTGTGATCACCTACCAGGCTCCTCAATTCGAGGGAAACAACAACGTCAATCTGCTGTTCAGCGCCCTGTTTGACGATTCAAAGAACGTACGCACCTTCTCGTCGCGGCGGGAGGAAGGAAGCGTGCAGTTGGGGCAGCGGCTCTCCAAGGCCAACAGCCTTCAGTACCGGCTGACCTACCGCCGGGTCAGCGTGGATAAGAACACGCTCAATATTACGCCGCAGTTGATTCCGCTGCTGTCCCAACCGGTGCGTATCGGGCTGGTTTCCACCACCTTCATTCAGGACCGCCGCGATGATCCGATCGACAGCACACATGGCATTTACAACACGGTGGACCTGAGTCTGGCTAACAGGGCTCTCGCTTCGCAGAGTTCGTTTCTGCGGATCCTGGCGAAGAACTCCACCTACTACCGGGTTGGGGGCGCCGTAATTGCGCGCTCACTGACGTTTGGTTCCATTAACAATCTGGGTCACCGCGACATTCCGCTGCCGGAGCGTTTCTTTTCCGGTGGCGGTTCCTCGCAACGCGGCTTCGCCGACAATCAGGCCGGTCCCCGCGATCTTGTTACCGGCTTCCCGCTCGGCGGCAAGGCGCTACTGCTTCACCAGTTCGAGTACCGCTTTCCGCTGATCGGGGGAAATACCCGCGGCGTTCTGTTTCACGACATGGGCAACGTGTTCACCGATCTGGGAAGCCTGTCCATGCGGGTGCGGCAGAAGGATCTGTCGGACTTTGATTACATGGAGCATGCCGTCGGGTTCGGCATTCGCTACCGGACGCCGATCGGCCCGGTGCGGCTGGATCTGGCCTACTCGATCAATCCTCCTTCATTTGTCGGCTTCAAGGGCACCCGCGATCAATTGCTTTTCTGTGGGGGACCGAATCCACCCGCGGGTGTCGAATGCTCCGGGGTCTACAACGTCCGGCAGCAGTTGAGCCACTTCCAGTTTCACTTCTCGCTGGGGCAGACTTTCTGATGCTTCGGACTGCCGTCATTGCCGCCGCAATGGCTCTTATGCAGCCGCTCCATGCCGAGATCGTCGACCGGATTGCGGTTTCGGTAGGAGACCAGATCATCACGTTGAGCGACATTCGGCTGGCGCTTCGGGTGGCCGGCTTTCTTGATGGCGAGCAGCCTGTGTTCACACCCCAGGCGCGCCGGCAGATGGCGGGGCGTCTGGTTGAGCAGGCGCTGCTGCGGCAGGAGATGAACCTCAGCCGTTTTCCCACGCCCGATGCCAAGGACGTGGACTCGATGCTCGCCAGCGTCAAACAACAGCGCTTCTCTGGCGATGCAGCGTACCGGGCGGCGCTTGTCCGGGACGGTATCACGGAAGCCGAGCTGAAGCGGCAACTCCAATGGCAGATCCGTTTGCTGCGCTTTGTCGATTTCCGCTTCACCCCGGCGCTGTTGCTTTCTTCGAAGGATCTGCGGGAGTATTACGACAAAGAGTTCCTGCCGCGCTGGAAGGCGAAGACGTCGGCGCCGCCTCCCACGCTCGAGCAGAGCCGCGCCGAGATCGAGCGCGATGTGAACGCCAAGAAAGCCAACGACGCGCTGGAGCGCTGGCTGAAGTTCTCCCGCGAGCGTGCCCGCATCGTCTACCATGAGGAGGCCTTTCAGTGAATCGCCCGGCACGGATAGCGCTGTGGGCCGGCGCCGGCCTGGCCGCACTGATCGGTCTGGCGGCGATTGGCGGCTATCTCCTCCTGCGTTCGGACTGGCTGCGGGAGCAGGTACGCCGGAGGATCGTGGCCGAGGTAGAGAAGGCCTCTGGCGGCAAAGCGGAAATCGGATCGTTTCAGTTCGATTGGACCACCGGCCAGGCGTCGGTGCGCCGCTTCGTGCTGCATGGCACCGAAGCTTCCAGTGAAGCTCCTTTGTTTCAAGCCCGCTCGGTTGAGGTGGGGCTGAAGATCGTCTCGGCGTTTGGCCGCCGGGTGAATATCGCTTCGCTCGTGGTGGACCAGCCGCGGGTGAACATCCTGGTCGCCGCCGACGGCACAACCAATTTCCCCTCACCCAAGACGCCGAAATCCGGCAAGGATCCCGTCCAGACACTGCTCGATCTGGCGGTGGGCGACTTCCAGGTTCGCGACGGGATCATCAATTACGATTCCCGGCGAACTCCCATCGCGATTCGCGGATCCGACCTCAACGTGAAGCTACTCTACGACGCTAGAACACCACGCTATAGCGGCGGCGTCAGCTTCGGCCGGGTACGGGTTGAGGCGCCCCCGATTGAGCCGCTGGAGGTGTCGGCGCGCGTTGAGGTCGCGCTCGAACCGAACCGGCTGATGGTGCCGGCTGCCAGCCTGCGGATGAAAGAGTCCGAGGTAGTTTTGAGCGGATCGGTCAATGGCTTTCACCATCCCGAAGGTAACTTCGATGTTCAGGCCCGGCTGGCGATGGCGGAACTGGCTCCCCGCCTGCGCTTGCCGGTTGAGAAGCGGGGCACCGTGGTGGTGACCGGTAAAGCCAGTTTTAACCAGGCGCTCGAGTACGCCTTCAACGGTAAGGTGTCGGCCACCGGGCTGGGTATCAGCAAAGGGGTCACCATCCGTAATATCGGATTCCGCGGTGAATTCTCCCTGGACCCGAAGCAACTGGATCTGAAGGGCCTCACCGTGAGCGCGGCCGCGGGCAGTTTCACCGGCGCCGGCCGCATCGAGGCGTTTGACCGGTTCCGCGTACAGGGTAATATCCGCGGCTTCTCGCTTCAAAAACTGGCCGAGGCCGCCCACCGTGGTCAATTCGCCTGGTATGGAACGGTGGCGGGTCCGGTGAAGGTCGAAGGCCGGCTGCGAAGAGACACAGACCTTGTCGCCGAGGCGCATCTGTCGATTACCCCGGCACCCGGCCCGATGCCCGTGGAGGGACAAGCCGACGTCCGCTATGTGGCGCGCGGGGAGCGGATCGAGTTGGGTCATTCCTGGGTTCGCAGTCCGAATTCGCGGGTGAGTGTCAGCGGTACGCTCGGGCAGACGCTCGAGATCCAGGCCCATTCAAGCGATCTCGACGACTTCCGGCCGGTTATCGCCATGACATCGCCGAACTCGCCTGCGCAGCTTCCGGTAAAGCTTCACAACGGGTTCTTCGATTTCTCGGGTACCGTGGCCGGACCGCTGCGCGATCCGGCGATCGAAGGGCGCGCCACCGTCTCCGGGTTCGAGGTGGAAGGCCGGAAGATCGACCGTCTCGAAGCCGTCTTTCGGGCCGGCGCGCATGGCGTGGAGGCGCGCAGTTTCACTCTCGCCCGGGGCGGCATGATCGTAAAAGGATCGCTGGATCTGGGGCTGGAGAATTGGAAACCAGTGGAGACCGGCCGCCTTTCCACGTCGTTCACGGTGGAAAACGCGGATCTGGGAGCGTTGCTTGCCGAAGCCGGAGAGCGACTTCCAATTCGAGGCATTGCCACGGCCAGGGTCGAGGCGTCCGGTTCGCTGGGTTTGCCGGAGGGGAAAGCGTCACTGATGGTGAACCGCCCCGAACTGTACGGCCAGCATCTTGACCGCATCCAGGCCGACTTCGTGCTGGCTCGAAGCACCCTTCTGCTACGCAACGGCAAACTGGCGAAGGGGAAGGCGGCAGTGGCATTCAGCGCCAGCTACGATTACAGCGGGCGGAATTGGAGAAGCGGACGGGCACGGTTCGAGGTGAGCAGCAACCGTTTTGCCCTGGGGGATCTCGAGGCGGTCAGGGACTGGCGCCCGGATGTGAACGGCGCGGTAACATTTCGGGTTCATGGGGTAACCCGGGTGGAGAACCTGAAGCCGGAACTGGCCCATCTGAGTGGACACGCCGGGCTGGACGGCATCACGGTCAAGAAGTGGCAGGCCGGCGATCTGCAGGTGGATGCGCGGACCGACGGTGAAATGTTGACCGTGCTGGCCAGGGCGAACCTGGAGGGTTCACAGCCGGTCGAGGCCGCTGCTTCAATACGGCTGTCCGGCGATTATCCAACCAGCGGCCAGGTGAAACTGCCGCTGCTTAATTTCGCCACCATCAATCACTTCCGCCAGGCAACCGGCGCCAGTGCCAGCCTGCCGTTCAGCGGCCTGATCGAGGGCGGCGCCACATTTTCCGGACCTTTGCGCAAGACCGGCGGATTGACCGGGCAGATCTCGCTCGCCAAGGTGCAGATGAGCCCGATCGAGCAGGGTAAGCTGGCTAATAGCGCCGTGCGCCGCGATCTCTCGCTCACCAATAATGGGCCGGTGGAGGTGACCGTAGATGCTAAGGGCGCCCACATCCAGCGAGCCGAGTTCACGGCTCGAGACACTAAAATCGCCGCTTCCGGCACGGTCGGCTTCAACCGCGACACGGCCTGGGATCTGCGTCTTGAGGGAGCGCTCAATCTGGCCATTATTCGCAGCTTCGACCCCAACCTGCGCAGCGAGGGGAATTCAACGTTCAACTTTGCAATCCGGGGGCCCCTCAGCAAGCCGGAGATGAGCGGCGAGATGCAACTGAAGAATGCCAGCTTCAATTACGCGGACCTGCCCAACGGCATCGCCGATGCCAATGGAACGCTGATCTTTGACCGCAACCACGCCACCATCTCGAGGTTGACCGGCCACTCCGGTGGCGGTGAAGTCGGGCTCTCCGGTTTTATCGGTTTTGGAGGCGGCGCGATGCTCTATCGCCTGGCGGCGCGCGCCACCAATGTTCGGGTCCGCTACCCGGAGGGCACCAGCACCACGGTCAACGCGGCGCTCAATCTGACCGGCAATTCACAGCAGAGCCTGCTGTCGGGAACCGTCACCATTGAGCGCGCCGGTCTAATGCCCAGCACCGACGTCGGTGGGTTGCTCGCCGCCGCGCAGCCGGTGTCCACTCCCGCCGCGCCGAACGAAGCGTTGCGGAATATGCAGCTCGACATCCGTATCCAGACCTCGGCGAACGCTGAATTTGCCACTTCCTATACGCAGGATATACGCGCCGAGACCGATCTCCGGTTGAGGGGAACGGCAGCACGGCCCAGTCTGATGGGACGCATCAACATCCTCAGGGGTGAGTTGCTGTTTTTCGGCAACCACTACACCATCAATCGCGGCGATATTTCGTTCTATAACCCCACGCGCATCGAACCGGTGCTCGACCTGAACCTGCAGACCGACGTCCGCGGCATAACGGTCACCATCAACTTCTCCGGCACTTTACAGCGGCTGAACATGACCTACCGTTCGGACCCTCCCATGCAAACGCAGGAGATCATTGCGCTGCTGGCAGTGGGCCGCGCGCCGGCGGCCGGCGGCGGGCTGGCGTCCGGGCAGACAGTCACCAATTCCAGCATGTTGAGTACCGGCGCGAATACATTGTTGGGACAGGCGATCGCCACCCCGGTCTCGAGCCGTCTGCAGCGATTCTTTGGAGTCAGCCGCTTGAAGATCGACCCGCTGCTGCAAGGCACCAGCGTTGACGCCACTCCCCAGGCGCGGCTGACGCTGGAGCAACAGATCTCACCCAACGTTACCCTGACCTATGTCACCAGCGTCGCCGAGTCGCAGCAGCAGTTGGTGCGGTTGCAATGGGACATCAACCGGCAGTGGTCGGTAGTTGCGATCCGCGACGAAAACGGCATCTTCGGTATTGACTTTCAGTACAAGCGCCGGTTCTGAGGCGGCCGTGCCAATCAACTTTGCCGAATTGAGAGCCCGGATGGTAAGCCGGCAACTGCGGGCGCGGGGCATCCATGACGAGCGCCTGCTGGCGGCGATGGCGGCCATTCCCCGCGAACTGTTCGTGCCCGCCTGCGACCGCCCTGAGGCCTATCAGGACATGCCGCTGCCGATCGGCGCCGGCCAGACGATATCGCAGCCCTACATGACGGCGCTGATGTTGCAGTTGCTGGAGTTGGAAGGTAACGAGAGGGCGCTTGAGATCGGCGCCGGTTCCGGCTATGCGGCGGCGGTGATGGGAGCGTTGACCCGCGTGGTGATCGCCATCGAACTGGTGCCGGAACTGGCCGTGCAGGCTCGGCTGAACCTGTTGGCCGCCCATGCCGGCGCCAATGTGCACATCATTCAGGGTGACGGGTCGTTGGGTTATCCGGACGAAGCTCCCTACGATGCCATCGCGGTGTCTGCCGGCGCCCCGTCGGTCCCCGTGGAGCTCGAAGAGCAGCTTGCCGACGGTGGGCGGATGGTGATCCCCGTCGGAGATCGTAGCGAGCAGACGCTGGAGATTCTTACCAGAAGCGGTAAGGCGATTGTGCGCCGCCTGGCGGGGGGATGCCGCTTCGTGCCGCTTCGCGGAGGCGCCGGGTGGCATTAGCCAGTCGCCCCGGTTACACATTTTCGCCCGGGATCAGGCGAGTCGATTTTGAGGGCGGTTCCTCGCAGAGCCTCTTCAAACGCTACGAGCCCGACAACCCCACGCAATCTTCCGCCTGATCATGACGGAAGATGCCGCCCGGGGCGCGCAGGTTCAAAACCGGCACAGCCAGGGTTTGCAATCTCCGGAAGCAGCCGGGTACTACCCGCGCGAGGCCGTAAACTGAAGGCATGAGACTCCGTACGGCGGCCGACAGGCTGAAGATCGAACACTCCATCATCGACGGCGTCCGGGAGATCCTGGAGCGTCTGCTGGCTGAAAATGCCGGTATCCGGTCGGTTGTACCGGGAGTCATCAGGACCGTTCGCGATGCCCGCGGCAAGGCGCGGGTGCGGATCACCGTGCCTACCACCAATGGCTGGAAGGCGATTGCGCTGAGTGCCGGCGCGCGGCAGGAGCTGTTCGTCAGCACCGCCATGACCAAAGCCGAGTTGGAGCAAGCGTTCGTGCGAGCCGCCGCCAAATGACCCCTAATTCCCGCCTTGACTTCACCCCGGACGAGATGCGCCGCTTCGGCTACCAGACGATCGATCTGCTGGTCGAACACTTTGCCGGATTGGCGAATGGCCCAGTGGCGTCCCTGGAAACGCGCGCGGCGCTCGACGCCCGTTTGGCCGGACCTCCGCCGGAATTAGCCTCCGACCCCGGCGAGGTGCTCAAACGGCTTGAGCGCGATGTGCTCTCCAGCCGGATGCGGGTGGATCATCCGCGCTTCTTCGCCTTCGTCCCCAGCCCGGGCAATTTTGCCGGCGCCATGGCCGACGCGTTGGTTTCGGGGCTGAACATCTTCGCCGGAACCTGGATGGCTGGTTCCGGTCCGATCGCGCTGGAGATGGCTACTGTTCGCTGGCTGGCCGATGCCTGCGGGATGCCAGCCAGTGCCGGAGGACTGTTTGTCAGCGGAGGATCGATGGCGAACCTGACGGCGCTGGCGGCGGCCCGGCACGCCATGCTCGATGACCGCACGGAGGGGGCGATGGTCTATTACTCCGACCAGACGCACTCCTCGGTGGAGCGGGCGCTACGGACCATTGGATTCGCCGCCGAACAGCTTCGAAAATTGCCATCCGACGACTCCTACCAGTTGCCGGCCGCACTGCTGGCCGAAGCAGTATCGAGCGACCGTAGAGCCGGGTTGCGGCCGTTTGCGGTGGTGGCCAACGCCGGTACCACCAATACCGGGGCGGTGGATCCGTTGCCCGCGCTGGGTTCGTTTTGCAGGAAAGAGGGGCTCTGGCTGCATGCCGACGGCGCCTATGGCGCGGCGTCCTGCCTGTCAGCGAGGGGCAGGGCGGCGCTCGACGGCATCGGCGAGGTGGACTCACTCTCACTCGATCCGCACAAGTGGCTATTTCAGCCATTTGAGTGCGGCTGTGTGGTGGTGCGCGATGCGGAGTTATTGCGGCGGACGTTCCGAATCACCCCGGAGTACCTTCAGGATGTCCACCGGCTCTCTCCCGCTAACCTGTGCGATTACGGCGTGCAACTCACCCGCGGCCTGCGTGCGCTGAAGTTGTGGATGTCGATCCAGATTTTTGGGATGCAAGCCTTCCGGGAAGCGATCGACCGGGGCTTTCAACTGGCCGAATACGCCGAGCAGCGGCTGCGCCGGATGCCCGGATGGGACATCGTTTCACCGGCGCAAATGGCCGTGGTTTCTTTCCGTTACACGGAATCCACGAACCGGAGCGAAGAGCTGGTAAAGGCCATGTACCAGGATGGCTACGCCATGCTGACCTCTACCGTTCTCAAGGGGCAGACGGCGCTGCGGCTGTGCACCATCAATCCGCGAACCACCGAAGCCGATCTCGATCGAACGCTCGCCCGACTGGATCATCTGGCGCGCGCGTAACATTTCTTGACGTGATCGATTTTCACTTGACTTCGAAAATCATACGGTCGTATGATTAAGACGAACGTATGATTGATACAAAAACCCGAATTTTGGATGCGGCCGAAAGGCTGTTTGCCGAACACGGGTTCGACGCCACCTCGTTGCGCGCCATCACCAAGGAGGCCAAGGTGAACCTGGCTTCGGTCAATTACCATTTCCAATCGAAGGACGCCCTCATCGAAGCGCTGTTTGTCCGGCGTATCAGCCCCCTCAACGACGAACGGATTCGAATGTTGAATGAGGTGGAACGGCGGGCCGCCGGCGCCGCAGCCCCAATCGAGGAACTGGTGGATGCATTTGTCCGGCCAGTCCTACCGGGAGGCGCGCCTGGTCATCACTCGATCGGCATTCTGCTGGGTCGCATGTATGCCGCACCCGGGGGCTTGTTGGCGCGAGTGATTGCTCCTCAGATGGACGCGATCCGGGAGCGGTTCGGAAGGGCTTTCCGGCGGTCGCTGCCCGGGCTGGAGGCGGAAGAGATCTTCTGGCGGATACACTTCACCATCGGGGCGCTGGCACACACGCTCGCTTCCCGAGGGTTGCTGGAATTCATTTCGCGCGGAATGTGTTCGGCGGCGGATGCAGATCAGGCGCGGACGCAGTTGATCCGGTTTGTAACCGGTGGCCTGCGTGCCCCGTCGCTGGTGGAAAAACCATGAAGAGCCGGGTATTGATGCTCGTTCTCGCATCCGCGGTGCCGTTGGCGGCCGAACCGGCGGTTCCGTTGCACCTCACACTAAAGAGTGCCGTTGACCTGGCGCTGGCGCCGGATGGCAACGCGCGGGTTCAACTGGCGGCCGAGATGGTGAAGCAGGCCGAAGCTCTGTCGGGGGAAGCGCGGGCCGCATTGCTGCCGAACCTGGAGGGGCAATTTACCGCGCTCAACCAGACGCGCAACCTGGCGGCCTTCGGCATCCAGATCCACATTCCCGTGCCGGGTTTCACCTTCCCTGAGTTCGCCGGGCCTTACAACAGCCTGGATGCGCGCGCATCGGCCACGCAGTCGATTCTTGATCTGAGCGCGGTGCGCCGCTACCAGGCATCCAAAGCGGGCGTGAAGGCTGCCCGGGCGGAGAATGACAGCGCGCAGCATCAGACCATCAGCCAGGTAGCCAAAGCGTACCTGAATGCGCTTCGAACGAAGGCGGCGCTCGATGCGGGCGAGGCGAATGTGGATCTGGCCCAGGCGTTGGCGCGGCTTGCCGAGTCACAGAAGCGCGCCGGTACCGGCACCGGTATCGAGATCACCCGGGCTCAGGTGCAACTGGCCAACGAGCAGCAAAAGTTGCTGACAGCGCGGACGGAACACAATCGCGCCAAGCTGGAACTACTGCGGGCCATTGGGTTGCCGATGGATCGGCCGGTGGAACTGGACGGCAAGCTGGAGTTTCAGCCGGTGGAGAACCCCGACGTAGAGGCGAGCATTGCTGCCGCGCGGGGGTCACGCCCCGACTGGACCGCGCAGCAAAGCCGTGAGCGAGGCGCGCAACTAAACTATTCCGCCGCGAAACTGGAGAGAATTCCCACGCTTGCGGCGTTTGGCGACTACGGATCGATCGGAACGGCCTGGGACAACTCGGTGGCCACCCGCACATACGGTGTCAGCTTGCGCATCCCGGTTTTCGACGGCGGCCGGCGGGACGCCCGCCGCCAGGAGAGCCACGCACTGTACCGCCAGGAAAGGGTGCGCACGCGCGATATCTGGCAGCAGGTGGAACTCGAGATCCGCCAGGCGATTGAAAGTCTCCACTCGGGCCAGGCACAAGTGGCCACCGCCGAAGACGGCCTCAAGCTTGCCCTGCGGGAGTTGGCGCAAGCCGAGCGGCGCTACAAGGCCGGCGTCTCCACCAGCATCGAAGTGATTGACGCCCAGACCCGGCTCGAACGGGCACGTGCCAACCGGATTCTGGCGTTGTTTAGCTACAATCTGGCGCGAATCGACCTGGAGACGGCTCGCGGAACCGTCGAGAGGTTGTTGCCCTAAGAAGGACCCAAGAAAGAGACGCTAGCCGTGAAAAAACGTACGATCGCCGCTGCCGCCATTCTGCTGATTGTGGTCGCGGCGGCGCTGTGGATGAAATTGACGCGCCGCACACCGGGCAACGTGATCCTGGTATCGGGGAACATCGAGATGACTACCGTGGACATCGCTTTCAAAGTCCCCGGCAAGCTGGTGGAGCGCGCGGTCGACGAGGGCGACCCGGTCCACGAGGGCCAACTCATCGCCCGGCTGGATGCGCAACAGGCGTCCAGCCAGCGTGATGCGCAAAGGGCGGCGGTGGAGGCGGCCCGCTCGCAACTGGCACAACTGGAGACCGCCACTCAAATGAAGCGTAAGACACTGGCCGGGGACCTGGAACTGCGCCGGGCGGAACTGGCCGAGACCGAAGCGAACCTGAGCGAGTTGCTGGCCGGGTCGCGGCCACAGGAGATTCAGCAGGCCGCCGCCGCGGTGGCTGAGGCCCGCGCGCGCTCCAATCAGGCGAGGCAGGATTGGGAGCGAGCCCAGGTATTGTTCAAAGACGACGACATCTCCGCAATGCAGTTCGACCAGTACCGCGAGCGCCGCCAAAGCACCGAAGCCACTCTCCGGCAGGCTCGGGAGCGGCTGGCAATCGTTCGTGAGGGTCCGAGAAAGGAGACCATCGAGGCGGCGCGCGCGGCTGTCAAGCGGGCACGGGCGGCGGTGGGTATCGCCGAAGCCAACCATCTGGAGTTGACACACAAGCAGCAGGAACTCCAGATGCGCCGGGCCGACATCGAGCGCCTCCAGGCACAACTGGCGGTTGCCGAATCGCAACTGGCCGACCTGGCCGTAGCCTCGCCCGTCGGGGGTGTGGTAATGACCAAGTCAGCCGAACCGGGCGAAGTGCTGGCGGCCGGAGGGGCCGTGGTGTCGATTGGCGACCTGGACCACCCCTGGTTACGGGCCTACATCAATGAGCCTGACCTTGGCCGGATCAAACTGGGACAGCGCGTCAAGCTGCGCACGGACTCCTATCCAGGCAAAGTCTACTGGGGCCGCATCACCTTCATTTCGCCGCAGGCCGAATTCACGCCGAAACAGATCCAGACCACCGAAGAGCGCGTCAAGCTGGTCTACCGTATCAAGATCGAGGCGGCCAACCCGGCGCATGAACTCAAGGACAATATGCCCGTGGATGGTGAGATCCAGCTATGAACGCGCAGGCCGTGATTCAGGCGGAAGGTCTAACCCGCCACTTCGGCGCGGTGACGGCCGTGAACGGGCTGAACCTGCAGGTACAGCGTGGGGAAATTTTCGGACTGGTGGGCCCCGACGGCGCTGGAAAAACGACCACCGTCCGCCTGCTGTGCGGCCTGCTTGACGCCGATGGGGGGCGGGCGGCGGTGGCCGGCTATGACGTGGCGAGCAACCTCGACGCGATGCGCGACCGGATCGGCTACATGGCCCAGCGCTTCGGACTGTACACGGACCTGACCGTGGAAGAGAACATGGCTTTCTACGCCGATCTGTTCGGCGTCACCGGCAGCGAGCGGGCACGGTTGATGGAGCGGCTGTTGCGAATGACACGCATGGAGCCGTTCCGGAGCCGCGCGGCGGGGAAGTTGTCGGGCGGAATGAAACAAAAGCTATCGCTAATGTGCGCGCTGCTTCACCGCCCCGAGGTGCTGTTTCTTGACGAACCGACCAACGGCGTCGATCCGGTGTCGCGCCGCGACTTCTGGACCATTCTCTATCAACTGGCGCAGGACGGAATGACGGTGTTCATCACCACGGCCTACCTGGATGAGGCCGAGCGGTGCAACCGGGTGGGGCTGATGTCGGGCGGGCGTTTGATCCGTTGCGAATCACCACGGGCGCTGCGCGAGGCAATCAAGGAGACGTGCTGGGAGGTTGGCGGTTCGCGGCTGCGCGAACTGCGCCGGTTTCTGCGGAATCTTCCGGGCGTGGAGAGCGCGGAGCCGGCGGGCGCCACGCTGCACGTGTTCACAACGCCCGGAGAGACCGGGCGGAAACTGGAGTCCGCCGTCCGGCAGGCGGGGTTTGAAGACGCGGCTTTTCGCGCCATTACCCCTTCGCTCGAAGACGTGTTTGTCGCGCTGGTGGAAGCGAATACGAGCGGAGAAACAGCCCATGGCAGCCAGTAGCGGCCCGGCGGTGGATGTGCGCGATCTGGTGAAGCGCTTCGGCGGCTTCACGGCGGTGGATGGCATCAGCTTCGAGGTGCGCCGGGGCGAGATCTTCGGGTTTCTGGGGCCGAATGGAGCGGGCAAATCCACTACCATCCGCATTCTGTGCGGGCTGCTTGCGCCGACCTCTGGCCAGGTGACGGTAAACGGCTTCGACCTGCGGCGCGAACCCGAGCGGATTAAACGGAACCTCGGCTATATGTCGCAGAAGTTCTCTCTCTATGACGATTTGCAGGTCCAGGAGAATATCGAGTTCTTCAGCGGGATCTACGGCGTGCCGCCCGAACGGCGCAGGGAGCGGCGGGACTATGTGCTGCGCATGGCCGAACTCGAGGACAAGCGGCACTGGATGACCAGGCTGCTGGCTGGTGGCTGGAAACAGCGGTTGGCGCTCGGCTGCGCAATTTTGCACGAGCCGCCGATTCTGTTTCTGGACGAACCTACCTCGGGCGTTGATCCGGTGGCGCGGCGCAACTTCTGGGACCTGATCTACCAGCTTTCCGAATCCGGACACACCGTCTTTGTCAGCACGCACTACATGGACGAAGCCGAATACTGCCACCGGCTGGCCTTGATGTACCGCGGGCGGATTATTGCGCTGGGAACGCCGGAGCAACTGAAGACGGGCTCGATCCCGCACACGCTGATCGAATTGGAGTGTTCCGACGTGGTGGCGGCGATGAAAGCGCTGGAGGGGCAACCGGCGATTGGCGACATCGCCGTGTTCGGCAGCGGGCTGCACATCAGCGTGACCGATCAAGGGCAGGCATCCGCGTCGATTCGCAAGGCGCTAGGCGGCCGGGGTATCGCGATCGGGAAGCTCGAGGCAATTCCGCCCTCCATGGAAGACGTCTTCGTGGAGCTGATCGAAGACGAAGAGCGCCGTCTGGCGGCCCGGGAGAACGGGCGATGAACTTCCGGCGGCTGAGGGCGGTGGCGCGTAAGGAAGCCCTGCACATTGTTCGCGATCCTCTTAGCCTGATTGCCGCCCTGGTCATTCCGCTGGTGTTGTTGCTGTTGTTCGGATATGCGTTAACGCTGGACGTGGACCGGATTCCGGCCTACGTTTACGACCTGGACAAAACACCGCAGAGCCGCCAGTTGATCTCGCGATTCCAAGGCTCCCGCTATTTTCAGATCCTGGGCTTCGCGACGGATTACACGGCCATTGGGAAGGGAATTGATGATGGCCGGATTCTGATGGCGGTGGTGGTCCCCCGTGACTTCGGGCGTAGTTTGCTGCGGGGAGGGAGGGCGGACGTTCAACTGCTGCTGGACGGCACGGATTCGAATACCGCGTCGCTGGCATTAGGCTACGCCCAGGGGGTGATGGCGGCTTATTCGTCGAATATCCAGGCCGAAGCGCGCAACCGGGAGACCGGAGGGCGGCTGCGGATGCCGGTCGAGCCCGAGGTTCGCGTCTGGTACAACAGCAGCCTGAAGTCGAAGAACTACATTGTGCCTGGTCTGATTGCGGTGATTCTGATGATTATCGCCTCCATGCTGACGTCGCTGACGATCGCTCGGGAATGGGAAACGGGCACCATGGAGCAACTGCTGGCTACGCCGGTGCGGCCGGCCGAACTGGTGCTGGGCAAACTATCGGCGTTTTTCGTGCTGGGCATGATCGACATGGCGATGAGCCTGGTGGTGGGTGTGCTGGTGTTTGGCGTCCCGATGGAGGGAAACCTGCTTCTGCTATTTTTCGCAAGCAGTATTTTCCTGTTCGGGGCGCTGTGCTGGGGCATCATGCTCTCCTCGGTGCTGCGGTCGCAACTGCTGGCCTACCAGGTGGGGTTGACCACTTCCTTTCTTCCGGCGTTTCTGATGTCGGGATTTATCTACTCGATCGACAATATGCCCAAGGCGGTTCAACTGATTACGTTCATTGTGCCGGCACGCTATTTCGTAACCATTCTGAAGGGGATTTTTCTGAAAGGCGCGGGCTTAGGCGTGCTGTGGTTCGAACTGCTGCTGCTGATGGTCTACGCCTTGTTGGTGTTTGTACTGGCTGCGCGCAAACTGCGGCGGAAGGTGGCCTGAGAGAGAACCATGTGGCGAAGAATTCGCGAGATCATGCGGAAGGAGTTCCGCCAGTCGATGCGGGAGCCGCGCATGCTGGCCACCATGTTTATGCCGCCCCTGATGCAGTTGATCGTTTTCGGGTACGCGGTAAACATGGATGTCAACTCAGTGCGCGTTGCATGGCTGGATCAGGACCGGACGCCCCAAAGCCGCCAGTTGCAGGCGCGCTTCGAGGGCTCCGGTTACTTCGACATCGTGGCTGTGCCGGTGAGCGGCGGCAAGGCCGGAGAGTTGATGGAACTTGGCAAGGTGCAGGGAGTTATCAGTTTGCTGCCGGGCTTTGGCGGTGACGTGAAGCGCGGGCACGCGACCACCGTTCAGGTGCTGGTGGACGGCACCGATTCAAACACTGCTTCGATCATTTCCAACTACGCTAGCCAGGTAATCAGCGGTTACGCGAGTGATGTCGCGGTCGCACACCGGAAAGCGCCATCCGGACTCCCGCATATCGAAATGCAGAGCCGGGTCTGGTTCAACGACGATTTGCGCAGCCGCAACTACTTCGTCCCGGGCGTAGTGGTGAACATCATCACGCTGGTGACGCTGATGCTGACCGCGATGGCGGTTGTGCGCGAGAAGGAGATTGGCACCATGGAGCAGTTGATGGTAACGCCGATCCGGCCGATTGAGCTGATTCTTGGCAAGACGCTGCCGTTTGCCTTGATCGGGCTTTTCGATACCATCATGGTGACCGTGGCGGCGCTGGTGGTGTTCCAGGTGCCGTTGCGCGGTAACCTGCTCCTGTTGCTGTTGGGAGCGTGTCTCTTTCTAATGACAACGCTGGGGATGGGACTCTTTCTTTCCACCGTCTCTCATACCCAGCAGCAGGCGATGATGTCGTCGTTCTTCTTCTTCCTGCCCGCTTTTATGTTGAGCGGATTCGCATTTCTCATCCGCAACATGCCGCTTCCGGTGCAGTGGCTGACCCTGGTCAACCCGGTGCGCTATTTCATGGAGATAGTGCGGGGGATCTTTCTGAAAGGCAGTGGGATTTCGGTGCTGTGGCCGCAGATGGTGGCGATGACGATCTTCGGAGCGGCCATCCTGCTCTTCAGCGCATCACGATTTCACAAACGGCTGGATTAGGGGAGGACGGCGGTCCTCCCCCGGAGTAGAATGTCCTATTGCGCCACCTGGCGCGCAGCCGCAAGCGCCGAATCGTAGTTCGGGTGGTCGGTTACTTCCTTCACATACTCGACATAGCGGATGGTGTTGTCCTTATCCACGACAAAAATGGCCCGGCTCTCGATGCGCAGTTCCTTGATCAGCGTGCCGTAGTTTTGTCCGAACGAGCCGCTTCTGTGATCGGATAGCATCTTCACGTTGTCCACCTGGAAAGCGCCGCACCAGCGCGCCTGGGCGAATGGCAGATCCATGCTGATGGTGTAGATGTCAATGCCCGGAAGGTGCGCGGCTGCTTCGTTGAAGCGCTTGGTCTGGGCATCGCACACCGGGGTGTCCAGTGAAGGAACCACGCTAAAAATGCGCGTCTTGCCGGCAGTCTTGTCGAGCGTAACGGGTTGTAGTGCTCTGTCAACCACCTCAAACGCGGGAGCCGGGTCTCCGGACTTCAGTTGCGGACCGAGCAGCGTGAACGGGTTCCCTTTGAGCGTAGTTGCTCCTGGTCTTTCCATGATTCCTCCTGATTTGGTTGCACGATTCGAAAGGATAATGCCGGGACTTTTTATTTTAGCAATTCGAGCAACGTGTCAACGTTCGTAACCGGCAGTTGACAGGTAAAATTGTGGCAGACATAGGCGGCCGGCGCGCCGTTAACCGGGTGTTTGTCGGCGGCGCCGGGCAGCAGGGGGGAACTGCGTCCCGCCTCATCGGCCAGCAGTAAAACCGAATCGGGAAGGAACCGCCGCCAGGCCACGTTCAGAAGGCTGGCGACGCGAGGTTCACCGCGGCTTCCGGAGATGACGATTTCACGCAGCTTGGCCAGAAAGAACATCAACGCCACCAGCATTTGCGGCATCCCCGAGCCGTCATTGGCCAGTTTGCGGCCGAAGGCAGCCAGGGTGCGTTCGGCTGTAGCGCGATATTCTTCGCGCCCGGTGATGCGGGCGAGACGCAGCAGATTGAGCGCGGCGGTGCTGTTTCCCGAAGGTTCGGCGCCATCGTCGTCATCCTTGATGCGGAGCACCAGCGGCGAGCCGGCGGCGGCGTCCGTCGAATAGAACCCGCCGTGGTCGCGATCCTCAAACAGTTCGATCTGCTTTTGGGTGAGCGCGGCGGCGGTTTCGAGATAACGAAGTTCGAACGATGATTCGTAGAGGTCCAGCAGACCCTGCACAAACAGCGCGTAATCGTCGAGGAACGCCGGGATGGCGGCCTGTTGGTCGCGATAACGGCGCAAGAGGCTTCCCGTGGATTGATCCCTCATCCGGCTGAGAATGAATTCAGCGGCATTTTGAGCCGCGGAAAGGTAGCGGGATTCACCGAGCGCCCGCGCCCCCAGTGTGAAGGCGGAAATCATCAGGCCGTTCCAGCCGGTCAGGATCTTATCGTCCCGGTGCGGGCGAAGGCGCTCGCCGCGTAGCGCCAACAGGCTGGCGCGGGCGTCTTCGAGCGCGCGCGCGAGTTCCACCACGGGGATGGAAAAGTGGGCGGCGGTCTCGCCGATGGTGTGTGATTCGAACAGTATGTTACGGCCGCTGAATTCACCGTGCGGGTCGTTCGCCACGTTGCCGCCGGTTTCGACTCCATAGCGATAGGCGAACCAATCGGCGGCAGGTTGTCCCAGGGTGGCGTTAATCTGCTCGCGAGTCCAGAGGTAAAACGCTCCCTCGCCCTTTTCCTCCGGCCGGGAGGCATCGATCGCGCTGTCGGCATCCTCGGCCGAGTAGAAGGCCTTTTCGGGGCCGGTAAGATCGCGGAGTACGTACTCGAAGATATCGCGCGCGGTGGCGCCCAGCGCCTCATCGCCGGTCAGTTGGTAGGCCTCCAGGTACGATGTTGCAAGCTGTGCCTGGTCATAGAGCATCTTTTCGAAGTGCGGAACAAACCAGCGCTCATCCACCGAGTAACGATGAAAGCCGCCGCCCAACTGATCGTGCATGCCCCCGCGGGCCATGGCGCGCAGCGTTTGTAACACCATCTCCAGCGCTTCGCTGTGGGGATTTCGCCGGCTGTACCGCAGCAGAAAGTTGTGGACCACGGGACGGGGAAACTTGGGCGCGGAGCCGAACCCGCCAAACCGCGTATCGAACATGCGGCGGTACGCATTGTAGGCGGCCTCGAGCGGCGTTTCATTCAGCCAGCCGGAGGAGGAGTCTTCGGCACGGACGTACTTCTCCAGTTCGGCCAGCACCTGGTTGCTGGAGTTAATGAGGCTATCGCGTTCCAGTGCCCAAGCCTTGGCCAGTTCGGTGAGAACCTCGCGGAACCCGGGTCTGCCATAGCGGGTTGCGGGCGGAAAGTAAGTGCCGCCGAAGAAAGGTTTCAGCTCGGGCGTGAGCCAGACCGACATAGGCCAACCGCCGCCGCCGGTGGATGCCTGCACAAAGAGCATGTAGACACGGTCGACGTCGGGCCGCTCCTCGCGATCGACTTTGATGGCGACAAAATGGCTGTTGAGCAGCGAGGCGATCTCCTCGTTTTCGAAAGACTCGCGCTCCATCACGTGGCACCAGTGGCAGGTGGAGTAACCGATGGAAAGAAAGATCGGCTTGTCTTCACGGCGGGCCTTTTCGAAGGCTTCCGTGCCCCAGGGGTACCAATCCACCGGGTTGTGTGCATGCTGGAGCAGATAGGGGCTCTTCTCGTGGATCAGGCGGTTGGTAGGCATGGCTGATGAATCGGACCGGGCGGGGACACTTCAATTGTAGCTCCGGTGCGCAGGTGTGAGTCCGGTGCCACGCGGTTGTGCGGCATGGAAGTGCGGGGTGCAGCGGATTATTTATTGCACCAACAAGGCGAACCCGTTCATGGATCCAACCCGCGGCTGACTTACCAGGTGGATGGCAGGTTGGCTTGCCGGTGTTGCCACCGCAACGGCCGCTTTGAGGATTACTGCGCAGACCGCCGAGCAGCTTGACCTCCACTTTTATGCCACGCGCCCGTGACACGCTTTTTCACTTCGTGATACGGTGGGAAGCAAGCGTAATGCACATTCCGGATGGCTTCCTGTCCCCGCCCGTGTGGCTTGCCATGGACCTGGCGGCCATTCCAGCGGTTGGTCTGGTGGCGCGCAAGGCCCAGGGTGCGCTGGAAGAATCGTCAATCCCGCTGCTTGGTGTAATGGGCGCTTTCGTTTTCGCGGCCCAGATGATCAATTTCCCGGTAGGTCCGGGGACCAGCGGCCACCTGGTGGGCGCAGCCTTGCTGGCCTATTTACTGGGACCGTGGGCGGCGGCGATGGTGATGACCTCGATTTTGGCGATACAATCGCTGGTATTCCAGGATGGCGGCATTCTGGCGCTGGGGGCCAATGTTTGGAACATGGCGATGATTGGCGTACTGGCGGCGTGGCTGCCCTACCATTCGCAGGCGGTAGCCAGCCGCAGGAAGGCCGTAATCTTCACCGGCGCCTTTCTTTCAGTAATCTGCGCCGGATGCCTGGCGCTGGCCGAGTTGCTGATTTCCGGCCTGCACATCCCCGCGCCCGTACTTGCGGTGGCGCTGGCCTTGTTCGCCGTGAGCGCGGCGATCGAGGGTGGAATCACGGTCGCCATCATTCAGGCCATTGAGAAGATACACCCCGGCTGGATCCAGGCTGGCGCCAGCGGCGGTAAACGCACCGGCTTGATGGTGGTTGGCGCGGCGGCGCTGGTGCTGGCAGTGGGCGGAGTGCTGGTTGCCTCTTCGTCGCCCGATGGTCTGGAAAGACTGATCGAGACGGCGGGCTTGAGTTCCCGCGGCCGCGCGCTGATTTCGACTCCACTGAGCGGCTATGAGTGGAGCATGATGGCGTCCGAGTGGCTGCGCAAGGCGCTGGCCGGATTGGCGGGACTGGTCTTGATCTATGGCCTCTGCCTGCTATTAGGCCGCGGTTTGATACGGCGGCGGAGTTCCTGAGTGCATCAACGGACGCTTGATCAATGGAGTCGCGGCGCATCGTGGCTCCACCGCCGGGATGCGCGCGCCAAGGCGCTTGGAACGCTGGCATTGCTTGCTTTGATCTCCTCGGCGCCGGTTCGGGCGGCGCCGCTGTATCTGGGAGTGACGGCAATTCTGGCCGCCGGCATCCTGGTGGCCCGCCTGCCCCTGGCGGCGGTACTGCTACGCGCGGCGATTGTAATACCGTTGTCACTCACCTTCGCCGCGTTGGTGGCCATTCAGGGCGACGTTGCCAAGGCGGCGGCTCTGGTAGTGCGGACCTACCTCTCGGCGGCGGCGGCGCTGCTGTTGGTGGGGGTCACGCCTTTACCCAAGTTGCTGGATGGCTTGCGAAGGCTGGGCGTACCGAAAATGATCATCCTGACGACACAGTTTCTGTACCGTTACTTGTTTGTGCTGGTCGAACAATCGCAACACATGCGCATTGCGGCGTCGGCGAGAGGCGGAGGGAGGGTTCTGCGGGCAATCGGACTGCGCCGGGCCGCGGGCAGCGTGGCGGTGCTGTTTGCGCGTTCCTATGACCGGGCCGAAGGCATCTACCGCGCCATGTTGGCACGCGGGTTTCAGGGCGAATTCCGGTTGCTGGAGCCGACTCGATTCGGCTGGGCCGATTCGCTCCTGCTCGGCGGCCTGGTGCTGGTGTGCGCAGTTCTTGGTTGGAGCCTGCCGGCGGCGTGACTCCGTTGATCGAAGCAACCGGTCTGCACTACCGCTATCCCAACGGAACGGCGGCGCTCAACGGCGTCGATTTCGCGCTTCAAGAGGGGGAGACAGTGGCGCTATTCGGGCCGAATGGCTCGGGTAAGACCACTTTCGTGCTGTTACTGAACGGATTGATTTTTGGCACTGGCGCGCTGAATGTCTGTGGGATCGGCGTGAGCCGGAAGACAGCGGCCGCAGTCAGACGGAAAATCGGCATTGTGTTTCAGGACTCCGACGAGCAACTGTTCATGCCGACCGTGCTTGAGGACGTGACTTACGGATTGCTGAACATGGGAGCGGACGAGCGGGTGGCGGTGGAGGCGGCACGAAAAGCCTTGGGGCAAGTGGGCGCCGCACACCTGGAACAGCGTGCGCCTTATCATTTGAGCGCGGGCGAGAAGCGGCGCGTGGCTCTGGCCGGCGTGCTGGTGATGCAACCGGACGTGCTGATTCTGGATGAACCCACCACGTTTCTGGATCCGCCGGGGCAGCGCGATCTTGTTCACTTACTCCGGCAACTGCCACAGGCGAAGATACTGGTTACTCATGATACTGAGTTTGCCGGCGCGCTCGCCAGCCGGGCTGTATTCTTCGAACGGGGAAAAGTCCTGGGCTCCGGTCCGGTCGAGGAAGTGATCCAGCGATTTCGATGGAGTCTCGATTACGATTGACGGGGAGACGCAACGATCCCCCACCATCTTGCCGGATCAGGCTTGTTGTTTGCCAGAAGATTTCTTGCGATACTCCGCCCACCGGCGCTTCTGCGCGGCGGCAATGCGCTTCCGCGCGGCTTCACTCAGTTGGCGTTTACGCGGCGATTTCGCGGCGGGAACCGAAACCGTGGCGGACTTCACCCGGCGCCCGCCGAGGAGGGCGCGAACCTGAGCGATTTGTTCGTCGATACGCTTGCGCTGAAGTTGAAGCCCTTCGAGTGCCGCGCTGAGCAACGTCTCATTCTGAACGGATTTAGATCTGGCCATTGATGCTCCAAAGAAACGATATCACAACATAGATGGGCCCGTAACTATTGCCAGATAATTCCGGCAGGATAATTGGAACGGCGGAGCCTAATTTAACGTGATTCACAAATCAGTGTAACCGGTCCGGTATTGACTAACGTCACCTGCATGGAAGCTTGAAAAACTCCGGTGGCGGCATTTACGCCGCGCCGCCCGAGGGCAGCGACAAAGTAGTCATACAATTCCCGGGCCTGATCGGGCGGAGCGGCCCGGTCGAAGCTGGGGCGCCGTCCTCTACGGCAATCGCCGTAGAGCGTGAACTGTGAAACCACCAGTAATTCACCGCCAATATCCGCCAGGCTCCGGTTCATCTTCCCGGCGCCATCCGCAAAGATTCGCAACCCGATGGTCTTATCAGCGAGATAATCGGCATCGGCGGTGGTGTCGGCCCGTTCGACGCCCAGTAAGACGACCAGACCGGTGCCGATTTCACCGGTAACTTCGCCATCTACCTCCACCCGCGCCCGGCTCACGCGCTGGATCACCACACGCATGCTATAAGTATGCCAGAGGCTGCTAACGATGATTGAGACTTATGCCTATGCGCGCGCGGGGCTGCTGGGAAATCCGAGCGATGGGTATTTCGGCAAGACGATTGCCGTCACGGTTGGCAATTTCCGCGCGCGCGTGCTGGTACATCCGAGCGCGCGGCTGGAGATCCGGCCGTCGAAAGCCGATATGCCGGTATTCGAGAGCCTGGAAGATCTGTATGCCACCACGCGCTGGCGGGGCTACTACGGTGGAATCCGGATCATCCAGGCGCTGATCGTGAGGCTGATCGACTGGTGCGCGGCCGAAGGCATCGAACTGGAGAATCGCAACTTCACGCTGGAATATGAATCGACCATTCCATTGCGCCTGGGGTTGGGCGGCTCGAGCGCGATTATCATTGCGGCGTTGCGGGCGCTGATTGAGTATTACCAACTGGAGATTCCGCTCCAGATCCAGGCTCGCCTGGCGCTGGAGACTGAAACGCGGGAGCTCGGCGTGCCCGCCGGCCCGCAGGACCGGGTAGCGCAGGTCTACGAGGGGTTGGTTTATATGGACTTCCGGCGGGAGTTGATGGAGTCGCGCGGATTCGGTGAATACGAGTACCTGGATACCGCGCTGCTGCCTGACTTGTATCTCGCCTACCGGACCAAACTCAGCGAGGGGACCGAGGTGTTTCACAACAACGTGAGGGAGCGCTGGAAAAACGGAGATGCCCGGATCATTTCGGCCATGGAGCAGTGGGCCTCCTATGCCGAGCAGGGGAAGACGGCACTCACGGACCGCAACTACGGCAAATTGGGGATGCTGATCGATGCCAACTACGATCTGAGAGAGCAGGTATACCGGATCGGCGAGGGGAACCGGGAGATGGTCCGGGTAGCCCGCTCGGCCGGTGCTACCGCGAATTTTGCGGGCTCCGGCGGCGCGATCGTGGGGACTTACGATGGGGCGGCCATGCTGGAGCGGTTACGGACGGTATTAAGGCCGTTGGATATCGTAGTAGTGCGTCCGGCTCTCAGTCCGCTCAGGGTCTCTAGGTGAAGTGAATCGAAGGTACTAGGGGATCGCGCCGATGTCATTGGCATCCGCCGGCAGGCATAATCGAAGCGATGATCTATCGCCGTAAACGTTCGAGGACCTCGGCTCCGAGCGGCTTCTACCACTTCGAGAGCGCCGGAAAAGGCAGTGTCTGTGGGTTCGGCTTTGGCGAGTACCTCCGGCTTCGCGACGAGAACGGAAATGTCTGGCAGGGGCAGGCGGAGCCCCAGGGCGACAACACCGTTCGCTACCGATTCCGTGACTCCAGTGGAAACATGCTGTCCGGTATTTCCGACGGAGGCGGAATTGTACTACGCGATGAAAATGGTAATACCTGGCGGGGGTTGATCGATTAACATACTCACGTTTTTGGTTTCTTTCCAATTACACAGTAGTTCCGGTCAGGCCAGGAGATGACACGCGCCACCTGAAATCCCGCGGCGCGAAGTTCGTCACTTACTGATGCGATGGAGATGCCGTGTCCCCAGCGGTTGCGCGGCCCCCTCAGTTGAAATGAAATCAGGTTGAAGGAGAGTCCGGCCGGCCGGTCGATCACGGCAATGGTTCCGCCCGGGCGGATCGCGCGAAACAGGCTGGCATTCATCGACCCGGGTTCGGTGAAGTGGTGGAACACGCGGCGCAGGTACACCACGTCACAACAGGCAGCGGGCAGGCGCGCATTGCCGGCGGCGCCCTCAAGCACGGTCACATTGGGCGGACGCCCGCCCTGCATCGATGCCACCAGCTTTGGATCGAGCTCGGTGACATACATGGAGAGCGCGCCATCAAACTTGCGGGCGAGAAGAAATGCGAACTTTCCATCGCCCGCGCCCACCTCGGCGGCCACCATGCCGGGACGCAGCGCTAATTCGCGCGCGAGCAGCGCCACCTGCTCGGAATCGGTATCGCGGCGCGGACGGAAATAGAGGAGCGCGAGCAGGGCCACCAGCGCGATGAGTCCAATCAGAATTACGCGAGCCACCTTTGTATGATAGCTTCGCCGACGGGATTTACCGCGGTGGAGGATTGTGGTGCGGGAGCGCTTAGGGTTCCGCCCGCTTCAGCAGGGCGTCGATCGATGCAATGTTCTTTCTTGCGTACTCGGATTCGGTCAGATCAGGGTTGATGTCCAGCATCTTGCGGAAATGAAGCAGCGCGGCGGGAAGGTCGCCGACGTTGCCGCTGGCCTGGGCTTTATGAGCGTATAGCAGGCCGAGGGCGTAATGAACATAGGCGTCCGCCGGGTCGTAGCTAAGCGCCTTCTGGCAATATGGAATTGCCGTATCAAACTGGTTCAGTTTCCGGTAGCTGTCGCAGATTCCGAAGTACGCCATGTTCCGCAAGTCGCTCCAGACGTCGCGTTGCGCGGCGCGCTTCTTGCGCCCCATGCCGATCAGAAAGCCGACGGCATAATAGTTGATCTTACCCGCGAGTTTGCTGTCGAAGTCCGTTAAGCGAAGATACTCCTTGTACTCGGCGGCGGCGTCCTGAAACTTATTGCTCATGCGCAGGCTCTCGGCCAGCCAGAAATGGGCCTCGCCGTTGTTTGGCGTCAGCTTGATCGCCTTGCGGGCAGCCTCGATGGATTCCGGGTACATCTCCTTCATGCGATAGGCCTGCGCCTGGAGGTACAGGGCCATGGCGTTGTTCGGTTCCCGCCGGGTCACCACATCCAACTGGCGAATGGACTCGTCTACGTTTCCGATGTCCAGCAGCATCCCGGCATAAGTGGAGCGTGCTTCGGAATAATCCGGATCAATCTCGATGGCCTTCTGGAAGTACTTGCCGGCCTGTTCGTCATCGAACAGGTCGCGGCTGGCGCGGGCGATGTAGAGAGCCGCCTGGGAGTAAGTGGGGTCCAGCGTCAGCGCCTGTTCGAACTGGGCAATCGCCCGCTTGCGATCCTCATTGCTCTTGCCTTTGACATAGAGTTCCAGGCCCTTATCGAAGGCGTCCACCGCTGCCCGCGGCCGGCGTCGTGGAATGAGAATCTTCAGCGTGACGGTACTTTCCTCGCCCGGATAGACGGTCTCTTCACGGGGTCCGTCGGGCTCGTATCCCATGCGGACGCCCTTCACCGTGTGCGCACCCGGCACCAGGCCCGGCATGCGCAGAGGCGTTCCCTTGCTGATGGTGCCGACGGACTTGCCGTCCAGGAAGACCTCGACATTGGCCAGGTTGGTTTCAAACACCAGGGTGCCGAACTTGGGAGCCGGCAGATTGCCGGGCGCCCGGTTGGAGGGCACCCAGGAGAGAAGCATGTTCGGATCGAAGCTGCCGCGTTCCGACGTGGGATTCTGCTGGCCTTTGGTCGCTTCGCGGACGTTGCGATGGACGTATTCGGCCAGTTCGTCGGCGGTAACAATGCCGTCTCGATTCTCGTCGGCTGAGCCCTCCATGCCTTTGACGACGTAGTAAGTGAAGATGCCGTGGCCACCGCCCCAATCGGCGCTCTCAAATGATCGCTCGCGATCGCGGCTGGCGGTGAGCGAGAAAAGCGACTTGTTCAAATCGAGCAGCGCCCGGTTCATCCCCTGCGCATTCTCGTCATCGGGAATCGAGATGGCGCCGCTGTGGCAGGCGTCGGTGAGCAGCACTTTCCATTTGGCATGGATCTTGCTCCCGATCACCTCGCCGAGCCGGTCCATCGGATAGCCGGTACCGGCGATGCTGGAGGCGCTGAAATCGCTGGGCGCCAGGTATCCTTTGCCCTGGTACACAAAGCCGTGGCCGGCAAAATAGATCAGCACGCGGTCGTCGTTATGGGCCACCGAAGGAAGCCACTGTTCCAGTTCGCGGCGCATGGCGGAGAGCGTGGCCCGGGCGCCGGTGAGCTTATGGACGTTTTCGGCCTTGAAGTTACCGCCCTCGGGGCTGATCAGTATGGAGTAAATGGCGTCGGCGTCACGCTCGGTATAACGGAGTTGAAGCTTTTCGGGCAGGTTCTGGTATTGGCTGATACCGATCACCAGCGCATAGCTGCGGGGAATGCCCGCAGGTGGCGTGGTAACCGGCTCCGGCGTGTCCTTCTCGTATTTGAGGTCGCGTTCCTGCTTCTGTTGAGCGCCGAGCGGAACAGTCAACAGGCAGGCGGCAAACAAGGCAACATACTTCATGGCGATCACCTGTGAGCGAGTCGGAATTCGTAGATCACCGGGCCGCTGAGCGGCTCAGGAGAAGAGACCACGGCGCGTTTCTGGTCGCGGATGAACAGTAGTTCCCGGCTGGAAAGATCCGGCATGGCGGCCAGGTTGGAAGGCAGGTGTTGGACCGACTCCACCGGTTTGGGGCCGGCGGTGCTGTCCACGCACTCGCCGCGCGCCTTGAAGACGGCGTCGTCACAGCGCGGGATGAGATTCGATGGCGGAGGGGGCGATTTGGGAGGCGGCGGCAGCGGCCTGTATTGTGGAGCCGGCCGGCCCAGTTCGAGCGGTGTGATCATCCAGTAGACAATGTCGTGGCCCGGAGGGCCGGTAACACGGAAGGCGCCTTCGCTGGCGGGCACTACGTATTCGCGGCCGGCTTCGACGCGGTTCGCCGTGCCGGTATCTTCACGGGGAAACAGTTGGGAGTAATCCCCCGAAGTGCCCTGGTTCATCACGTACAGGTAACCCGTGAAATTCGACCGGAAACGAAAGCGGATGCGGTCGCCCTGGGCGAATATGTGTGCCGGATCCACCGCGCGCCAGTTGGAGCTGTCCCGCAACTCCAACTGGATCTCCATCCGCCCCGGCGCGCGGCGCTGCGGCGCGGAGCCGGCGAACGCGATCACTATCCAGGCCGAACCGAAAACGATCTTCGCCAGGCGACTCATCCTGCCTCCTCAACGGTGATGTAGTTTCACGTCGACCACCAGCCGCGCATCGGGATCACGGCTGGGATTGACCACGTACACGGCCTTCTCTTTCTCTTTCGTCTCGCCGGCCGCCTTATCATCCACCTTCTCGAAAACAAGATCCCGCGCATAGACCTTGTCGCGCAGATTAGCCACCAGGTCGTCACTGATGTTCGCCGCCGATGCCAGCATCACGCGCTTGGGCTGCCTGGCCGGTTGTTGGGGAGCGGCCGCGGGCTTGGCGCTCAAGTTGTAAATCAGGTTCTCCAGGCTCTCTTCCGGCTGGCGGGAAAGAACCAGGAAGAGTCTCTCCTCGCCGGGAGTCTCATCAAAGGTAAAACGTCCTCCCGGGGGCATATCGTAACCGTGGCCGCGGCGTACGCGGTTGTTTCCGTCATCGATTTCGGCTGACGGAAATAGCACCCGCCAACTGCCGCTTGAACCGCGCATCACGATGTAAAGATAGGCATTATCGTTCGGTTCGACGCGCAGCCGGATCCGGTCTCCAGAGTGGAATATGGTATCGGCATCCACTTCGTCGTAGGAGTTACCCGAGGCAAGCCGCAGCAGGCTATATCGAACGCCGAGCGGAACCGCCTCATCGGGAGCGAAGGCAACCTGGACCAGCTTGGTGTCCGTATACATCGCCGGTGCGGTGGAGCTGGTTGAACTGGTCGAAGCTGTTTCCACCAGGTCCGGCACGGAATGCCGTGGCGGAACCCGGCGGGTCTGCTTCCTGGACGATCTCGAAACCGGGTGATCGGCTTTCACCGGCTGCTGCTTGGCCGGCGGCGCATAAAACAGTTCCCTGGCGGTTAGTTTCGAATCACTCTGCGCCAGCAGCAGCGGCGAACCAATCAGGATGCAGCAAAACAGTATCTTGCAAAACATGAAGGGCCTCCAGCTTGAGATCAGTGTATCAAGGATCGGAGCAGGGAGGCCCCGGTAAAATTACTGATTTCTACGGCCTGGAATGGGTTACTATCAGTAACATTAGGAAGGGCAAGAGAGGTTTCGTTTAACTCACATGGATTAGTGCCGGCCGTCGACCGGCAGGAGGAGGCCCGAATGCGAAGTCTGATCTCCCTTCGGGGGAATGGGTGTCTTGCCGTTGTGCTCTCATGCGTGCTGGCTCTACAGGTTGTGCCGCTTCGGGCACAGGAATCCGCCGCCGGCGCCGGCAAATTGAATCTGGTGATCATAGAAGGCGACGGCGCAATCAACAACCTGAAGCAGCGGGTTGCCCGTGAACCGATTGTCCAGGTAGAGGACGAGAATCATAAACCGGTGGCGGGAGCGGCGGTCACGTTCTTCCTGCCTGACAGCGGCCCCAGCGGCACCTTCGCTAACGGCGGCCGCTCGACGACGGTGCTAACCGACCAGAACGGGCGCGCCGTGGCGCGCGGAATCAAACTGAACAAAGTGTCGGGGCAGATGCGGATTCGTGTCTCCGCTTCGTTTCAGGGCAAGACCACGTCGGCATTTATTACTCAGACCAACTCACTCGCCGCTGCTGGCGCTGGCGCCGCTGCCGGCGCGGGCATTTCGGCCAAGCTGATCGCGATTATCGCCGTTGCTGCGGCGGCAGCGGCCGTTGGCACGGTTGCAGCTACCCGGGGTGGAGGAGGCGCTGCGGCTGCCGGACCTCCGGCGACGGTGATTACGCCAGGAACCCCCACCGTGGGAGGGCCGCGTTAGCGGCAGGGGGGAATATGAAGACTCACTGGTACAGGATCGGAACAGTCTCGATAGCGGCGATTCTTACCTCCGCGGCCGTCGTGGCGTCCGGCGTCGGCGGGCCGTCGCTGGGATATCTTTACGATTCCAATTCGCGAACGCTTACCGCGGTGCTGGGTGTCGCCGGCAGTTCGGTTCGAGGGACGGCGATTTCCCTGCCCGGCGGTGTCGCAGCGCTGCGCATGGCGCCTGGCCGGAACTACGGAATCGGTGTTCTCGATGACGGCTCCGTGGCGCTGGTCGAAGTAAGCGGCAACGGCATCTCTACCCGGGTTTTGGCAGGAACGATGGCCAATCCCGACAAGATCATCTTTGGCCTATCGGGCACCAGTGCGCTGCTTTATTCCGAGACGAACGGAAGGCTGCAGGTGGTGGTAAATCCCGCCGCCGCCGTCCAGATACGGGAGACCGTAGCCACGGATGCAACCGCACTGGCGGTGAGCGACGACGGCGCCTGGACCGTATTTGCCAATTCCGACGGCCTGTGGATGGTAGGTGCCGACGGCACGCTGCGGCGGGTTTCCAGCGAGAGTGGTATTCAAACCGCGGCATTCCGGGCGGGAACCAGTGACCTGGTGTTTTCCACATCCTCGGCCCTTTACGGCATTTCGGCCGCCTCCGGCCCGGCGAACCCGGTTTTGATAAGGGATGGGTTGGAGGGCGTCCTGGCTGTGGCTGAATCGGCGGACGGCGCGCATGTCTTTGCCAGCACCACCTCCGGAGTAATGGTTATCGATACGGCCGATGGCGTTTTACAGATGATTAGTTGTGACTGCGACGTGACGTCCTTCGAAGCACTAACGGGCGGAAACGCTTTCCGTTTGTCCGACGTCGGGACAGGCCCAACCTATGTTTTTGACAGTGGTAGCGCCGGGCCGCGAGTTGTTTTTATACCGGGACAGGCTCCGGCCGTTGACAACTCTACGGAAGGAGGCGCCCAATGATGAAACGCCGGTTTGTGGGCTATTTGATTGCGGCCCTGCTCATGGCCATCTCCGCTTTCGCTCAGGCTCCTCCCAAAATCCTGTTGGACGCGATTAGTCCCGAGAGCGCGCCACAAGGATCTCCCGACGTGCTGATGTATGTGTACTACTACGCGCCACCGGGTTGCGGGACCGTGGCCGTTACATTTGACGGATCGGTGATTCCGTCGGTCCCGGGTGAATCCTCAATGCTGGCGACTATCCCGGCGAGTTCGCTTGCTACAGCCGGACCGCATCCGGTAGTTGTGACCGGCACAAGCTGCACGGCGTCGGACGCCTTGGAGTTCACTGTGACCCCGGTTCCGTTGGCGATTCCCGTCGATAGCCTGGCGCCGGCCACCGTCGGCGTCCCCTATTCGGCAAAAATACCCACCACTGGTGGAACGGCTCCCATCACGTTCCAGATCACCAGTGGGCTCCCTCCCGGTTTGACGCTCAACCCGGTGTCGGGAACCGTCAGCGGGACGCCGACCCAACCCGGAAACTTCACCATGGCGGTGTATGCGACAGACGCGGGAGGAGTTAAAGCTCCCAAAGCGGTCACCGTGCTGGTGAAGAGCGCCGCTGTAGCCTTCCAGGTTATTACTCAAACGCTTCCTGGTGCGCTAGTGGGCGCCAGTTACTTGGCACAGTTCGCCGCCGCGAATGGCAGTCCGCCGTACACTTGGAGCGGATGCACCAACATTCCGGGACTCACTTTAAGTTCGGCCGGCGCACTCTCGGGAACCCCGGCCCAGGCCGGCAGCTACACCTGCAATGTGGTGGTGTACGACACCCAGCAGCAATCGGCCAAGGCGGCGGTCCCTCTACAAGTGACCGGGCTGGCGATATCGCTGCCGGATACGTTGGGCAGCGCGATGGTGGGCTCCGGCTACACCCAGGGCTTTACGGCAGCCGGGGGGCAGGCGCCGCTGGTCTGGTCGGCGACCGGACTTCCGGCCGGGCTCGCGATGTCATCGCAGGGCGTCATCTCTGGGACGCCGGCAGTGGCGGGCGTCTTCAATGTGACCGTGCAAGTCCACGACGCGGTTCAGCAGCAAGCCCAGCGCAGCTACACGCTGGTTGTTTTGAGCCCGCTCACGATCGTTACCAGCACTACGGCGCCGGCATTCGTGGGCGTTTCCTACTCCCAGCCGCTGGCCGCCGATGGCGGGCATTCTCCATACTCCTGGAGTGCTCAGCCGGTCGGCGGATTGTCGATCACCTCGGATGGAACCATCACGGGCACGCCGTCAGCCGCCGGGCCTATCAACCTGATGGTGACCGTAATCGATTCGCTGCAGAACCCGGCGACCAAGATACTGACGGTCAATGTGGGGGCAAGCGTATCTCTCGTTACGATGACGCTGCCCAACGGCACGGTGGGCATCGCCTACTCGCAAACCATCACGCCCAGTGGGGGACTCGCTCCGTTCGCCTTCAGCATGAGCGAGGGAACATTGCCTCCGGGTCTTACCCTCAGCCCTACGGGAGTGTTATCGGGTAAACCGGCGGCGCCGGGAATGTTCCACTTTGCCCTGCTGGTGACCGATGCAAATAAGGCGCACGCATCGGCGGAATATACGCTGGCGGTCGGACTGCCGGCTCCGCCGTCGCTGACCATCACCAGTTCGGTCTCGCAGCCGGGCCCGAGCCAGCAATCCAACATCGGAATCACGATGTCGGATTCTTTCCCGGCCGACCTTACGGGACGGCTGGTGTTGACCTTTGCTCCGAATACCGTGAACGGGGCTGACGATGCTTCGATCCAGTTCGCTTCGGGCGGGCGCGTGGCCAGTTTCGCGTTGCCCTCCGGATCGACCAACGGCCAGTTTTCCATTCCGGTGCAGGCCGTCCAGTTGGGTTCGACGGCGGGCACCATCACCATCACACTGGATCAGTTGCGGGCCGGCGGCCAGGACATCACGCCCTCGCCACAGCCTTCCATCACGATTCAGATCAAATCGTCCAGCCCGGCCATTAGTGGCGTTACAGCGGTACGGCGGGCCAACGGCTTCGACGTTACCGTCTCCGGTCTGGCAACCTCGCGTGAGGTGGCGCAGGCCATGTTCCACTTCACGGCCGCGCCGGGCAAGATACTCAGTCTGGCGGACTTCACCGTGCAGGTGGGCGCTGCCTTCGCTGCCTGGTACAACTCGCCCCAGTCGGCACAGTACGGGAGCCTGTTCACGCTGGTAGTGCCGTTCAACACCAACGGGCCTGCCGACGCGATCGCGTCGGTGTCGGTGACACTGGTGAATGCGGCCGGCTCCTCGTCGGTAGTGTCGGCGAACCTGCAGTAGTCGAGTGTAGGGGATGGCCGCGGCCGTCCCCTACAATTGAATGGTGGTGGTCACTTCCATAGAACATGCGTTGACGGGTATGGCCCGCCCCGGACTGGCGTTTGGGATCGCGCTGGCTTCCGTGTTGGGCATCCGCCAGGCAATTTTGCATTGGATCCGGCGCCAGGCGAAGACCTCCGAATTCTATTCAGCGGTCGCCGAGACAGTGGGCGTTCCTTCTCTGTTATGGGCGCTTGCCGCGGCCGGCTCCATCGGCCTGGAGTTCGCCGGGCTGAATCAGAAGCACATGCAGTTTGTCGAAGCCTGCGTGGTGGCCTTCGTGGTGTTCAGCCTGGCGCTGGCCGGGTCTTCGATCGTCATACGCATGGCGGCGGAGTACGGCCGGCGGAGAAACCTTCCAAGCGCCGCCTCTGGCCTGCTGCGGGCTATCGTTCGAGTTGTCTTTATCAGCTTCGGCGTGGTAGTGGCTCTGCATGCCCTGGGCAGAGAACACATCATCACGCCGCTGATCACCGCCCTCGGAGTGAGCGGGCTGGCCCTGGCGCTGGCTCTGCAAGACACGCTGGGAAACTTTTTTGCCGGGATTCACATCCTGATGGAGGAGCCGATTTCGGTGGGCGATATGATCAGCCTATCGAGCGGCGAAACGGGAACGGTATACGACATCGGCTGGCGCACCACGCGCGTGCTGACCGGGCAGAACAATATTATCGTCATTCCGAATACGAAGATCACCTCCAGCATTCTGACCAATTTCACCATGCCCGCGAGCCGCTGCTCGGTGACGGTACGCATCGTGGCAGGCTTGGGAGCCGATGTCGATCAGGTGATGAACATTATCCTGGACGAAGCACGCCAGACCGCGAACGTGCTGGCGGACCCGGCGCCGGTGGTATTGTTCGATCCGGGTGTGACTCCCACCCACATGGAGTTCACGCTCGTCTTCCATGTGGCGAGTCTGCCGCTGGCCGGTGGCGCGCAATCCGCGGTTCGCCTGCGGGTGTTGTCGCGGTTCCGGGGCGAGGGTGTTCCGCTGCCGGCGCCCGGCACGATAAAGGCCGTGCTGGCGGGCGCGCCCGAGCCCTGATAGATGCGAATCCATTGTCCGCGCTCCTGCCAGCCAGCCACCAGCCGCAACCGCAGCCGGGTGGCGATCGCCTCGGGTGGCAAGGGCCGTTCGTATCCATAGAAACGGCGATGCAGGCTGTTGAGCGGGCCTAACGCGAGCAGATTCCAGCGCGGCTCGTGGTCGCGTGAATAGATGATCATCAGGTCAACGTTCGTCCGTTCGAGCTTTTGAATGGAGGCCGCGGTAAAGTCACGGATCCTCCGCACCGGCTGAGCCGTCTCGACATAGCCCAGTCCGGGGCGCCGCAGGGCGTCGGTCATCGGCCAGGCGGTGGTGACCGCGTGGCCCGGAAAATTGCTCTCGATTACAGAGGCAGCGCTGGCTTCGAGCCGTGCCATCGAGACCATGGCCAGATTGTCCTCAAACGGGAACGGCCAGAATAGCGAACTCCAGAAGTTCGAGGTGATCAGCCCGGCCACCAGAATCGCCTGAAGCGCTACCCTGGGGAGCTTCGCCAACACGGTCCAACTCGCCGCCACGGCGATATAAAAGACAGGCAACACCGGCAGCAGATAGCGCTCAAGCGTAGCCCCGCCGAACATCGTTACCACGGCAATCTCAAAGGCACAGGCAGCCAGCACCAGGCGCCACTCACGCCCGATTGGCGCCAGTGCCCGCCGGAGGACTTTCCAGGCCAGAACCAACGAGAGTGTGCCGGCCCAGTGGAAATCGGCCAGAAACAGCGTGTAGACGCGGCGGATTACGGCCATCGTCAGGCGAACCGGATGCAGCGTATAAAAGAGATTGTATTCGGCAAACTCCTGGCTTCCTAAGGCGTACCCGGTTTTGCCGTGGAGCAGCAGGAGCCATCCGGCCAGCGGCAACAGCGGCAGCAGAAAGCAAAGCGCGCGCCTCTTCTCCCCTTCGCGGTAAAGCCAGATGGCGAACAGCACCGGCACCACCGCCGCCGTCTCCTTTACCATTACCAGCGCCATGCAAACGGCCAGGCACGAAGCCGCACGGCCCTCCAGAAACAACAGCAGGACAATCGTGGTGAGAACCATCGCCGGCATGTCGAGTTGGGCCATCATCGACTGCGTCACAAATAGCGGCGCAATCAGCAATAGCACCGGGGGCCAGAATGCGGGTGCGCCGGGGAGCGTACGGCAGAGCCGGATGGCCAGCAGAAAGGTGGCCATCAGGCCGGCGGCCGCCCACAACAGCATCGCCAGCCGCGCAGCCGCGATGGAGAAGCCAAACAGGCGCCAGACGCCCGCCAGGTAGGCCATCACCAGGGGAGGATGGATGTTGGGTTGTGCCGAATGGGGAATCCAGGACCCGCCCCAGGCTATGTCCCGAGCCGCGGGGACGTACTGGCCCAACTCATCCCAGAAGAACGGCACGCTCAGCAGCGGCATGTGCAGCGCGATTACGGCAACCAGCGCGACAAGAAATACCACCAGGCGGGAACGCATGCCGCGTGGCCGCTACTGGATAACGTCACCCTGGGACGGTTGCGGCTCGAGCCGGATCTCTCCGAAGGTGGATTCGTATTGGGAGACGTTCTGTTGCAGCACGTTGGTGAGCGCCTTGGCTTGTTGCGGGCTCAGGTAGATGCCCTGAAAACACTGAATGGAAACCGAGTCGGGCCCTGCCTGGTCCAAGGTGCCGAAGACCAGGAAGAAGTCCCAGAGGTTCGAACGTACCTGGACGCTGTTGGCGTAGCGCTCCCGGTAATCCGGTTCTTTTGAAAGCTCGATCTTAGGTTGTGGTGGAAGATTCATAGATGTCGTGCCAGCGCACGGACCTCCCAACCATAGTACTTCGGAGACGGCGGGAAACCACGAATCGCTTGGTTATTGAGTGAATTCGAAGAAGGAATGGCGGGGACGACGGGGCTCGAACCCGCGACCTCCGACGTGACAGGCCGGCGTTCTAACCAACTGAACTACGTCCCCGCTCGTGCTACGTCAACGCCATCTTAACATGCGGCGGGGCGTTGATGCAGGCGGTACCCTGTAAAGATTGACACATGATTGTAGGAACAGGAGTGGACATCGCCGAGGTGGATCGGATTCGCGAGGCGGTCGAACGCTTCGGCGCGCGGTTTGTGGAGCGTGTATACACGCCCGCGGAGATCGCCTATGTGGAGCGAAAGAAGAACCGCTATGAGCGTTATGCCGCGCGCTTCGCGGCCAAGGAGGCCGGGATGAAAGCGATCGGGACCGGTTGGAGCCAGCAGGTGCGGTGGCAGGACTTCGAGGTGCTCAACCAGCGCTCCGGCAGACCCTCGCTCGTTCTCCACGGGGTGGCGGCCCGGATTGCCCGCCAGATGAACGTGCGCCAGGTGTCACTCTCGCTTACCCACACGGCGGATAACGCCTTCGCGATGGTGATCCTCGAGGACTGAAGCGCGCTCAGTTTTTGATGATCGGCCGGCCGTCTCCAAGCTGTGCCCGTTCGAGTTCCGCCGTTTCCCGCCAGGTGAAGATCATGCGGTGGATCACGGTGAGGTTGGAGAAGACGGCGATCACCCACAAGACCGGCGCCATGCGGTCGAACAGGGCGCCGATGATGAGCAGTACAATCCGTTCCGGCCGTTCGGCAAAGCCCACCTTGCAAAGCGGGATCACGTTTTCGGCGCGCGCCCTGGTGTAGCTGACCATCACGGCTCCGGTCATCACCACTGCCGTCAATACAACATAGAAGTAGCGTTCGATAGAGGCATACCAGACCAGCAGGCCCATCAGCAGGCCCAGATCGGAGTAGCGGTCGAGCACGGAATCGAAGAACCCGCCAAAGCGGGTTACCTGATTCGTCTCCCGGGCGACGCGGCCATCCACCATGTCGAAGATGGCTGCGCCGATAATCACCGCGCCGGCCGATCGGAACTTACCCTGGCCGAGCAGTACCGCCGCGAAGATGTTGATCAGCAGGCCGATGAAGGTGAGGACGTTCGGGTGGATCTTCGAGAGCGCCAGCGCGCGGACAATCAAGACGATGATCCTGTTGCACACCGTCCCAATGGCCCGAGTGTAGGTCATTGCTGCCCCGCGCCGGGATTCTGGTGAATCGTGGTCAACTTCAGAATCTCCAAGTCCTTGACCCCGCCTGGGATCTGAATCCGGACCGTGTCGCCCTCCTGTTTCCCCAGCAGACCCTTGCCGATCGGCGAGGTGGTGGAGATGCGCCCGTGGTTGGCATCGGCCTCCTCGCTGGTTACCAGGCGGTAGGTGATCTCGCTATCCTTGTTCAGATCAAGGACAACCACGGTCGAGCCCAGACCCACCCGATCGGTGGGAATGCGGCTGAAATCCACCATGGAAAGCTCGGCCAATCGTTTCTTCAGTTGGCCCAAACGGGCGTTCACCAGGCCCTGGCGTTCCTTGGCGGCGTGATATTCGGCGTTTTCGCTGAGATCTCCCAACGCCCGAGCCCGCAGGATTTCCCTGGGCAGCTCGACCCGAAGTTCCAACTCAAGCGCCGTGATCTCTTCCTGTAGCTTCTTCTTGAGATTTTCCATTGAGGAGGAACGAACTCCCAGAAGACTATTATAAGTCCGATTGGAAGCTGTTCGTTCGCCCGAAACTTTGAGAAGCTATCACCATGGTGGATTACGAAAAGCTGGGTGTGTTCTACCTGGGCCGGAAGTACGACGCCGAGCGGCGGGCGCGCCTGGATGAACCGATTCTCTACGATTCCCGTGACCTGCTGACCCATGCCGTTTGCGTAGGAATGACCGGGAGCGGAAAGACGGGGCTTTGCATCGGCCTGATTGAAGAAGCGGCGATCGACGGGATTCCGTCCCTGGTGGTGGACCTCAAGGGAGATCTCACCAACCTGGCGCTGACCTTCCCCAACCTGACGGCCGCCGACTTGCGGCCATTCGTCAATGTTGAGGAGGCTGCCGTCAAGGGACTCGACGCCGGCAGTTATGCCGCCCAGCAGGCCGATCTGTGGAGACACGGATTGGCCGAGTGGGATCAGACGCCGGAGCGGATCGGGAGGCTAAAGGAGTCGGCCGAGGTGGTGATCTATACGCCGGCCAGCAGCGTTGGAACGCCGGTGTCGATTCTCGGCTCGTTCGCCGCGCCCACCGAAGATATCCTGGACGATCGCGAGGCAATGCGGCAGCGGGTCACCGGCGCCGCCGCCAGCCTGCTGGCATTGGCCGGCATCGAGTCCGGCGATACCGAGAGCCGCGAACAGATTCTACTGGCTACTCTTCTCGACCGCGCCTGGCGGGAGGGCAAGGACGCCGGCCTGGCCGACATCATCCGGCAGATTCAGCAGCCGCCGGTGACCCGGGTGGGCGTGCTCGACCTGGACACCTTCTTCCCGCCCAAGGACAGAACGGCGTTCGCCTTGCGGATTAATAATCTGCTGGCGTCTCCGGGGTTCGAAGCGTGGCTGGAGGGTGAACCGCTGGACGTGGACGCAATGCTCCATGCACCCTCCGGAAAACCTCGCATCGCCATCGTTTCCGTTGCCCATCTGAACGACACCGAGCGGATGTTCTTCCTCTCGCTGCTGTTGAACCAGGTGGTGGGTTGGATGCGGACGCAGTCAGGCACCACCAGCCTGCGGGCGCTGCTTTATCTGGATGAGATCTTCGGCTTCTTCCCGCCGGTGTCGAACCCGCCCACCAAGCAGGCTCTGCTGACGCTGCTCAAGCAGGCGCGGGCGTTCGGGCTGGGCGTGGTGCTGGCCACGCAGAATCCGGTGGACATCGACTACAAGGGTCTTTCGAATGCGGGTACCTGGTTTGTCGGCAGATTGCAGACCGAGCAGGACAAGCGGCGCCTGCTGGATGGCCTGGAGGGCGCGGCCGGACAGACGGGAGCGGTCTTTGACCGGGCCGCGGCCGACCGGGCGATCTCCAGCCTGGGCAAGCGGATCTTCCTGCTGCACGATATCCATTCCGCCGGCCCGCAACTGTTCGAGACCCGCTGGACGCTGAGCTATTTGAGAGGCCCGCTGAGCCGGGAGCAGTTGCGGCTGGTGGCCAGGCCGGTCTCTGCCGCCGCCAACGCCAGTGCGGCGCCTCCACGGATGGCCCCGGTTATCGCGGCCTCGGACCAGCCTCCGGTACTGGCGCCTGGAATTACGCAACGGTTTCTGCCCGTTCGCTCCGCGCCCGCCGGAGTTGAAGTCGTTTATAAGCCAATGATTTATGGCTCGGCTCGGGTTCGTTTTGCAAATTTGAAGCCGCCGGTCGAAGCGGGCCGCGCAGTAGCGGTGGTTACGGCGGTGGCTGGCGACGCGGTGGCGCTGGACTGGAACCAGTCGCAGGGAGTTGAGTTGACGCCGGGCGAGCTGGAGAACGAGGCTCGCGGCGGACACTTCGAGGATCCCCCGGCGGCGGCGCTCAAGCAACGCAACTATGCCGGCTGGCAGAAGGCGCTCGAAACCTGGATCTATCAATCCGAGCGGCTGCAGCTCCTGCGCAGTCCGTCGACCGGCCTGGTCTCAACTCCGGATGAGCCGGAGCGCGATTTCCGAATCCGCCTCCAGCAGGCCTGCCGCGAAGAGCGGGATCGCCAGGCAGAGGTGATGCGTGCCCGTTACGCCCCGAAGATAGCCGCCCTTGAGGAGCGCCGCCGCCGCGCCCAGCAATCCGTCCAGCGGGAGCAGGAGCAGGTGACCCAGCAGCGGCTGAGTACGGCGGTGTCCATGGGGGCGACCCTGCTGGGGGCGTTCCTCGGGCGTAAGACCTTGAGCGCCACCACGCTGAGCCGTGCCGGTACGGCTGCCCGTTCCTACGGCCGGTTGAACAAGGAAAATCAGGACGTACAGCGCGCCGGCGAGACCGTGGAAGCGATTGAGCAGCAACTGGCCGATCTGAACTCGCGTTTTGCGGAGGAGTTGAACGCCGTTCAGGCAAAGCTGGATGCCCTCTCGGAAGGGCTGGAGACAGTCTCCATTGCTCCCAAGCGCGCCGATATTACCGTTGAAGTAGTCTGCCTGGCCTGGGCGCCTTACTGGCGCAAGACGGGGGAGCAGGCGCAACAGGCCTGGTGAGTCCCGCGCCGGCGAATTCCGGTATAGTTTGAGCATGTTATCCCTGCTGATACTGGCCGCGGCACTGCAGCCGCAGGTGATCTTCGAGCAGGCCGTTTTTCGAAACGAACCCAATTCCGCCAACGGTGGCTGGCAACTGGTGGCCCAGCGGTCCGAGATTCAACCCAAAGGCTGGATCGATACTACCGGTGGGCGGCACGGGCAAGGCGCGTTGATGCTGTCGGGCGGCACCAACTCGGCGGCCTTCGGCGGCTGGCAGAGGCGGGTAGAAGGTATCAAGCCTGGCGCGTGGTACCGGCTCACTGCCTGCTATCGGCCCGAAGGGATCACCGAGGAGAGTGTCCACGTGGTAGCGCGACTGCGGTGGATTCCATCGTCGGGGGGCCATGCCGGACGGCCCGAGTATGCTTCGCGAGTGGCGAGCCGTGACGGCGACTGGCGCAGGCTCGAAGTGGACGTTCCAGCGCCCGAAAATGCCGGGGCGGCGGTAATCGAACTGAACTTCGGCAACTCGCCCCAGGGCCGGGTGGCGTGGGACGAGGTCAAGTTGGAACAGATCCCCACGCCCGCGCTCCGCAAGGTGCGGATCGCATCCCTCAATTTCCGCCCGCAAAAGCCGGCCGGCAGCGAACAGAGCGTGCGTGCTTTCGTGGAAGCGGTGGACCGGGCGGTGGATCGGGCGGACCTGATCGTGCTCCCCGAAGGAATTACGATCGTGGGCACCGGTAAGAGTTATGCGGAGGTGGCGCAATCCATCCCCGGAGCGGCCACCGAGGCGCTGGGTTTGATCGCGCGAAAAAAGCGGTCCTATCTGATCGCCGGAATCTATGAGCGCGAGGGGCCGGCAATCTACAACACGGCCGTGCTGCTGAACCGCGGCGGCGAAGTGGTGGGACGCTATCGCAAGGTCTATCTGCCGCGGGAGGAAGTGGAGGGCGGGTTGACACCCGGAGACGATTATCCCGTATTCCAGACTGACTTCGGCAAGGTTGGAATGATGATCTGTTGGGATGTGCAGTATGCCGATCCGGCGCGGGCGCTGGCGCTACGCGGTGCCGAGATCATCGCCATGCCGATCTGGGGAGGCGACACGCGGCTGGGTGTGGCGCGCGCGGCAGAGAACCACGTTTTCCTGGCTTCTTCCGGATACAGCTACCCGACCGAGATCCTCGACCCCCAGGGCGAAGTGCTTTCCACGGCTACCACCCAGGGCGCTGCCGCAATTTCGGAAGTGGATTTGAACCGGCGATACGCCGACGATTGGCTCGGTGAGATGCGCGGCCGGTTCTTTCACGAACTGCGGTTTGATGTTCCCTTGCGCGCCCGGTAGTCAACGCCCCACAATCGCCTTAGCTCATCGGCGGCAGTACCGCCGGCAGTACGGCCCATTCCTATCTGTCTATGGCCGCGGGCGGCCCCAGCCGGGACAATGAGAGTACGGCGCTCGCCGTAACCTGATGACCAATGTATTGTCTCCGAGGCGGGCCGTCGGGGAGAACCTGGCAGTATTTTTGCGGCTGCGCGGCCGCAAGGTGATCCCGGCGGCCGGGGTTTTCTGGACCGACTTTGAGCCGAACAGCCGTTTCCTGATGAGCTTTCCCGACCAGGCGATTCCCGCCGGAAGTTCGGAGATAAGTGCGCTGCTGCGGAGCGAACGCGCTCTGGCGGCGCGGTACCCGTCGGTGGAAGGAGACGGGGTAACATCGGGGTTGTACCTGTACCGGCGCCGGGCATACTCGCTTTCCGACGTTCATCGCCAACTCCGTAATGGCGTTCGGCGGGGGTTGGAGCACTGTGAGATCCGCCCGGTGACACCCGACGAACTGCGCCGGGAGGGATTGGCGTTGAACCGGGACACGCTGGCGCGGCAGAAGCGGGAGAGCACAGAGTTTGGCGGCAAGCCGGGCTGGAGGCGGTTCGTGGATGCGGTGGAGGCCTGCCGGCCATTCGTCGAAGCAACCGGAGCGTTCGTGGATGGCAAGCTGGCCGCTTATATTATCGGCTGCAAGGACAACGGCTGGATGCACCTGCTCTACCAATACTCGCGGGCGTCGCTGATGCCGATGCACCCCAACCATGCTCTGGCCTATTCGGTGATCGCACGGGCGCTGGAAGATCCGGCGATCAAAATGATTTGTAACGGTCCGAAGGTGCTGTTGCAGGAAGACGGGTTGCATCAGTTCAAGACGCGGCTGGGTTACGAAGTCGAGCCGCAGCAGGTAGCGATTCAGCTTCATCCGTGGGCCTCGCCGCTGCTGGTGAACCGGGCCGCGGCCAATTTTGCCGCCGCCATTGGCCGGCGCCTCACCGGGCGCAGCAGGATCACCAAGCCGCTGCAGATCATCGAAGCGGCATATCGCACGAAACTGGCCGCACGAACGCCGGCCGGCGAGGTTCCGGAGAGTAGCGACACCTGCTCCACCTGGCAGGCCTGAGCTGGAAGACGACGATGAACTGGATCCTGATTACCGGGTCGTATCCGCCGGACCACGGCGGCGTCGCGCACTATACGGAACACCTGGCGCAGGAGTTGACAAGACACGGAGACCGGGTATGGGTGTTTACGGGCAAGGGCGGGACGGCAACCGGTTCCGGTGCGGTGAGCGTGGTTCGCCTTGCGAGCCAGTTTGGGCCGCGCGCGCTCCGGGAGATGAGCCGGCAGATTGACCGGATCCCGGAACCGCGCCGAATCTTCGTCCAGTACATTCCACAGGCTCTCGGCCCGCACATCACGCTGCGGCGCAACCGTTTTCTCGGCATCCCGATCTCACTATGCCTGTGGCTGCGCAAACGTTCCGAACCGGTTTGGGTGATGTTTCATGAACTGCGGGCCGATGTGTTGCCGGGCGCGCCGGTGCAGGCGCGCTTGCTCGGCTCGCTGACGCGCTGGATGATCCGCCTGATCATGGATTCCTGCGAGCGGGCGTTTCTCAGCGTTCCCCGCTGGGAACGGGAGATTCTGGAAGACGTGGAAGATCCCTGCGTGATGGAATGGCTGCCGATACCGAGCAATCTGCCGGTCCAGACCAATCCCGCGATGGCCGGGGCGGTACGCCGGCAGGTGCTGGAGGAGAGTTCGGATCTGCTGCTGGGGCACTTCGGAACCTTCAAGAGCGCCATGACCGGGATGTTCGAGGGGCTGCTACCCGAACTCCTGGCAAAACCGCGGCGGCGCATGCTGTTGATTGGACAAAACAGTACGGTCTACCGGACTCAGTTGGTGGAGCGGCATCCACAGTTAGCCGGCAGGGTTCTGGCGACGGGAGCTTTATCGCTCGAAGACGCCGCCGCTTCGATTGCCGCCTGCGACCTGATGCTGCAACCGTTTCCCGACGGCGCCAGCAGCCGCCGCAGTTCGTTGATGGCCCCGCTGGCGCTGGGGCGGGCGATTGTCACCAGCCTGGGGCCGCGCAGCGAGCCGGTCTGGACCAAGTCGGGCTCGGTGGACATCACCGATTTCGCAAACCAGGCCGCGGCTTTGAAACGAATCGAGAACCTGATCGCCAGGCCCGAACGCAGGGTGGCGCTGGGCAGGCGGGCGAGCGAAACCTACGCGGAGAGATTCTCCTGGGAACGGACGATCAGGCTGCTTACACGCTCGGATCCCTCCGCATCAAAGGGTCCACGCGAGGCGGCAGGCGCGGCGCGGCATCCGATCGACTTCGCTTTGCCGGCTGATTGAGCTGCCTCAGAAATCAACGACAATTCCTTCCGGATCGGGCCGTTTTCCGGCGCGTACCAGCGAGACCATGATGACGGTGGCGATTACCGGCACCAGCGAGGCTCCGATGATCACCGGTTGGAAGCTGAAGCGGTCGGTGATGGCCCCGATCAGATAGGTTGAGACCAGGGTTCCAATTCCAGCTCCGGTGCCGCCTAACCCACTGGCGCTGGCCACCGCGCGGGTGTTGAAGACGTCGGCCGGAAGCGAGAGGAACATGGTGGAGCAGGCGGCGTAGGCGAACGATGTCCAGGCAAACAGCGCAATCAGCGCGGTGTAATTGGACACGAACGCCGCCGGAATCAACAGCAGCATGCTGGGGCCGAAGATCAGCAGCACGGCCCGGCGGGATTTGCCCACCGGCCACCCACGCGAGATGAAGTAGCTGGAGATTCCTCCGCCGCAGAAGTTGCCCAGATCGGCGGCCAGAAACGGCGCCCAGAATCCGAGCGCGCTGTCAATCAGCGAGAAGCCCTTGCTGGCGAGGTAGATGGCGAACCAATCGGTGACCATGAACCAGTAGGGATCGAGCAGCATACGGCCCAACACCAGGCCCCAGGTCTGTTTGTAGCCGAACAGCTTCCGCCAGGCGATCCGCGGACCGCCGCTGTCGCTAACCTGTTCGGTGGTGCCGCGTTCCCTCAGGATATAGTCGAGTTCGTCTTTCGAAACCCGGGGATGGAGTTCCGGTGGCCGGTAGAGTTTGCGCCAGGCGATCAGCCAGAGGAAGCCGAGCAGTCCGGTGAGCAGAAATGCCGGCCTCCAGGTGCCGAAGACGCGGTAGAGAAAGAGCACCAAAAATGGCGCCACGGCGCCGCCAATGGCCGAACCGCTGTCAAACAGCGCCACCGCCCAGGCCCGTTCGCGCGCCGGGAACCATTCGGAAACCGCCTTGGTGGCGGCGGGCCAGTTACAGGCTTCACCAGCGCCAAGCAAAAAACGGAAAATGCGGAAGCTGGCAATGCCGTTGGCCAGCGAGGTGAGGCAGGCGACGATGGAATAGAACGAAACGCTGACCGATAGGCCGCGGCGGGTGCCCAGCAGGTCCATGACGCGCCCGCCGACGCCCTGCATGATGGTGTAGGCGATGCGGAAGGCGATCAGTATGGTGGCGAAATCGGTGTTGGTCCAGTGGTAATCCCGTTGCAGATGAGGCCCCAGCACGCTGAGCGTCTGGCGGTCGATGTAGTTGATGACGGTGGAAAGAAACAGCATGCCACCGATCCACCAGCGCAGGCGGGGAATCGGCCGCCGTGCGCGGGCGGCGGAGGATGCCGGGGCCATCCGGGAATCAGACCTGTCCTTCCACTGAAGATGCCGCGGAACCGGCCGGCACGGTGACGGCGGCACGGTTCGAGTACCACTCGGCCACTTTAGCGACAGCGGCGGCGATATCGTCGATATCGGCTTCGCTGTAGTTCTCGTAAATGTTCATGGTGATCCACTCCTCGAACGCCTTTTCGGCGGCCGGACAATCACCGCGGCGATAGTACCGGTCCGGGGAGAAAGGATACTCGGTTCCCGGGAATGCGGACCGATTCTGAAAGATATCGTAAAGGTAGACCGGACGTCCACCGGTGATGAGGTGGTCCGCATTCGGGATGCCCTCTGCCTGCAGCGCTTGGGAGAATTCCCGCGCGCTACACTCCAGCCGCTTGAGATCCAGACGGAAGAGATAGAGGAAGTACGTGTGGCGGCACCCGGAGGGCACGGTTTGCGGGATAATGCCGGGCACGCCGGCGAGCCGGTTGCTGAGGCGGGTGCCGAGAGCATTGCGGCTGTTGATGATGGCTTCCAGCTTCTCCAACTGGGCCAGCGCCACGGCGCCTTGTAGTTCGGTGATCTGGTAGTTGGGCGCCAGGAAGAAGGGATCGCGGATGCCCTCTTCGCGCTGGTAACACTTGTCGAGAAACAGAGAGGCGCGGTAGCGTATCCGGTCGTCGCTGGTGGCTACGATGCCGCCCGAGCCGCACTCGATGTGCTTGAAGTGGTTCAGCGAGAAGGTAGCGATCTCGCTCATCGTGCCGGCGAGGCGGCCCTTGTAGCCGCATAGATAGGCCTGGGCGCAATCCTCAATCACGGGAATGGAAAACTCCCGGCCGAGAGCGAGCATCTCGTCCATGTCGGCGGCCAGTCCGGCGTGGTGGACCACGAGGATGGCGCTGGTGCGGGGAGTGATACGGGACCGCACGGATTCGGCGCTCATGTTCAGGGTGCCGGGGTCGACGTCCGCGAACACCGGTACCAGGCCCTGATAGAGCACGCCGGTGAGCGAACCCATGTCGGTAATGGAAGACGTGATGACCTCGCTTCCGGCGGGCAGCGCCAGGGCTCCGAGGGCGATATGCACGGCGGCAGTGCCGCTGGAGCAGGCGAGTGCATGCTTTCTGCCGTACAGTTTGGCAAACGACCGCTGAAATTCAAATACCTTGCTGCCGAGCCAGTAAAAGATAACGTCGCTATCGATTACCTCATTTAAGAGCTGCTTATCCCGTTCTCCATGGCGCTTGCGGCTGGGAAACGCCGTGGGCCTCGTCTTTGGGCCACCGTGAATCGCAAGTGTAGTTTTCATAAAAAGAGGCCTCGTCGCTGGCATGATAGACCGCCAGGAGGCAAAAGTCAACCATTCTTGAAAACGGTTTCATCAAATACCTTCGGCCTGGAGCAGGAATCGCGAGCGATGATCCCGGGCGCCAGCAACGGAACCGGTTGCGAAGAGCTGCCGCTTTCGCGCAGCCGGAAGAGTTCCGTGGCCATGCTGCGGCCGATTTCTTCTTTGGGCACCCGGACCGTGGTGAGGCTGGGGTGAAGGTACTGTATTTCGCCGATGTCGTCGTAGCCCATGAGGGAAATGTCGGCAGGGACCTGGACACCCGCCAGGCGCAATTCCTCGAGCATTCCACAGGCTGTTTGATCGTCTTGCGCCAGTACCGCCGTGGCCGTGGAGTGATCGCGTAACAGTGTGGCGGCGGCTTGCCTGCCCAGTTGAAAAGTATCAGCCGCATCGCGCACGTCGATCAGGCCGGGAACGATTGCGCACTCAGCCAGCCCCGCACGGAAACCATTGAAGCGGCGTTCATACCACGGTTTGCCAAGATCACCGGCAAAGACCAGCCGGCGATGGCCGAGGCCAGCCAGCCAGGCCGCGGCCAGGGCGCCGCCCGAGTGCTCATCGAAGCACACGCAGCGCTCGGTGGGCAGTTCCAGTGAACCGGTTACAAGGTTGTTGCCATAAAATACATAGGGCAGGCCGAGCGAGGTGAGGAAATGGAGAAAGTTCGGATAATTCGTTCCGGCAAGCAGAATTCCTTCGGTGCCGCTGCGCTCCCGGATGATGTGTGGAACCGAATCGTTGGGGAATCGGTCATCGGGGCCGTACCGGAAGGTAGCGAAGACGACATCCTGCGCCACCTGCCGGCAGTAGTTCTCCACTCCCATCAGAATGCGCGAGTGGAATGAGTGAACCATGGCTCGATTGGCGAGCAGAAAGCAGATCTGCCCCGGGTAGCCGCGCACCAGGCGGCGGGCGTTGGAATTTGGGCGGAAACCGGACTCTTCAATCAGTTTGAGCACACGATCCCGCGTGGCGGGGGTGACGCTCACGTAGCCATTGAGTACGCGCGAAACGGTCGCGGCGCTGACGCCCGCCGCCCGGGCGATGTCGTAAACCGTTTTCAATTCACGCCGCGCCACACCCTGCCGGCCCCCATCATTCCGGCGCCTTACCGACCAGAACGCGCCCATTTTACACGGAGGAGCCGGCGGGGAGGCCGGAAGTCACCGCGCCAGTTATTCGTCAGGCAACGAAAACGCGACATAGGAGCCGCCCGAAGGCTGCTCGGATTTGCCGCCACCAGCGCCGATGATCACATACTGTTTACCGTCGATTTCGTAGGTGGAGGGGGTTGCGTTGCCTCCAGCAGGCAGATTCGCTTCCCACAGCAGTTTGCCGGCATGCTTGTCGAAGGCGCGGAATTTGTGGTCGAAATCGGTAGCGCCGATGAAGAGCAGGCCGGAGGATGTAACGACGGCGCCTCCATAATTTTCGCTGCCGGTGTTTCTGACGCCCTGGGCGGCGAGCGCGGGAATCTCGCCGAGCGGCACCTGCCAGCGAATCTCCCCGCGATTGAGATCGATGGCCGAAAGAGTTCCCCAGGGCGGCTGGATGGCAGGATAGCCGTCGGGATCGAGGAACTTTCCGTAGCCGGGCAGGCGGTACTTGAGATACGGGATGCTGATAGCGTTCGCTTTGGCCTGCCGGTCCTCCCCGGTCATGAGGTAGGCGGCGATGGCGCGAATGGCGTCGGCGCCCAGTTCGCCGAAGGCTGGCATGCGTCCGATGCCGTCGTGGATGACGGCGCGCAGTTCGGGCTCGCCCAATTTGCGATCGATGCCGACCAGCGAGGGAAATTGCGGCGGCGTGCCGCGGCGATCCGCCAGGTGGCAGCCGGCGCAGTTCTTCAGGTAGAGGTCGCGGCCTGTACCGGCCGCGACCGGCACGGGTCGCGGAGCCAGTCTCAAGATCCAGGCCTGCTCGTTGGCATTCACGTAGAGCAGGCCGGTTTCCGGATCGAACGACGATCCGCCCCATTCGGCGCCGCCATCGAAACCCGGGAACATGATCGTCCCCTCGAGGCTGGGTGGCACGAACTGGCCGGCGCTACGCACCTGGCGGAAACGGGCCAGAACGGCCTTGTGGGCTTCGGGCGTGCGGGTGGTGAGCAGGTCTTCTGTGAGGCGCTGGCGGGCGAAGGGCGGCGGTTTCACGGGCAGAGGCTGGGTGGCGGCGGTGGACTCTCCGTCGATGTCGGTGGAGGGGGCCTTCATCTGCTCGATAGGAAAGACGGGCTTGCCGGTGGCGCGCTCAAAGACGTAAACGTGGCCGGATTTGGTGGGCTGGGCGACGGCGTCAATGGCGCGGCCGTTCCGGTGGACCGTGACCAGGCTGGGTGGGCTGGGGAAGTCGCGGTCCCACAGATCGTGGTGAACGGCCTGGAAGTGCCATAGGCGCGCGCCGGTGTTGGCATCGAGCGCCAGCAGGGTGTTGGCGAACAGATTGTTGCCGCGGCGATCGGGGCCGTAAAAGTCGAATGCAGCCGAGCCGGTGGGTGCAAAGACGATGCCGCGCTTTTCATCAACCGCCATGCCGGCCCAGTTGTTGGCGCCGCCGGAATGTTTCCAGGCGTCCTTGGGCCAAGTGTCGTGGCCGAACTCGCCGGGATGAGGAATGGTATGGAAGCTCCAGCGAATCCGGCCGGTGCGCACATCGAAGGCGCGGATATCGCCGGGAGCGGCGGGGAGGTCTTCGCTGACGATGCTTCCCAGGATGAGCAGATCCTTATAGACGGCGCCAGGCGTGGTTGCCGAGACCGAGGCCGAGCCGATGGGGCGGCCCAGGCCTTCGCGCAGATCGACCCGGCCCGCGGAGCCGAAACTGGTGATCAACTCGCCGGTGAGGGCATTGAGGGCGTACAGATATTGACGGGCGGCGACAAAGATGCGGCTCTCCCGGCCGTCGGACCAGTAGCTGAGGCCACGATTGCGAAAGTGCACGGTGAGCTTCTGCCTGGCGAAGGGATTGAAGACCCACACCGGCGCGCCGGTGGCTCCGTCGAGCGCCATCACGCGCAGCCTGGGTGTCGTGACGTAGACCAGCCGGCCGATGATGATCGGATTGCACTGCATCTCGGAGCCTGGCGAGGCGTCGCCGGTATCGAACGTCCAGGCAGGGCGGAGACGGGAGACGTTGCCGGGGTTGATCTGATCCAGGCGCGAATAGTGGATTCTCTCGGGACCCCCAAGGTACTCGGACCATGTGCGGTAATCGGCGGCCACCATTGGCAGGCAGAGAACGGCTCCAAGAGCCCAGAGAGCGCGGACGTGCATGCGGCTATCTTATCGTGGAGAGCCCGGGCCGGGCGAGGTTGCCGAGTAGTTCCAGGCAGCCTTCCACCAACACCTGTGCGGCAGGCGGGGCGACCTGGGCGGCGACCACCTCATACCCGGCGGCGGCAGTGGCATCGGCAGTCGGCAGGTAGCCGATGTAGCCGTTGGCCAGGCCGAGCAGGAAGGTTCTGGCAAACGGCGAGCGGCGGCGGATCTCGAGTCCGATGGCGACGAAGAGTTCGCCGGGGATGGAAAGAAAAGCCGTGTTGCCCACGCGGATGGCCGTGAATTCGCCCGAAAGCCGGCGGGGCCGGGCGGCATAGAATTCTTCGATCCGGCTGTAAAGGTGACGCTGCCTGGCTTGCAGCAGGGGTTGTCCGGTGGCTGCCGTGGCGGCCTCGGCGGCGGCTTCTTCACGGCGGCGCGTCATCTCGGCCGGCGGAGGGTAGCTCTTCGTGGGCAGATCGATTATCCGGTTGGTGGCGGCGACGGGCCCGGACTCGGTTTCGAGCGAAGCCAGGCAGCCAGTGACCGCGCAGCCAAGGCGAGTTCCCAGTTCGTCCGCCTTTCCAAAGGTACGCGAAGCGGCGATGACGCCGATGGCGCTGAGGTCGCTGCGGTGGCCCATGCTCAGGTCACCTTCGGCGCCCTGGAAGAAGACGGCGTTCGCCCCGGTGGCGGCTTCGATATGGCGCACGGCGTAACCGGGAAAATCGGCGCTAATTTGGAGCGTATCAGGTCCGAGCACGGTCGGGTGGCAGGCGTAGTTCACCAGGATGATGCCGGGTGAGTTATCGAGCGGTTCGGCAAAAAGCACGGCTGCTTCCGGATCGACCGGCAACGAACCGGCAGTGCGCCGGTTGCGGGCGACAGCGTTGACCGGCACCATGCCGGCCCGCAGTCGCGACGGGCGGCGGCCGGTAACGGCCGTCTCGGCAGCCCGGACGATCTGCCGGTGGAGCAGGCCCAGGTAGGTGGCGTCGAGAGGCTGTTCCGGATTGAAAAAATGATTGAAGGTGACCGGGCCGCAATGGGTGTGGGTGCCGGAGAGGATTATGTTCGCGTACGGGATTCCGCTCTCGGATTCGATCTGGCGCCGGACGCCGGCGGCAAAGGCGGTGTCGAAGCCGATGACATCCACGCTGATCAGCAGGACGTCATCGACGGCCACCGCGCGGGCATAGAGGTCGTCGTGAACCCCTTCGGAGAGGCCCTTGCGGGCGTCGAATCCGGCCATCGGCGAGCCGGGCGGCGGGGTGACGATTTCGCGGCCGAAGCCGGCTTCAAAGTTCTGGGACATGTTTAACGGACCGCCCGATCCTGCTTCGAGTATTCGGCCAGTTCACCGGCGCTGGTGGCGATTTTTTCGAGCGCGCGGGCGAAGTCATCCAGATCCGGAGGCGAGGCGAGCATCACTTCGTGTGAGACCCAGAACGATTCGCGGCACATGGCCTCTGCCTCGGGACAACTCATACGGACGAACGGATACTGCTCAAATACCTTGTGCTCATACAGCGGCCGCGGGTAAGAGCCGGCGCCGGAGATTCCTTCAGCCGCCAGGGCTGCGAGAAAGGCGTCTTTGCTTACCCCGGGCAGTTTCTCGGGCTTCAGGCGGATCATATACAGATAGTAACTGTGGCGCGTCACGCGGGCGTCGGAGGGCGGTAGTTCGACAAACTCCAGTGACTTCAGCAGGTGGTTCAGCCGCGCGGCGTTACGGGCGCGAATTTCAAGCTGGCCGGGCAGCCGCTCCAACTGGGTTAACAGGACAGCCGCCTGCCAGGCGGTGAGACGCTGGTTGGTCCCCAACCGGACGTGCTCATACCATGCGCCACCTGTCCGGCGGCCCTGGTTGAAAATGGACCGGGCGTTTTCGATGAGCTCTTCGTTGCTGCCGATGAGGATTCCGCCCTCTCCGGCGGTGAGGTTTTTCGATTGCTGAAAGCTAAAGGATGCGAGGTGGCCGAAGCTGCCGGCAGAGCGGTTGTTCCAGGTGGCGCCATGGGCGTGGGCGGCATCTTCAATAACCGCAAGATTGTAGCCGCGAGCGATGGCGCTGAGATTGTCCATGTCGGCCGGACGCCCGGCAAAGTGCACCGGGATCATCGCCCGGCTACGCGGGGTGAGCGCTTCGGCTACGCGTAGCGGGTCGAAGTTGTAATCGCGGCCGATGTCGGCAAAGACCGGTACCGCGCCAGCGCGTAGTACCGCGGTGGCGGTGGCAATAAAGCTGATGGGCGGAACGATCACTTCGTCGCCGGGCTTGATGCCGGCGGCGAGCAGGGCGCCTTCCAAGGTCACGGTGCCGTTGGAGGCACTGGCGGCAAACGGGACGTTGTGGAACGCGGCGAACGCCGCCTCGAAGCGGCGGACCACGGGATTGTACCCTCCCCAGGAGCCGCTTTCGAGAACTTCGACGAGAGCCTCTTTTTCCCGGTCATCGAACACTGGCCAGCGGGCGAACGGTCTTGTCCGGACGGGAGTTCCACCGAGTAGGGCAAGCTTGGGCATCTTCGATTCGAGATTAGCAGCAGACGCGGAGCGCCGGGAAGCTGCGCGAGCCACATCGCTGACTAATCATCCACAAAGCCGGTGCAAGGCGAGCAAATTGAGCATCAGGAAGCGCGGGTGATGATAGTTTTCCACACGGGTGGCGCCGGGAACGAAATCAACCCAGCGGTTGCCGGTCACCTGCCACAGGGGCGAGCCGTGCGCTGTCAGCGGATATTTGCCGTGGACCCAGGCATTCAGTTCGGCAAAGCGCCCGGCGGCCCAGGCGTCGCGGCGGTGCTCCACCAGCATCAGCAGGCCGACTAGCGCCTCCTGCTGCGGGAAGAGCACCTTGCCGGTAGCCCAGTCGTTGTTGTCCACGTGGCGCAGGTTGCAGAACAGGCCGCCGTAGACGCGGTCCCAGGCAACTTCCACATGGCGCTGGAACAGGGCGGCAAGGCGGTCAAACAGCTTGTCATCGCCACGGCGCAGCGCTTCATCCATCGCCATCCAGAGCGTTTCGATGGCATGGCCGGCGTAGACCAACTGCTGATATTCGTTTTCGGGACACGAGAGATCGTGATTGAGAAGTTCGTTCAGCAGTTCGAAGCGCGGGTTGAGGTGGTGTTTGAGGATGGCGTTCAGCGCGCGATTGGATAACGCTTCCAATTCGGCGTCGGGGCGCATGCGCAGCATCTGTGTGGTGAGCCGGAGCAGCACCATCCAGGCGCCGAGAATACGGGCGCCCGAGAGTGGCGGAGCGCCGGGGCCGAGGTACGTTTCACCGATTGCCGGATAGTAATCGGGCTGATCATATCGAGCGACGGATTTGCGGATGATCTCGATTGCGTGGCGGAAGTGGCGCTGCTCGCCAGTAACGCACGAAAATTCGGCCAGTCCTTCGGCGATGAACAGGTCGCTGTAAATCTCCGGATCGGGCGGCGTGGTTGGCTGGCCCAGTTGGTCGACCTCGATGGGCCAGGACTGGTTGGAGTCGGAAGGCAGACTTTTCTGGATCAGGTTCAGGGTTTTGGAGGCGATGTCGAGGTAGCGGAGGTCGCGGTGGAAATTGTTGTACAGAAACGAATAGACCCACAGGCCGCGGCCCTGGTACCAGATCCGCTTGGTGGTGCTGATGCGCTCTCCCAACGGCGTCGTATGGCAGAGAAACCCGCCGTGCTGATGGTCGATAACGTGACTTTCCAGGAACGGAAGGTAGTGGCTGAAGAGATCGGACTCGTACTGGCGACGGAGGTCTTCAAAGGGAAGCAGTCCTGCCATGAGACTCAGTATGCACCAAATGCGGACTTCCCTGATTTGACCAGACAAATTCGAGTTGTGCGAGTCAAACTCGTGCTAATGTCTATGCATTGTGACCTCGGTTCATCTCACGGCTCCCGACTACGTGGTGATCTTTGGCTACTTCCTGGTGGTGCTCTATCTCGGGCTGTATTTCAACAAGCGCCAGAAGGCTTCCCAGGACTATTTTGCCGGCGGGCACCAGGTTCCGTGGTGGCTGGCCGGCATTTCGCACTACATGTCGAGCTTCAGCGCCTTCACCTTCATTGCTTATTCGCAGATTGCCTACACCTTCGGATGGGTGAGCATTACATTATTTTGGGCGAGCGCCCCGGCCTGTGTGATCGGCGGACTGGTGTTTGCGCGGCGCTGGCGGCGGGCGCGGGTAATTACACCGGTGGAGTTCCTGGAGAAGCGCTTTACCGCGCCGCTGCGGCAGTTGTTTGCCTGGGCGGGCATTCCGGTGAAGATCTTCGACGATGCGCTGAAGATATTCGCCACCGCGCTGATTCTGGCGGCCGGCATGGGGACCGACGTGATGACCACCATCGTGGTGTGCGGCCTGGTGACGGTGACTTACACCATTCTGGGCGGTTTGTGGGCGCTGATTGTAACCGACTACGTGCAGTTCCTGATGAAGATTGCGGCCATGGTTCTGCTGCTGCCGCTGGCGATTTACCATGCCGGCGGACCCATCCGGTCGTTTCAAGGCCTGCCGCCGGGTTTCCTGCACCCAAGCGGAGGGCCTTACGGCTGGACGTATATTCTGAGCTTCGTTCTGCTGATTATCATCAGCTACAACGCCACCTGGGCGCTGGCGCAAAAATATTACTCGGTGCCCGATGAGCGCTCGGCCAGCAAGGCGGCGTATCTTTCGGCGGCGCTGAATTTCGTGGGCACTCCGCTGATGCTGCTGCCGGCGGTGATCGGGCGCAAGCTGCTGCCGGATCTGATCGCGCAGCACCGCACGGCGGATACCTACATTCTGCTGGTGCTGCAACTGCTGCCGGTGGGAATGGTGGGCATCATCGTGGCGGCGATGTTTTCGGCCACCATGGCGGCCATCAGCGCGGATTTCAACGCCATTGCCAGTGTGCTGACGCGGGACTTCTACCTGAGGGTGTTACGGCCGGCCAGTTCCGAGCGGGCGCTGGTGCGCGTGGGGCGGCTGATCACGGCGGCGCTGGGGGCGATTGTCATCGTGCTCAGTCTGGTGATTGCCGTCAGCGGCCAGGAGTCGCTGTTTCACATGATGGTGATGGTGTTCGGGTTGCTGCTGGCGCCGACGCTGATGCCGATTCTGGGTGGATTGACGCTGCGCTGGCTCACCTGGCGAGGGGCGCTTTCGGGCTTCGTGCTGGGCCTGGCTTCGGGCTTCATCACGTTTTCACTGAAGACCTGGTACTTCCCTCACGTGCCGGGCATTTCCAAGGAATGGGCCAACTACACCTTTGAAGGCCTCTCGATTTTTGCAAACATCGGGGCGACGATGCTCGGCATGTGGCTGGGCAGCGTGCTGCCGAAGAAGGATGCCGCCGAACAGCAGCGAATCCGGGAATTCTTTCAGGCGCTGGATTCTCCCATTCGGCCGGAGGAGGCGCCGAAGAAGGGCTCCGGCCAGGAGGGGCCGGCGCTGGGAGCGGCCACGCTGGTGGTGGGCCTGCTGCTGGCGCTGGCGGGGCTGGTGGCTACGTCGACTACTGCGCGTTGGACCGACCTCGGGGCTGGAGTAGCGCTAGCCGCCTTCGGGGTGAGGTTCCTGGTTCGAGCGCGGCAGCGCGCCCGCGCCGCGGTATGACATTTCACGCGCCACGACTGCGCTAGTTGACTAATTTCGCCCGGTCCGCGCAAGTCTCGATTCTGCAATTGGACCTCGCCCGGCAGCTTTCGGATTCAAAGCTGCGGGTAAGTTCCGGTAAGCATGCGATGGCGCCGTAATCGAGGACAAGAACCGGCCGCGAGGTTAGTCCGCGAGCTTTCGCGCCTTGCGTGCGGTTGTGATAGGCTCTGTGAGTGCCTGCCGGGAGCCGCCCCGGGCCTGGTTCGAAGATGATTCGAAGCGTAATTGCTCGAACTGGAGGCAGAACGGAAAGTCCGATTTGAAAGCCATGAGATCGAGTACCGTTATTTCTCGCCGCGCAGCCATCAGTTTGGGCCCCGTGGGCCTCGCCGCTCTCGCGGCCAGCGATCCGCTGCGCGCCGCATCAGCCGAAACCCCCCAGTTTCCGCCTGAGGCGCCGCGTCCCAAGGAAGGGCTGCGGGTTGCGTCGTGCCAATTTCCGGTTGGTAGCAATGTGGCGCAGAATGCCCAATACGTTCGCGAATTCATGCGCCGGGCAGTGAAGTCGGGCGCCCACCTGCTGCACACATCGGAAGCCTGTCTGTCCGGCTACGCCGGCTCGGATTTCAAGTCCTTCAATACGTTCGATTGGGAGTTGCTCCGGCGTGAAACCGCCGCCCTCCGCGGACTTGCGAAGGAATTAGACCTGTGGCTTGTGCTCGGCTCTGCTCATTTCCTGGACGCCCAGACCAAGCCCACCAATTGCCTGTACCTCATACGGCCCGACGGCCGGATCGTGGACCGCTACGACAAGAGCATGTGCACCAAGGGCGACCAGGACCACTATTCGGCGGGAACCCATCTTGCGGTGAATGAAATTTGCGGCGTGCGCACGGGACTGGCCATCTGTTACGACATTTGCTGGCCGCAAATCTACATCGCGTACCGTGAGCGGGGCGTGAAGCTGATGATCCACTCGTTCTACAATGCCGGCGGTAAGGACGCCAGTTGCCTCGACGTGCTAAACGTGCGCCAGGTCCCCACGCGCTGTGCCGACAATCGGATGTGGGCCGTCGCCAACAATTCTTCGAAGCCCTACTCGCACTGGGCCTCGTTTGTCGCGCGGCCCGATGCGACTATCCCCAAGCAGTTGGCGATCAACGAGCCTGGCATGCTGGTACACGATTTCCCGGATGGCCTCTCGAGGAACGGCTGGTATCATAACGAACAGCCGATGCGCCTGCGCGATGACGAACTGATGACTTGGGGACAGCCCAGCCGGCATCCCCGCCAAGTTGACCCTCGCGCGGAGCCGTAATCTGGAGGTTGTCCGCCGGCGAATCCGGAGCAGCGCATCTCGAGACCGTGTCCAGGGTTCGCGTATTCCGGGCAAGAACCGCCTGCCCCTGACCCGGCCTCGCCCTTCGAACCTAAGATGAAGGCGAAGGGAATCGCTGTCCCGCTCTCAGACCGTTTGCGGCCGAGGCGGGTGGCTGCTAGACTAAGAGTTCGAGATATCTCGAAGGGAGTGTTGTGTAATGGCGAAGATATGTGAGGTTTGTGGGCGCGGTCCGCAGTTTGGCAACCGAATCAGTCATGCGCATAATGTCACCAAGCGGCGTTGGAACGTGAACCTGCAGCCGGTGCGGGCGTTGGTGAATGGCGCGGCGAAGCGGATGCGTGTTTGCACGTCCTGCATAAGGAACGGTAAGGTTCAGAAGGTCGCCTGAATTCCGCCGGCGGTTTCTCGCCACAAATCCAATTCAGAATCAAGAAAGGCAGCTCCGGTTGGTTCCGGGCTGCCCGTTGTTTTTTGGGGAGACGGCGGCGGTCAGGCTGCTTTGGCTTTTGCGATGGGCAGGCGGCTGACGCTGGCCAGGCCCAGCATTTCCAGCAGGCGGATGACGGCCCAGGCGGGGTCAAATTCCCAGCGGCGCAGTGAGAGGCGGGCCGAAGAGGGAAACTCGTGGTGGTTGTTGTGCAATCCTTCGCCGGCCGTGAGCAGGGCGATCCACTGAATGTTGGTGGCCAGGTTGTCGAAATTGCGGCTGCCGATCATGTGGCAGATGCTGTTGACCGATGAGTTCAGCAGAATGTAAGCCACCACATGGAAGGCCCACGCCGCCAGCCCCCAGGCCCAACCGAACATCAGCATGAAAATGGCTAACCCGAGCAGCACGCCGTAATTGGCACCGGGAGTCCGATCGATGATGTCGGGACGGTAGTCGGGGGTGTACTTGCGGACCACGGCCGGGTTCTTACACTCGCTGCGATAGTAAAAGAAGTTGCCGAAGAAGACCTTCCACAGCCCATACACATAGGGGCTATGCGGATCCCCTTCCTTGTCAGAGAATTGATGGTGTTTGCGATGCACGGCGGCCCACTCACGCGGCATCACGCCGGTGAAGACGGTTAACTCCAGGTGCATCAGAAAACGAACAACGGGGTGCAGGTGCAGACCACCATGGGTCACCGCACGGTGCAGATAAATCGTTGTAAAGAACACCGACATCTGAAGGATGCCCAGTGTAATCACACACATCCAACCTATACTCATCCACTCTCCCAGTAGGTCCCAGATTGTCAGGCGGAAGCCGAACGGCGGGACTTTTCATTATCCTAACAGAGATGTACGGTTTTCGTGCCGGAATTCTGTCCGCCGGGGTGAGGTTCTTGCAAATCAGTTGCGATAACTCCGGCGCCGGAATAGAAAGTTCAGCAGCGCTGGCGAGCGGAGGCGGCGTTGAAATACTCCACCCGGGGGCTTCGCTATAATGACGGGTTACCCTGCGAAATCGTTCTGACCATAAAGGAGATGGCACTAATGAGTCAACCTTGGAAGACCCGCGAGTGGTTTACCAGCCCCTGGAACTTTCTTCCCGAAGTTCGCGAACAGCTCAATTTCCCGGAGCACATCAAGATTCACGACGTCACTTTACGCGACGGCGAACAGCAGACCGGAATCATGTTTGACCGCGGCGAGAAGGTGGCGATTGCCAAGGCTCTCGACGCGGCGGGTGTTCATCGCATTGAAGCCGGCATGCCGGCGGTGTCGGCCGAGGACGAGGCGGCGATCAGCGACATCGTGGCGCTTGGCTTGAAGGCGGAAATCTTCTCCTTCGCCCGGTGCATGCCGGCCGACGTGGCCCAGGCCAAGTCCTGCGGCGTGAAGGGCATCATTACGGAAATTCCTTCGAGTGAACACATCATCAAGAACGCCTACGGAAAGACGATGGATTGGGCCATCAAGTCCTCGATCGACACCACGCTGGCGGCCAAGGAAGCGGGCCTGTACACGGTGTTCTTCACCATCGACAGCACGCGGAGCGATCTCAGCCGGTACATGGATCTGATCGACCGGGTGGCGAGCGAAGGGCACATGGACGCGCTGACGCTGGCCGATAGCTTCGGCGGCTGTACCCCGCATGCGGTGGGCGCGGTGATCAAGGCGCTGAAGAAGCGCTTTTCGAAACCGATTGAGATCCACTGTCACGAGGACTTCGGCCTGGGCGTGGCGAACACCATTGCGGCGCTTGCTAACGGCGCTAGCGTGGCTCATGTGACGGTGACCGGAACCGGTGAGCGCGCCGGCAACGTGCCGCTGGAAGACACGGTAATGGCGCTCAAGTGCATGTATAACGTCGATTTGGGCATCAAGACCGAGAATTTCTACGAGCTATCGAAGCTGGTGCAGAAGCTGGCGCGATTTAACATCCCCCCGAACCGGCCGATCGTGGGCGACTGGCTGTATTACATCGAGTCCGGTATTGTGGGCATGTTTCACCGCCGCTGCAAGGACATCGAGCCGACCGAGTACCTGCCGTTTCTGCCGGGCGTGGTTGGGCGGCCGGGCGCCGACATCGCGCTTGGTAAGGGCTGCGGCGTGGCCAGCGTAGAGGAGCACCTGGAGCGCCGCGGCCGCAGCGCCACCGACGAGCAGAAGAACGAAATTGTCGCGCGGGTGAAGGCGCTTGCGATGCAAAAGAAGCAGTTGCTGAGCGGGGAAGAGTTCGACCAGATCGCCACCGCGGTGCTGGGCGCGGCGCCGGCAGCCTGAGTTGGTGAGTGGACGCCGCCAGCGGCGTCCACTCTATCGAGGATCCTGACGATGATACGTGACCTTGATGTGCTGGTGGCGGTGGCGCGCGGCAAAGGCCCGGCGCGCATCGCCGTGGCCGCCGGCCACGATCCGGACGTGATTGAAGCCATGAAGACGGCCCGGGAGATGAACCTGGCCGAAGGCTACTTCGTGGGTGATTCCGCGCGGATCACCAAGATGGCGGCCGATGCCGGATTTTCCATCGGCAGTGAAAACATTCATCACGAGCCGGACGATGCGGCCGCGGCCCGCATCGCCATCGGCAGGGTGCGCGAGGGGAAAGCAAACCTGCTGATGAAGGGCAAGATTGCAACCTCGAAGCTGGTGAAGGCCGTGCTCGACCGCGATGCCGGACTGCGCAAGGGATTGATCAGCCAGGTGATCGTGTTTCAGGTACCCGGCTTTAACCGCCTGATGCTGATGACCGATGCGGCCATCAACATCGCCCCGACGCTGGAACAAAAGGCCGATATCGTGCGCAACGCCATTACCGTGGCGCAGGCGATCGGAATCGAGAAGCCGAACGTGGCGCTGCTCACCGCGCTGGAGTTCGTCAATCCGGAGATGCCGGCAACGGTTGACGCGGCCAGCCTGGCCATGATGAACCGCCGCGGGCAGATCAGCGGCGGGTATCTGGAAGGGCCGATCGCGCTCGATGTGCCGCTGAGCCAGTTCGCGGCCGAGCGGAAAGGGATTGAAAGCCCGTTGACCGGGAAGACGGACATCTTTATTTGCCCGGATATCGAGGCGGCGAACATTCTCTACCGGTCGATTCTGTACTTCGCCGGCGGGGAGTCGGGCGGGGTTGTCATCGGGGCGAAGGTTCCGCTGATTCTGTTGTCGCGGGCTGAGACTCCGGAGACCAAGATCCGGTCGATCGCCATCGCCATGATGGTGGCTGCCGCCGGCCAGTGAAGGCCGCGGACCGTACCTTCGTAGTAGTCCCCACAGTACCTCCGCTTGATTGTTCCCGGCGGGGTGATCCCGGAAAATAGTCTTCGAAGCCCTCGACGAGAGCCCCTGACTTGGGAAAGGACGCTGTCGCAGGCGGAGAAGGACAACGTGACGATTCAAGCAATCCTTGGGAATCAGGCAGCACTCCGGCTCTTGACGGCTTTGGTGGCCGCCGCCGGACTCAGCCTCTGTCTTGCGCAAAACACCTCCGGGGTTTCGGGTAATCCGGAACCGGCGACGGCGGACACGGCCACAATCACCTCACCGGGAAAGGCCGAAATCCAGCCGGCGGCGAACGAACAAAAGAACGTCCACCTGGAAGTGGGCGGCTTCTTCAACGGACTCACAAACAACTATGGCTCCTGGCAGGGCGGCAGCGCCAGTCTGACCTACGGCGGACTGAAGCATTTTACGCCGTTCGGATCGGTCTCGGTGCAGAATCATGAGGGAGTGAGCCAGGGGATCTATGGCGGTGGCACCTACATCAACGTGAACCGCTGGTTTTACTCGATTGTAGGGGTCAGCGGAACGCCGCAGCGGGCCAACAACATCGCGCTCTACCCTAACCTGCGCTGGGACGTGGCGGGAATGTTCAAAGTACCCAAGGTCAACGGACTGGTGCTATCGACCGCGCTGACTGAGTTCTATTCGCGCAACAAGGTGCTGGGCGATGGGGGTGGACAGATGATCACCGTGGGCGCGATGTACTACTACAAGAAGGCGGTCTTCAGCGGCGGCATCAGCTTCAACACGGCGCGCCCCGGTGACATTCCGTCCAAGTCGGGCCAAGCCGGCTTCATGTACGGCGAGCGGGGAAAGTATTACCTGGGGGGCGGCATCAGCGGCGGCCGGGTGGCTTATCAGTTGATCTCCACCACGCCGTTTGACGTCCGCTTCAACAGTGTCGGAACGTTCTTTTTCGTGCAGCGCTGGATCGGACGCAACTGGGGCGTGATTACGCGCTACGACTATCAGAACCTGATGGAAGCCTACCAGCGTAACGCCATCACCGGTAGCGTGTTCTTCGACTTTTAAGTAGTTTCCTCCTTTGGGTGTGGGCTAAGTCCCACACCCGCTTTTTCGTTTATGAGACAGTTCCGCATTGGTTGGTTATACTTCGCGGTCTGTAGCCTCTCGCTGGGATGCTACTTCCTGTTTACCCACTCGCTGCGATTTCTCTTCTCTGCCTGGCCGTATCACAAGACACTCTACAGGCTGACGTTTCCGGCCGGATTCGCGCCGGCGAAGCTGGTGACGCCGCTGGCTCAGACCCCCTTCGCTTCCGGTGAATTTCTAATTCTGGTGTTCTTCGTTCTCAGTTGTCTCGGGACCGGATGGCTGGCGTGGGCACTGCTGGGGCGTGGCCTGGACCGGGCGCCGGCGGTGCTGCTGTTTGCGCTGGCGGCGGCGATCATCCCAACGCAATTGGCGGCACTGGTGCTTTGGCCCGATGGCAGGGGCTATCTCACGTCGAGGGTGATTCTGGTTCTCGGGCTGGCGTTGAATGCGGTGATGGCGGTGCCGGTGTTGCTGAAGCGGCGGCCAAGGAGCGCGGGTCCGGTTGGTGGTGCGGGATTCCCGCTGCTGGCGCTGCTGTTTCTGATCCCGGCCGCGGTGCTATTTTTTCTAGCCTTTCTGCTGGGCGCTTCCAACCTTCAAGGTTATGATGCGCTGGCCTACCACCTGCCGCTTGCGGCCTCCTGGCACGCGTACGGCCGTCTCACCACCGGCTACGACATCCAATACTTCCTGCCCGGAAATGCCGAACTGCTGATGCGTTGGATGTTTGTCGAGGGTACGGACAGGCTGGTGTTTCTGGTGCCGTGGCTGGGGGCGGCGGGCTGCATCTTCCTGCTTTATCGAATTGGAGTGGCGATGAAGCAGCCGAAGATCGCGGCAATCGCCGCGGCCTGTTCGGCGGTCACGTTCCCCGTCATTCCATTCCTGGCCACGGTAGCGTATACCGACGTTGTGTCGGTGCTGTTTGTGCTGATGGCGGTGCTTTTTTTGTTGCACTGGCGCGATTCAGGCTTGGAGCGGAAAGAGGCTTTGTTCGCCTGCGGCCTGGCGCTGGGGTTGGGAGCGGGGACGAAGATGTCGATGCTTCCACCGGCGCTGGCGATCACATTGGCCGCGGCCTGGCTGGTGGTCCGTCACCCCGGCTTCTGGGGGCGAGACCCCGCGCAGCCCCACCTTGTGCGGTGGAACGCCTCGCTGTTGCGAACGAACGCGCTGATTCTGTTTCCGGCGATGATTCCGGGCGGTTTTTACTGGTTTCTGCGCAACCTGGCGCGGTTTGGAAATCCGTTCTATCCGGTGTCCATCTTGGGTCTTCCGGGATACCCTTCAAGCGCGATTCTGCCGGTTGATGCGGCCTTTCGTGATAACACGCTGGCTCGCATCGTTTACCCCTGGCAGGAGTTGGCATACGGCTCGCCTTATGATGACGGAACGGGCGCGGTGTTTGCCGGGATCGTGATTCCTACGCTGATTTTCTGGTGGCTGATCGGGCGGCGCACGGGCAGCGGGGTGATGTATTTCCTGATTGTGTCAGGGCTGGCGATGTTCGCGGTCTCCAACACCACCACGCCGCGCTATGGCATCTTCGCATTCCTGATTTCGTTCCTGCTGGTGGGGGAGATGTGGACGGCGCGGGCGCGCGGCATTCGGCTTCTCGCTCCGGTTGCCTTCCTGGTTCCGGTGCTGGTGCTGGCGCAATCGCTTGGCGGCGGAATCCTGTTTCAACACCTACGGGGGCCGCTCGACGGCGCGGAGCGCTTCGGACTGCCGGCGATGATTGACCGTGCGCCGGCGGGCAAAGTACTCAACGCCGGCGGCGCATTTTACACCTATGGGCTGATGGGAAAGGATTTCCGGCACGACGTTGTTACCCTGTTCCGGAAAGCCGAGCCTGCCGACATGGCCCGCTTCCGGGTGAACTACGTACTGGCGCCGGACGACCGCGTGGCCGAATTCGAGGCAGTTCACGAGATGGAGAAGCTTGGGGACAGGGACGGTGTCGCGTTCTTGCGCCTTCTACCCTGAGCGGGCATTTCGAACTCTATACGGTTCTCTTCCGCCCCGTGCCTGTTGTACGATAATTTTCAACTTGCTGCGCGCTTCCGAAGCACGTTAGCCGGGAGCACGCGGAGGAGCAACTTGGAAATTACGATTGGGGTTGTCACCGAGACCTATCCGGGCGAACGCCGTGTGGCGATCGTTCCGCGGGCCATGGACGTGCTGGCCAAGAGCAAGATCTCGTGTCTCATCGAGCGCGGCGCTGGAGCGGCTTCCGGGTTCCCCGATGCCGAATATGAAGCGAAAGGCGCGCGGCTGGCCGGATCGCGCGAGGAAGTGTTTGAAAATGCGCAACTGATCGCGCAGGTGCGCACTCTGGGGGCCAACCCTGAGCAGGGACGCCGCGATCTGCCGCTGCTGCGGTCCCACCAGGCGGTGATCGGTTTTGCCGAACCTTTGACGGCGTGCAAGGAAGCGGCGGAACTGGCAGAGCGCGGGGTGACGCTGTTCTCGATGGAGTTGATGCCGCGCATCACGCGCGCCCAGAGCATGGATGCGCTCTCCTCGATGGCCACCATCTCCGGCTACAAGGCGGCGCTGCTGGCGGCCGATCAATTGCCGCGAATGTTTCCGATGCTGATGACGGCCGCGGGCACGATCGCTCCGGCCAAGGTCTTCGTGCTGGGGGCCGGGGTCGCCGGATTGCAGGCCATCGCCACCGCGCGAAGGCTGGGCGCCCTAGTGAGCGCCTACGACGTGCGGCCGGCGGTCAAAGAACAGATTGAAAGCCTGGGCGCCAAGTTTATGATGATGGACGTGGAGGCGGCCGGAGCCGAAGACAAAGGCGGTTACGCGCGGGAGATGGACGAGGAGTTCTACCGCCGCCAGCGCGAGTTTCTCACCGGGATTGTGCGGCAGCACGACGTCGTGATCACCACCGCCGCGGTTCCCGGACGCAAGGCGCCGATACTGATCACGACCGAAATGGTGCGTCAGATGGCGCCTGGCTCGGTGGTGGTGGACATTGCGGCCGAGCGCGGCGGCAACTGTGAGGCCACCCGGCCGGGAGAAAACATCCTGGTGGGAGATGTCACGGTGATGGGGCCGCTGAATTTGCCCGCCGCCATTCCATATCACGCCAGCCAGATGTATGCGCGCAATGTGGTGACATTCATCAAGCACCTGGCGCCGGCGGGTGAATTGCAGGTGAACCGCGAGGATGAGATCACGCGGGAGACGCTGGTTACGGCGGGCGGCTCAGTGGTGCATCCGCGCGTACGCAGGCTGCTTGGCCTGGATGCCGAAACGGGCACGCCCCAGGCCGGCTGAGAGAGCAGGGAACTTCCATGAGCTTTGACGAAACAACTCTCTATGTGTTTATGCTCGCGGCCTTTCTTGGCTTCGAACTGATCCGCAGGGTATCACCGCTGCTGCATACGCCGCTGATGTCGCTGACCAACGCCATCTCGGCCATCTCCGTGGTGGGCGCCATCATCATCACCGGCGAGAAGGACGCCAGCACGTTGAGCAAGGTACTCGGCTTCATCGCCGTGGCCACGGCGATGACCAACGTGGTGAGCGGCTATCTGATCACCGACCGCATGCTCAAGATGTTCAAGAAGCGTAACACGGAGTCAAAAGGATGATCGTGCCGTTATTGCTCTTGGTTGCCGAACACGCCGCGCCGGCAGGGCCACGGCAGACGTTGATGCACCTTTCCTACATCGTCGCCTCCGGGCTGTTCGTTCTGGCCCTGAAGTGGATGAACTCACCCACCACGGCGCGGCGCGGAGTGTTCGCCGGCGAAGTGGGCATGCTGATCGCGATTATCAGCACCCTGATCAGCCACCAGGTGGTGAGCTTCGAGTTGATCTTCATCGCGTTTCTGGTGGGATCGGCGGCCGGTGTTCCGCTGGCCTACCTGATGCCGATGACGGCGGTTCCCCAGCGGACCGCGCTTTCGCATGCCTTTGGCGCATTGGCGGCGGCGCTGATCGGCACGGCCGAGTATTACAAGATGCAGCCGAACGTGCCGGTGGGGATCATGGTGGCGCTGATTCTCGAGATGCTGCTCGGCTTTCTGACGTTTACGGGAAGCCTGATGGCCTGCGGGAAACTTCAGGAGATCCTGCCCACGCGGCCGATTGTCTATCGCAATCAGAACATCATCAACCTGTCGATTCTGATCATCGCGGCCGGGCTGGGAGTTTATTTGATTGTCCACCCCGAACAGACCGTGTTGTTCCCGATTTTCGCCGGGTTGTCGCTGCTATTCGGGGTGCTGCTGATTGTGCCCATCGGGGGCGCGGACATGCCCACGGTAATCTCGCTGCTGAACTCCTACGCTGGTTTGTCGGCCTGCGCCATGGGCTTTGCCCTGGACAACAAGCTACTGGTGATTGCCGGCGCGCTGGACGGCTCTTCGGGCTTTATTTTGTCGATTATTATGTGCCGGGCGATGAACCGCTCATTCACCAACGTGCTGTTCGGCGCCTTCGGACAGATCCAGGAAGCCGCGAAGGGTAAAGCGGAGGCGCGTCCGGTACGGTCGGCCACCGCCGAGGAGGCCGCCGGCATTCTGGATGCCGCGCGGCTGGTGCTGGTGGTTCCCGGCTACGGGCTGGCGGTGGCCCAGGCACAACACAAGCTGCGCGAGCTGTACGACGTCTTGACGCGGCGCGGCGTGGACGTGCAGTTTGCGATTCATCCGGTGGCCGGACGCATGCCTGGCCACATGAACGTGCTGCTGGCCGAAGCCGATATTCCATACGACAAGCTGCACGAGATGGATGACATCAACTCGGACTTCGCCCAGGCCGACGTGGCGCTGGTAATCGGTGCTAACGACGTGACCAACCCGGCGGCGCGAAACGACAGCTCCAGTCCCATTTACGGCATGCCGATTCTGAACGTTGACCAGGCGCGCACGGTGATGGTGATCAAGCGCAGCATGAGCCCCGGTTTCGCCGGTATCGACAACGAACTGTATTACATGGATAAGACGCTGATGTTGTTCGGCGACGCCAAGTCGTTCCTGGGCAATATCGTTAAGGAGATGGCGGCGCTGATCAAAGCGGCCTGATGGCTGGCCGCCGGCGAGTCCATGGTTTTCTAGCTTGTAGCGGCGCTCTTGGCCGCCAACCTGGCACGGATCAGATCCATCACATCGGTGGCCAGGAATGGCTTTCTCAACACGGGGAACCCGGCGGCCTGGCAGATGGTTTCTTCTTCGGGCGGCAGCGGGGCGCCGGACATGATGATTACCTGACACTCGGGAAAGCGCTTCATCAACCCGACGCCAAGCGCCACGCCGTCTCCATCGGGCAGCATGTAGTCGAGCAGAGCCGCGCTCGGATGCTGTCCTTCTATCATTGTGTTGGCCTGCTTCTCGGACTCGGCAGCGATCACCGACCAGTCGGCTTCCGACATCAGCCGCTCCAAAAAACGCAACAGGTCGCTGTTGTCATCGACGATCAGAATCGACGGGTTGCGGGGCCTTAAGGCCGGGGTGGCGACGCCGGTGTTACGAATGTTGAGCCGTGTTCCGTCCGGCGCCACCTCCACCAGAACTTTGCAGCCGGGTTCGATCTGCCCGCTAGCGACCAGGGTCGCCAGGGGTTGAGTGAGGTGCCGGTGCACGGTTCGCTTCAGCTCACGCGCGCCATATTCGGCACTGGTTCCCTTACGGAGCAGGAATTCCCGGCTCTGGGGCGTCACCTCGATGGTGAAGCAACGGGCGCCCAGCCGGGTATTGACGTGCTGCTGCAATTCGGCGATGTGCTGATCGAGAATCGCGCTCAATGATTCGGCGTTCAGCGGCTGGTAGGTGACCACCGCATCGATCCGGTTGATGAACTCGGGCGAGAAGCGCTTACGCACGGCGGCGAGCGCGATACTTTCGAGCTTACTGCTCACTTGCGAAGACTGGCGTTCGGAGCCGGACTGGAATCCGAAGTTGGGATTGAGTTCCCGCATCATCTCCCTGGCGCCGAGGTTACTGGTGAGGAAGATCAGGCTGCGATCAAAATTGACGGTTGTATTATCACCCAGCCGCAGCGTCGCCTTATCCAGAATTCCCAGCAGCAGGCGTGTCAGCGACGGAGCCGCCTTTTCAATCTCGTCGAACAACACGATCGAAAGATCGTTCTTTTCGCTGGTGACGCCCACCAGTTTCTGCTGCGTCAGAATCGGCTGCGTCTCCCGGTGGCCGAGATAGCCCGGAGGCGCCCCAATCAATTTTGCGACTTCATGTTCCATCTGGAACTCGCCGCAATCGATCTTCAGGAAATGCTTGTCGCTGTCGTGAAGCACTTCGGCGAGCGCTTCCACGGTGCGGGTCTTTCCGGTGCCGGTCGGACCGAGCAGCAGGAAAATGCCCACGGGCCTCCCCTCAGGGGCCAGCCCGGCCTGAAACATCTGAATATAGGGAACTATAAACTTAAGCGCTTCAGGCTGCCCGACAATTTTCTGAGAAAGCAGGTGAACGAGTTCGTTCGGGTTTTGTGATGCCGGCGTACTCATGCCGATGGTAAATCCCTACCCTTCAGTATAGCCTGCACTGCCACGCCGGAACCCAAGAGTCCCGGCTGACGAAATCATGCAGATTGTGGAGCGAATCCTGACAATCCGTTATCGTATACTGTGGTTTAGGCGGAACCGCTGGTTATGAAGACGTATTGGAAGTTTGCCGCGCTGATTGTGCTGATTGTCGGCACGCTGGTTTGGCTGGCCCTCGGCGGTATCAATGAAACAAAAACCTACTACAAGACCATTGCCGAACTGAACCGGATGCCGGATGCCGCCGGTAAACGGGTGCGCGTAGCCGGAGATGTGGATCCCGGATCCATTACGCGTGAAGGCAGTGTGGTGAAGTTTCGTCTGAAGCAGGATGCCCTGATGCTGAGTGTGATCTACAGCGGTTCGGATCCGTTACCCGACACGTTCCGCGACGGTTCCCAGGCGCTGGCCGATGGCAAGCTGGGACCCGACGGCGTATTTCAGGCCGACAAGATCCAGGCCAAGTGCGCATCCAAGTACGAGGCCAAGCCGGGCATGCAGCCGGCGCAGCGCCGGGCCGGACTCTGAGTAGCCGGCTTCGCACGGTCGAACGGGAATAGAGTTCGAAGTATGGAAAATCTGGGCGCCCTGGCGATTCTGCTCGCCTTTTGTCTCTCCATCTACGCGGTTTTCGGCTCCCTGTTTGGGAAATGGAAGCGCAACCCTTTTCTTGCTGTCAGCGCCAGGCGCGCGGTTTATGCGGTATGCGCCCTGTTGACACTGGCTTCGGGAATCCTCATTTATGCGCTGCTGGCCAGTGACTTCCGGCTGGCGTACGTGTGGCAGCACAGCAACCGGGCCATGCCGGTGCTATATAAGTTCGCGGCATGGTGGGGCGGCCAGGAAGGGTCGCTGCTGCTATGGGCGTGGCTGCTGGCGGCCTACTCGGCGATTGTGATCTACACAACCCGCGAGCGGTTTCGCGACATGATGCCGTACGTCATCGCGATCCTGATGACCACCGAGGTGTTCTTCATCATGCTGGTAGGCTACGTCGCCAATCCTTTTCAGGTGCTGGCGGTGGGCCGGTCGATTCAGGCGCTACCGGATGGCAACGGCCTCAATCCGCTGTTGCAGTATTGGACGATGGCGGCTCACCCGCCGATGCTGTACCTGGGCTATGTGGGGTTCACGGTGCCGTTCGCCTTCGCCATGGCGTCGCTGATCACGCGGCAACCGGGCGATGCCTGGATTGCGGAGACGCGGCGCTGGACCATCATCACCTGGCTGTTTCAGAGTGCGGGCATTCTGCTGGGCGCCGGATGGGCCTATGCGGTGCTCGGATGGGGTGGCTATTGGGCCTGGGATCCGGTGGAGAATGCCTCGCTGATGCCGTGGATCACGGCCACGGCGTTCCTGCACTCGGTGATGATGCAGGAGAAGAAGGGAATGATGAAGGTGTGGAACATGGTATTGATTTCCTCCACCTTCTTCCTGTGTATCTTCGGCACCTTCCTCACCCGGTCGGGAGTGGTCAGTTCGGTGCATGCCTTCGCCTCGGGGTCGATCGGCAAGTGGTTTGTGGTTTTCCTGGCGATCGGCATTGCGGGCACGGCATACCTGATTCTCGACCGGCTGGAGTATCTGAAGAGCGAAGCGCAACTGGATAGCATCATTTCGCGCGAATCGAGCTTTCTGTTCAACAACCTGATCCTGCTGGCAAGCTGCTTTGCGGTGCTGTGGGGAACGCTGTTCCCAGTGCTGTCGGAGGCGGTGACGGGCGAGAAGATAACGGTCGGCGCGCCTTTCTTCAATCGGGTCAACATCCCGATCGGGATCTTCCTGCTGTTGTTGACCGGAGTAGGACCGTTGATTGCATGGCGGAGGAGTTCGCTCGACAGCCTGAAGCGTAACTTTCTGCATCCGGCGATTGCGGCGCTGGTGCTGATGGCCGCGCTGGTTGCGGCCGGAATGCGCCACTTCTATGCGTTGATGACGTTTGGGCTGAGCCTGTTTGTGTTGTGGACGATCGCCGCCGAGTTTTACAAGGGCGCCCGCGCGATTCGCGCCAAGACGGGCCGGAGCCTGCTGATGGCGGCCGTTGAGCTGACGCACCGCAACACACGCCGCTATGGCGGCTACATCGTGCACATGGGCGTGGTGCTGATGTTCATCGGGTTCGCGGGCGCGGCTTTCAACCTGGATACGGTGATGGAAGTGAACCCGGGCGGCTCGTTCCACCTGGGCCGTTACGACGTAAAGGTCGTCAACCTGGACAGCGGGGAAAACGACAACTACAGTTGGAATCGCGCCGCACTCGAGATCTCGAGCCACGGCCGGAAGATTGACATGCTTTATCCGGAGCACCGGGTGTATAAAGCAAGCCGGCAGCCCACCTCGGAGGTGGCGATACGCCGCCGGCTGGACCAGGATCTGTTCACTAACTTCGAAGGGATGTCAGAGGACGGCCAGCGAGCCATCATCCGCGCCTTCGTCTTTCCACTGGTATCCTGGATTTGGATCGGCTTTTGGGTGCTGGTTGGCGGCTCCCTGATCTGTCTGATTCCCGCCAAGACGCGGCTTCAATATGCCCGTACGAAGGTTGTGGGCGTGGCAGGACAGTATGAAACAGTTCACAAGTAGCCTGTTGCTACTGACCCTGGTGGCGGCGTGCCTGGCCCAGACGGGTACGCCGCTGGCCAACGCCAGCGTGCGCCGCATCGGAGAGCAGTTGATGTGCCAGTGCGGCTGTGGCGCCACGGTTACCAGTTGCAACATGATCAACTGCCATTTCTCGGATCCGGTCCGCCTGAAGATTTTGGCCATGGTGAACGGCGGAAGCCCGGACACGGAAATTATTGACAGTTTTGTAAAGGAGTACGGCAAGGTCATTCTGGTGAAGCCGCCGTCGGAGGGGTTCAACCTGGTGGCGTGGGTGATGCCGTTTGCCGGTCTGGCATTCGGGCTGCTCATCCTGTGGTATGTGATTAGACGGTTTTCGCGGCCGCGCGCGGCCGTGGCGCCCGCGATCAGCGCGGAAGAGTACAACCGCTATCGGGAAAGCATCGAAAAAGACCTCTCCAGTTTCGATTCATGATTCTCGTTTTCGCCCTGCTGCTGACGATCGCCGTTATCGCGTTCACTTTGTCCGTGAGGAAGCGCGATCTACCCCGCTTTGAACCACTTTCCCCGGTGGCGCACCTTGAAGAGCGGCGCGCCCGCATTTACGAGAACCTTCGCGATTTGCAGTTTGAATACCGGGTGGGCAAGCTCTCCGAGGCCGACTATCAACAGACCAAAACCGGGCTCCAACAGGAATTGGTGGGGGTGCTGGCCGAGATTGACCGGTTGCAGGGTACCCCCCAACCGGAGCCGCCAGTAGCGGCACCGCCACCGGTTTCCGGCACAGTCTGCCCGCACTGCAACGCCGGTTTCCCGCAGCCGCTGAAGTTTTGTGGCGAGTGCGGAAAGCCGATGGGGCAAGGGGGTGCCAATTGAGGTGCGTGGCGTTGCTTGCGCTGGCGGCAGCTCCACTGTGGGCGGCGGTCTCCGGAGTCGTGACGAACGGCACCACCGGGAAGCCCCAACCCGGGGTAACGGTGGCGATGATGGCCATGAGCGAGGCCGGCATGGAACCGCTAGGGTCGGCGACCACCGGCGCGGATGGCTCGTTCACGCTGGAGAAGAGCCCGCCGGGTCCGGTGTTGCTGCAGGCGGATTGGCAGGGAGTGGGTTACAACCAGGTACTCACGCCTGGCTCGCCGACAACCAACCTGGGGATTCAGGTGTTTGACGTTTCCAAGACTGCCGGCGCGGCGAAGGTGAGCCAGCACCTGGTGCTGTTCGAGCCGGGCGACGCCAATCTCTCGGTCTCCGAGACGTGGTTCTTCGCTAACGGGGGCAACAAGACTTTCTACAATCCGTCCGAAGGCGCGCTGCGGTTCTTTTTGCCCGCGGCCGCCAAGGGCGAGGTGCAGGTCCGGGCGACCGCGCCGGGCGGTTTGCCGCTCGACCGCACGGCTGCCAAGACTGGCAAGACCGGCATCTACAAGGTGGAGTTCCCGATCAAGCCGGGCGATACGCGAATCGACATCCTTTACTCGGTGCCGTTCTCGCCGGGCGGCGAGTTCAGCAGCCGGGTGCTCGATACCAGCGCTCCCACGCGGTTGATTGTTCCACAGGGGGTGACGCTCAGCGGCCCCATGATTGCCGGCATGGGCCAGGAGCCGCAGACCAAGGCATTCCTCTATCAGGTGAACGGCGCCCGGTACGATGTGAAGATCGAGGGCACCGGTTCGCTGCGCGCGGCGGCCGAGACCGCCGGCGGCAACGAGGAAGATAGCGGACCGGGGATCGACGAGATCCTGCCTCCCATCTATGACCACCGTTTCGTGCTGGTAGCCCTGGCGCTGGCTATTTTGGGGGTTGGGTTCGTGATGCTGTACCGGCGGGGTTCGGAGGTTGGACCGGAGACCGCCGCGCCGGCAGCCAAACGCGAGGAGAAACGCCGCTGATGAATGCGGTGGCGGCCGCGCGAATCTGGAAGTTCTACGGGGACTATCCGGCGCTGCGGGAGATCAGCTTCGAGGTGGCCGAGGGGCGCTGCCTGGCCCTGCTGGGCCGCAACGGCGCCGGGAAAACGACGATGCTGCGGATTCTGGCCGGGCTGTCGCGTGCCTCCAAAGGGCAGGTGACGCTGTTCGGTAAAGACGCGGCGGCAGCGGAGTCCCGGTCGCGGATCGGCATTCTGGGCCACGGAATCGCCGTCTACGACGAGTTGTCGGCGCTGGAAAATCTTCAACTCTTCGCCCGTCTCTACGGCTTGCCGCGGCCCGCCGAAACAGCGCTGGCCTGGCTTGAGAAGACCGGCTTGGAGCGCGTCAAAAACGGCCTGGTGCGCGAGTTCTCGCGCGGCATGCGGCAGCGCCTGGCGGTGGCGAGGGCCTTCCTTCACAACCCTTCGGTGTTGTTGCTCGATGAGCCGTTTACGGCGCTGGACGACCGGGCAATTGCCGTGCTGCAGGGATTGCTGGTGGAAGCCCGGGACAGCGGCCGCACCATCATCATGTCGACCCACCAGCTTCGCGAGGCGCTGGAACTGGCTACCGACGTTGCCCTGATCAATCGCGGCCGGCTGGCCTACTGCGGTGAGCGGACCGGCGAGATGCTGGCAGATCCAACCTGGCTGTACCGCAACTACGGAGAGGCCTGAGTGCGATACGCCCGGCAGATACTGACCGTCGCCTTCAAGGACCTCCGCTCGGAGCTTCGCACGAAGGAGGCGGTGAATGCCTCGGTCTCCTTCTCGCTGGTGATTCTGATCCTGTTCAGCTTTGCTTTCGACCCCTCGGCCGAATCGACGCGCGAGTTCTCGGGCGGGCTGCTGTGGATCGTCTTCGCTTTTGCCGGCGCGCTGATTTTGAACCGCAGTTTTGCGCGCGAGTTGCAAAACGACTGTCTGGACGCGCTTCTAGCCTCGCCGGTACCGGCCTCGGCGCTGTTTCTGGGAAAATCGGTGGCCAATCTGCTGCTGCTGCTGGCGGTGGAATTGGTCGGACTGCCGGTGTTCCTGGTCTTTTACAACGCTCGAATCGTAGGAAGTTTCTGGACGCTGTTCGGTGTGATGGCGCTGGCGACCTGGGGATTGACGGTGGTGGGAACCATGTTCAGCGCGTTGACCGTGAACCTGCGGCTGCGGGAGTTGATGCTTCCCATGCTGGTGTACCCGCTGATGATCCCGTGCCTGATGGCGGCCATCCAGTTGACTACAGTTCTGCTGGGGGAGCCGTCGCTCGACGCCGGTCAGATGGTTTGGCTACGCTTTTTGGTGGGGTTTGATGTCATTTTCACCGCGCTGGCGGTAGCGTTGGTGGATACGGTGCTGGTTGGGTAAAACTAGTTGGATAAAATTACGATGCGAAAACCGGTCCTGTTGGTAATGATTGGAGTTGCCGGATTGCTGCTGGTGCGCAACTTACTCGTCATGGCTCAACTGCCCGATGAGGTGATGCAGGGGGCGATCTTCCGGATCATTTTCTTTCACGTGCCGGCGGCCTGGACGGCCTTTCTGGGCTTCTTCGCCGCGCTGGTGGCGAGCATTCTGTACCTGGTAAGGGGCAACCTGAAATTCGATGCCTTCGCAGTGGCGGTAACCGAGGTGGGGCTGGCTTTCGGTGCGGCGAACCTGATCAGCGGTATGATCTGGGGACGCGAAATCTGGGGGATCTGGTGGACCTGGGATCCGCGACTGACCTCCATGTTGGTCTGCTGGCTGCTCTATTCGGGATATCTGATGTTACGCCGCGCGGTGGAGGAGCCGACCCAGAGGGCCCGCGTGTCGGCGGTTTTTTCGATCTTCGCCTTCGCCGACGTGCCGATTGTCTGGTTTTCCATCAAGTGGTGGCGGACACAGCATCCGCAGCCGGTGGTGTGGGGTGGCGGATCGATGGATCCATCCTACTGGAATATGCTGTTTCTCAACTGGATCCCGTTCCTGCTGCTGGGGCTGGTGTTTGTCGCCATCCGGATGAGGCAGGAGTCGGCCAAGCGCGAAATTGATGCCATCCGGCGGATGGCTCATGCAATTTAGGAGAGGCTTCAGATAATGGATTCGCGGAATATCACGTTCATGTTCTACGGGCTGGCGGCCGTATGGGCGGTATTGGCCATTTACGTTGGCATGCTGGCGGCTCGGGAGCGTAACCTGAAGCGGGAGTTGGAGGGGTTGCGGCATATGGTGGAGGAGCGCAAGTAGCGCCTTTCCTTTAGCGCTGGCCGCGCGGCTCTCCGCGCACCACCTGCGCCCTGCGCCGGCCTTTCGCCAGGTTGGCGGCCGCCGCGCGTCTGGCCTCTTCCGAGAGCCGGATATGGTTCTCAACCCGAACCGCTCCGGCGCTATGTGCGATTCGCGTGGCCGCTCCTTTGCGCTGGATCACCCGAGTTTCCCCCTCAAAAGTCGCCACGCCCTGCCGCACGGTAACCTGGATGGGATCGGTACCCAGTTTGGAACGGCTCAGTCTTTCGCGAATGCGCCTTTCCAGCGCGGCATCGTCGGATGCGGTGGCTCCGGCGGAGGCTGAAGGGGGCTTGACTCGCCTGTGCGCCGTGGGTGCGTGGCCGGCGGGCGTTATCGCCGGGGTCTGGCGGGCGGTGGGTGCCGGCCGGGACTGCGCCTGAACGGCCCCTGCCCACACTACGATTCCCATCACGATTTTTGCTGTTTTCACGTGGAGCGCCTCCTGAGCCTGTAGTGCGCGCAGGCAGCAAAAATTCGCAGACTAAACACCAGCGGGCTCACCAGACATTCACGCCGGAAGGAGTCTCACCCGGCGAGGTGCCGTCCGGGTTGTTCACCCGGGCGCCCGCGGGCGGGGGGACAGGTCCGTTCAGCAGTGGATCCTTGGTTTCACGCATCCAGTCGTCTAACCGCGCGCGCATCTCATCGAGGACGGTGCGAAGGCGCGGGTCGCCGGCGAGGTTGCACCGCTCAGCCGGGTCGAGGATCAGATCGAACAGGTCTTCGCGCGCCATCTTCTGATTGCGCCAGCCGTTATCGAGCCAGACGGATTTGGTGGGGCCGTCGTCGCAGTTCGGCAGGCAGGGCTTGCCGCGCTGGTCGAAGCGGCGGATGTAGTTCCAGCGTTTCGAGCGGACGGCGCGTTTGGGCTCATAGGCGGCGTGATAGCTGACCTCGGAGAATACGTAATCGTTGATCTCCTGTTTTTCACCGCGGATCAGCGGCAACAGCGAACGTCCGCTCGCCCAGGCGGGGCACCCGGTTCCGGCCAGTTCGCATAGGGTCGGATAGAGGTCGATGTTGGAGATCAGCGCGTCGCAGGTTTTCCCGCCCGAAAAGCCGCCTGGGCCGCGCATAATCAACGAGATGCCGGTGCCGTGGCCGGTCAAGTTGCATTTCATTCCGGGGAAGGGAATACCATGATCGGTGGTGGAGATGACCAACGTGCTGGCGGCCAGACCGGAGTCTTCCAGCGCTCGCAGAATCTCGCCTGCGGCGGTATCGAGGACGCGGGCGCTGGCGTGGAAGGCCGCCATGTCCTGGCGGGTGGCGGGGGTGTCCGGGTGAATCGCCGCCGGTTGGCAGAGGTTCGAATTCTCAGCCGGGCCGGGTTCGTGGAACTTGCGGTGTGTCTCGTGGAAGCCACAATCGAGGAAGAATGGCCCTTTCGGCCGGCTGCGGAGAAACTTCTCGGCAAGCGGAGTCACATCGGCCGCGCGGTCGCTACGCGGCCGGAAGACTTCGTCATAGCCAATAGCGGTTCTATCCACGGCGATATGTTGCAAACCGGCCAGGATGGAGCGGTATCCGGCGCTCCGAAGAGGGTAGAGGATGTGCTGCTTGTAATCGTTCAGACGAAAGCCCCGGTGAGCCAAGCCGGTCATTCCGCTGGCGTGAGGGGACTGGCCGGTGAGCATCGCTGCGCGGCTGGGTGAACAGGTGGGCGCTGCCGTGAATACCTGCCGGAACAAGACGCCTTCGGAGGCCAGTTTCGTGAGGTTGGGCGCGGGTACACCAAAACCGTAAGGTTCAAGATAGCGTCCGGTGTCGTGCGAGTGCAGGTAAAGAATGTTCGGAGGAGGTGAAGTAGCCGCCCAAAAAGCTCCGCCGGCAACCATGCTTTTGAGCACATCCCGGCGGCCGGAACCGTGGTTCATGGCCATGCCAACTGGTTCTCCTTCAGAACAAATCTCGTACCGGATGAGGAAATTGCTCCATTGAGCGCGCCACCGCGTATACCCGGCCAATACATTCTAACCGTTCGTTGATTCGCGGTGTCGGAGCGGCGTAGAATCCCCGTGTGGCCGAAATGAATAGCCTGGTATTCTTGTGTGCTCTGCTTGCAGTGGGCGCCAGCGCGGCGGAGCGTGTCCAATGTCCTGTCACGGCGGATAACTGGGTTGAGTCCACACCGTGGAGATCACCCGGCCGCGAACTGGTGAATCACGGCTCCGACCGGCAGTTGATTATCAACAGCCGCAACAGCTTTGCGCTACTGGCGTTCGATATGGCTGCCGCCAAGGGCATGCGTATCGGGAAGGCCACCCTGCGCGTGCGGCGCAGTCCCGACCCGGTCCCGCTCACCATGGTCGGAATTTCAACCATCAGCGGCTCTGGTCCGTGGTCGGAAAGCGAAATGAATTACATGCAGGCGGCTAAGGGCCGGCCCTGGTCCTACGCCGGGTCGGACCTTACCGACGTCTCCTTCAGCTTGAGCGGCAGCCTTTATGCCTATGTGCGGGCGCGGGATGCCGGTGATGGCTGGTACGAGATCGATATCCCGGCGCCGGTTGTGACGGCTCTCGCCACCGGCGACCAGTTCGGCCTGATGCTGACGGACGAAAAGGGACAGACCTTTACACATCACAGGATCAGCAGCCGGGAGAGCGCCGACCCACCGGTCCTGATCGTAGAGGGCACACGCGATACCGCGCAAGCAGGCCAGGTGCAAGCTTTGGCGCCGCGTTCCGCCCAGGCCCTGGGGCGCACCGTATTGCGGCCTGGCAGCGTCATCCTGCGATTTGGCGGCGCCCACGCCGCGCGTTACGAGTTGCGTTACCGGGAAGATCCCATCACGGCAAAGAATTTCGAGACTGCCTTGCCCGTGCCGCGCTGGATGCTCAATCCGCTAACCCCGAAATCCAGCCGGCTGGCAAATTCCAACGCACCTCAGGATGAAGTAGACGCTATCGTCGAGCACTTGGAGCCGGGCAGGCAATACTACTTCGCCGCGCGCGGCATCAGCGCGAGCGGGCAAGCCGGCCCGGTAAGCCTGCTGGGGAAGGCACGGGCGTATTCGCGGGCATGGCCCTCGCTGCCCGCGGTGGCGGCACCCGAAGCCGGGGGAGAAACGGGAACCGGCGGTGAGGTAAGAGTGTGGTCCTTTCCGGAACTCCACAAGGTGAATCCACAAACGGGAGCCGTTCTCGAAGGGGGGCCCATCTGGCGCGGCGGTGTCCGGTTGACCGGAGCGCGGAATGAGTTTGTCGCTTTCCAGGTGGCCGTGGAGAGCGGGAGTCCACTGAAGGACATCGCGGTTACAGTGGACAAGCCGTTGTTTGCCGGGTCCAAGCTGCCGCCTGTTTTTCGCCAGACCGGAGCCATACAACTGTATCGCGAGTGGATGATTCCGGACGACAAGGACACCAGCCCCACACGCCCCTGGTACCCCGATGTGCTGCTTCCCCTGAACGGGACCTTCGACCTTCCCAGTGCCGATAACGGCGTGCCGAATCAACGGGTGCAGCCGGTGTTTGTGGATATCTACATCCCGCACGATGCGGCGCCGGGCGTGCATAGCGGCAGTATCGCCGTAAAGGCCGGCGGCCGGATCTTACGCCGGATTGCGGTGGACGTGGACGTGTTGCCGTTCGCGCTTCCCGATAAGCTGAATTTCCTGGTGGACCTGAATGCTTATAGCGGGGTCAATGCAGGATACGATATTTCACGCGGCACACCGGAGTACCATAAGTTGCTTCAGTCCTATCACCGGATCGCGCATCTGAACCGCACCAACCTGGATATCCTCGGCTATTCGCACACCGGGACCACGGAGCCCGACCAGGCCCCGCCGCTGACTGGCGAGGGGGCTGCTACCAAGGTGGCAAGCTGGAAGGACTGGGACGCTCATTTTGGGCCGATGGTTTCCGGAGCGGCATTTGCGGATCTCCCTCGCGCTTCGGTACCGGTGGAGACCATCTATCTCGCTCTGTTCGAGAACTGGCCCGGCGATCTTCGCAAAATGTACAAGTGGAACATTCCCGAACGGGCGCGAACAACAGAGGAGTACCACCAGTTGATTACGCGGCACGCGCTTGAGGCCGGACCGATCGAAGAGGGCTTTCCGCGCGAGTACCAGGACCGTTTTTCCGCTGTCGCGCGCCAGTTTGCCGAGCATTTCCGCGAGCGCCACTGGACGGGAACCCGGTATCAGATCTTTTTCAACGACAAGTATTATTATAAGGATCCCGCTCGAATCGGCAGAGGCGTTTCCTGGTGGCTGCTCGATGAGCCGAATCATCACGACGACTACAGGGCGCTCTGCTTTTTCGGTCAGTTGGGCAAACGCTGGCTCACCGAATACCCCGACGTGCCCATGGTGTTCCGCGCCGATATCAGCTATGTGGACTTCATCCGCGATCAGCTTCCGGGCCTGCTCGATATCGATTGCGTGAGCCGCCATTTCTTCACCAGGAACCGCTACCTGATGGACAACCGCAACCGCTTCGGCCGCAGCTACTGGCACTACGCCGACACGAACCACCCGCGCCAGAGCAACGCCACCATGCGGGCCTGGGCGTGGCGTGCCTGGACCAGCGGCGCCGATGGGATCGTGCCCTGGAACACCGTACATGGCGGTATGGGGGCCTGGGACCGGGCCGATGAGCTCACGGTGTTCTACCCCGGAACAAAGTTCGGCCTGAGGGAGCCGTTCGCTTCGCTACGCATCAAGGGATTCCGGCGCGGCCAGCAGGATGTGGAGTACATGATGCTTCTGGCGCGGAAGAAGGGTTGGGGCCGTGAGGCCGTGGAGCGGGCAATCGACGCGGCGCTCGATCTCTCCGAACAGACGCATCTTCAAAACGAAGAGGATGCCGGTGAGATTCGTTTCGAGCGGGTCACCGATGGACAACTCGATCAACTGCGCCTGCGGATTGCCGCCGCGCTGGTCAAGTAGCGGTTCCCGGGCGCGATTCCACCACCCGGATCGAGGCCCGGCCATCGCGGCTGGATTCCGTTGTCTTGAACTCAGACGATATGCTATAGGTAGAATTCCATCTCGGAACGAGTTTGGCGCTGGGATTGCCAGTTCAATCGCCAGATCTTTCGAGTGTGGGTTTAGGAGGCCAATAGGAAGTTTCGTATGGCATATGTAATTGCAGAGCCTTGCATCGGTACGAAGGATACGGCGTGTGTCGATGCCTGTCCGGTGGATTGTATTCATCCGAGAAAGGACGAATCGAACTTTAACGACGAGGAACTGCTTTTTATTGATCCGGTGGAGTGTATAGACTGTGGCGCGTGCGTGCCGGTGTGTCCCGTGTCAGCCATCTTTGCACTGGACGATCTTCCGGAAAAGTGGTCGCACTTTGCGCAGCGTAATGCCGATTTCTACACCCGCTGATCCCCGGCCGAAAATTTCCTGAGGGCCTGCGGTTATTTCTCCGGCCGCAGGCTCTCTCTCCGTTCGAGCCTTCCTTCCCGATTCCCGTCAGCCCCGGTACGCGGCGATGGATGTATCCGTTTCCCAGATTCGCACCTCGCGAAGGCGCACCGGCACATCGGCGATCCGTTCGATACTCTTCATGATCTCGTCATGAAAGTAGCGGGCCATGTTTTCCGCGGAGGGGTTCAGTTCGATAAACGGCGGAATATCGTTGAGGAACTTATGGTCCAGGTAATCGACCACCTCCATCAGGACGCGCTTTAGCTCAACGAAATCCACCAGCAGGCCGATCGCGTTCAGCTTCTCTCCCTCGATAGTGACCTGAACGCGGTAGTTGTGCCCATGTACGTTCTCGCACTTTCCCTTGTAGTGCCGGAGGGCGTGTCCGGCGGCGAACGTCTTTTCTACAACAACTTCATACATCGAAAAACCTCTCCACGTCCGACAGTTCCGTAGTGAAACTGTAATCTGGAAGACTGTCGAAGAATACCTGCCCGTAGCGCTGGCTGGTGATGCGATTGTCCAGAAGAACCAGTACGCCGCGGTCATTGCGGCTGCGGATCAACCGGCCGAACCCCTGTTTCAGAGTGATGGCGGCTTGTGGGATCTGATAGTCGTAGAAGGCGTTACCACCCTCTTCCTTGATGGCACGAATGCGCGCTTCGACAACCGGATCACTAGGAACCGCGAACGGTAACTTATCTATGATAACGCAGCTCAACTGCTCGCCCGGCACATCAACGCCCTGCCAGAACGAGGATGTGGCAAAAAGGACACAGTTCGGTGTGGCGCGGAATTCCTCGAGCAGCGCGCTGCGCGGACCGGTACCCTGAAGCAGCGTGGGGTAGTCAATCGCCGTCGCAACTCGGTCTTCAATCAGCCGCATCTGCTGGTAGCTGGTAAACAGGACGAATGCCCGGCCGCGGCTGTGGCTCAGAATCCGGATGATCTCGCCGGCGGCCCGCTCGACAAACGCGGGGCTGCGCGGGTCGGGCAACTGTTGGGGCACGTAGAGCAGCGCCTGATGCGGGTAGTCGAAGTGGCCGGGAACGATCAGGGAACGCGGCGAGCGGATTCCCAGCCGGTTCTCGACATAGTGGAAACTACCGGCCACGGCCAGAGTGGCCGAGGTCAGAACCACCGTGTCCACCTTGTCGAAGAGCTTTTCGGATAGCAGAGAGGAGACGTCTATCGGCGTCGCCTGCAGGTAAAAGCCGCGTCCGCGACGCTCGATCCAATAGACATAGCGCCGGTCGCCCGCCTCCATCCAAAGCTGGAGGTTTTCCGAGATCCCCAGAGCGCGACGCATCAACGGGATGATCTCTTCGGGCTGCTCCTTGATCAGCTCCAAATGGGAAACGACCAATTCCAGCGAGCGCAGTACATCGCCGTATTCGAGTTCGTTCTGTTCCAGGAACCGGCGGTGCGAGGTGAAGACCGACCTCCCTTCCGCCAGGCCGAAAAGATCGAAGAACTGCTCGGCGCGTTCCACCAGCACGGTGAGCACCCGCTCCAGCTCCGCTGAACTGCAGTTCTTGCGGCGCGCCACGGCGGCGGCATCGCGCGAGAGTTCCTGGAACTGGTAGTTGCTGATGGAGATGCCGAAGTAGGAGCCCGCGACGTCTTCCACCTCGTGCGCTTCGTCGAAGATGACTGCGGTGTACTCCGGAATGATGGCGCCGAATTCCTCGTCCTTGACCGCCAGATCGGCGAAGAAAAGGTGGTGATTGACGATGATGATGTCGCTTTCGGCAGCCCGCTGGTGCATCAACGTAAGAAAACAGCGCTCAAATTGGGGACACTTCTGGCCGGTACACAGATCCTTGCGGGCGTCCAGTTTGGCCCAGACCGAACTACCCTCGGGCAGGGTACGAATCTCGGCACGATCACCGGTTTCGGTGGTTTTTTCCCACTCGCGGATGATCTGGTAGTCGGCTATTTCCTCCAGGCCGGTGAGGATGGGCTCTTTCTGGGCGTCGTAGATCTTCTGCCGGCAGGCGTAGTTGTTACGGCCCTTCATGTAGCAGACGCTCAGTGGCCGGTCGAAGTGCTGCTGGAGGAAGGGGATATCCTTGAAAAACAACTGCTCCTGTAAGTTTTTGGTACCGGTGGAGATTACCACCCGGCGGCCTGACAGGATGGCGGGGATCAGATAAGCGAGGGTCTTGCCGGTGCCGGTACCCGCCTCGACAATCAGGTGGCGGCGTTCAGCCAGCGCCGATTCCACTGCCTGGGCCATCTCCAGCTGGCCGGGGCGGAACTCGAAACTCGGGTGCCAGCGGGAGAGAATGCCGGCGCGGGAGAAGAACTGCCGCGCGTTCGGGGTTTTGGTGTCAGACGCCATTGATGCGTGGGCGGCCGGCCCGGGCGAAAACCCGGGATCATGAGTCAGCGATGGAGTGGCCTACCTTCTTTAATCGTAACGGAACAACTATGGCATAATGAGACTGCCCTCGCCGCACCCGCCGGCTTTTCCGGGCTCCGGAGCGTCCAAACTACACCTTCGTATTCATAACCAGCCGGATGTATCTTGATTGCCGGAACCGGTTGAGAACAGGAGCCGAGGCTGTGAGAACGTTATTCTGTCTGGTGATCGTGGCGGCAGTATTGCCGTCCGCACGGGGCGCAACGGCGCCGCTATGCACCCCCAGTGCGGTTCCGGCAATCGTCCGGGCCGAAGGAATCACCGAGCGGGTCGGTGACATCCTGCTTCAATGCGGTGGAGCGAGTCCCGCCACGCCGCTACTCACCAATCTCACCGTCTATCTGAGCGCGCGCATCACCAACCGGTTAGCCGCCGGCGGCGCCGTGGACGCAAGCCTGGCGGCCGATACCGGCAGCGGGGCGGTGACGATCCAGCCAAGCGCCTACCTGGGATCGCCATATTCGATCAGCTTCAATGGTGTCGCGATCACTCCGGGCGCCAGCGGCCAGTTCAGCCTGCACATCCGCGGAATCCGCGTGGCCGCGTCTACCGTCCCGGTCAACAGTCCAATCCTTGCCTCTCTGGCAGCCAGCGGAACCTCACTGCTGGCGATGACCTCCAACGTGGTTACCGTGGCGACGCCGCAAGCCAGCCTGTTGGCGAGCCAGGGTTCGAGCCTGGTGAACTGCTACGGCTCGCCGGCCCCGGAGACGCTGACGTTGAGCAACCTGTTTGCCCGAACCGCCCACGCCACCACCCGCGTAACCGAAGCGATACCCAACGCATTCGAAAAACGCGATCCCGCCACCATGGATTCGGGGGTCCGGATAATATTGAGATTTTCCGGCTTTCCCAAGACGGCGCGCATCTTTCTACCGAACCTGGTGGCTGGCTCCTCGGCAACGGTGCCGACCACCGGGGCGGGACTGGGGAGCGATCCCGAAGTGGGTCAGTACACGCCCTCCACCCAGGGATCTCTGCTGCTGGCCCGGGTGAACGGCCCCCAGCCGGACGGTTCCGGCGGCACGATGCCGTATGCGGTGGGTCCGATGGGTAGCGGCGTCACCCTGCTTGATAGCGCTGGTGAAGTACCGCTCGCCGCGGGCGCGGGTTTTGCGGTGTTTGAGGTGTTGGACTCGGACCCCTCGATTCGAGAAAATGCGCAGATTCCGGTGTTTTTGGCACTGCCATGGCCCTCGGGTGGCGATTTCGATTATAGCCCGGTGGTGACGGTGGAATACGCGCCGGTATCCGACCAGACGGCGGCGGTCGAGGGCGCGCCGGTGCCCCGGTTCATCGAATTTGTACCCGGATCGGATTGCGAAGCGATGGGAGATTGCGATGCCGGTTTTCGGCCGAAGCTTCAGGTGAGCACGGCGCTGATCCGGTCCACCCGCGCCGCCGGTTCGATCTTCGATATTCACTGGCTGACGATCGGCAATTCGCGGGATCCGAGTGTGCCGATGCCCTGGGTAGCAACCATTCACTATGAGAACGCCGGCGGGTGGATCCACATGGATCCTCCATTTGCCCGTGGCGCGCTGACTGTGCGCGTCGATCTGCTGCCGGGAAAACTCGCGCCGGGTGTGTACAAAGCGTCGATTGTGATTGACGCAGGCGGCGCCGGACAGAAGGCCGTTCCGGTGGAATTGGTTGTAACCGAACGGCAACCTGGCGTTCCAGACTCCACGGTTCCAGTAGTGACCGGATATGACAGCGCGGCCGGCGGCAAGGGGCCGCTGGTGCCCGGCAGCCTGGCGATCCTGACGGGATTACGGTTCAGCGGCGATGGGCTGACGGTCACTTTCGATGGCTATTCGGGAGAGGTCACGGTCGCCGATGATGCCGGGATTCAGGTGGTGGTGCCGGAGGCGGTAAGCGGCAAGAGTGCGGTGCGGGTGGTGGTGACGGTGAACGGCCAGAGTAGTCCGCCGATGCAGGTGGAGCTGGCCTCCGCATTCCCCGTAATCTTCGCCAATAGTGTGCTTAACTCGAATGGCTCCATCAACTCGGAGCAAAACCCCGAACCGCCGGGTGGACTGCTGCGCATGCTGGCGACCGGGTTGCCGCCGGCTGGGATCACGGCCCGCATCGGCGACCGCGATGTGTTGGCGCCACCATTCGCCGGGGCTTCTCCGAGCTTCGCCGGTGTTCAGCAGGTGGATGTCCCGGTGCCTGCCGATTTTGGCGGCGGGGCGACGGTGATCGTCTGCGCTCCCGATCCGGTGACGGGTGACAGGGTGTGTTCGGCGCCGGCGTTAGTGTACGTCACGCCCTACAGCGAGCAGGGGAAGTAATCAGGCTTCGAAGGCCTGGCGCAACTGGTTGACAGCCCAGGCCAGGTCCTCTTGTGAGATGATCAGCGGCGGCGCCAGGCGGATGACGTAGTCGTGCGTCTCTTTGCACAACAGGCCCAGGTCCTTGAGCTTCTCGCAATACGCCCGGGCGGGCACTAGCAGTTCGATCGCCACCAGCAGACCGCGGCCGCGCACCGTGCGGATGTGCGGATGACGCAGTTTGCGAAGTTCATAGAGCAGCCAGGCGCCGAGTTCGGCTGAGCGGTCGGCGAGGCGGTCCTCTTCAATGATATTAAGCGCTGCCCGCGCCACCGCGCACGCCAGCGGATTACCGCCGTAGGTGCTGCCATGGCTGCCGGGGCGGAACAGGCCTAGAACCTCGCGGCTGGAGACGACAGCCGACACCGGATAGACGCCGCCCGAAAGGGCCTTGCCAAGAATGTAAACATCCGGTTGAACCTGCTCGTGCTCACAGGCAAACATGACGCCGGTACGCCCCAGGCCGGTTTGGATCTCGTCGGCAATCAGCAGCACGTTTTCGCGGCGGCAGATGGCAGCAACCTTGCTGAGATAGCCATCGGGCGGAATGAGGATGCCGGCTTCACACTGAATCGGCTCGACCAGAAAGGCGCAGGTTCCCGGTGTAATGGCGGCTTCCAGGGCCTCGGCGTCGCCGAACGGGATAGAGACGAAGCCGGGAGTGAACGGACCGAAGCCGTCGCGGTAAAGCGGCTCGGAGGAGAAGCCGGATATGGTCGTGGTGCGGCCATGGAAATTGTTCTCGCAGACAATAATTTCGGCTTGGTCCGGTGGAATTCGCTTTCGCGTGTAGCCCCATCGGCGGGCGGCTTTGATTGCCGTCTCCACCGCTTCAGCGCCGGTGTTCATGGGCAGCACCATCTCCATGCCGCACATGCGGGCCAGTTGCTCGGCAAAGCGTGGTAGCTGATCGTTGCGAAACGCGCGGGAGGTGAGGGTGACGCATGCAGCCTGCTGGTGGAGCGCCTCAATGATGGCCGGGTGGCAGTGGCCCTGGTTCAGCGCCGAATAAGCGCTGAGGCAATCCAGGTAGCGGCGCCCTTCGACGTCATAGACCCAGGCGCCGGCGGCGCGTTCCACCACCACATCAAGCGGGCGGTAGTTGTGGGCGCCCCATTGATCTTCCATTTCGATCAGCCGAGCGGCCCGGCTGCGGGCATCCGGTTCCTGCATGCGGCGGATCTCTTAGTGGCTGCCCCGTTGCCCGGAGACTTGCTCCGGGGGCCGGGCGGGCCCGGCGCCCAGGTGGGCGGAGATTCTGGTTGCCTCCTCCACCGCGCGCGCCAACACGGAGCGGATACGGCCGTCTTCGAGCATCAGCAGGCCGCCGATGGTGCAGCCGGCCGGGGTGGTAACGTCGTCCCTCAGCGCAGCCGGATGGCGGCCGCTGGTGAGCACCATGCGCGCGGCGCCCAGGGCGGTTTGCGCCACAAGGGTCAAGGCCAGTTGCCGCGGCAATCCCACCCGGACGCCGGCATCAGCCAGCGCTTCCATGATCAAGAAATGATATGCCGGTCCGCTGGCGCTCAGGGCGGTGATGGCATTGAAGTGGATCTCGTCGATCGCCAAGCACTTACCGACAGCTTCGAAGATGTGCTGGGCACGCAACAGGTCGGCCTTGGCGGCGAAGCGCCCGCGGCAGACCGCGGTCATCCCCTCACCCACCACTGCCGGCGTGTTGGGCATGGCCCGGATGACCGGGTTTTCCGTGCCGAGCAGAGACTCCAATCGGTCCGTGCTGACGCCGGCCAGAATCGAGATGAGCAAGGTTTCGCGGCGCAAACCGGCGTTGCGCAAGGCAGCCATCACAGCCGCGGCGTCGTTCGGCTTGACACAGATGAGAATCAGGTCCGCCGTTGGGATGCGGTCCTGGTACTCGGAACTGACGAAAATGCCGAGCGACTGGCTGACGGCGTCACACGCCGTCCCATTTTTATCTCCGGCCCAGATCTGTTCGCGGGGGATCAGGCCACTCGATAGCAGGCCGCGGATGAGCGTTTGACCCATTACGCCGGCGCCAATGACGCCCAGCGTCATACCGCCGCCGATGATCGGCGCCGGAGTGGATGCAGGCTGTTGTTGTTCTTTAGACATGGAATGACCTCAAGCCGGACAGAAGACGAGCGGGAATCGGCGGCCCAGCGGCGCGTATGCCTGAACATTGAACATAGCACAATTGATCCCCTTCGCTACTATGGTGATTGTGGATGAATTACTACAGTCGGTTGCACGCCGCGCGGCCGGCTATCTGGAAGGGATCCGGGAGAGGCGGGTAGGCCCGGCGCCCGAGGCGGTTGAGGCGTTGAAGGTATTCCGCGAACCGATGCCGGAGAAGCCTACCGCGGCCGAAGAGGTGGTGCGGTTGCTGGACGAGAACGGTTCTCCGGCTACGATGGGCATCTCCGGGCCACGTTTTTTCGGCTTTGTAATTGGCGGCTCGCTGCCGGCGGCGTTGGGCGCCAACTGGCTGGCATCGGCATGGGACCAGAACGCGGGGTTATTTGCCGCGTCGCCGGTCTCGGCGCTGCTCGAAGAGGTTGCGCTCGAGTGGCTGTTGGAAGTTCTAGCGTTGCCAGCCGGGTCTGGCGGGGCTTTTGTGACTGGCGCGACGATGGCGAATTTCACCGCGCTGGCGGCGGCTCGGCATGCGGTTTTGGAGCGGGCCGGGTGGGATGTGGAAGCGCGCGGGCTTTACGGAGCGCCCGCGATTCAAGTGATTGTCAGTGAGGAAGCGCATCCTTCCGTTTTCAAGTCGCTCGGGCTGTTAGGACTAGGGCGGGAGCGCGTTCATCGCGTGCCGGTAGACAACCAGGGCCGGATGCTGGCCGACCGGATTCCGCATGTGGAGGGCCCAGCGATTGTTTGCCTCCAGGCCGGCAATGTGAATTCCGGGGCGTTCGATCCAGCATTAGAGATTTGCCGCCGGGCGCGGAAGATGGGCGCCTGGATTCACGTGGATGGAGCTTTCGGGCTGTGGGCCGCCGCCAGTGCCGAGTTGCGGCACCTGATTACCGGCACGGCCGAGGCCGACTCCTGGGCCACCGATGCCCATAAGTGGTTGAACGTGCCTTACGACAGTGGATTGGCGTTTGTGCGCGACCCGGAGCAGTTGCGCCGGGCGATGACGCTGACCGCCGCCTATCTGCCACAAGGCGACCACCGCGAACCCTCTCAATATGTGCCGGAACTTTCGCGGCGGGCTCGCGGAGTAGACATTTGGGCGGCGCTCAAATCGCTGGGCCGGGAGGGACTCGCCGAACTGGTCGATCGCAACTGCCGTTGTGCGCGGCGGTTTGCCGAGGGGTTGCGCCGCGCCGGGTTTACCATTCTGAATGACGTGGTGTTAAACCAGGTGCTGGTATCCTTTGGCTCGCCCGAGGAGACGGGGCGGGCGATCACCGCTATCCAGCAGGATGGGACCTGCTGGTGTGGCGGCACCTTGTGGCAACAGCAACACGCGATGCGCATCAGCGTCTCTTCCTGGGCGACAACCGAACAGGATGTGGACCGGAGCCTGGAAGCCGTACTGTCCGCAGTGCGCGCGGCGCCGGCGCGGTGACCTGGTAAATCCGGGATTGGAAAAAGGAGACTCATTGAGCAACGATCTGCAAGATTTTCTACGGCTCTCATACGCCGAACTGGAAGAATCGAACCTGCACGCCAAGGTGCAACGGTTGAAGCGCGCTCCCCTGGAGCAGGTTCGGGATGAGCGCCTGAAGTATCTGACCGATGAGAAGCGCGTGAAAGCGGTGACGGTGCTGTTCAGCGATCTCGAAGGCCGGCTGCACATGCTCGACTACGACAAGAAGTTCCTGCTTCGGAGCGCCGATAATCTGACGTTTGACGGATCTTCGATTCGCGGATTCGCCTCCCAGCGCGAGAGTGATCTGCGGTTGGCGATCGACTGGGGCGCTTTCTACTGGGCTCCGGCCGATATCTTCGGCGCCGGCAAGGTGCTGGTATTCGGCGAGGTAATTGACCGGGACGGTTCGCCCTACCCCGCCGACATGCGCAGCGTTCTCAAAGACTATGCCGCCAAAGCGTATGCCGCCGAGGGGTTGACGCTCAACGCGGCGAACGAAGTTGAGGGCTTCCTTTTCAAAGGTGTGGATGCAGAGCGGCACTATTCCGAGAATGGTTGCTTCGAGTATGCGAATACCGGCGGTTATTACCACTCCCTGCCGGGCGATCCGTTGCGCAGCTTCATTGATCGCGTGGCAGAGGCGCAGCGCGCCATGGGTTTTGAAAATGAGAAGGACCACCCGGAAGTGGCGCCGTCGCAGTTCGAGATCAGCTACGGCTATGCCGAAGTAGTGGCGGCAGCCGATTACATCCAGCTTTACAAGTTGGTCTGCCGCCAGGTGGCAACCAATCTCGGCCTGACGGCGAGTTTCCTGCCTAAACCAGTGGCTGGTGTGAACGGTAGTGGCATGCATGCCAACATCTCGGTCAGCAAGAATGGCCAGAACCTGTTCTGGGATGCGGCGGGCGAGGAGAAGATCAGTTCCTACGGCTGGCAGTTTGTGGATCGCCTGTTGACGCACGGCAGCGGCATCTGCCTGTTGCTGAACGCCAGCGTGAACGCTTACCGGCGTCTCGATCCGAATTTTGAGGCCCCGAACGAGATTATGGCTTCCGGCGTGGACAGGGGTTCGATGGTGCGTATCCCGCTCGCTAACGAGCGCAGCGCACGGGTGGAGGTCCGTTCGGTCGGGCCGGATGCCAACCCGTACCTGATGCTGTACGCGATCTTCAGAACGGGCATGGAAGCCTCCATCGCAAAGGAAGATAATCTGCGTTCGAGCGGACGTCTGTTGCCGGATAACATTTACGATGCAATGGAGAATTTCAACCATTCCGAGTGGACTACCACCCTGCTGGGCGAGGACGTGAAGAGCCGCTACGAGACTCTGAAAAAGGCCTCCGCCGACCGCTGCGCCCGCCTGCTGGGAACGATCGTAAAGAAGGCCGAGGTGCAGTTTCATCACGAGGTCTACAACCAGTACCTCTGGAACCGCTTCTAAAAACCCGAAAAACCCGGGACAGTATACTCAATCACCAATTCGCAGCTGCTCGACCGGTACATAAGTCATGGCGGCTGCAGGAGCGAAGAACGCTATCTCCGGCGGGCTCTCAGACTGATCCATTTATGCATTTGCGGCTAGCTATGGCTACCAGCCGACCGGCTTGCCCTTGTTCTGCTCGTCAAGCCATGTTTTTAGTGGCGCGAAGTAGTCCAGAATTGCGGTGGCGTCCATTTGGCGTTCTCCGGTCAGCGCGTAGAGGGCATCGGGCCAGGGCTTACTGGCTCCCATTTCCAGCATGTTGTTCAAGCGCTTTCCGGCTTCCTGGTTGGCGTAGATCGAACAACGGTAGAGGGGGCCCGTGCAGCCCGCGGTTCTCGATAATGCGCGGTGGAACTGGAACTGCAGGATGTCGGCCAGGAAGTAACGTGTGTAGGGGACGTTAGCCGGGACGTGGTACTTGGCTCCGGGGTCGAATTCCGCTTCGGTGCGGGCTTCGGGCGGGGCGATGCCCTGGTACTTCAGCCTTAACGCCCACCAGGCTTTGTTATATTCTTCCGGCTGGATCTCTCCGGAAAAGACCTTCCAGCGCCACTGGTCGATCAACAAGCCAAAGGGGAGGAACGCGACCTTTTCCAGGGCGCGCTTCATCAACAGGCCAAGGTCGGCCGACTCGGGCGAGGGGTGAGCCAGTAGCCCGATCTTTACCAGATATTCCGGGGTTATCGAGAGCGCGATCGTGTCGCCGATCGCTTCGTGGAAGCCATCATTGGCGCTGTCGCGAAACAGGAAGGGCTGTTTGTTATAGGCCCGCTGGTAGAAGTTGTGGCCCAACTCATGATGGATGGTAATGAAATCTTCGGCGTTGACCTCGATGCACATCTTCAGGCGCAGGTCATCTTTCGTGTCCACGTCCCAGGCACTGGCGTGGCAGACCACTTCCCGGTCGCGCGGCTTGACCAGCATCGAACGCTCCCAGAAGGTTGGCGGCAGCGGCGCAAAGCCGAGTGAGCCAAAGAATCGCTCCCCGTAACGGACCATGGCCAGGTAATCCGTCTTGCGGTCAATCAGAATCTTTGTCAGGTCGTATCCGGGATCGGCATGGGGCGGCGCCACCAGGTCGTAGATATTGTCCCAGGTCTGCGCCCAGGGGTTGCCGAGCAGATGGGCGGGAATTGGGCCATTGGCCGGGACCGCGCCTGCGCCGTACTTCTCTCGCAGACGGCTGCGCACATAGGCGTGCAGCGATAGGTAGAGAGGCCGCACCTGCTGCCACAACCGGTCCAGTTCCCGCGAGAACTCGTCCGGCGGCATATCGTATTTCGAGCGCCACATGGCACCGGTATCGGCGAAGCCCAACTCACGGGCTCCCTTGTTTGACAGCGCCACGAAGCGCCGGTAGAGAGGCCGCATGGGCGGCGAGATGGTGCGCCAGCCGTTCCACACGTCGAGAAGTTCAGCCGGATTGCGGCTAGTGCGCATGATGTTGGTGATCTGGTCCAAATCGAGGCACTTACCACCGGCCTGGCAGTATTTGCCCGTGCCGTACATGCCCTCCATCTTCGCCGCAATCTGCGTCGCTTCCGCGCTCTCGGCCTTGGCGGATGGCGTCGCCAGTGTTAACTGCAGTTTCAGTAACTTCATCTTGCGCGCCAGTTCGGGCGGCAACGGCAACTTGTCGAAGCGGGTGGACTCGGTGGCCAGCTTCGCGGTGGCTGCGATCAGCCGCTCGTTGCCGAGCGCGCCCAGGATCTCCGTATCGTAAATAATGTACGTGGATCGGACCCAATCGGCGCGCGCGCCTTCCACGTTCAGCTCGAGCAACTGCTTTTCCGCCCGGTCCATGAATGCTTGTGCCTCGGCAACGGTCTGCGCCGGGGCAACCGCGGGCAGCGCCACCAGCGCCGCCAGCGTAACTGCCGTGAGTCTCTGTCTCATGATTTCCGCCAGTTGAAATTATGGCGCTTTTCTACGGTTCAGGCGACGGCGCTTCTGCCGGCGATGTCGCAGCCGGTGGCAAAGGGAGAAGACGCCGGGCCGAGCCACAGACCCAGTGCGGGCAAGAGAATTCCGCGGGGTGTAAACTCGACCTGCATATTACCCGTAAATTGCGATGCCGGCACCGCGGCCGGTCTCACTCTTGTTTTGCACCTGGGCCGCCAGCCGGATCCGGTAATCAGGAGCCACCGGCGAGGTGGTTCGAGAGACAATAGGAACTATGGGGCCTCAACCCACGCACGAACAGAACCCTCAGTCTGGAAGCGTCGGACGAGTTCAGATCTTCGGCATACCGATCCGTTTCCATTTCACATTCGTCCTGCTGGTGGTGTTTCTGCTGGTGCTCGGTTTTGGCGGCGAGCAATCCGGCGCGGCGATTGCAATTTACGTCCTCGCCTTATTCGGTTCGGTGTTACTGCATGAACTGGGGCATGCGCTGGTTTCGCGCCGCTTCGGCATCAAGACGACCGAGATTGTGCTTTACCCGATCGGGGGAGTCTCGCGCCCCGAGCGCAAACCCACACCGACCGAGGAGTTGTGGATCAGCCTGGCGGGGCCGGTCGTCAATCTGGTAATTGCCGGCCTTCTGCTGGCCTACCTGTATTTCACACACGGACTGGTGGCGCCGGCGCAGATGTTGAAGCCCACCGACAACAACCTGATGGAGAGAATTGCCGCCGGAAACCTGATCCTGGCGCTATTCAATCTACTGCCGGCGTTTCCCATGGATGGCGGGCGGGTGCTGCGCGCTCTGCTGGCGCGGCATCGCGGAGAAGACGAAGCAACCCGCATCGCCGCCGCCACTGGTCAATCGCTGGCATTCCTGATTGGTCTTTACGGGCTGCTTTCCGCGCAGTTTCTGCTGGTGTTCATCGCATTTTTCGTTTATATCGGCGCGGCCCAGGAAGGGGCCGCCGCGGTCAGCCACTCGCTGACCTCGGGCTACCCGGTGCGTGCCGCCATGGTCACCGAATTCCACACGCTGACGCACGGCCAGACGCTGCGCGACGCGGCTAACCTGCTGCTGGCGACCACACAAAAGGATTTTCCGGTGGCGCTCGGGTCCCAGGTGCTGGGATTGCTGGACCGCAATCGCCTTTTCCGCGCCATGGCTACAGCCAGCCAGGACACGTTGGTGGCGAGCATGATGGATCGTAATTTTTTGCGCGTTTCGCCGGCGGCGAGCCTTTCGGAGACCTTGCCGCTGCTCGTGGACGCCGGCGGTTGCGCCCTGGTGATGGAGGATGACCGGCTGGTGGGACTACTCAGTACCGACAACATCTCCGAATTTCTGTTGCTGCGAAAGTTCGGCATCAGCGTGCAGTCGGTGGAGCCCTCCGCCGCGGGCTGATGTCCGGTCCGCCGCTGGCGGGCAATTGCCGCGCAGCCGTCAGACGCGAAACGCTTCACGGATTTGAAATGCTTTTTTGCGGCCGTTGGTGCCCACTGCGCCGGTGTACTTCATGCGGCCGTTTACCATCAGGCTGAGTTGCTTCTCAGTAGGGTAGTCGAAGGTCAGCGTGTCACCTTCTTCCAGAGCCAGCAGGTCCTCGACGGTGAGCGTGGGGCCGCTGAGCCGTGCATCCATTTGCACGCTGGAGGGCTGAATCAGATGGAGGATGCGCTCCTGCTCGCTATCGGTCGATTCGGTCTTGCGGACCGACCATTGCTGGTCGAATTTCTGCCGCAGCATTTTGATGACGATGGACGGGATGCCCATGTTCATCATTCCCGTATTGTCGCCCACACGGACTTCCACGCTTACCGCCACCACGGCTTCATTCGGGGCCAGAATCTGGAGTAGTTGGGGCTCCGTCTCATGCCCCTCCACGCTGAAGTTGATGTTGGTGACAATGCGCCACGATTCCTGTAAGTCGTGCAGAATAATGCGGATGAAGCCTTCAAGGATGCTCTGTTCGATCTCCGTGATTTCGCGCGCCAGCATGGTGCTGGCCTTTCCATTGCCGCCGAGCAGCATTTCGATGATGGGAAAGACCAACTGCGGATTCAGTTCGAGCACGGCATTGCCATCATAGGGCTTCATCCCAAGCGATACCAGGCAGGTGGGCGAGGGCAGGCCTTGAGAAAACTCCATAAAGGAAAGCTGTTCCACCGATACCAGGTTCACCATCACATAGGCGCGGAGATAAGCGGAAAAGCTCGACGCCAACGTGCGGGCGAAGTTCTCGTGCAACAGGTGTATGGCGCGGAGCTGATCCTTAGCGATCCGGTCGGGACGGCGGAAGTCATAGGGTTGCGCGCGTTTGGCCGGGTCATCGTCCTTCCCGCTATCCCGCAGATTGCGAAAGACGCTGTCGATTTCCTCCTGTGTAAGTACGCGATCCACGCCGCCTCCCAGACTTCCATCGGCTTGATGGGAGATGGACTTTACCGGAAAAAAGGGATAGGGGAGTCGGCTGTCGAGGGGTAGGTGAAGGCACTTTAGCCTCGTCGTCTACAATGAAATTGGTGTCCCGATTTCATATCCAGAACTTCGGATGCCGCGCCTCGCAGGCCGATGGCGCGGCTTTGGAATCGGCCCTGGTACGCCGCGGACTGGAGGCGACCCCAGGCGCCGGGGACGCGGAACTGGTGATTCTGAATACTTGCACCGTCACATCCGCCGCCGACGAAGATGTCCGGCAGGTGATCCGCCGGGTGCACCGTGAGAACCCGCGGACACGGATTCTGATAACAGGCTGCTACGCGCAGCGGGCGCCCGAGGAACTGGCAGCCATGCCCGGTGTGCACTGGGTGGTGGGCAATTCCCATAAGACACAGATACCGGAACTGATTGACCTGCCGGTGGAGGATTCCTCCGATGCAGTTCCCTACCACGGACAGATTCATGTGGGAGACATTTTTGAACAGCAGCAGTTTCTCTCGGCGGCGGTGGAGGATGCCGCCGGCGACCGCACGCGTCCCAACCTGAAGATCCAGGATGGTTGTAACAACCGTTGTTCGTTCTGTGTGATTCCATTCGTACGCGGGCGCAGCCGTAGCGCCCCGGCCGATGAAGTGGTCGCGCAGGTGCGCGGTCTGGCGGGGCGCTATCGTGAGGTGGTGCTGAGCGGGATCAACCTGGGGCGCTGGGGCCGCGAATTGGGGGGCGGGATGCGGCTGGCCGATCTGATTCGCCGCCTGTTGGCCGAGACTCCGGTGGAACGCCTGCGATTGAGTTCGGTGGAGCCGATGGATTGGAGCGACGATCTGCTGGGACTGGTGGCGGAATCCGGCCGCATCGCGGATCATTTTCATGCCCCGCTACAGAGCGGCTCGGACCGCCTGCTGCGGCGGATGCACCGAAGGTACCGTCCGCGCCATTACAAAGACCGCATCTCGAAAGCGCGCACGCTGATACCGGATGCGGCCATTGGCGCTGACGTCATGGTGGGCTTTCCGGGCGAGACGCATGAGGACTTTGAGGAGAACCGGCAGTTCATCGAGTCTCTGCCGTTCACTTATCTGCACGTATTTACGTACTCGCCCCGTCCGGGTACGCCGGCCGCCCAAATGCCGGACCAGGTTCCGATTCCGGTGCGTAAGGAGCGAAATCGCATTCTGCGTGAACTGGCTGCCGCCAAGAATCGCCGGTTTCGCGCATCATTTGTCGGCCGGACACTCTCGGTGGTTACGCTCGAACAGGAGCGCAGTGCTTTGAGCAGCAACTATCTGAAGGTGGAACTCATCCAATCAGACAGGTCGAATCGGATTCGCGAGGTCCGGATCGGTGAGCTTACCGATCAGGGGCTGCGTGAACAGACTGCGTTTCGGGTTATTTCGTAGTCTCTTCCGGCGAGAACGAAATCCTTCGCCGATACGTCTAAAAATCAGGGAAGCTCAACGCCGCGGGTTGACGTTGGCGGTTTCCCGATGGGAGGTGGTGACATGCGGTCTGTCGTCTGGGTCCACGAGGATATGCTTCGCGCCAACCATCCGATTTTCGTGAAATATCCGGCTGCACCCGCAGCCTGGGTGTGGGATGATGCGGATCTGCGGCGAAGCCCTCTCAGCATGAAGCGGATTATTCTCCGCCATCAGGCCATGGAGGAGATGCCCGTTTCCATATTGCGTGGTGACAGCGTCACTGAACTGCTCAAGTTCGCCGCCGGCAACAACGCCGAGCGAATCGCGACCGTGGAGTCGTCCAATCCCCGGGTTCGCTTTCTGCTGGACCGGTTGGCGGAGCACATCAGTGTCGATTGCCTGCCGCCGAGCGAGTTTGCGGCGTACGAAGGACAGCTTGATGTGCGCGATTTCGCCCGCTACTGGCGCTCGATCCGGCCGCTTTCCGAGATTGGCGACGACGAGGTAGTGGAAGTCTGAGGGATCAAAATCTCCGGCAGCCGCGCTCGCCAAAGGCAGCCACACCGAGCAGCACGGCCAGCGTGATGAGCGAAATCATGGCGCCGGCCGCGAGGTAGTTTTGGCGATAGTCGAGCGTCAAGCGGTGGCGTCCGTTCGGAACGCGGACCGCCATTAGCGCGTGATCCGCCACGATGATTTCGACGCTGTGGCCATCGACGGCGGCGCGCCAGCCGGGGAACCAGGGAACCGCGATGCGGACGAGGGTATTTCCCTCGGCGTCGATCGCGGCCTCGTAGTGCTGCTCGCTATGGCGGGTGAGCGTGATGCCGGCACGGCCATTTGGTACGGGGCCCGCCAGGGGAGTTTCCACCAGCATGGTGGTTGACGGGTTCAGCGTCTGGAGGCGGCCCAGCCGCCCGGCTCGATCCGGCGCCGGTTCAATGTTGGCAGGGGCGTAGAAGCGCGGAAGCCAGCCCGCGAGGTCATTCACTTTCCATTCCCCCGGCTCAAAGTACCGGCTAACGCCCAATTCGCGCAACAGCTCGTAGTTGCGGTTGGAGGCTTTGAGGAAGTCGAAGTAGCGGGCCGGCATCAGGGCGTTGGCGCCGAAAGTGGTTTCCAGGTGAAACTGGGTGGCGCCAAAATCGACACCTTCCCATCGCTCAGGCGCCGCCAGGCGGGAACCGGGCGCAAGCGGAAGGTTGACCAATCCGGCCAGCCAACGATCGGAGCGGCGCTGATTTTCAACGAAGTTTTCGCGGCCGTAGACCATGCGCGACCGTTCGAAGTTCCACAGGAACAATTCGGCCGCGGTGAACAGGCAGAGGCCGGCTACAATTCGCCGGGAGCCGAACCGCGCCAGGAAGGCGGCCGCCGCCACGGCCAATCCGAGCGTAACGACGAACATCGCATGGCTCGGCGCGCGAACGCTGGCGAAGCCGGGCAGGCGTATCACCAGCGAATAGAGGCCGGCGGCGGGTCCGGCCGAGTACCACAGCGCGGGAACCATCAGGGCCAGAATCAGGCCGCGGCGGCGGCGCTCGAACCACAGTCCGCCGAGCGCCATGGCCACCAGCAGTGTGCCGGCAAAGAAGTAGTGCTGGGTGATGTCCTGCGGGCCGGAGTAGACGGCGCTAAAAGCTCCCGCGGTGGTAGGAATGACAAATGTGGCCAGACTTCGCCCGGTAAGGATGCCGCCGGCAAAGTCGGTTGCCTGTAGCCGGGCGCGCAGCGAGTAGGCCACCAGTTCGGCCGAAGGCAGCGTCTGGACCGCACTGAGCAGCGCCGAGCCTAGCCCGATTACCGCCACCGCCGTCACCACGCGGCGCACATTGCGGCCGCGCGCTTCAAGGCAGCAGGCCGCAGCGGCCAGGACCAGCGCGGTCATCACGTAGAGCGCCGTCTGAAAGTGCCCTGCCAGGCAAAGGAATCCGCCGGCTACGGCGGCCAGGGCAATGGCTGTATTTGACCGCCGTTCGATTCCACGGATCAGCAGCCACAGCATCAGCGGCAGCCAGGCGGCGGATTGGAACAGGCAGATATGCTCGGCGTGCGCAGAGAAGAAGCCGCCGAGAGCGTAAGCTAATCCCGCAAAGACTGCCGGCCCGGCACGGCGGAACAGGTCGAACACGAGCAGGTAGGCGCCCACGCCGGCCAGCAGCGCGTGCAACCATAGCTCAACGAAAAGGCTGCGCGGTCCAATGCCGGCCAGGAAAAATGGCCAGTTCGGTGGGTACCAGGCGCCCACCTGCATGTCGGCGATGAAGGGAAAGCCCGAAAAAAGGCCGGAGGTCCACAGGGGCAGCCGGCCGGCGCGGATCGATTCGGAAAAGTGGTGCTGGTAGGGGTAGAAGTAGGAGGCGGCATCCCACTGGATCGAATGTTGCCCGGCGAACGTCACCCAGGCCCAGGGAAGCGAAATCAGGACCAGCAGCGCCAGCACGGGCCCGGCATGTTTCCCGGCGCGATCGATCAAAGCAGCTCTCCCCGATTACATTTCCCGCCGGTTCTCGAGCGACTTGGACATGGTCACCTCGTCGGCGAATTCGAGATCGCTACCCACCGGGATGCCCATCGCGATCCGTGTTACCTTCAGCCCCAGCGGCTTGAGCAATCGCGACAGATATGCGGCGGTAGCTTCGCCTTCCACGGTGGGGTTGGTGGCGAGGATGATCTCCCGGACCTCGCCCGAATCGAGACGCTCCAACAGGCTCTTGATCTTGAGCTGGTCCGGGCCGATGCCCCGCAGCGGGGAGATGGAACCGTGCAGCACGTGATAGAGACCATCAAAGGAGCGGGTAGTTTCGATGGGCAGGATGTTGTGCGGCTCCTCAACCACGCAGATCACCGAGCGGTCGCGATGAGGATCGCGGCAATAGTTACAGATCTCTCCATCGCTGATGTTGTTGCAGATGGCGCAGATGCTGAGTTTGTCCTTGACGTCGAGAATCGCTTGAGCCAATCGCGCGGCGTCCTCGCGATGGGCTCGAAGCAGGTGGAACGCCATCCGTTGGGCGGATTTCTGGCCCACTCCCGGCAGGCGTTTGAACTCCTGAATCAGCCGCTCGAGCGGCTCGGCAAAATCCGGCATGGTGTAGTTCTAAAACAGGCCCGGCGGCAGGCCGAGACCGCCCATCATGGAGCCTACTTTCTGCTGCGTTTCCTCTTCCACCTTCTTGTGCGCTTCGTTGAAGGCGGCCATCACCATGTCCTGGAGCATTTCGACGTCGCCCGCCACCTCGGGATCGATCTTTATGCCAACAACATTCTTCTGGCCGTCCATTGTGACGGTAACCATGCCGCCGCCGGCGGACGCTTCCACGCGAATCTGAGAGATCTCATCCTGCAGGCGTTGCTGCATCTGCTGCGCCTGCTTCATCATCGACTGCATGTTGCCGGGTAGTTTCACGATTGACTCCTTCGCTATTTGCCGCGCGCGGCGCGCTAATTCCCTATTCTTTCAGATCCCGAACCTGCCGCACCTGGCTATCGGGAAACAACTCCATAAACCGCTTGACGCCGGGATGAGCCATGGCGCGTTTGGCGGCTTCCTCGCTGCCGGCGGGAGGCGGAGGCGTCGAAGGCGCCGAGACTTCGCCTGCCCGAAGCACGATTTTGGCGGGGCGGCCCAGTAGTGTGGCGGCGGTCCTGGCCAACTCTGACGATTGAAGAATAAAATGGTCGGGTTTGGGTCCGGTGAGAATGATCTCGTTTCCGGATTCCGCTACCTCGGCGTGCTCCACCGCATCAGCCTCAAACGTCAGACCCGCGTCGCGCAGGGCGCTCACCAGCCGGGACTTGAACGGGCCGGTTCCGGCCGCCGGCGCTGCTTGGGCGGTTTCCGGCGCCGGTGCCGGGGGCTGCGAATCGTTCTTCCTTCGCGCTACGTTGGCGGCGAATGGCGAAGGACCGCCGCGCAGAGGACGCGACGGCGAGGGAGGTTTCAGTGAAGACGACACGGTGGACGCAGCCGCGCCGGTGTCCTTTCCCTGCTGTGCCGCCAGCATGGACAGAGCCTCCTCTACCGGCAGCATCCGGCCGGCATGCACCAGGCGTAGCAGGCCGATCTCCAGGTGCAGGCGGGGCTGGAGCGAGAATTGCAGTTCCTGATAGAGTTGCAGCGTCAGTTGGAGGTAGCGCGTCAGGTCTTCCTCGCTGAATTTGGCGGCGATCCCGGCCATGGTCTGCTTCTCCGCCGGTGAGGCCGCGATCAGACGCGTTTCGGCGCCTGCGATACGGGCCACCAACAGATTGCGGAAGTAGCGCGCCAACTCGCGGCAGAAATGCTGCAGGTCGCGCCCGTTGCGCTCCAGTTCCTGTACGACTTCCAGCATCATCTGCGAGTTCCCGGCCTCCAGGGCGCGGGAAACCTCTCCGAGCGCATCCAGCCCGAAGACACCGAGCAGACTTCGGACCTCGTCTACCGTCAAGCGTTTGCCGAAGCAGGCGATGGCCTGGTCGAGGGCCGAGAGCGAATCGCGCACGCTGCCTTCGCCTACCTGGGCGATTACCCCCAAGGCGTCGGGGCCGGCCTCGATTCCTTCCTGGCCGCAAATCCACTCCATACGCGCGATCAGTTCCTGAAACTCCACCGCGCGGAAGCTGAACTGCTGGCAGCGCGAGGCGATGGTGGTGGGAATTTTATGTACTTCGGTGGTACACAGAATGAAGACCACCCATTCAGGAGGCTCCTCGAGCGTTTTCAGCAACGCATTGAAGGCTTCGTTGGTGATCTGGTGAGCTTCGTCGATGATGAAGACCTTGAAGCGGTCGCGCGCCGGACGGTATCGGACATTTTCCCGCAACTCCCTCATCTCGTTGATTCCACGGTTCGATGCAGCATCGATCTCGATTACGTCAACGGCGTTGCCGGCGGCGATTTCACGGCAACTCGAGCACACCCCGCAGGGAAATCGGGTGGGGCCCTGCTCACAGTTGAGGCAGCGGGCCATGATGCGGGCCACCGTCGTCTTGCCGGTCCCGCGCTGGCCGGAAAAGATATAGCCGTGCGCAATCCGCTGCTGCTCGATGGCATTTTCGAGCGTGGCGCGGACATGCTCCTGGCCAATCAGTTCGGCAAACGATTGAGGCCGGTATTTTCGAGCGATGACTTGATACATGAAACGGCCGGAATGAAGATTATAGCCCCGGGTGATCCGCTGCACACAGGTTTAGCCGCTACCGTTGCTTCCTTCCGGACCTGGCGGGGTTTGCAGCCTCCCATTGCGCGGAGCCCGAGGCCAGTAACCATGCTAGCACGCCGCCGCGGCGGTACCGCCGGCTAGTATTTCAGCCGGCGCAGGTAGGCCAGGCTCTGGCGGATTTGGGCGGCCGCGTTGGGGTGCTCCTCCTCGATGTAGTAATGTTTGACACCGTAGCGGGCGGCGGCCCGGAAAATCGACGGAAAGTCCAGTTCTCCGGTCCCCAGCGGTACGCTGGCCTCTTCCTCCACCGGCCCCGGATCGCCGGTGTGCGGCTCGCCCTTGCGCATGTCCTTGACGTGCATCAGCGGGAAGCGACGGGGATACTTTTCGAGCATCTTCGCCGGATCCTGATTGCCGAAGACGATCCACATCACGTCCATTTCATAATTTACGTACTTGGGGTCTGTTTTCATCACCAGGGAATCAAACAGGGTGCCATCGGGGCCCGGACCGAACTCGTTTCCGTGCGTGTGGTAACACAACGAGATTCCCTGGCCGAGCAGTTGCTCACCCCACCGGTTGAAGTTGTCCGCCGCCCGCTGCACGTCTTCCATCTTCAGCGGCTTCTCGTGGGGGATGGTGGAGCAGACTATGTAACGGGCTCCGAAGGCGTGCGCAATCCGGGCCGGTTCCGCCCTGGAGCGAGCCAGCGCGTCCCAGCCGGCCATGGTAGAGGTAACTCGTAATCCATTGGAAGCAGCTAACTTCTGAAACCCGGCGGCAGTGCGGCCGAACAGGTCTCCGGTCTCGAGTTCGGTGAAACCCAACTCACGCGCCAACTTCAGCGTAGCGGGTAGAGCCTTGGCCGCCAGGCGGCGCAGACTGTACAACTCCAGTCCCATCCGTTGGAGCAGTGTTTCATCGGCCGTAGCGGACAGGGCCGCGCCGGCCAGGGTGAGGAATTCACGCCGCGTCGTCATCATTACGGTTATACCCTCCCGGCCGAGTGAATGATGCGGTATGATCGCAACCGGAATTTCAAGCATTGGGAACCAGACGATGTCATCCATTCAAAACCGCCGCCAGTTTATCGAGACCGCCGCCGCCTTTTCCATCGTCCCCCGTCATGTTCTGGGAGGCTCGGGCAGGGTGCCGCCCAGCGATCAGATTACCCTTGGCTATATCGGCACCGGCACCCAGGGCATTCGCGAAATGCTCGGGCTGCTTTCGGTCCCCGAGATTCGTATCGTGGCCGTGTGCGATCCGAGCGAGCGCGCTCTCGGCTATCGCGACTTTAGTGCGCAGGGTCTGCTCAAGGCGATCCGGCGGACGCTCGGCAATCCGAACTGGAGCGCCGGCGCCGAAGGGGAGATTCCCGGCGGGCTCCACGCGGCGCGCGACATCGTGCAGACGTATTACCGAGGTTCCTGCGCCTCCTACATTGACTTTCGCGAGTTGCTGGACAAACAGAAAGACCTGGACGCGGTCAAGGTCATGACGCCGGACCACCTCCACGGCGTAATTGCCATTGCGGCGATGAAACGGCACAAGCATGTCATCACGCACAAGCCGATCTCCAACCGTTTGAAGGAAGCGCGGATGGTGTTCGATACTGCGAGGAAGACCGGCGTGGCGACGTATTTCGTGCCCTGGGATGCCAACGGCGACATGACGCAGGTGATGAACTGGATCCGGGAGGGCGCCATCGGTACCTTGCGCGAGGTGCACAACTGGTCGAGCCGGCCGATGTGGCCGCAGTATGCCACGATTCCTACCGGAATGCCGCCGGTGCCGGAAGGGTTCCACTGGGACCTGTGGCTGGGGCCGGAGGCGGAGCGCCCCTATCATCCCGACTACACCCATATGGTGTTCCGCGGCTGGTACGACTTCGGTGGCGGCTCCATGGCTGACATGGGCCACTACAGCCTGTGGAGCGTGTTCAACGCGCTGGAGTTGAGCGCGCCCACTACGATTGACCCGATGTTCAGCCACAACTGCGCCTTCCGCGGCAACGTGGCCTACACCATCAAGAACGACTACTCCTTCCCCACGGCCACCACTGTGCGCTTCGAGTACCCCGCCCGCGGCGCGCGTGGGCCTGTCAGCCTGATCTGGTACGACGGCGGCATGCGCCCGCCCACTCCGGAGGAACTGGAGCAGGACGGCCAGGAGCTACCCAGGGAGGGCATGATGTTCACCGGCGACAAGGGCAAGATCCTGGCCGGATTTCTGATCCAGTCGCCAAGGTTGATTCCCCAACGCCGGATGAAGGATCAGCCCGCTCCCGCTACCGAGCGCGACCGGCCGCATGAGCCCGGGTACGTCTCGCCCGGTCTGCGCGCCTGGATCAATGCCTGCCGGGGAGGCGCGCCTTCTCCCGGTAACTTCCTGGCCGCCACCGCGATTACCGAGGCGGTCAACCTGTATGCCGTTGCCCTGCGCGCCGGGCGCAAATTGCGCTATGACGCCGCGGCGCAGACCATCGCCAATATCCCGGAGGTGAACCGGTACCTCACCCGGGAATACCGGCGAGGATGGAATCCCGAATCGATATGAATACGGACACACTTCTCACTCGGCGAACGGTTGTGGCGCGGTTGGGAGCGTCAGCCGCCTCCGCCGCGCTACTCGCAGCCGATCCGCTTGGAATGCCGGTCGGCTGCCAGCTTTACCCCGTTCGTGACCAGGTGGCAAAGGACTTTGAAGGCGCACTTCGGATGGTGGCCGCGATGGGCTACAAAACGGTGGAGATGTGTTCGCCCGCCGGCTATGCCAAATCCGGCTTCGGCGCCCTGGTTGACCGCAAGCCGAAACAGATCCGTGCGTCGATTCGCGCGGCCGGCCTCACCTGCGAGAGTTGCCACTACACTTTTGGCGAATTGAAGGACAATCTGGATGAGCGCATCGGCTACGCCAAACACCTCGGACTGAAGCAGATGATCGTGGCTTCGTTCGGGTTGACCGAGGATGCGACCATTGCCGAATGGGATCGTGCCGCCGCCCGATTGAACCTGATTGGAGAACGCGTGCGCAAGGCACACCTTCAACTGGGCTATCACAACCACGACCGGGAGTTCGCCAAGGTTGATGGTGTGTTCGTGTATGACCGCCTGATGCAGGGGCTGGATCCCAACCTGGTGAAGATGCAGTTTCAGACTGCCGTCGTGCGGTTGGGTTTCGACGCCGCACCGTATTTCGAGAAGTACCCAGGCCGTTTCCTGTCCATGCACCTGGCCGACTGGTCGCCCGCCACGAAGCAGATTGTTGCGGTGGGCAGCGGAGTCATCGACTGGAAAAAGCTCTTCTCCGCGGCCAGGGTGGCGGGCGTGAAGAACTACTTCGTCGAGGTGGCTCCGGACGCGATGCCCGCCAGCTACTCCTACTTGCACCAGCTTCGGGTTTGACGGTTACCGCTGCTTCAACCAGCGGTCGAGCCAGCGAAAGGCGGCCTCCGCAGTCGTGACGCTTGAACCCGGTGGGCGTGGGATGCTCATCGGGGATCTCTGCCAGGTTCTGCTTGCCGTGGTAGAGCTAGCCGCCATGGCCGGACGTTCACGCTGTAGCCGGAATTTGAGACACTGACGCAGAGTGTCAACCATGCTTCCCCGCCGATTTCTAACCCCTGCATTGCTGGTATTGGGCGCTGCGATGGGAAGCGCGCAAACCGGTCCGGAATTCGTCCGGCACAGCGTGGGCGTGCCGGCGGCGAAGATCTCTTACCTCGTGCGGCAGCGTTCCGGGCCCATGTTGGTGCTTATTCCCGGCAGTTTCAATACCGCTTCGGTGTTTGGCGAAATGATTCGCTCTTTGAATTCCGATCTGTCCATCATGGTGGTGGAGATGAGGGGTCACGGCGGTAGCTGGCCGCCGCCGGTGCACGGGTCGATTCCGCAGTTTGCCGGCGACGTACTTAGAGCCGTGGATGCAGCCGGCATCCGGAAGTTTTATGTAGGTGGCCACAGCATCGGCGGGATGGTGGCTATCGAGGTGGCCGGCCAGCGTCCTCAAGCATTGAAGGGCGTGATCTCGATCGAAGGCTGGACCCACTACTCCGTTCAGCAGACGGCATTTCACGGTCTCAAACTGGAAACCATGACCCCGGCGAAGCTGGCGCTGCGGACCCGGTTCGCCGACGAGGTCAAGTCACGCTGGACTGCGGAACAGGTGAAGGATTTCCTCACCATTTGGCGGAGCTGGAGCGGACTCGCGATTCTGCGCAACACCCAGCTCGCAGTTCTCGAGATCTGGGGTGACCGCAACCGGCCGCCGGCCAGCCGGAAGAGCATGCAGATTCCCGACCGCCCCAACATCGAGTTGGAGTGGATCCACGGGGCCGGCCACTCGCTCCCCGTGGAGGCACCGGAAAAAGTGGCCGCACTGATCAACAAGTTTCTGACGAAGATGGAGGCGCACTCGCGGTGAGGCAGATGATTCTGGCAGTCGCGCTGGCACTGGCAACCGCGGCGGGAGCCAGCTCGGCGGTGAACTTCGATGTGGTGGTAGTGGGCGGAACCCCGGGTGGGATCGCCACCGCGATCGCCGCTGCGCGGTTGGGCCACACGGTCGCTTTGACCGAGTATCACAACCACCTGGGAGGCATGTCGGCCAGCGGCCTGGGCAAGACCGACATAGAGACCAAGGAGGCCATCGCCGGATTGTTTCTGGAGTTTGTCGGACGGATCCGGGCCTACTACGTCAACAAGTACGGCGAGGGTTCGGAGAACGTCAAGCTGTGCCGCGATGGTTACTATTACGAACCATCGGTGGCCGAAGCGGTCTTCGACCGGATGGTGGCCGGCGAGAACAACATCACCGTCTTCCGTTACCACGTGCTTGAAGAAGCGATCCGTTCGGGACGGAGCGTAACGGGCGTCCGCCTGCGGAACCGCAAAAACGGAGCGGTGGTGGAGTTAGGCGGAAAAGTCCTGGTAGACGCCACCTATGAGGGCGACCTGTCGGCCTTTGCCGGAGCGCGCTATCGTACAGGACGCGAGAGCCGGGCGGAATTTAACGAACTGCACGCCGGTGTGGTCTACCAGAATCCGCGCACGCGCGCTTTCCTGGCGGGAACCACCGGTGAGGGCGACAAGAAGATTCAGGCCTACACCTACCGGCTTTGCCTGACCAACGACCCGGCCAACAGCTACGTGCTGAAGCAGCCGCCGCCCGGTTACAACCGCGCGAATTACACCGAATACTTCGACGACTTGAAGAGTGGCCGGATGAGCCACGGCCCTAACGCGGGCACGATTGTGCGGGCCTTCAGCATCGCGCCGATACCGAACCGCAAGTTCGACGCCAACATGTTCCCGGCCACGCTGGCATATCCGTTTGCGGGTTTGAACTACGACTACCCGGAGGCCGGCTGGGCACGCCGCGAGCAGATCAGCGAAAAGCTGCGTAACCTTACCCTGGGCCTGCTCTATTTCATGCAGAACGACCCCGAGGTACGGGAAGACCAGCGCAAACTGGCGCGCACCTACAACCTGCCGCGCGACGAATTCACTGATTCCAGCCACTTTCCCTGGCAGCTTTATGTGCGCGAGGCCCGGCGCATCGAATGCGAGTATACGCTGACCGAAAACGACCTCAGCCTGGCCCCCAATTCGAAACGTCCGCCCATACACCGCGACAGCATCTCGGCCGGCGAATATCCGTTCGACAGTATGCCGGCCGAGCGCGTACCCGATGAAACGCGCACCATCCTTGAAGGCTATCTGCTGATGATGCGCAACATCACCCGGCCCTACCAGCTTCCTTACCGCATCATGGTGCCGAAGGAGGTGGAGGGGTTGCTTACGCCGGTGCCGGTTTCAGCCACCCACATTGCATTTTCCAGTGTGCGGCTGGAGCCCACCTGGATGGCGCTCGGCCAGGCGGCGGGCGTGGCGGCTCACCTCGCCATCACCGGCAACCAACGTTTGCGCGATCTGCGGCCGGAGCGCATCCAGCGCCTGCTGCTAGCCAACCACCAGGTGCTGACGTTCTTCAAGGACATGGACAAGAACGACCCGGCCCACGACGCGATGCAGTTTCTGGGCACGAAGGGCTTTTTCGATGACTATCTGGGCCGGTCCAAGGAGCCCGTCAGTGCTCAAGACGCGGCGCGCTGGCGCCGGTTGGCCGAAGCGCTTGCCGGCAAGCAGTTGCCGCCAGGCCCGGCCGATGGTATCTCCCGTGGCGAGTACTGCCGCCGGATCTACCGGTGGCTGGACCAGGCCGGCTATTGATCGCGGGTCCAATCCGGCTCAAATGCGATCGGGAAAAGTAGTGAAGACAATCGTTTCGTAGGGATTCTTCTCGCCGCGTTCATAAAGCAGGCCGATCACTTCGGCGCGCATCGGCACCATGCTCGAGTAGGCGGATGGCCCTTCCCAGATGACGCGTGTTTCGGGCCAGTGCTTGCCGTTGTCGTGGCTGGCGCGAACGGTCATGCGTATGCGCTTTGCGGAATCGGCCGGATTGGCGAAGAACACGGTGTCTCCTACCACCGCCATGCTCGCCTGGCAGGTGGGGTCCACCAGCGCGTCGTCGAAGCGAAAGTTCTCCCAGGTATCGCCGCCGTCGTGGCTGGTGGCGATGGCCCGGCGGTGCGTGCCCTGGTTGTTGCGCATGTTGAGCAGCAGAGAGCGATCTTCAAGCTGAACCACGGCGCACTCATTGGTCTGACGCGGAAGAATGCCGCCAATCTCCCAGCTTATTCCGCGGTTCGGACTGTAAATGACGTGGGAGTAGGTGGCGGTGCTGCCCTTTACCGAGTGGTCACAGGGGATCATCATGCGCCCGTCGTGCATCTGGATGGCATTCGCCGGACCGGTGGCGTACCACATCCAGTCGGGACGTTTGACGATGGATGTGATCTCCTGCAGCGGTTGCCAGGTTTTACCGTCGTCCTTGCTCGAGGTAATCCAGACGGTGCGCGTTCCATGAGCGCCGGTAGTCATGATTTCCTGTTGGTTGGTGATACCGGGATTGCCGGTGAGCAGCAGCCAGATGGTACCGGATTTGCGATCCACCACCGGTGCGGGATTGCCGATAGTGTCCGGCCCGTGATCGGCCACGACTTCGAGCGCCGACCAGGTCTTTCCGTCGTCGCTGCTCCGTTTCAGCACCACGTCGATGTCGCCCGAATCACCCTGCCCGTTCTTGCGCCCCTCGCAGAATGCCAGCAGCGTGCTCTTTTTTGTAACGACCAGCGCGGGAATGCGGAACGTATGATAGCCGTCCTCGCCCGCCCGAAATACCGTCACGGTGGGCGAATCGGCGCCGAGCAGCAACAAGGGAAGTAAAAGCAGCAGTCCAGATCGTTTCATAGGCAGTTGTCACTAGAGTAATTCGTCTTTGCGCCGCGCGGGGATACACCGTGTTACGACTGCCGCGCGGTGGCGATGCGCACCATCTCCTTTATCGCCAGATGGGCCGAGGGAACCAGGTTGTCGAAGATGTGCGTCTCCAGCCCCACCTTGCCTTTGAATCCGTCCCGCTCGAGCGTGCGGAAGATCTCCGCCCAGGGCAACACGCCCTTCATGCCCGGAATGATGTTGCGCCCCTTCACCTGCACATTCTCGATGCGCTCCTTGGGAAGTAACGAGTAGCCGTCCGGAAACGGGATCTCATGCTCGGCGCCATTTTCCGGATCCCAGTTCAGGCCGGTGTGCCTGGCGGGCAGCATGTTGGTCAGCTTCGCCAGTTCGGCCGAAGTGCCGACGTTACAGGAATACTCGTTTTCAAGGATCAGCCGCACGCCTTCACCGCCGGCAATCCCGGCGGCCTCCGAGACGATCTCGACAATGCGCGGATAAAGCGATTCCGGCTCGGCGACGCGGGAAAAGGCGAAGAAACGGAGCTTATCGCATCCGAGCGTGTGAGCGATTTGAATCCACCGGCGCAATTCGTCGCGCCACTTCTCAAACCGCTCCCTGGAGGCGGCGATTCGCCGCTGGTAAACCTGCTCGGGCACGTTCGGCCGGCGTACGGGATCGGTACCGGGCAGCACGTACTTGAACATCCCGCTGTCAATGAACGAGACTCCGATGTGATTCCGTCGAAGCTGGCCGGCGAGTGCCTGAATCACTTCACCGGGAGCGTCGAGGTAGCTGGTTTTCGGTCCGGGCACGCTCCGGATCTCTACCCACTGGAGGCCATACTGGTGGCAAAACTCGATGGCGCCGTCCGGGGTGACGGCGATCTCGTCGGTGATAGCGCTCAGCCTGGAAAGACCGATGCGGTTGGAAGCGTGTGCGATCGCCGCCGTCAATCCGGACATCGCGATGCCGCCCCATGCCCTTCTCGTCAACATATATTCCGATCCATTGTCTTTTGGCAGGCTTTAGTCGCCCAGCAGACGGCCATAAGCTTCAAAGCCTTCTACATTGTCGCAAACGGCTTTGATACCCGCCGTAATCGGGATTGCCAGCACCAGCCCGATGCCGCCCCAGAGGGTTCCCCAGAACATCAGCGCCAGGGTGACCACCAGTGGATTCAGGTGAACGCGCGAGCCGACAATCTTGGGGTAGAGCAGATTGAGCGCCAGCAGGTGAAAGAAAGCCACGCTGGTAGCAATGATCAGGTACGGGGCCAGGCGGTTATACACCGGCAGAGCGGCAAACAGCGGCGGGATCATCGCCAGCGGGAGGCCGACATAGGGTACCAGGCTGAGGAAGCCGCTCAAGGGGCCAATCAGCGGAAAGTAGGGCAGCCGGATAAACCAGAAGAACAGGGTGCTGGCGGCCGAGATGATCAGGCCGAGCAGGAAGTTGCCGACCACGTAAGCGCGGCCCATCTCGGCTACGCCCTCCCAGCTCTTGCCAGCCGCCAGCCGGCTGCTTCCCTGGAACAGTTGCAGAAAGCGGCGCCGGATGTGGTCACGCCAGCTCAGCATGAAATACACCAGAAACGGCACGAAAGAGGCCATCAACAGAATGCTGTACACCGTTTCCAGGTGACTGGTAATGTACTGGATGATCGGTGACGTCTCGGGTGCGATCCGCACTTCAACCGGCCCGGCAGGTGGGGGCGGGAGAATTGGCAGGGGGTCCGGAGCAGCGCGGCGCCGGCGGGAGGGCGGCGGAGTTGCCGGCTTGGGGGCTTCCTGCGCCTTCTGCATTCGCTTGGGCAGCAGGAGGCGGTAAGTAGCCTGTTCGGCATGCTCGATTTTCGTGGTTACGGCGTCGACAATCTGGTTCAGCCGGTCACTGTAGGCGGGGATTTCGGCCGCCAGGCCCGAAAGCTGCGAGTAGGAGCCCAGACCGGCCAGATAGATTAGCAGCAGGGCCGTGCTGCAAACCAGAAAACTCGCAAAGGCGCGAGGGATCCGGATGCGCACCAGTAGACCGACAAACGGCTCCAGAATCAGCGAGAGAATGACGGCGATCACCGAGGTGATCAGGAACGCCCGGCCGAAGTACAGCAAGGCGATCGTGGCGGCGGTGGCGATCACGACGACACCGGGTCCGCGCGGCTTGCTGCGGGAGGACGATCCGGAGGAAAGAATGGCCACTCGACCTCACCAATGGTTAATTTAGCATGGGATTCCGCCGCCGTGCCGGCGATTCATCCGTAAGGGGAAGGTGATCTTAAGCGGGCTGCGTCAGTAGCGGTTCAATGAGGCCTAAACGGAACCCTGGCGGCGGCAGAGGGTGGCAACGACGCACCGTGCGGGTGCGGCCGTGCCGCGTTCCCATCCGGCTTGCGATGATAATGAAATTGACGTGGAGATTTCTGCAAATGCACCGCCCAACCGGGTTCTGGCGATGGACTTCGGCAAGCGCCGGATCGGGTTGGCGTTGAGCGATCCGCTGGGTATCACCGCCCAGGGTCTGGAGACGCTCGAACGAACCCGCATCCGGGAAGATATCGCCCGGCTGGCCGCGCTGGCCTCCGAACGCCAGGTAGGGCTGTTCCTGATGGGGATGCCGCTGCACATGAGCGGCGATGAAGGCCGGCAGGCTGCCGCTGCCCGCGAGTTCGCCGGCCGGCTGGTAAAACACACCGGGATTCCGGTTAAGTTCTGGGATGAGCGCCTCACCAGCGTCGAAGCCAACCGGGTGCTGCGGGAGAGCGGCATCGGCATCGAAAAAAGAGCCCGGGCGGTGGACCGGCTCTCGGCCGTCATTCTGCTCGAAAGCTACCTGGGCTCGCCCAGCGCATGAAAAGGCGCATGAAGAGAGTTCTGCTGATTGCCGCCGTCCTGTTTCTGGTGGCGGCGTCCGCTGTTGCCGTTTCGCTGGCTTCGCCCTATAGAGGATTTAGCGGCAAGGAAGTGTTTGTCGATATCCCGAAGGGCGCCGGAACGTCGGGGATGGCGCGGATGCTGGAACAGCAGCGCATTATCCGCTTCCAGTGGCAGTTTCTGGCGGTTCGCGCGCTTCGCCCGCATGCGACGCTGCAAGCAGGAGAATACCGGTTCGCCGGCGCCGCCAGCGTGTGGGACATTTATAAGCGGATCGCCAGTGGCGATGTGTTCTACTACGAGCTGGTGATTCCGGAGGGCAATAACCTGTTTGATATCTCACGGGCCGTGGGTGAACTCGGATTCCTGCCGCCCGAGAAGTTTCTGGCGGCAGCCCACGACATCAGCCTGATCCGCGATCTGGCGCCGGATGTGCCCTCCCTGGAGGGCTTTCTGTTTCCCTCCACCTACCGGATTACCCGTCATACTTCGGCCGGAGAGATCTGCCGGATGATGACCGGCCAGTTCCGGCGCGTATGGGCCGGGTTGAACGGATCGGATGCGCAGGCCACCGTGACGCTGGCTTCCCTGGTGGAAAAGGAGACAGCCGTTGCCGCCGAGCGGCCGCTGGTTGCCTCCGTCTACCGCAACCGGTTGCGGTTGGGGATGCCGCTACAGTGCGATCCCACCACCATCTATGCCGCACTGCTGGAGAGCCGTTACCGGGGCAAGATCTTCCGGTCGGATCTGGCCAGCGAGAATGCGTATAACACCTACGTCCATGCCGGATTGCCCCCGGGTCCGATCGCCAACCCCGGACGAAGCTCGCTCGAAGCGGCATTGCATCCGGCCGATACCGGATATCTTTACTTCGTTGCGAAGGCCGATGGCTCGGGGGCGCACACCTTCTCCACCACCCTGGCCGGGCACGAAAGGGCGGTCAAGGAGTACCGGCGTGGCATCCGTAAGCAAGCGCGGGCGGCGGTCCGGTAAGAAAGGGCTGCTGCTTAATAAGCTCAATGAATGGCGGCCGAAAAGCATTGATGAGGCCCGGTTCCGGATGCTCCAGCAGATGTTTGCGCCGATCTCGGAAGGATGGGCGCGGAGGGTACTGCGGGAATCGGGCATTCCGCTGGCGCCGATGGTAGAGGGCGTTCGGCAGGATTCACTGGAGGCGCTGGACCGTACCCTGCTGAACCTGCTGGGCGAGTATGAAGCCGCCCGGCAGGCGGCGGACCGTGAGCGGGCGCGCAGCGTCCGCCGCCTGGTGATCCTGGCCAAGGATCACGCCCGGCTCTCGGCTCGCGCGGCCGAAGGCCGGCGGAAACGGGACAAGGAGGAAATGGTGCTCCGGATGCTGACCTGGTTGGAGAACCCGGGCATTTTCCGCCAGTGGATCCAATTGCGAAATGCCGTCTTCCGCCCGGACCGGGAATCGGAAGCCTGAACTCCGGCTTTGGGGGCCTCAATTTGCAGTTGAGTCCCGGATTGCCTGATAAAATAGAGTAGGCTCGCCTGGTAAACCTGGTCGTTAGGCCGGATGCCCATCTCCGAAACGCCTCCCGCGGGGACACGTCTAAGAGTAGTTCCGGACTTGAATGATCTCCGGCTGGCGTTTATACTTTGATTTCTCGCGAGGGGTTTCCTCGCCGGATGATGGTTATGACGGGAAGGTATGATTTTGACCCGACCGCTCCGCAGAAGGAAGCGGCAATGTTTTATGGGCTCTTTCTTCGCGGGCACTCCGCCGATGCATTGCGGCGCGATATCGATGTGCCCAAGGAGACTCTGGAGAAATGGCTGAACGCCCGCCGTTGGGAGCCCGACTTCCAGCAGAACCTGCGGCGCGTCTACGAATACCGCAAGCAGGTGCTGGCCATTTTCGACGAGTTGGTGACGCACGAGCGCAACCGGCCCCGGGTCCAGTAGCGCGTGGCCGCAAGCTACTGTGAGGCCGCCGCACTAAATCCCATCCACCGCCCGTTCCACGACCTCGAACACGGCTACCCCATTCGTGAAAATTCGCTGCTGTTTGAACGCCTGGTGCTGGAGATCAACCAGGCGGGGTTGTCCTGGCTCACCGTGCTGCGCAAACGCGAGAATTTCCGTCGCGCTTTTGCCGGTTACGATCTCCACTCGATTGCGCGATTCGAGGACAAAGACCAGCTACGCCTGATGGCCGATGCCGGCATCATCCGCAACCGGCTGAAAATTGCCGCTGTGATCGCCAACGCCCGTCAATTTCTGGCGCTCGCGGCCGAGTATGGCAGCTTCGCCGGCTGGCTCGATGCCCATCACCCGTCAGATCTTTCCCACTGGTGCAAACTCTTCAAGACGACTTTCCGCTTTACGGGCGGGGAGATTGTCAACGAGTTCCTGATGGGGGTGGGCTATCTGCCGGGCGCGCACATTCCCACCTGCCCCGTCTACCGGCAGGTGCTGGCGCTCAAGCCGCCGTGGGCTACCCTGGCGTGCCACCGCTGATAGACTGGATCTCTGTGGAAACTATAGCCCGCTTCGGAGAACTTTGCGGCGAGGGGCCGGTTTGGGATCCCGAGCCGGCGACACTTTACTGGACCGATCTTACCGGCAATCGCTTCTTCCGTTATCGGGGCGGCGTGGCGGCCGAGATTCATCGCGGGCTGGAGATCTGCGGCTTTCGGCTGGATGCCCGCGGCGGCTTCACCATCGCCAACAGCGGCGGCGTCTGGCATTGGGACGGCTCCGGCGAGCCGGTCCTGATTGTGTCGGAAGCCGGGGGGAGCTTGCTTAAGATTAACGACTGCACGGCCGATGCCGCCGGGCGGTTGATTGCCGGTTCCAAGTTCTACCAGCCGGCCGAGCCGTTTGAGCGCGGCAAGCTGTGGAGCGTGGGAACGGACGGCCGCGCCACGGTTCTCGATGACGGCTTCGAACTGCCCAATGGTATCGGCTTTTCACCGGATTCGCGCACGCTTTACTTCACCGACTCCACCACCCGGCGCATATACGCTTACGACTATAACCTGGCGGCGGGCACGGCAAAGAACCGGCGGGTGTTCGTCCAGGTGCCATCCGATGAAGGGCTGCCCGACGGGCTCACCGTGGATGCCGCGGGCTTTGTCTGGTCGGCCCAGTGGTATGCCGCCTCGGTGGTGCGATACGATCCCGACGGCAAAGTGGAGCGGCGCATCCCGTTGCCCGCCAAGCAGACCTCGGCGGTGACGTTTGGAGGCACTGATCTGGACGAGATCTACGTCACCTCGGCTGCGCAATCCGAACCCATGCCGCTGATGCCCCCTGGCTACGACTGGCGGAACGGACTGTTCGGCGGCGAAGTCTATCGCGTGAAGGTGGATGTCCAGGGCCGGCCTGAGCATCGCACGTCAATCGGCGTTCCGCCGCGGTAGGGCGGCCGCCGGCGCGTGCTACATTTCGGGTGTGCGCCTGTTTGTCATTCTGCTAGCGCCGGCGATTGGCGTGATTGCCCAGACATCGGACGGTCCGTTGCGCTCGCTTCCCTACACGCCGGTTCTCGATGTCACTTCGATGGACCGCTCGATTGATCCGTGCACCGACTTTTTTCAGTACTCCTGCGGTAACTGGCTGCGGAAAAACCCCATTCCCCCGGACCAGGCACGCTGGGACGTGTACTCCAAGTTGCAGGACGAGAATCTTCGCTTCCTGTGGGGCATCCTCCAGCAGGAAGCAACCGCCAGCGGCGCGAGACGGGTTGAGGAGCGGAAGATCGGCGATTATTTCCACGCCTGTATCGATGAAGCGGCGGTGGACCGGGCCGGCGCCGGACCGCTCAAGCCGACGCTGGCAGCGATCGCCGCGCTGAAGTCGACGTCCGGGCTGGCCGCGTTGTTGGCCAGGCTGCATCTCTCCTCCCCCGATTCGAACGCGCTGTTCAACTTCTCCTCGGCGCAGGATTTTGCCGATGCCACCCGGGTGATCGCCTTTGCCGCCGCTGGCGGACTGGGGTTGCCGGATCGCGATTACTACGTGGTTGACACACCGAAAAACCGGCAGATCCGCGGCGCGTACAAGGCGCACGTGGCGAAAATGTTCGAGCTACTGGGCGATCCGGCCGCCACCGCCAGCGCCGGGGCGGCCACCGTGTTCGACATGGAGACGGCCCTGGCCCGGGCATCGCTAACCCGAGTCCAGAAACGCGACCCCTACAATCTGTTTCACAAGCTGACGCGGGCACAGTTGAAGGAGCTGACACCGTCTTTCCATTGGGACGACTACCTTGCGGGCATGGGTGTTGCCACGGTGAACAGCTTCAACGTCACCGAACCGGCCTTTTACAAGGAGATGCAGTCGCTGATTGCAACCCGGCCGCTGGCCGACTGGAAGACCTACCTGCGCTGGCACGCGGCACACTCCCGCGCGCCGTATCTCTCCTCGCCGTTCGTTCAGGCCAACTTCGACTTCTACGGCCGCCAGTTGCGAGGAGTGCCCCAGTTGCAGCCGCGTTGGAAACGTTGCGTGCATTATGTAGACCGCGACCTGGGCGAAGCGCTAGGCAAGGTGTTTGTTGCCAGGACCTTCGGCCCCGAAGTGAAAGCCGCCGCGCTCGAAATGACGAAACAGGTGGAAAGCGCCATGCAGAACGATCTGCGCTCGCTCACCTGGATGAGCGACGCCACCAGGGAGCAGGCGCTGATCAAACTGCACGGCATTACGAACAAGATCGGCTACCCGGATCGCTGGCGCGATTACAGCACGCTCGCCATTAGCCCTTCGGACTTCATGGGCGATGTCGAGCGGTCGAACGAGTTCGAAACGCGCCGGCTGCTGGCCAAGATCGGGAAGCCTGTCGATCGCGGCGAGTGGCAGATGACGCCCTCCACCGTGAATGCCTATTATGACCCGCAGATGAATGACATCAACTTTCCGGCCGCGGTGTTGGAACCGCCGCTGTTCGATTCGCGGAGCGATGCCGCGCCCAACTATGGCGACACTGGTTCCACCATCGGCCACGAACTCACTCACGGGTTCGATGACGAGGGGCGCCAGTTCGACGCCAAGGGCAACCTGCGCGACTGGTGGACCAGGGCGGATGCCGAGCGGTTCGCCGCCCGGACGGATTGTGTCATGAAGCAATACGCCGGCTACACCGTCGTGGACGATATCAAGATCAACAGCAGGCTGACACTGGGTGAAGACGTCGCCGACCTGGGCGGAACGCTACTTGCTTACGCCGCCTGGAAGAGCGCCACGCGCGGGCAAACCCTGGAGCCAAAGGACGGCCTGACGCCTGACCAGCGGTTCTTTGTGGGCATGGCGCAGTGGGCCTGCGGCGCCCAGCGCCCGGAGGCCAAGCGGGTGAGCGCCATCACCGATCCCCATTCGCCGAACCAGTACCGCATCAACGGCGTGGTGGCAAACCTGCCCGAGTTTCAGTCGTCTTTCGGCTGCAAGGCCGGCCAACCGATGGTGCACCGCCCGGCCTGCCGGGTGTGGTGAGGCTCAACGGAGGGATTTGAGAAGCTCCAGGCGCCAGCGGTTCCAGTCTTCCGGGTTGTGGGACCAGTCTCCGGCCGCTCCATAGGGCCGTCCAGGCCGGTGAAGCGCGTTACCAAGCACCTGGCCGAGCCGCGCCAGCGCCGCCTGGCGGCCTGCCGAGAGTGCCAGCAGGCGCAGATATTCGGCATCCTGGGCGCCACGGCGGAAGCTCTTCAGCCGGATGCCCGCTACCGGTTCGGTGATGCCCTGACGGCCGGGGAAGGCCGGATAAATCACCTGTCCAGCCAGGTTGTGTGTGACGCCACGAGCGGCGTCCACCGTGTTGTTGGGATCTACCCAGAGATTTTTCGACGGCCCGGCGAAGCAGCACTCCCAGAGTACGGCGCCGTCTATCCGGTACTTCCAGGCAATCACCGGCCAGGTAGCCAGTCCGATGGTCTCGTCGTCCAACGTGTAGCCGCCTACCGATGGTTCACGATTCTGATAGAACCAGATCACCTGGTTCGGATCGCGCTTCCTGAGGCTGAGCAGCACGGAGAAGTCAGTACGCTCAAAATCAGCCACCGCGCACCACAGGTTCACCACCGGCGCCAGTTTGTCGAGCATACGCTGCTCGGTCCAGCCGGGAATGATCTTTTGAATATCGTGCAGGTGGTTGACGTCGCTGCGATAGTAAACGCGGGGAGCATTCACGGAACGCGCCAGGCCGCCGAAGTAACGGATGTTATCCAGCGCCCTTGTGGTGGTGGGCTCGTCCAGGCCGTTGATGAAGAACATCAGCCTCGTCTTCGTCCAGCCGTTCGTCTCAAAATGGGCGGCAAAGTTCCCGAGCAGGCGCCGGACAGCCGAGTCATACCCCGGTGTGTGGACTTCGGTTCCAGCCAGAGGCCAGGCGTGCATCTTCAAGATCTCGAAGGGAAGGTAGGCCCAAGCCAACGGCTTGCCTTCGCCCGGACCACGATAGCCATAGCGCGCGGTGAAGGCTGCGCCGGTGAAGTACTTGCCCATCTCGCGATCGTAGTCCTTCCAGTCCGCTTCGCCGTTCTCCAGTCGCGGAGCGATGTAGTGCTCGTGTATCGCCAGGCGGTGCCGGCGCGCCATCTGGTAGTAGGCCAGGCGCATCGCGGAGCCTTTGCGGCCGATGCCGGCGTAATTATTGAGCGCGGCTTCGACGGCGTAGTCGTCCGCCAGCACGGCCGGATGAACGGTAAGCTCTACCGGCAGTACCTGGTGGCCGCTTCCCTTCCAGGCCACGGTGACGGTTCCTTTGTAAAGCCCTGCCGGCGCATCCCGGGCCACGTAGACATCCACCCAGATGCCCTGCCATTGTTGCCCTGGGATGGAATTCTGCCGGTCGGGGATGTCAAAGGGCTGGCCGAAGCCGCCGGCGGAATTCACCGGAATCAACGCGTCTGCATACCAGCCCTTGCCGAGGTTGTAGCCGGCGGTAGTTGAATCCCGGTTCGAAGAATTGACCGTGACGTTGAGGTACCACTGTTTGAAAACGTCAATATCCGTGGAGGAGCGAATGCGCCCTGGTCCCGCGAGGTCGCTGTGAGTGATGGTCACGCCGGTTGCCGGACCGCGCAACTGAAGCTGGTAGGCAACCACTTCGTTGCGCGCGGCATGGATCGAAATGCGCCGCGTTGTGGCGTCCCAAGCCAGGTTGCGGCGCGCATAGTCGAACGCAACCGGCAACGGATTACCATCCAGGCGCTGTTGCTCGCGGGCGAGGCCGCTCTCCGGATCGATGCGAAAGCCCTCACCAATAGCCCAGATTGGGGGTGGAGCGGCCGCACCGCAGTAAGCCGGAAACAGGAAGAGAACAAGAACCGATAACCGGTTTGCCATGCCGGGAAGTCTACCAATAACCGTCCGGGCGGGTTAGAATGGCGCTCAATGGCAACGCTTGCGGAGAAACTCATTGTGGCTCCCGGTTCCAAGTTCAAACTGGGAAAACTGGATGCAGACCGCACGTTCGGAGTGCAGAAGGCGGCAGCCGCGCGCAAACTGGAACGGAACATCGAACGGCTTTCCGAGTTGCAGTACCGGTTGTATGCCGAAGCCCGGCGAGCCGTACTGGTGGTTCTGCAAGGTATTGACGCCGCCGGCAAGGATGGCACCATCCGGCATGTGATGACCGGCCTGAACCCGCAGGGCGTGCGCGTCACCTCATTCAAAGTCCCCGAGGGTGAGGAGCGGCGGCACGACTACCTTTGGCGCATTCATCGCGCCTGCCCGGAATGGGGCTCCATCGGCATCTTCAACCGCTCCCATTATGAGGATGTGCTGGTAGTGCGGGTGCACAATCTGGCGCCTAAGTCCGTCTGGTCAAAACGCTACCGCCAGATCAACGAGTTTGAGCGTAGTTTGAGCGAGTGCGGGGTCACGATCCTCAAGTTTCTGCTCTACATCAGCAAAGAGGAACAGGCCAAACGCTTTGAGGAGCGGCTGGACGACCCGTCGAAGAACTGGAAATTCTCCGCCGCCGACAGCAGGGAACGTGACTACTGGGATGCCTATCTGGACGCCTACGATGAGATGCTGGAAAAGTGCAGCACGCAATATGCGCCCTGGTACGTGATCCCCGCCAATCGCAAGTGGTTCCGCAATCTGGCGGTATCGGACGTCATTGCCGGCGTGCTGGAGCGGATGAAGTTGGAATTTCCGAAACCGGCGACGGATCTTTCCGCCGTCAAAATCACCTGATGGAGCGCGAGGCGAAGCCGTAAACTTCGATCCAATCCAGCCGGGAACAGGCGTCGCTTTGTCCGCCGGCCATCAGGTCGGTAAAGCCGACCTCGCTGATGCCGGCCAGGTCCGGATTCCGCACCCAGGCTCCTTCGGTAATCGTGCCGATGTTCAGCCTGCGCCACCTGAGGTCGGCCACCGTAAACTCATGCTCGCGCCAGAGGCTGGAGGGGCCGTCGTACTGGTCGCTGACCACCCAGACGCCGTCTCTGAGTTTCAGGACGACGCGCAGCAGGCGGAAACCGGCCTGTTCAGTGCGCCATCGAATCTTGGCTGGACCTGTCAGGTCCACCGGACCGCGCCGGTCGCGGAGTGTTACCGCCCAGTTGCCGTTTGCGGTGCCGGACCAGACGTACCAGGGGTCGCCGGGCTTGTAATCGTGATGGCTCTTTTTTACCCCCGCCTTGCCCGGACCGTACACCGCCAGCACCAGGTTGGGATTGGCGACATGGGCCTGGGTGACCGGTGTTTCAGGCGGCGTCTCCTTCCAGTCCTCGCGGAAAAACAGCGGCGCTTCGACGGGCGTTTTGGGAACGGCTGGCGTTTGGGCCAGGGCAGACGCCGCAGCCAGCGCCAGGATCAGGGCTCGCATGATTGCCTCGATCGAATTGTAGCGTCTCAAGGCCGCGAGTAGGAGAACCACTCGCTTTCGGCCGGCATGCGGAAGGATTCCATCTGCGCCAGCAATTGGCCCGCGTCCGGAGAGGCCAGGATCAGCTTACGGTGTTGCGGGCGCAGAAAGTGTTCGCCGGCGGCGTGGTCCAGAAACTCCAGCAGCGCATCGTAGTAGCCGGCGATGTTGAGCAGCCCGTTCGGCTTTGGCTGTAAGCCCAGTTGTGCCCAGGTGGCTACTTCGAACAGTTCATCCAGCGTGCCCAGAGCGCCGGGCAGGGAAATGAAGCCGTCGGCCAGGTCGGCCATCCTCAGTTTGCGCTCGGTCATCGTTTCCACGACCTCCAGCGAGGTCAGCCCGGGATGGGCAATTTCCCGCTCCACCAACATGCGGGGAATGATGCCGGTTACCTCGCCGCCCGCGGCCAGTGCGGCATCGGCGACCAGGCCCATCAACCCGACCTTGGCCCCACCATAGACGATTCCGATCCGCCGTTCCGCCAGCAGCTGACCCAGACCGCGGGCCGCCTCTTCGTATACCGGGCGGACGCCGCCGTTAGAACCGCAGAAAACACAGATCCGGCGAAGCATTCTTTAACCAGGATAGCGACAAAGCAGGACAGGCGCGGGCAGGGAGCGTTACTTGGTACCGGAGCGCCATTCGAGTCCGCCGCTGAACTCGATTCCAACCAGATATTCCACGCCGGAACGAACACAGTGGCGGACCGAACCGGATCCGGAAAGGCGGCCGTCTCTGGTTCGAAACGAAACATAGGATTGCAGTTGCAGTTGTTCGGGGACCTTGATGGAGAAACCCGATCGGGAAATGGTCACACCGGTTCCCTGCATGATTCGCCCATTCCCGTCCGAACCCGCCCAGGTGAGCGTAACACGCTCTTGAAACGGCTCCCGATCATGACGCCTGGTTTTTTTTAGCATCGCCGAACTCCACTCCGCCACCGCAGCCCTGCGCCGCTGCTTCCGCGCCGCGAAAATACTCGATGACACTGGTCTTAGATCGGCAAATGTATGCGCAAACTTTGCACCTTGACCGTGATTTTGGTGAGAAATCTAAGCGCTCGCCGCCGGAGACTCGGCCGCCGGAGGGATGGCGATGCTTCGCGCGTGTCTCCACAGGCGTTCCAGATCGTAAAACTGGCGAGCTTTGTCCGAGAAGATGTGGACCAGCAGATCGCCGTAATCAGCCAGAATCCACTCGGCCGCCTGGTAGCCTTCCACGCTGATGGGACGGTCGCCGTGGGCCTTCAACTGCTGTTGGATGGCGTCACAGATCGCTTGGATCTGGCGGATGTTCGACCCCGAGCAGATCAGGAAGTAATCGGCAAACGACGTGACTTCACGCACGTCGAGAATCCGGATGTCGGATGCCTTTCTCGATTCAGCGGCCCGGACGGCAACTAGCCAGTTTGGCGTATCTTCCTCAAATTGCGCGAATTGTTCGTTGGAGACGGGTTCTGAATCCACTTCTTGGATGACCGGACGTCTACTCCTCTCTGATCCGTATCGTACTACAATGAAGGACAATGCGTGCGGATTTTGGAGCGCTTGGTGCCGCGATGGTTTTGCTGGCCACGCTTTCCGCCGCTGAAATCCCGGCTGTCGAGACCGCACACAAAGAAGTTGACCGGATCCAGTCCCTGGTTGCTGCCGGGGCGGCCTCTCACTCGCGGTTGGAGTCTGCTGAAGCCGCACTCGACGATGCCCGGGATGATGCCGTGCTGGGGGCCACGCTCTTTGGCCGGGTGAGCGCTCAGGATCTCTCCGGCGAACAGAGCCGGAACATGCTGGATGCCGCCGAACGCCGTGTCGACCGCCAGAAGCACCGTCTCGAACGGGCGCGGTCGCTGGTGGCGGCTGGCGTCGCCGCGCCGGCTTCGCTCGAGCCAGAACTGGCCGAACTCGACCTGCGGCGGAAAACGCTCGCCCTGGCCGGGATGCGAGCCCGATTATTCGCCGAGATCGTCGAGCAGGCCCGTATGGAGGAATCCGCATCTATCGCCATGGCGGACACCCCGGCCGCCGATAGCGGGCGCGCGGCGGTTCGTTTTGACGGCAATGGTGTTTTTGAGATGGCCGGGCTCAAGTCCATCTCCGATGCCTTCCTCGGCAAATTCGCCCGTGCTCTTCCGGTCAGCGCCAGTGGGGAAACCGCCATTCACAAAGCGCTGGGGTTCGATCATCGCGGCCGTGTGGACGTGGCGCTCAACCCGGACCAGCCCGAAGGGAGATGGCTGCGCGCCTACTTGGAGCAGCATCACATTCCTTATTTCGCCTTTCGCCGGGCCGTTCCCGGCAAAGCCACGGCGGCGCACATTCACATAGGACTTCCCAGTCCCAGGTTGCAGACCGCCGACTGACCAGCCCGTTTATGGCCGAACCCGCCCCATCCTCAAATCCGAATCTTCGTGTTCTGATCAGTTCCGATGCCATCGGCCGGCGGATCACCGAGTTGGGCGCGCGGATCGCCGCCGACTATGGAGACGGTCCCATCCACATGATCTCGATTCTCAAGGGCTCCTTCATGTTTCTGGCGGATCTTGCGCGCGCCATCCCCTGCCGGATGCAGATCGATTTCATGGGCATCTCCAGCTACGGTAAGGGCAAAGCCTCATCCGGGGAAGTGAAACTGACCAAGGATCTGGATGTCTCCATCGAAGGAGCGCATGTTCTCATTGTCGAAGACATCGTTGACAGCGGCATTACGTTGACCTACCTGATGCACGTGCTCGAGCAGCGGCACCCCAAGTCGATCCGCATCGCCACCCTGCTCGATAAGCCCGAACGCCGCCAGCGGCCGGTCCACGTGAGCTATGTCGGATTTCAGATCCCGGATGAATTTGTTGTCGGTTACGGTCTCGACTACCTGGAAGAATACAGAAATCTGAAAGACGTTTGCGTGCTCGATGAACCGTGCGGCTAGCCGGTAATCGTGCCTGTTCTCACTGATTTCAGACGCCTTCGTCCCGCTTTGCTATCATATAGGGTTGATACAAAACTAAAGAGGAGATAATCCGGAATGGCAATCAAAGTAGGCATCAACGGGTTCGGACGCATCGGCCGCAACGTTCTGCGCGCGGGCATCGATAACCCAAACATCGAGTTCGTGGCGGCCAACGATCTGACCGACACCAAGACCCTGGCTCACCTGCTCAAGTACGACTCCGTTCTCGGTCCGTTGAATGCCGATGTGAAAGCGGCGCCGGACGCCGTGGTCGTCAATGGCAAGCCGATCAAGATCTTCGCGATAAAGGATCCGGCCGAAATCGACTGGACCTCCGTAGGCGCTCAGATCGTGATTGAATCAACCGGCAAGTTCACCGACGCCGCCCTGGCCGCAAAGCACATCCGCGGCACGGTGAAAAAGGTGATCATCTCGGCGCCGGCGAAAGGCGAGGATATCACCATCGTGCTGGGCGTGAACGAGAAGCTGTACGATCCGGCCAAGCACAATGTGATCTCTAATGCCAGTTGCACCACCAACTGCCTGGCGCCGTTTGTGAAGGTGGTTCACGAGAAGTTCGGCATCGACAAAGGCTCGATGACCACCATCCACAGCTACACCAATGACCAGCCCGTGCTCGACTTTCCGCATAAGGACCTCCGCCGCGCACGCGCCGCTGCTATCAATATGATTCCCACCTCCACCGGCGCCGCCAAGGCGATCGGCCTGGTGATGCCGGAGTTGCAGGGCAAGCTGGACGGTTATGCCATGCGTGTGCCGACGCCAAACGTCTCGGTTGTCGATCTGGTGTGCGTGCTGAAGACCGAAGCGACCGCCCAGCAGATCAACGACGCGTTGAAGCAGGCGGCCGAGGGACCGATGAAGGGCATCCTCGCCTATACCGAAGATCCGGTGGTTTCAAGCGACAACCTTCACAATTCCAACAGCTCAATCGTCGACGGCCAGTTGACCAAGGTCATCGGCGGTACGCTGGCAAAGATCGTCTCCTGGTACGACAACGAGTGGGGTTATTCCTGCCGCGTGGTGGACCTGGTGCAATTCATCGCCAACAAGGGACTTTGATTACGCCGTTTTCCGGACGGGGCCGGTGGTTGCCGGTCCCATCCGTTCTCAGCCCAACGCCCCGATCACGGCATCGGTGAATTCGGTTGTTTTCGCGCCGCCGCCCACGTCCCCCGTCAGAGCTTTTCCCTCCCGGTACACCGTCTCCACCGCCTGGCGAATCCGCTGAGCCGTCTGCTTTTCGCCCAGGTATTCCAACATGGAAACCGCCGAAAGAATGAGAGCCGTTGGGTTCGCCAGGTTCTTCCCGGCGATGTCGGGAGCTGAGCCGTGAACCGCCTCGAACACCGCGTGATCCTGGCCGATGTTGGCGCCGGGTACGATGCCGAGGCCGCCCACCAGTCCTGCCGCCAGATCGGAAACGATGTCTCCATACAAATTGGGCATCACCAGCACATCGAACTGCTGTGGACGGATCACCATCTGCATCGAGGCGTTGTCCACGATCAGTTCTTTGTATTCGATCTCCGGATATTGCGCGGCCACTTCACGGCAACAGTTCAGAAAGAGTCCGTCACCCAGTTTCATGATGTTCGCTTTGTGAACGGCGATCACTTTCTTTCTGCCCTGCGCGCGGGTGTAGTCAAACGCATAGCGGGCGATTCGGGTGGATGCCGTGCGCGTAATCACCTTCAGGCTGGTGACGACGTCTTTGACCACTTCATGCTCAATGCCTGAATAGAGATCCTCGGTGTTTTCGCGGAACAGCACCATGTCGATGTGCACGTCCTGGTATCGCGTCTTCAATCCGGGAAGCTGCCGTATCGGGCGAATGTTGGCAAACAGGTCGAGCCGCCGGCGTAACGCGACATTCACGCTTTGAAAGCCGCCGGCAACCGGCGTGGTTACTGGCCCTTTCAGGCCGACGCGGGTCCTTTCGACGGACTCGATTACGGTTGGCGGCAGCTCTTCGCCTGCGGCCTGAATAATTGCCGAAGTCAGTTCGACCCGCTCCCACTCGACGTTGGCGCCGGCCGCGTCGAGAACTCGAACGGTTGCGTCGGCCACTTCCGGGCCGATGCCATCTCCAGGAATAAGGGTTACGCGATGAGCCACAATCCATTGTACCGGCAGGCGTACAATCAACCGGTCTTCTTTTCGTCCGGTCTTCTTTTCGTCATAATCGGGACAAGATATGCGAAGCGCCTGCCTGCTGCTCCTGGCTTCAGCGGCCGCTTGGAGCGGCTCGCTTGACTCCGATTTTTCCCGCCCGCCGCTGGAGGCCCGGCCGCGCGCATTCTGGGTCTGGCTGCACACCCACATCAGTAAGAGCCGGATCACCTACGAGTTCGAGCAGATGAAGAAGCAAGGCATCGGCGGCGTGCTCCAGTGGGATCCCGGCGCCGGTCCGAGTGAGTACGGCACGCACGCCGTCCCCCTGCCGCCCGGCCCGGCATGGATGTCACCCCAGTGGCGGGATGCCCTGCTTTATGCCTTTCGTGAAGCGGACCGGCTGGGTCTCGAGGTCACTCTCACGCTGATGCCGGGCGCCAACTGTGGCGGGCCGTGGATTACTCCGGCAATGAGCGCGCAGAAGATCGTCTGGGGTGTCACCCGGGCCGAGGGGCCGCGCCGTTATTCACAAGTGCTTCCCCTGCCGCAGGGCGTCGTCAAGGACCAGCAGGACCGCCCGCTTTACTACCGCGATATCGCCGTGTTCGCCGCCGAGCTTTCCCGTCTGGGACACGGCCGGCCCTCTCGCGAGATCTCCGACGTCGAACCTCTCGCCGATACCGCCGATATTCCGCTCGGCAACCCCTGGACCGACGTCACCCGCTTCCTGGACTCCAGCGGACGCCTCAACTGGGATATCCCGGCCGGCCAGTACCGCTTCCTTCGGATGGGGCACACCGCCACCGGCCAGAGCGCCGATTACTTCGCTACGGGACAAAAGGCCCTCTATGCCGATCACCTCAGCCGGAAAGCGGTGGAATTCAACTTCCGCGCCATGTTCGATCGGCTATTCGGTAAGGGGCCGCTGCCGAAAAGTCTGAAGGGTATCCATTGCGACAGCTTTGAGGTTTCAGGAACGGACTGGACGGAACAGATCGTCGCCGAGTTTCGCCGGCGCCGCGGCTACGATCCGGTACCCTGGCTGCCGGTACTCGAAAGCGGCAACATCGATACCCGCGCCCTTAGCGCCCGCTTCCGCCAGGATTTCGACCGTACCCGCTCGGATCTATTCTTCGATAATCACTACCGCCTGCTGGCGGATCTGGCCCACGCCCGGGGCCTGCTCTGGCAGACCGAAGCAGGCGGGCCGCGTGAGATCTCCACCGATTCGCTCCAGATGCTCGGCACCAACGACATCCCGGTGGGCGAGTTCTGGATGGAGTGCGCGACTCATCGCGTCACGCCCGAAGAGCGATACTACGTCAAAGGACCGGCCTCCGCCGCCCACATTTACGGCCGGCAATTTGTCGCCGCCGAGGCCTTCACCTCCATCGGCAATCATTGGAGCGAAGACCCCTGGAGCCTGAAACCGGTGGCCGATGAAGCTTTCCTGCAAGGTGTGAACCGGATGATTCTCCACACTTTTGATCACTCCCCCGAGGAGTTCGGAAAGCCCGGGGCGGTCTACTTCGCCGGAACCCACATCAACCCGAACATCACCTGGTGGGACCAGTCTCACGCCTGGTTTGACTACCTGGCGCGCTGTTCGTACATGCTCAGCCGCGGCCTGTTCGTGGCCGACGTGCTGTTGTTCAACGGCGAGCAGGTTCCCAACTACGTCCAGATGAGGCATGTGGATCCGCGGCTTGGCCCCGGTTACGATTATGACGTCGTAAATGCCGAGGCGCTGCTCACCCGCGCATCGGCCAAAGACGGCCGCATCGTGTTTCCCGACGGCATGAGTTACCGCGTGCTGGTGCTGCCCGGCCACCAGCCGATGTCCATCGAGGTGCTGCGGAAGATAGGCGAACTGGTGGGCGCCGGCGCCACTGTCATCGGTCTCCCGCCGGTTGAGAGCATCGGCCAGGCCGACTACCGCAACCGCGACGCCGCAGTGAAGCGTCTGGCGGCGGAGATCTGGGCCGGCGGAAAGGTGATCCGGCGCCGCTCGATCCGCGAGGTGCTCCGGTCCCGCAACACGCCACCCGACTTCATTGCCGCCGACGGTCTCGATTATATCCATCGCCGCGACGGTGATACGGACCTGTATTTCATCGTCAATAAAGAGAATCGGGAACGGCAATCGGCCGTTCGCTTCCGTGTGCTCGGGAAGATCCCGGAACTGTGGGACCCGGCGACCGGGGCGCGCCGTCTGCTGCCGGTCTACCGCACCGGCGAAACTCATACTGAGGTGCCTCTTCACCTTGCCGCGCGGGAGTCCGTATTTGTGGTGTTTCGTCAGGCCGGACTGCGGGACCCCGTAGCAATGGTGGAGCCAGCGGCCGAAGTACGAATCACCGATTCGGGAGAATTGCGGCTCCGCGCCCCGGGCGGTTGTTATCACCTTGCAAGTCGAACCGGACGGGCGGTAAACGTGACTGTGGCTCCCGTACCGGAGCCGCTGACCATTAACGGGCCGTGGACGGTGCGTTTCACTCCGGGTTGGGGCGCCCCGGACATGGCGTACTTTCCGCAACTTGTCACCTGGAGTTCCCGCGCCGAACCCGGTATCCGCTACTACTCGGGCGCGGCCACCTACAGCGTCACCTTCCAGGCGCCAACCGCGGCTTCGAATACCGTTGCGGAACTGGATCTGGGGACGTTGCACAATTTGGCCGAGGTGTCATTGAATGGCCACAACCTCGGGGTGTTATGGAAGCCGCCGTTTCGGACCGACATAACCGGTTTGTTGAATCCAGGCGTCAACCGGCTGGAGGTGAAGGTAGTCAACCTCTGGCCGAATCGGATGATCGGCGATGCATCACTTCCCGCGGGCAGGCGATTCACCCGCACCAATATGCTCCGGTACACGGCAAACAGCCCACTATTGCCCTCCGGCTTGCTTGGTCCGGTGCGCATTGTGAGCACGCGAGAGGTCTCGGTCCGCTGGTAATCGGAGAACGCCAGACAGCGACTGCACCTGCTAAAATTCAGATTCCGTGGTGTGTCTTCGGCTCTCGATTGCGCTCGTGCTGCTGTTCTCGGTGGATGCGGTCTTCTTTCGCACGCGGATCTACACCCCATGGCTCGAGCCTGACTCCTCGGCCGGGCTGTTTGAGATGATTTTGCGCCGCGAACTGGAATTCCAGAAGCGCGCCGGTGATAACGTGGTCATTACCTTGGGTGACTCGCGGTTTGCCTACCTGCCCAAGATCGCCAACCAGATGACCGCCGCCTCTGGCCTGGTGTTCCGCAGCGCCGGGGTTGCCGGCAGCGACCCGCGCTCCTGGTATTACATGCTGCGCGATCTGGACCCGGCCAGTTCGCGCTACCGGGCCATCGTCTTCGGTGTCAATGATTACCAGGATGAAGATGTCGGCATCGATCATGCGGATGACATTCGCGCGCTGCACTATGCGATTGTCCGGCTGCGGTTGACGGATTTTGCCGATTTCCCGCTTTCCTACCTTAGTTGGCAGCGCCGTTGGGAGGCATTTCGTGGAGTGCTTTTCAAGGGTTTTGTTCTGCAGCACGACGTTCAAGCGTTTCTGTCGGCCCCCGGAAAGCGAATCGATTACGTGAGACTCTGCCAGCGGGGCTTTGAGTCGTGGACCAACGATTATGAAGGCCCCCAGACGACCATGACCGGCCTGAGCATCGACTGGAACACCCTTGCGGTACACCTGCCGCCGGGCGCCGACCGGAACCAGCGGGATACGGTTGCCGGCTATCTGGCTCGCCCGCCCTTTCCGCAGACAGGCCGGGAAGCTCAATTCCGCCGCCAGTGGTTCGGCCGGATCCTGGAGCGCTACCGGCACTCGCGCACGCGGATCATCTTTATCCGGTTGCCACGCGGACCCCTGGTCCGCCCTGGCACCCTGGTTCACAAATTGTCCGCCTCCATCCGGGAATTCGGCCGGCGCCCGGGCGTCTCGCTGGTTGATGAAGACGCCTTTGACTCCCTGGAGACGCCAGCTCTATTCAAGGACGGCATGCACCTCAACCGGCCGGGCTCCGTCCGGTTCTCGCGCATGCTGGTGGATGCCGTCGCGGCGAAACTGCGGGGAGTGTGACCGATGCTTTTCAACACCGCCTCCTTCTTTCTGTTCCTGGCGGTAGTGCTGGCGCTGTTTTACATGATTCCCAGGACTGGGCGGCGATTCCTGCTTCTGGTGGCCAGTTACTTCTTCTATGCCAGTTGGAACCCGAAGTTTCTGCTGCTACTGTTCGTCCTCACCGCCATCGACTACACGGCCGGACGCTGGTTGGAAGCGATGCCGCCCGGACGGCGCCGCAAAGCGGTGCTGATCTTCAGCCTGGCCGCTAACCTGGGCCTGCTCGGCTTCTTCAAGTACTACAATTTCCTCGCCTCCAACCTCGCGCTGGCGTTGGGCCGCCCGGCGGGTTCGTTTTTTCTGGACGTCATTCTTCCACTGGGAATCAGCTTTCACACCTTTCAGAGCATGTCGTATGTGGTGGATGTCTACCGGGGGCAGCAGGCTGCTATTCGCAATCCGCTCGACTACGCGCTGTTCATCTGCTTCTTCCCGCAATTGGTGGCCGGACCAATTGTCCGCGCCCGGGCGTTTTTCGGGGATCTGTACCACTGGAAGCGGCCTACATCGGAACAGTTGACGAGCGGTGTCACCCAGCTTGTGCTGGGGTTGATGAAGAAAATGGCCTTCGCCGATGTCTTCGCGCGAGTCGCCGATACCTATTTCGGCGACATCGCCGGCCACCCGGGAGCCCTCGCCGCCTGGAGCGGCGTCATCGCCTTCGGCCTGCAGATTTACTTCGACTTCTCAGGTTATACGGACATGGCCATTGGCATGGCCCGCCTGCTCGGTTTCCACTTTCCGGAGAACTTTCGCCGGCCCTATCTTTCCGCCAGTATCACGGAGTTTTGGCGGCGATGGCATATATCTCTGTCCACGTGGCTGCGGGACTACCTCTATATTCCGCTGGGAGGTAACCGCCACGGCGCCCTGATGACTTATCGCAACCTGCTGATCACCATGCTGCTCGGTGGGTTCTGGCACGGCGCGAGCTGGAACTTCCTGATCTGGGGCGGCTACCACGGCGGGTTGCTGGCGGCCGAACGGTTCACCGGCGCCGACCGGCCCGCACGGTTGTGGAGCTACCCATTTCGCGCCGCGGCCACCTTCGGCCTTGCCATGATCGGCTGGGTGTTCTTCCGCGCGCCCGATCTTCCAGCCAGCCTGCAAATTCTCGGCCGGATGTTTCATGGTCCGGCGGGGCAGATGCTGTTCGCCCCATGGCACCTTCTTCTGATCGCCCTCGCGCTCACGGGAGCTTTCATCGAAGAGCATCTGAACGCCTTCCGCCGTTTGTCGGCCGGACCGGCCTGGGCGTGGACCACCGCGGTGGCGGCGATGCTGTTTACTATCGAACTGTTCGGTGTCACCGACGTTTCGATTCCGTTTATTTATTTCCAGTTTTGATAGCCTGTAGACATGCGCCTTTCTCTTCGCATGGCTGCGCTTGTGCTGGGTGCGGCGGGTCTGGTTGCCGCCTCCGGTGAGTTGTCCAACCGGCGCGCGCCGGGCTTCTCGCTGCCCGACTCCAACCTGGTGGAACACGACCTTCAGGATTATAAAGGGAAGGTCGTCCTCATCGAGGTGATGAAGACCGATTGCCCGGCCTGCCAGACGTTCGCTCAGATTCTAGAGAAGGTCCAGAACAAGTACCAGGGACGCCTTCAGGTGTTGAGCGTGGTCACCTATCCGCCACACGACCTGAAGATGGTGGAGGAATTTATCTCCCGCTTCAAGATCACCTATCCCATCCTGTACGACTGTGGACAGATGACGCGGTCCTATCTCAAAGCGACCTTGAATACGCCCCACAAAACCATCCCGCACCTGTTCATCATTGACGGCAATGGAAAGATAGTAAACGACTTCGCCTATGACTGGTCTACCCGGACGGTATTCGAGGGCGATGCCCTGTTCGCCGTTCTCGACCAACTGCTCAGTGGCAAGCGCCTCTGAGTAGAGGATCTTAGAATCTTTAATGTTTAATCTACAATCGTTAATCTGCTATATTACATTCCGTCCGCTGAAGTCAGGACATCATCGTAATCATTGGAAGGGAACATGCCCGAGAACTCGTTAACTGTTACGGATAATCGGACCGGCAAGGTTTATTCACTACCGATCGAACACGGAACAATCCGCGCGATGGACTTGCGCCAGATCAAGACCGATCCGCATGATTTCGGCCTCCTGACCTATGATCCGGCGTTCATGAACACCTGCTCCTGCCAGAGCAGGATCACCTTCATCGACGGCGACGCCGGCATTCTCCTCTACCGCGGCTATCCGATTGAGCAACTCGCCGAGCACAGCACGTTCCTTGAAACGGCATACCTGCTTTACCGGGGCAGTCTTCCCACCCGCGAGAAGCTGAAGATGTGGGTGGATGGCGTAACTCGCCACACCATTCTTCACGAAAACATCCGGCGTTTTCTTGGGGGATTCCACTATGATGCCCATCCGATGGGAATTTTCGTCGCTACCGTCAGCGCGCTTTCCACCTTCTACCAGGAATCCAAACAGATCTTCGATCCCGAAGCCCGCCGCATCACCTTCTACCGCCTGGTGGCCAAAGTTCCAACCATAGCCGCGTTCGCGTACCGCTACAGCATCGGCATGCCGATTGCCTATCCGGACAACGAACTGAGCTACACGGGCAATTTTCTGAACATGATGTTCAAGGGAACCGAGCCGCGCTACCGGCCGGATCCGGTGCTGGAGCGGGCGCTTGAGGTGCTTTTCATCCTCCATGCCGACCACGAGCAGAACTGCTCGACCAGCGCCATGAGGGTGGTGGGCAGCGCCCATACCGATCCGTTCACGGCCATCGCGGCGGCCGCCGCGGCGCTGTACGGTCCGCTGCACGGGGGAGCCAACGAAGCAGTGCTCAAGATGCTGAACGTGATCGGCTCCAAGGACAAGATTCCAGAGTACATCCGCCGGGTAAAGGCCGGCGAAGTGAAGCTGATGGGCTTCGGCCATCGGGTCTACAAGAACTACGATCCTCGGGCCCGGATCATCAAGCGCACGGCCGATGAGGTGTTTGAGGTAACCGGCAAGAATCCGCTGCTCGACATCGCGCTCGAACTGGAGCGGATCGCCCTTGAAGACGACTACTTCGTCTCCCGCAAGCTGTACCCCAACGTGGATTTCTACTCCGGGATCATTTACCAGGCGATGGGCTTCCCCACCGAGATGTTTCCAGTGCTGTTCGCCATGCCGCGCGTGGCTGGCTGGATGTCCCAGTGGGAGGAAGGCCTGCTTGATCCGGAGCAGAAGATTGCGCGCCCGCGCCAGATCTACCTGGGCGCCGAGCGGCGCGATTACGTTCCAATCGAACAGCGGGAACCGGCGCTAACCGGATCGATGCTGCCGTAGTACGGGCTGACGCGGTTCTGTACAAACCGGGATACTCACCGGGCCAGGGGGTTGCGCCAGCGGGGCCGGTTAAACCTTCCAAAATCGTTGCCGGCCGAGCGGAGTTCGGCGCCGCGCTCAATCGCCGGAGCTGCGAGACAGGCATCCGAGGCGAGGTTTCCCCCGGCGCCGGGCGGGGTAGCATGGAGGACAGGTATCCCGATGTTGTTTCTGATGCTGGCTCTGCTCGTGGGCCTGCAACCGGCGGAGTTGACCGAGGCTCTGCACAAGGCGATCCGCGCCGGCGATGCGCCGCAGGTTCACGCGCTGCTTGACCAGGGCGCCGATGTCAACGGCCGGGACTCGCTTGGAGGTACACCCCTGCACGATGCGGCCTGGGCGGGCAACGTTTCCATCGTCGAGTTGCTGCTTGCGCGGGGCGCTAACCTGAATGCCCGTCATTCCGAAGGCGGTTCCACGCCGCTGCATTACGCCATCATCACGGGCCATGCAGATGTGGTCCGGCTTCTGCTCGATCGCGGAGCCGATTTGACGCTTACCGCGCGAAGCGGCTCGACGCCGCTTCACCTGGCTGCCAGCCGGGGGTATGTGGAGATCATCAAGCTGTTGATTCAAAAAGGAGCTCCGGTCAATGCGCGCGACCGCAGCGGAAACTCGCCGCTCGATGAGGCCTGTTGGAAGGGACAGACGGATGCCGTGAAGGCGCTGATCGAGGCTGGGGCGGATTTCCGCGCTGCCAATACGGGGAACCAGGATACGCCCTTGCACGAAGCCGCCAGCCGCGGCAACGCCGGCGCCGTCGCGGTCCTGCTGGCCGCCGGCGCGGTTGTCAACGCGAAGAACCTGAACGGAGCAACGCCGCTCGATCTGGCAATTCAGTACCGTCACAGCAAAGTGATCGGCATGCTGCTCGATAAGGGCGCCCGGCTGGCCGGCTCGGACCGGCTGGCTTCCAAGCAACTGGAGGATGCGGTGCTGCGCAACCAAATCGAGGTAGTCAGCCTGCTGCTGGAGCGCGGCGCCGATGCGAATGCCCGCTCCCAATTCGGTTCGACCGTTCTGCACGATGCAGCGCTCAAAGGCTATCAGGATATTGTCCAACTGCTGATCGCGCACGGCGCCAAAGTGAACAGCCGCAACGCCGCCGGAGCGACGCCGCTGCACGACGCCGTGCTGAGCGGCAACCGGGACGTGCTGGTGTTGTTGCTCGCCAAGGGCGCCGACGTCAACGCCCGTGATATCGAATCGGGATCGACGCCGCTCCACCGCGCCGCCTCCTGGGGCAAGAGGGACGTAGTCGAGTTCCTGCTTGAACACGGGGCTGATCCTGAAGTCCGCAACAAAGCAGGCCGTACCGCGGCCGACGAGGCGGCGGCGAACGGGCAACCCGAGCTGGCCCGGCTCATCCGTACCTACAAGGCCCATCGCTAACTCCGCGCTCCGGCTGGTTGTGCTTAAAGTTTCTCGGTGAAACCCCCGATATGCAGTGTGAGTGGAACACGGTAAGGGACTTGCACTAGCCGATGCGGCCGACGTACTGAGTGATCAACTGCGAACCCAGCTTCACTGCCTGGCGCAGTTGCTGGCGCCCAAGTCGACGATGCTTGACCGCCGTTTCATGGCTCCACTGCGGGGGCTGAAACTCGACCGCAAGCAGCGCCTGGCACTTCGGGCCATCACCGCGGGCGCGGCTGCGCGGATGATCGGCAGCGGCCACGGTCTACCCGACTTTCTCGAGCAGGTGGAGTACAACGGACGCCGGTTGGCCAAGCTGAACGTGGTGCCGGCGGTGATCGTCAAGGCTCTCGAGGAATATGACAGCCTTCTCCGCCAGATCGTTCACAACCGGTCGGCAGAGGAAGAGTCCAACTTCCGCTGGGTGCGTGATCAACTCAACTTCTGCATTCTACTCAGCCTCAACAAAGCGTTCTATCAGGTGCGAGAGGCGGAGACGTCGGCCTTTTTTGAACTGTTCCGCATCGAACTGGAGGCGCGCAGTCTCGAAGAGCTGCTGAACCGCTTTCTCTCCACTCTCACCACCTATTGTCATGCCGATGCATCGAACCTATACATGTTCGATGAGCACACTGACAACTGGGTGCTGCGCTCGAGTGTGCGTCCAAAGAAAGCCGGCGGCAGAAAGAAAAAAGAAGATCCCCTGTTGATGCCCGCCGTGTCCAGCCACCTGGTACGCAGGCCGAACATCGCGAGGGCGGGCCACATCGCGGCGGGCAGCCGCTCGGAAAAGATTCTGCTCGACGCAGCCTGGCACGGACGATACCGGTCTTTTTGGACCGTGCCGCTATTTTCCGGCGAACGGCTGGCCGGTGTCATGCAGTTCGCCTTTGCCAAGCCCTATGAGTGGTTGCCGCGGGAACAGGAACTGCTGCGCGCTGCCGGAGAGCGTTGCATGGCGGCGGCCGAGAAGGCAAAGCTGCTCGAAGACCTGGCCGCGCGGGAGGAGCAGGTTCGCGAACTGGCCGAGCACATGCTGCACGTGGAAGAAGTGGAGCGGCGGCGCATCAGCCGGGAGTTGCACGACGAAGCCGGCCAGTCACTGCTGTGCATCCGGTTGCAACTGGAAATGCTGGAGCAAGGCAGGAACCCGGACCGCGATGAGTGGCGGGAGCGCGTGAGGGAGACGCGGGAGTTGACCGAGCGCACCATTCTCGAAATACGCCGCCTGATTGCAGCGCTCAGTCCGGCGGTTCTGGAACAACTTGGGCTTGCTCCGGCACTGCGTCAATTAGTGAGCCGTTTTCGTGAGGCCTACGGGTGCCGCGTGCGGCTTCAGGTTGGCCGTCTGGATTCGCTTCCCAGGCGAATGGCGATGATCGTTTACCGGCTGGTGCAGGAGTGCTGTAACAACATTGCCAAGCATTCAGCGGCGACCAACGTAAATATTTCAGTGAATTCCGCCGATGGAGTCTTGAAGCTAAGCGTCGAAGATAACGGCGTCGGTTTCACGGTTGCCGAAGCTTACACCAAACGCGAATCGTTTGGCTTGGCCGGGATGCGGGAGCGTGTCGCGCTGCTCGGTGGCCGATTTGACGTAAAAAGCACCCCTGCTGCCCCAGACCGGCGCAGCAAGTCGGGGACCACCGTTCTCATTGAACTGCCCGTGCCTACGCACGGTGATCGCGCAGTCTGAAGCAGAACACAAGACCATACAGTGCGGGTGCGCGCCCGCCTGTCAACCGGGAGATAACCGGTCCGGCTCATCGAGTTGCCGGCGCCGGAACAGACAAGCATCAGTTCGTAGCAGGCAAACGATATGGCCAAGATTCGAATCATGTTGGCGGATGACCACACCTTGTTTCGCCAGGGGATCCGCACGCTGCTGGCGTCAGAGCCGGATATGGAAGTCATCGGAGAGGTCTCCAACGGAGGAGACGCAGTGGAAGTGGCGGGCGAGATCCGCCCGGACGTGGTGCTGATGGACATCGGCATGCCCGGTCTTAGCAGCTTTGAGGCTACGCGCCAGATCAAGAAGAACCGCCCGGAAACCAGAGTGCTCTTTCTGACCATGTATGACGACGAAGACTACCTGGTAGAGGGCATGGAGGTGGGCGCCAGCGGTTACGTCCTGAAAGACAGTCCGGCCCAACAGTTGGTCAGTGCCGTCCGTGACATCTGCCGCGGCGGCAGTTACCTTAGTCCGCGCATGCTGGCCCAACTGGTGGACGACTTCCGTTCCCGCATCAAGTCCGCCAACCGGCTGCCGCGCTTTGCCACCCTCACCACGCGCGAGCGTGAGGTGCTTAAGATGCTGGCCGAGGGCAATTCGGTAAAGGAGATTGCCTGCGATCTCAATCTCAGCGTGAAGACGGTGGAAGCTCATAAGTTCAACCTGATGCGCAAACTGGACATCCACAACAAGGCACAGTTGGTGCAGTATGCAATCCAAAAGAAGATCATCAAAATTCCCAACCTGGTAGTCGGCGGCTAAGTCTTCCGGGCGGCGCCGGGAAGGCGATTCTCCGGCGCCGCTCTTTTTCTCCTTGTCTCCCCCTTCCGGTCAGGTAGAATCAACCTGTGGTTCGGCGGCAGCCGTCCGAGTCTGCCGGGTCATACCAGGTGCCCAATGAACCGACGAAACTTCCTGTTCGAATCCTCGGCCGCGGCGTTATCTTTGGCGACCGGCTCTAGTGCTGCCGCCGCGGCCCGGCTTCCCATCCGCAAAGCCGTTCTCATCTCCATGCTGCCCAAGGAGCTGAGCTATGCCGATCGTTTCAAACTGGCGGCCGAAACCGGATTTGCGGCGATGGAGTGCCAGACCGTTACCGATGAAAAAGAGGCCGAGCAGATTCTGAGGGCTTCCCAGGCAGCCAAGGTGCCCATCCATTCGGTGATGAACATGGCGCATTGGAAGTACCCGCTCTCCTCACCGAATCCGGCCGATGTTGCCGAGAGCCGTAAGGGCATGGAAGCCAGCCTGCGCAATGCCAGGCTGTGGGGCGCGGATACCGTGCTGCTGGTGCCGGCGGTGGTGCGTCCCGATACCACTTACGAACAGGCGTGGCGGCGCTCGCAGGAGCAGATTCGCCGGCTTCTTCCGCTGGCCGAGCAGTTGAAAGTAGTCATCGCCATCGAAGAGGTGTGGAACAAATTCCTGCTCAGCCCGATCGAATTCGCCCACTATGTGGATGAGTTCAAGAGTCCCTGGCTGAAGGCCTATTTCGATGTCGGCAACGTTGCTTTTTATGGTTATCCGCAACAGTGGATTCATACCCTGAATCACCGGATCGCCGAGCTGCATATCAAGGATTTCCTGTACAAGGACGGCCGTACCGAGTGGACCGATCTACGGGACGGAGGTCTCGACTGGAAGGCGATCTATCAGGCCTTGGCCGCCACCGGTTACCAAGGTACCGCCACGGTGGAGCTACGGGGTGGAGATGCCGCCTACCTGCGTGATGTCAGCCACCGGTTCGACCTGATTCTCAGCGGAGCATGATATGAAGAAGTTTCTGATCGGGGTGCTGTGCGGCGTTCTGCTGGCGGGCATGGCCGGCCTGATCCTGTTGTTCGCCGCGGTGAAACTCGGCGAGCGCGCTCCGGACATTCCCTCCGCGGCCGCGCTGGTGATCAACCTGGAAGGCGAGATACCGGAACGTGCCGGTTTGGAACTGCCGTTCCCCTTCGGCTCAGCCGAGCGCACCGTCACCGTGTCCGATCTGTGGAGCGCTCTTCACAATGCCGCCGCCGATTCGCGCATCAAGGCGGTCATCATTTCGCCCCACGCTATCACTGCCGGCTGGGCCAAGCTCGACGAGATGCGCTCCGACCTGGTCGAGTTCCGCAAGTCCGGCAAGCCGGTGATCGCGTTTCTGGTGAATCCGGGCGGGCGGGAGTACTATCTGGCATCGGCGGCCGAGAAGATCTATCTCGCCCCGAGCGACATGCTCGATCTGAAGGGCTTGCGGGCGGAGGTGACCTACATCCGCAAGACGCTCGACAAGCTGGGTATCCGCATGGAGGTGGAGCACATCGGTAAGTATAAGGATGCCGGTGATATGTTCACCCGGACCGATGCTTCGCCCGAGACTGTGACGGTTTTGAATGACCTGCTCGACGGCATCTACGGACAACTGCTGGAGGGTATTGCCGCCGGCCGCAAGCGCACTTCGGCCGATATTCGCGCGGTGATTGACCAGGGTCCGTTCACCGCTCGCCAGGCCAGAGCAGCCGGCCTGGTGGATGGGCTGCTCTACGAAGATGAATCCTTCGCCGAGTTGAAAAAGAAGGCCGGCGACAAGCTGCGAAAGATCAACGTAGCCGATTACTCGCGGGTGCCCGCGTCGTCGATCGGGCTCAAAGCCAAGCGGACCATCGCTCTGCTGGTGGGGGAAGGGACCATCCTGCGGGGCGGCGCCTCCAGTTTCGCCGACGACCAGGCTCTCACCGCCACCGGTTTCATCAAGACCATCCGCCAGGTACGCGACGATAACTCGTTGAAGGGCGTAATTCTTCGAATCAATTCACCCGGCGGAGACGCTATCGCATCGGACGATATCCTACACGAAGTTAAACTGCTGGCCAAAAGGAAGCCGCTGGTGATCTCCATGTCCGATCTGGCCGCCTCCGGAGGCTATTACATCGCCTCGAGCGGAGACACCATTATCAGCTATCCCAATACGCTCACCGGCTCGATTGGCGTTATATTCGCGAGACCGAACCTTCGCGGGCTTTACGACAAGATCGGCGTTACCAAACAACTGTTCACCCGCGGCCGCTTCGCCACCATCGATTCCGAGTATCAGCCGTTGACCGAGGCTGAGCGCAATAAATTGCGGGAGAGCATGGAAGAGGTCTATGCGAACTTTGTCGGATTCGTAGCCGCGTCCCGGAACAAGACAGCCGGGCAGATTGAACCGCTGGCGCAAGGGCGTGTCTGGCTCGGTTCCCAGGCCCGCGCCAACGGCCTGGTAGACGAGGTGGGCGGGCTTGACCGCGCCGTGGAGGTGTTGAAAAAGAAAGCCGGTATTCCTGCCTCCGAGCGCGTCCGGCTGGCCGTTTATCCGGCGCGCCAATCGTTGATTGACCGGCTGCTGGCTGGTTCGATGCAGAGTTCCGTCGACCCGCGTGTGGAGGCTCTGTGGAAGAAGTTCGACCTTTCCCTTTGGACCGAGGGCGGACTGATGAAAGTGATGCCTTACCAGCTTGAGTTCAAGTAGGGGCGAAACCGCGGCGGCTACCTGGCGATCCAATCGAAAACGGCGACGACGGGAAAGTGATCCGACGGGTAGCGGCCGTTTTCGTTGTAGGTGATCGTGTCCACCGACACCGGCTTCAGGTTCCCGCGATAGAGAATCCAATCGATCCTCCCGGGAAACGGCGTGCCCCGAAAAGCGTGGAACGTGCCTTCCGGGCCCTTCCCTTCCGGCGCGACTCTGTGAGCGTCATTCAGCATCCGGGTCAAAATAGAATAGGGCTCCGAGCCGGTGCGGGAGTTGAAATCGCCCGTCAAAATGACATCTTCCGCCGGCGGCAGCTTTTTGATTCGATTGAGGATTACTTCGGCGCACTGGACTCGCGCAGCGCTGTCCTCGCGGCGATGGGGAAAGTGGGTATCGAAGTAGTGAAACGTCCTGCCGCTCGCCCGGTGCCGGAACGTTCCCCAGGTCACCATGCGAGGGAGCGAGACGTCCCAGGACATGCTGCCCGGTACTTCGGGCGTCTCCGAAAGCCAGAAATTGCCGGAGTCGAGCAACTCGAGCCGGTCTTTGCGATAGAACACGCCCATGTGTTCATCTTCGTGATTGCCCCTGCGGCTGATGCCGAACCAGGTGAATGCGGGCAGTTTCCCGGCGATATACTGGCCCTGTTCGTAGAAAAGTTCCTGGGTGCCCACAATGTCCGGATCGTTCATGCGGATAGTCCGGACCAATATGTCGCGCCGCGCTTCCCATAGGTTGGCTCCGTCGTTCTTGGAGGGATAGCGAACGTTGAAGGTCATGATTCGCAGGCTGGCTGCATGACTGCAACACGAGAACGCTGCCAAGCCGATCAGTGCCAGAATGGATCGTCTCATACGCACCTTCCAGAGTAGCTCCCCTGGCGCAGTCCGTTCCAGGTTCAGTGAGCGGCCACCGGTCCGGAGCCCTTGGCCGCCCGGCGCATGAGCAGTAACAGCGGCAGCACACACAGGAAGATGATCGCCATGATAAAGAAAACGTCCAGATAGGCCAGCAGCGTGGCCTGCTGGTCCAACATACCGAACAGCGCGCCCTGGGCCTTATGAACTGCCGACACGGCATCGGAGCCGTGGGCTTCCAGGGCGTGCTGCATCTGGTTCAGGAACTGGCGGGTGGCGTTGTCGTACACAGTGACGTGCTCACCCAACTGATTGAGGTGCATCTGTTCCCGGCGCGCCACCATGGTGGTGGCGGCGGCAATCCCCATGCTGCCGCCCAGGTTCCGCATCAGGTTGAAGATGCTGGTGGCGTTACCCATCTTCTCCCTCGAGATCGGCGCCATGGTCACCGTGGTCAGCGGCACAAACAGCATCGAAAGCGCCAGCCCCTGAATGAACTGCGGCCAGAAGATATCCCAGTAGCCGCACTGCAAATTCAACTGAGACAACTGATAGAGGGTGAACGCGGTTCCGGCGACGCCGATGGCCAGCATCTTGCGGGCGTCCACCTTGGACAGGATCATCCCCACGACGGGCATGCCGATGAACGATCCCAATCCCCGCGGGGCCATGGCGACCCCCGCCTGCAGCGCCGGGTAGCCCAGTAACACCTGGAGAAACTCGGGCAGCAACACCAGGCTTCCGTACAAAACGAACCCGACGGCGGTCATCAGCGTGACACCGGAGGCGAACGTCCGCTCCTTCAGCGCCCTCAAGTCCACCACCGGACTCCGGCTCACCAGTTCCCGGATCACGAAGGAGACAAGGCCCACACCGGCGGCTACGGCCAGCCAGGTGATCAGGCGCGAACCGAACCAGTCATCCTGCTGCCCTTTGTCGAGCATAAACTGCAGCGCTCCCATGCCCACCGCCAGCATCCCGATGCCCCAGTAATCAATACCCCGGTTTTCCCGCTTCAAATACGACGGATCGAAGATAAACAAATGCGCCATGATCACCGACAGGATGCCCACCGGCAGATTGATGTAGAACACCCAGCGCCAACTGTAGTTGTCCGTCAGCCAGCCGCCAATCACCGGGCCCAACATGGGCGCCACCACGATTCCCAACCCCCAGAAGCCCATCGCCTTGCCGCGATCCTCGGGTTTGAAGGCCTCCAGCATCACCGCCTGCGAGATGGGTTGCAGCACGCCGCCGGTGGCCCCCTGCACCAGCCGGAACAGGATCAGCACCGCCAGATTCGGCGCCAGTCCGCACAACACAGACGAGATCGTGAAGCCGCTCACCGCGAACATCAGCAACCGTTTGCGCCCGAAGTAGGCAGCCAGCCAACCGGTCAATGGAAGAATAATGGCGTTGGCCACCAGGTAGGAGGTCAGCGCCCAGGTTGCTTCGTCGATGGTGGATGACAGGCTTCCGGCGATGTGCGGAAGCGACACGTTGACCACCGTGGTGTCCAGCACCTCCATGAAGGTGCCGAACATGACCGCGATGGCCACCAGCCAAGGGTTCACCTGCGGCGGTTGGCCGGTTGATGACGCAGGCATCAGGTGGTGGTCCCTTGCAGTCCCGCCGCCACCAGGATGGCGCTGGCGGCGCGCTCCACGCCGACGCCCGAGTCGAGCAGCATCTGGTAGAGCCGCCGGTTGCACCAGTCCTGTTGAAAGTGACTGTGGACGTAGGCGACCCGCTGGTGGTCCCTTTCGCGCATCAATTCGGCGGCGGCGTTCGCGTCAACGCCGAAGCGCTCGCGGACACGCACAATCTTCTCGCGCCACGGCCCGTATATGAACACGTGGAACGTGTCATCGCGATGCCGCAGCAGACACTGGCCGCCCCGTCCGACGATGACGCAGTTTCCGATGCCGGCCGCCTGCCCGATGGTGCTCGCCGCCAGTCGTGCCATCCGCCCGGCATCGAGCACGCCTTCGCCCCCTGATGCCGTCGCCGATCCCTCGTAGCCACCCAGCCAGAGGGCGCGCACGGTACGGTAAAACCAGGTATCCACGCGCTCGTCCCAGCGCTCCACCAGTTCCGGCTCCAGCTTGAGCTGGGCCGCCACCTGGTCGATGAAGGTGTGGTCAACCAGCGCCCAACCGAGCCGCGACGCGAGGATACCGCCAATGATCGCGCCTCCGCTGCCGAACTCCCGGGCGATCGTAATGATGCGAATCGGCGAACTCATTGCGTGAACACCGTGACTTCCACCGACATGCCGGGCCGCAACACGTGCTCCGAATTCTGTCCCTGGTTGAGCCGCACACGCACGGGAATGCGTTGTACCACCTTGACGAAATTGCCGCTGGCGTTCTCCGGGGGCAGCAGGCTGAACGTCGCCCCGGTGGCTCCGGCGATGCTCTCCACATAGCCGGCATAATCGCGGCCGCCATACGCATCCACGCTGATATTGGCCTTTTGTCCGGGGCGCATGTGGTTCATCTGCGTCTCTTTGAAATTGGCCGTGGCCCAGATATCGTCCATGCGAGTAATGGCCATCAGCGGCTGTCCCGGGCTGATGTTCTGTCCCAATTCGGCGTTGCGCTTGCCGATGATGCCGTTGACCGGCGCCCGTACCGTGGTGTATTGCAGATTCAATTCCGCCTGAGCCAGCGCCGCCTTCTTTTGTTCGACTAACGCGCCGGCTTCGCTCGACCGCTGCCGGGAGACCTGGACCTGTTGTGGAGCCGAAGATGCAGCCGCCACATTCGCCTCGGCCTGCCGGACTTTGGCCTCGGCCTGCACGACGTGCGCCCTGGCCACCGAAACCTCCTGCTCGGCCTCGGCCACGCCTGAGCGTGCGGCATCCACGCGTGCCCGCTGCGCCTCCGCCGCGGTCACAGCCGTCTGATAAAGCTGCTGGGAGACTTCGTCCTTAGCCACCAGTTGCTGATAGCGTTGCCGGTCGCTGTCGGCCTTAACGTAGTTGGCTTCGGCCTGCCGCAGGCTGGCCGCTGCCTGCTTTACGCGAGCGAGCGCCGCATCCACCTGCTGACGGGAGCTCTCCACGCCGGCCTCGGCTTCGTGCACGCCTGCCTGGGCGATGTGAAGCTGGCTTGAGGTTGTGGTGGTCGTGATGGGGATATGAGTACGAGCCGCATGCGCCGCCGATTCGGCCGCCGCAAGATCGGCTCTGGCCTTTTCCACGGCGACCTGGTAATCGCGCGGGTCAATCTGCACAAGAATAGCGCCGGCCTCCACGTAGCGGTTATTGTCTACGTTCACCGCCGTTATGTAGCCGCTGACCCGGGCGCTCACCGGGGCGATGTGCGCCGCGATCTGAGCGTCATCAGTAGTCTCGCGCACCGAGTAGTAGCGCCATGCGTAGAAGGCGGCCCCAAGCCCCACGGCGATCACGGCGGCCAGAATCCAGACCTTGCGTCCGCTCGTGGCGGAGGGTGGTTCCTCCGGCGGCTCCTCGGGAGGTGTCTGCCGGACGTGCGCCGGCTGCTGTGGTTCGGCGGGCTGCCGTGGCTCGCCCAGCGGCGATTTCGGTCCTACTTCCAATCCATCGGCCATCTACTTGCGCGCGCCTCCGGTTCCTATCGTGCCTGTATTCAAATATTTCAAGATGTTTGTCTCCGTTGAGCCGACCGCGCGCGCCAGGGAGGCCTTCCCTAGGTTGTAGGCAAACAGGGCGTTGATGAAGTTCTCCTGGGCTGTGGCCACCGCCTGCTGGCCTTGAACCACCTCCACACTGTTGCTGACACCCGCGGCAAAACGGTCGCGGGCCTGCTCCAGCTCCTGTTGCGCCAGGATGCGATTGCTCTCGGCTACCTTTACCTGGTCGGCGGCGGCATTCAGATCGAGAAACGCGGTGCGGACGTCATAATCAATTCGCCCGCGCAGGTCCTCCAACTCGGCCCGGCGTCCGGACAGCAACACATCGGCCTGCTCCACATCGGCCGCAATCCGTCCGCCGTCAAAGATGGGAACTCGAATGGCGCCGGTCACCAGAAAGGTTCCGTGGTTGTCGTTGAAGCGCGGGCCGATGGTGCCGTAATTACCGTCGAAAACGATGGACGGCAATCTTTGTCCGCCCGCCGCCTTGCGTAACAATTCGGCCGAGCGCACCTGTTCGCGCAGTGCCAGGTAATCCGGACGCGCATCGTAGGCGCGCGCGAGCGCCTCATCGAGCGTAATCGGCGGCGGCGGAGTGTAGGGCACCGGATCGGTGAGCCGGAAGGCCTGGCCGGCCGGCAGGCCGATGGCCCGCGCCAGGTCCAGCTTTCGCTTCTCAAACTCCTTGCGGTAGAAGATCAATTGCTGCTGTTCGGCCTGCAATTCCACCTGGGCACGCAGCACGTCGATTCCCGGCACCACGCCGGCTTTCTTCTGGTCGACGGCCTGGTGGTAGAGAGCGTTGGCAGTCTCCACGTTCGCCCGTGCCGCATCAATCCTCGAGGACGCGGTGATCGACTGCAGATAGAGGGAAACCACCGCCAGCGCCACCAGGTCGCGCGTGTTCTGCAGGGAACGCCGCGCCGCCGAAAGGTCCGCGCCCCCGGCCCGGTAGCGCTGGATGGCGCTGTAATCCATCACCGCCTGGGTCAGCGCCGCTCGCAAGTCCATCACGTTGAAGGGCGGAATGATCGCCGGAATGCCAGGAAACCCGCCGAAACCCAGTGCCTTGAGGTTCATTTGCTGGGTGGTGTCGGAGGCCTGCGCCGAGAGGTTGGGCATCAGAGCGCTTAGTGCCCGCAGCCGGGAGGCGCTGGTTCCCCGAATGTTCAAATCGGCATTCGTCAGCGCCAGGTTATAGCGCAAGCCCCGCGCCATGGCGTCGGGCAGAGAGAGCGGTAAAATATCCGCCGTTGCGGCGCCATGCGGAATGCTTCCCGAAATCGCCGAGCCTGGTGCTACCAGGCTGATGGCCGGTGTTGGTCCCGCTCCCGATCCGGGCGTTTGCGGAGCGATCGATGTGCCGGATTGAGCGGCCGCGACAGAGCACAGAAGGACAACAGCGAGAATATTCTTCATCATGAAACTAGCGGTCAGAACTCAGCCGGGCTACATCTTTTTTTGATGCGAATTGCGTGATTGACGATCCGGACGGCCACTATAATTCATATTACTGTTCACATGGCGTGACAATCCAGTGATAACCTGACAGGCGTGAAGGTGGGCATCACATGTTACCCGACCTACGGTGGAAGTGGTATCGTGGCCACCGAACTTGGCCTGGAGCTGGCCGCGCGTGGCCACCAGGTGCATTTTATTAGTTACGCCAACCCGATCCGGCTCGATCCGGGGCTTCCACGGATCAACTACCACGAGGTGGAAGTTTCCACCTATCCGCTCTTCCAGTATCCCCCCTATTGCCTGGCGCTCGCCTCACGGATGGCAGAAGTGGCTGAGAATTACGATCTCGATCTATTGCATGTCCATTACGCCATCCCGCATTCGATCTCCGCGTTGCTGGCCCAGCAGATGCTGGCTCCTCGCCACAGGTTGCGGTTTATTACCACGCTGCACGGCACCGACATCACGCTGGTCGGTACCGACCCGTCCTACTTTCCCATCACCCGGTTCTCCATTGAGCGATCCAACGGTATTACCTCTATCAGCACCTACCTCCAGCAGGAAACGGTTCATGTGTTCGGCGTCGGGAATGAGATCCGGGTAATTCCCAACTTCGTAAACTGCGAGACCTATCACCCGGACCGGCGCCATCGCAAAGCGTCCGAGTTCGTCTCCGGCGGCGCGAAGATTCTGCTGCATCTATCGAACTTTCGTCCGGTGAAGCGCGCGCTGGACTGCATCCGCATTCTGGCTAAGGTGCGCCAGCAGGAAGCGGCCCATCTGCTGATGGTGGGCGACGGTCCCGACCGCAGTCCGGCGCAGCGGTTGGCCCGCGAGTTGGGGGTGGAAAGCCACGTTACTTTCCTCGGCAAGCAGGATCACGTGGAACGGCTGTTGCCAGTGGGACATGTGCTGTTGCTGCCGAGCAGGCTGGAAAGCTTCGGCCTGGCGGCGCTCGAGGCTATGGCCTGCGGGGTGGTCCCGGTGGCCACCAATGTCGGCGGCGTTCCCGAACTGATCACGCATGGGCTGGATGGATATCTGGAGCAACCCGGCGACCTGGACGCGCAAGCCGAGCGTGTGGTGGAGATTATTTCCGACCGGACACACCATCAAAAGATGGCCGCCGCCGCCCGCCAGACCGCGCTGACCCGCTTCTCGACCAGTCTCATCATCCCGCGGTACGAACAGTACTATTCCGAGATCCTGGGCTCCTAAATCGAAAATCCGGAACTTTCCTCCCGCCGGCGGTGTCGAACTCATTGCAGGCGTGGTTTTTACCTGCTAGGTTGAAGGTAGCAGAGCGAGTGAGGCTTTGAATGGCCGATTCAACCATCGGGTTTGACCTGTCCGTGACCGGCGGAGCATTTGCCGGAGGAGATTTTCAGGCTGACGCCTGTTCAGAAGATCAGCAACTGACCGAAAGGCTCCGCGCGGGTGACGAGGAAGCCTACGAGACGCTGATCGCCCGATTCGAGCAGCCGGTTTATAACCTGGTTTGCCGTCTTCTCAGCGATCCGTCTGACGCCATTGATGTTGTGCAGGAAGTGTTTCTGAAAGTGTTTCGCAGTATTGGTTCATTTCGGGGACAGAGCACTCTAAGAACGTGGATCTACCGCATCGCCGTGAACGAAGCTTACAACCACCAGCGCTGGTTCAGCCGCCACCGCCGGCAGGAAGTGGGCCTCGAGAAGGACGATGAGCGTGGATGTTATCAGGATTTGTTGCCCGATCAGGGAATCTCGCCTTTTGATCAGTTGTTGGGCCACGAGACACAGGCCTTGATTGAGGAAGCGTTGCAGCAACTCAATCCAAAGTTCAGGACGGCAGTCGTTCTTCGTGACATTGAGGATTTGAGCTACGAGGAGATCAGCGAGATTCTGGGGATTTCTTTGGGCACCGTGAAGTCGAGAATCCTACGCGGCCGCGAGGCTTTGCGCCGCTGTCTGGCGGGGCGGTTCTACTCACGGACTTCTGTCAAATGGACCCCGCAGACGGTCGAGTGAACCTATGATGTGTAACGGTATCGATCGCAACATTTCCGGCCACATGGATGGTACGTTGTCTGCCGCCGAGGTCGTTGAACTCCAACAGCACCTCGCCCAGTGCCGTCAGTGCCGGACGTATGCGCAACAAGTTGACCGCTTGCGTTCGCAGACCAGCCAGATCCGTCGCCGCCCGGTTCCGCGTGACCTTGCCATTTCGCTGCGTGTGATCGCCTCCCGTGAAGCCAGCCGCCGCCGTTCGGGCGAGTATCAGGGTTTCCTCGGGGTAATGATCCGCCGCTTTGACCTGTGGGCGGAAAATCTCATGCGTCCGTTCGCCATTCCGTTTACGGGCGGCCTTGTTTCGGCAATTTTCCTGTTCAGCATGCTGGTTCCCACGCTGACGCTGTTGCGCGCCAGTTCGGCCGGCGATGTGCCCACGGTTCTCTCCACGGAAGCTTCCATCAAAGACAGCCTGCCGCTTGGCGATACGGGTGACGGCGTGGTGGTGGACCTGCTGGTGGACGAAAGCGGCCGGATGGTCAGCTACTCCATTCCCGGCGGGCAGGGATCGTTGGCGGGAAATACCGAAATTCGCCGGGCTATTGAAAGCAAGCTGCTGGTGACCCGGTTCGAACCGGCTACGTTCTTCGGACAGCCGACCTCGGCCCGGCTGCGCATCTCTTTCCAGCGCAGCACCATCGACGTCAGGGATTAAGCGCTGTCACGCCAGCGTCTAGGTCAACACTTTCTGCGTAGTGAACCGGTGCTTCAGCGCATTGCCGAGGCTGTCTGCGGCGGCGAAGAACCGCTCGTTATCGAGATTGGTCCAGGGAGGGGCGCGCTTACGCGCCAGTTGGTGCAACGGGCCGGTCGCGTCATCGCCATCGAAGTGGACCCGGTGCTGGCTGCGCAACTGGAATCTCAGGCCCTGCCGCGGCTGACTGTTCTCCGTCAGGACATTCTTGAGACGGATCTCTCCCAGTGGGGCCAGGCAGTCATTGCCGGGAATCTGCCCTACTACATCACCTCGCCGATTTTGCACCGAATTCTTGCCGCCCGGAGTGTATTGAAGCACGCGATCCTGTTGATGCAAAAAGAAGTTGCCGAGCGGGCCGCATCACCCGCCGGGTCTCGAACTTATGGCTATCTCTCGGTGGCGGCGCAGCTTTTCGCGAGGGTGGAGGTGCTGTTTTCGGTGCGCCCGGGCGCATTTCAACCCCCGCCCAAAGTGGATTCGGCGGTATTGCGGTTGACGCCTCAACCACCAGTGGTAGATGACCCGGAAGGCTTCCTGCGCTTTGCCGGCTGGTGCTTTGAACATAAACGCAAGACGCTGCGCAACAATCTGGCTCCGCACTATGAGGAGAGCCTCATCGGCGCCCAACCCGAGGCATCGCTCCGCGCTGAGCAGCTTTCCGTAGAGCGGATGGCCGCGCTTTACCGGCGCCTGAAGGTGGCCGGGCATCCACATCTGCAATACTAAAGATTCATGGTGCGAGTGCGTTTTGCCCCGTCCCCTACCGGTTATCTGCACATCGGGAGTGCGCGCACATTCATTTTCAACTGGCTGTTTGCGCGTCACAACGCGGGAACAATGATTCTGCGCATCGACGATACCGACGTCGAGCGGAACACCCGGGAGTCTCTCGATTCGATTTTTGAAGGTCTCGCCTGGCTCGGATTGGACTGGGACGAGTTCTACCGCCAGTCCGAGCGAGGCAAGCTGCACACGTCGCTGGCCAACCACCTCGTGGGCCGCGGGTTGGCCTACCGCGACTTTGCGCCAGCGCGGACCGCCGATGACGGCGCGCCGGAGGCAGGGGCCGCCGGCTGGCTGTTCAATCCGGAAATGCGGGAATTGAGCCAAGGCGAGAGCGATGCGCGAGCCGCCTCCGGGGAGCCGTTTGTGATCCGCTTTCGCGTTCCGCGAGATGCCGGCGGCGTGGTCACTTTTCGTGATGCGGTCTATGGAGAGCAGTCCAAATCGACATCCGATATCGAGGATTTTGCCCTGCTCAGAAGCTCCGGCGTCCCTACGTACCACATGGCCTCCTGCGCCGATGATATCGATCTGAAGATCACGCACATCATCCGTGGGCAGGACCATCTGGCCAACACCTTCAAGCACGTTCTGCTGTTTGAGGCCGCCGGCGCGCCGGTGCCCCAGTTCGCCCACCTGCCACTGCTGATTGCCCCCGACGGCGCCAAGCTCTCCAAACGCAAGCACGGTCCGGTGGTCAGCGTCACATCCTACCGGGATGCCGGGTTTCTTCCCGAGGCGTTCATCAATTTTGTGGCCCTGCTCGGCTGGAACCCCAAGGACGACCGTGAGCATTTGAACCGCGATGAACTGGTGGCAGCATTCACCCTGGCCGGTGTGAACAAGTCCAACGCGGTGATCAATTTCAGCGAACAGGAGCCCTTCGATCCCAAGGCCGTCTGGCTCAACGGGCAGCATATTTACAAACTGCCGGCGGCCCAACTGGCGCCCCAGTTGGCGCCCTTTCTCCGTTCGGCCGGCTTGGAAGCCGACGAAGGGAAGGTGCTCGCCGTAACGCCCTTGATTCAGGAACGGATCCGCCTGCTCCGCGACGTGGTTTCGGTGGCGGATTTCTTCTTCCTCGAAAAGCTGGCTCCCTACGATCCGGCCGAACTGATTCCACAGAAGGGTGACCGGGCCATGGCACTGCGGGTTCTGGAAAAGGCGCACCAGCTTCTGGCCGCCGTCGAGTTTATACACCCGGCAATTGAATCGGCGTTTCGAGCTGCCGCGGAGGAACTTCACGTCAAGGCCGGACAGATGTTTCTTCCGGTACGCGTGGCGGTGTGCGGCCGCAAGAATGCGCCTCCGCTGTTTGAAACAATCGAGGTGCTGGGGCGGGAAGTCTCGGTTCAGCGTGTCGGCGAGGCCATCGGGAAATTGCAAGGAACTGCGCTATGAGTAACGACACCGCGGTACCGGCGGATTCAACTGTCCAGAAATCGCATTTCGTCCGCGCCATCATCATCGAAGACCTGAAGACGAACAAATACGGTGGACGCGTCCATACCCGTTTCCCGCCCGAGCCCAACGGCTATCTGCACATCGGGCATGCCAAGTCGATCTGCCTGAACTTTGGTTTGGCCAGGGAATTCGACGGCAAGACGAACCTGCGCTTCGACGATACCAACCCGGAAAAGGAAGAGACCGAGTACGTCGAATCCATCATGGAAGATGTCCGCTGGATGGGCTTCGATTGGGAAGATCGGCTGTTTTACGCCTCCGACTATTTCGACCAGTTGTACGAGTGGGCCATCCAACTGATCAATGCGGGCAAGGCCTACGTCTGCGATCTGAACGCGCAGCAGATGCGCGAGTACCGTGGAACGCTGACCGAACCCGGCCGGGAGAGCCCGTACCGGAACCGCGGCGTGGCCGAAAACCTGGACCTGTTTGAGCGCATGCGCGCCGGCGAGTTTCCCGATGGGAGCCGCACGCTCCGCGCGAAGATCGACATGGCGTCGCCCAACCTGAACCT
>JADZGD010000038.1 GCA_020854055.1 Bryobacterales bacterium | reverse complement strand
GCGAATAACTGCGCGCGGTGGAGAGCGCGGCGGCCCCGGCGGCGCCGAGAAACTGCCTTCTGGAAAAGTTCATATCCGAATTGTAACTTTACCGCGGGCTGTCCGAAGCGCAAAACAGGACCGCCAGCGCCGCAATTGCCGCCGTCTCGGCGCGGAGGATGTTCGGGCCCAGCGAAACGGGCATCCAACCGGCGGCGATGGCTCCGGCGCGCTCGACATCGGTCCAGCCTCCTTCCGGTCCCGTTAGTACCGCAATGGATTCAGCCGCGGCCAGCGCGGAGCGGATGGGCGGAGCCCCTGGCGCTTCATCGAGCAGAAGCTTCCGCGGCGCTTCCGCTCGAAGCACCGCCTGGAACGGTGCCGTTTCGTGGAGCACAGGCATCACCGGCCGCCGCGACTGCTGGCTGCTTTCGAGGACGATCTTGTGCCACCGGGCCATTCTCCTGGCGGACGCACGGTCCAAGCCTTTCTCCGAACGCACAGCCGCAAACGGGGTAATCGCCGCCACGCCGAGTTCGGTGGCCTTCTCCAGGATCCACTCGAAGCGCTCGAACCGGATCAGCGCGGGATAGAGCGAAATCGTGAGGGAAGGAGCCGTGTATTCCAGCCGTTCGATAATCCGGAACACGACATGCTCCTTGCGCGCCGTTTCAATTTCGGCCAGGTACAGCGTGCGGTTGTCCGATATTTCATACCGCTGGCCCTGCTCCACGCGCAACACGCGCGTCAGGTGCTTCGCGTCCTCCCCGCTGATCTCCGCGCGGTCCGAGTGCACCTCATTCACGAAAAATAGCCTGCGAGCCATGCCTACGATCAAATTTGGCACAGTTTACCGCTTACGTATTCAAGGGAACCGCTCCCGGCCGGCCCGCCGTGATCCGTCCATTACCCTGGTAATATAAAAGCATGGCTATCGCGCGCTCGAAAATTACGGCGCAGGGGCAAATATCGATCCCCGCGGACGTGCGGCGAAAGCTTGGAGCCGGTCCCGGCTCGATCGTGGAATGGGACGACGAGGACGGCAAGATTGTCGTCCGGCGCGCGGGACGGTTCACCTCCGAGGACATTCATCGGGCGTTGTTCGGAGCGCGGACGCCAAAGAAACGAGGCTTGGCTGAACTGAAGAGCGGTATCCGCAACTACGTCTGGAAACGCCATGCGCGCGGTTGACACGAACGTCCTCGTGCGCCTGATCACCCGCGACGACCTCCGCCAAGTCGCCTCGGCCGAGGCATTCATCGAAAACGGTGCTTAGGTTTCTGTTCTCGCGCTGGCCGAGGCGATCTGGGTGCTTTCCACCGTCTATGAACTGGGCCCGAAAGATCAGGCTAAGGCGATTGAGATGTTGCTCAATCACCGGGACCTGATGCTACAGGAGCCGGAGACCGTAGCCGCGGCGCTGGCGCTGTTCCGCGTAAAGCCCGCGCTGGGCTTTTCGGATTGCCTGATGTTTCATTTGGCCCGCAAGGCTGGACATCTCCCCATGGGTACGTTCGACCGGAATCTGGCCAAGGTCGAGGGCGCCCAGAAGCTCTAGGAGCGTATCCGGGAATCTACCCGCCGAATTGGCTCCGGCGGCTGCCGTGCTCAGACGGTAGGCATCATCGGAGATAATGTTGATTTCTCTTCCTACCCTCCTTTGACTTCTCCGAAATCCAAGTTGTAGTTTATGCGATATTATGATTTGCCTACAACAGCTACATCTGCTCGCGGAGAAACTGATGGAATTCGCCAAACACGACAAGGCACTGAACACAAAGAAGGCATACGATCAAGCTTGGCGCAGCTTCAAGGCCTGGTGTGAATCGGTGCATTTGGAATCCATGCCTGCTGAGTCTCGTACGCTCGGGCTGTGGGTGACTGCCTTGCTCAGTGCGGGGATGAACCCTCGATCAGTTTACGTGAAAGTCGCTGGCGTCTCCGCCATGCATAAAACCAATGGATTTCCGACACCGTTCAATTCGGAGGTGGGCTCTATTATTGCCGGGGCACGGCGCCTGTTGGAGTACAAGTCCAAAGCAAAGGTGGCACTGACACCTGGTCAACTCAGGAAGATCAGCCCCTTGCTAGCCAACGATGCTCAGGGCAGGCGCAACCGCGCGATTCTAGTGTTTGGTTTTGCATCCAGCATGCGTCGATCTGAGATGGTCGCCTTGCAACTGGATGACGTAACGTTCGTACCTCGTAAAGGTGTGCGGATTCGCATTCGGCGTTCGAAGACCGATCAGGTAGGCGAGGGGCGTGAAGTCGGAATTGGCTTTGGAGCGCAACCGGAAACATGCCCTGTGAGGACACTCAAAGAGTGGCTCCGTGTGCGCGGGTCCGAACCAGGGCCGGTGTTCTGCCGGATTCACCCCAGAACCAAGAAGCCGTATCTGCACGCGCTGAACGCCGATACGATTAGTCGTGTGGTCAAGAGGGCTGCCGGTCTGATCGGATTGGAGCCTAAGACGTTCGGAGCTCACTCCTTGCGAGCTGGTTGTGTAACGGCTGCATTTCAGGCGGGAGCGGCGGTCGTCGCCATCATGCGACGCACTGGGCACCGTTCGGTTGAGACGCTTCAGCGGTATTACCGGCCGGCGACGGTTTTTGAAACTGATCCGCTTGCGGGCGTTCTGTGACGTGCGTTCACAAGCCATTTCTCGTTGGTTAAGCAATGTAGGCGGAACTCAGTTGGTTTTCCGGCCGATATGCTGGATGTATGACGATCCAAGAAAAATTGCAGGCGGCCGCCGCGCGGTATGGGGTGCCTGAGTCGCTGGTGTTGCGGATGGCTGCGGCCGAATCCTCTTACAGCCAAGCGGCACGGTCGCCAAAGGGCGCAATCGGTGTCATGCAATTGATGCCTGGCACTGCTCGGGATTTGGGCGTCAATCCGTATGATGAGGATCAGAACATCGACGGGGGCGTGCGGTATCTGGCGCAACTGTACAGGCGGTTTGGTTCCTGGGAAACGGCCGCGGCTGCCTACAATGCGGGACCTGGCCGGATCGCTGATGTGTTGGCAGGCTTTGCCACGGTGCCGGCTGAAACCTACAACTACATCGTGAAACTGTTCGGCGCCGGTCCTTCCTTCTCGCCGGCGCCTGCTTCTTCGTCCAATGCTTCTTCGTCCAATCAGCCGGCGCCGGGTTGGTCGTTCCCGTCGTTCACGTGGCCGGATATGAACGAGGATGAGCACACAATGCTGCTTGGCGCCGGCGCAATGATAGTGGCGGGCGCGTCGGCCTGGTTGTTCCTGCGCGGCTGAATCCGGCGGTAGACGGTAGACTCCGATACTCCCAGCCTGGCGGCGATCTCGGCCATGGTGCGGCCGGCTGCGCGGAGCTCGTGTACGGTATCCGTGTTCAGGATCCGCCGCGGCCGTCCGATGTCCTTGCCGCTGCGCCTGGCTCTCTCAATGCCGGCGCGGGTTCGCTCGATCAACAGCATTCGTTCCAGTTGGGCAAGGGCGGCGAACACCGCGACAATCACATCTCCCCATGGCCCGGTGGTGTCGAGTTCCGGCTGTTGCAGACTACGGAATCTCACACCGTAGCGTTGGAATAGCTGGAGGATTTCGAGCGTTTTCAAAACTCCTCCGCGGCTGATGCGGTCGAGGCTCCAGAACAGGACGATATCGAATTTCCTTGCGCTGGCGTCCCGCAGAAGGGCCGCAAGGCCTGGCCGTTGGTGCCGGCTTCCGCTCTCGGTGTCGGAGTAAACGCCGGTGATGTGGTAGCCGCGGCTGGCAGCATACGCTTTCAACTGGTCGGCTTGATTGTCGTTCTGCTGATCCCGAGTGCTAACGCGGCAGTAAAGAGCGGCGGTCATTGCTCCAGGATGCCCTAGGATCGATTTTCAGGGGGCCGGCAAGGGTAAGGGTGCCGGGAATTCGGGCGTAGCCGCTAGAAGGGCACGTCGTCGCGGGAACGCCTGCGGACGCTCCGCTTGGCTCGCAGCATGGAGGAAAACTCGGAGCGGCGCTCCGGGGGCGTTGCTCTCACCATGGCGATTGCGTCCGGCAGCGGCATCATGGGAGCTTTCCACTGGTCGGGAGGCAGCAATCGGCCGGTGCGTTTGTCGCGCCGCTGAATGGTGCTCACGGCCATAATCCATTCGCCTAAACTGCGGGCGCCGGCTTTCCTCGGGTTGTACTGCGCCGTCTTTTTGCCGATGCCGGCAGAATGCAGCACATTGGCTTTCCTTACGTTGCAGGGCCGGCAGGAGAAAGCGAGATTGTTCGGGTTGCTGTTGCTCTCGTCTCCATCGATGTGTTCCACGTCCAGGCGCCGGCCGCGGCCGGCAGGTGCTCCGCAATAGATACAGAGCTTCCGGGTCCGCTCGATGTTGGCCTGGGCGCGGTACCGCTTGGCTCGATCCGTGATGAGATAAGCGGGCCGGAGTTGGCCGGTCGCGGGATTCACAACGGGCCACACATCGCGGGCTGGCCTTCCCTCGCGTTTTGCTAGGAGCTTCTCCTCTTGCTGCATTGCTGCGCGGAGCTGCTTGCGGAAATCGTTACGCTGCTGATTTGGCATGGTTCAGGCCTTTCGGGCTGGCTGTGAAATAGCGGCCGATAGGAAAGAGGCTGTACGGTTCGAGTTCCGCCAAGCGGCGGCCTAACTTCGCTTCAATGCGGTAGACCTCATGAAAGAATTGTCCCCGGTCCATTCCGAGCTCTGCGGCGATCGCGGGCCAATCGATCTCGGACACAAAATACAAAGTGAAAATTCTCCACTGGCGGGCGGTGAGTGTCCGCTTGACGGTAGTTTCGAAGTCCGCGCGAAAATCAACGTTCGGCATCTCGTAACAGGTCCGCTTCGTGTGTGGATCGATGACATAGCGGGCGTGGGCGAGATAGCCGCGGTCCGCCAGATCCTTGTACGCTGTGAGGCACACTCGAAAAATGCCTCTCAGAACGCACTTGCAAACCGCCCGTCTGTTCGCTCTGGGCTGGTAGCCGTAGCCTCCGCACGCCGTACAAGTTTCACGTGCGAGTGTGAGGCAATCTCCACGATAAAAGCGGCCGGACGGATTGTCACTGACAGGTGGCAAGCTCGGCGGCCGGCCGGCGCGGTCGCGGGCGAATGCTGGCGGACGGATCGGCTTCGGGATGGGCTTGTCGAGCATCGCAGGCTGGCAAAAACGAACGGTTTCGAGTGGCTCTCTGTGGCTTCCTTTACCGCTTAGTTTGGAGCGCGTCTTCGGGGGCCGGTTTGATGGCGTTTTTGAGAGCCTGGCGCTGGGGTGGGTTGGCGAACAGGGCCGCGAGCTGCACGGCTGCCTGAATTGCCGCCAGAATCACCGACGCCCAGAATCGTGCATCGCTGTCGAGCGGCGATTGCTGGATTGCTCCGGCCGCTACGATGGCTCCGGCTCCGGCTGCTGCTACGCGTCTTGTGCTGAGTTGCATGGCATTTCTCCTTCAAAGCTGAATGGGTAAGAACGGGGCGGCCGTGGGCAGGTTTGGCTTCACGATTTCGAGGACTGCCTGTGTGACTAACAGGTGGTTCTCGCTTGGCATGACAATCTCCAGAACCGCCTGTGTGGCGAACGCGGCCGGCTGGGGCTGCTCTATTGCCTCGATTACTGCCTGGGTGACTCGCTGCGCCATTTGATCACGCTATGACCTTTGGGCCGAAGCTGCCGGCCGTAACATCGGCCGGTGTCCATTCCTGGCTGCTCGCGGGGTTCGCGTCCCAAACCGAGGACAAAAAACTATAGCTGTCAGTGCTCCCGAGGTTTACGCCGGTGTAGTCGGCTCCGGCAATTTCGGCGATGTGCGCCATGGTGCGGGCGCCGGCGTCGTCTTTCCTTACGCACGAAACCGGCTGCACTGCGAGGATGCGGCCTGGGCCGCTGGTGTACTTATAGGCATCGCGGGCGCCTGGCGCATCGCTCCAGACATAATCGGTGTCATCGTTCGGGACGGCATCCTTGACGTGTTCCCAGTTTGCGCCGGCGCCGCCGAAGGGGGTCCATTGTGCGTAGCTGCCGGCAGCAACTGGCAAGCGGCAATCGACTTTGATGTCGCCGAGAAATGTGTTGTTGCGGCTGCCGCTGGTGTCGCAAATATAGAAGTCGTCGAATACGGCACTCCATTGAGTGCTGCTTTCTTTGGCTCCGTGTCCAAGCTGAATCGCGGTCGCCGTTGGTCCTGCTCCAGTGGCGCGGGTGTCCACGTTCTGGAGGTTCAACACTTCGATTCCGTCCGCTCGAACGATTACCTGGCCGGTGGTGTCGTGGATCGTCGCCAGAACTTCGATGTAGTGCCAGATTCCGACTTTGATCAGGTTTCCCGCGGTGCTGCCAAGTACCACGTTGGGGCTGTAGTTGCGTTCAATGGAGATGGCGCCGGAGCTCGTGATCAAAGCGCCGACGCTGAAAAAACTCGATCCATCGAACCAGACGAACAGCGGCGCCTTGTTCGTCGCCGGGAGCGCGTTTGTTTTGATCGCGACACCTGCGATGCTCGTGGCAAGTGATGGAATCCCGCGCGTGACGCCAAAATAGCCTGGGTTCGTAGAGCCTGTGAGGCCGGCCGTTCCTCGCCGGCCGGATGCGGCCGAAATTACCGTTGTGGTGCCGTATTTGCTCGCATACTTGCGCGTGATCTGGCTGGTGTCGTAATGGTCGAAGCTGTCCGCAAAAATCAGGCTCACCGGGTCACCTTGATGCGCAACCAGAGCAGGTTCGCGGCTGCCTCCGCGTTGTTCGGCGGATCGGTGGCACGGCTGAAGCGCAAAAAAAACTCGCTGTTGCGCGAACAGCCGGCCGGCGTGAGGGCGATGGTCGAATCAACCGCCGCGTTCGCCTGGGCCGGTACGCCGGTCGTGGTGACACCTACAGACTGCCAAGCCGGATCAAGCGTTGCGCCGGCTGCCGCGCACGTCGTTTCCGCTCTCCACTTCACGGCGCCGATAGTCGCGGTGGTGGCCCACCTGGCTACGATCTCGATCTGTTTCGCCGCTCCCGTCCAGTCGGGCGGGTTCTGCCAGTGGGTTTGAATCTGCTGCTGGGCGTCGGCACTGAATTTGAGTGAGCCGTAGAGAGTATTGCTTCCTTCGCTGCATATTGCCTCCGGTGCATCTGTCGCCGGCAAGCTGAAACCGGTTGCCGCGCTTCCGGCTTGGCACACGGCGGCTGGAAACAGCAGATAGGTGGTCTGGGCGGATCCGCCGTAGTATTGCGCCCAAATCACCGCGGCGGAAGCGATGAGCAGGATGGCGGCGCGGTTTAGCTGGCCCATTTCTCGAGCATCCTGAATTTCAGGAAGCCTCCCACTGCGGCGCCGGCTGACAGGTTCAACACGAACGCCTTACCTGGACTCAACACGAAATGGGGCTCGTCAGAGAAGGGCAAAAAGTAACCGGCGCCGCCCGCAAAGTTCGTGAGGTCACCTCTGAGCTTCGATCCGCCGATGCCATCCAGGAATTGGATCGTCTGCGCGTCGGAGTTGTAAAAGTCGAGCTGGTAAATCGCAATGCGGAGCGAACCACTGCCGGGAATGATTACGTTGTCTCCGGCCGCCGCGGCCTGAATAACCAGGTGCGATGGCGAGAGGCTGAGGCTGTCGGTCACCGTCTTTCCTTGCGCCTCCAAGATGCGCTTGGCTTCGCGCTCGGCGGTACGGGCTGCTTGTGCGTCGAGTGCAAGCATGGCGCGGGCTTCCTGCAGGGCTGCTTCCTCGGCGGTGATGGTGCGGGAGGTCGGCCACGCGATTACGGCGGCGGGCCGGCGGGTCTCGGAATGAACGATCATTGCCGCTGCTCCTTGGGGATGGCGAGATACAGGGCAACCTGAACGGTGTTCACTGACGTGGAACGGTTGAACACCTGAACCAACATCAGACCTGGCGCCTGGATCAAGAGGGGTTTCGGAAATACGAATAGGGGCGATTGTGCGCCGCCTGGCGCTTGGCCCTGCCCGGTCACGTTCGCGTACATCGTGCGCTTGGAGCACACCTGCTGTGCGGTAGCGCCATCGATCAGTTGCAGATCGAACCCTTCCGGCTGGCTGCTGGTGCCGGCCAGCGCCCACAAGTACGAGCCGGGTGGCACGGTCACTCTGCCTTCAAACGGAGAACTCGCGGCCACGTCGATGTTGGTGTCGTCGGGGATGCAGACGACGGCCGGCGTGAGGTCATAAGGGGCCACGATACGGTGATCGCTCATGGCTTGAAGCGCGTACGTGTAGTAGCGGCCAGCGTGCGGGCGCCATGCGTTGTTACGCTGCGGATCTAGGCTGTCGGGCTGCAATGTCACTGATCCTTTCTCGGGAAACACGGTCGCGAATCGTCTCGTTGATCTGCTGCCGGTGGTCGGCGCAATCGTCCTTCCGTGTGTAGTCGTTCAGCCGGTCGAGCATCTCTGAGCGGAACTCTGCCACTGCCGCGCGTGTCCACAATCCGATGAGCAAAGAGCCTGCGGATAACAGCAGGCCGATGAAATTGACAGAGCCCTCGTCCATGACTTCCTCTGCTGCTTTACCGGCCGCTGCGGTAGCGCCTCATGCCCACGAAACAGATCTGTACAGTGTTTTGGGCGCCGCTGGTGTCTTTGAGCCGCAAGCCGATCTTGGAGCCGGCCGGCACGAGCACTGTGGGCCAGATCGGGACGGGGAACTGGCCGGTGCCGATCACGTTCGCGTTGTTGATCATCGACGTGCTGAGATTGCGGCCGTCCGGCAGAATGAATTGCACCTGGTAGGCGCCGGTCTGGGTGCCGGATAGAGCGGTCCAGTAGAAATCGGCGTCCTTGTCGAAGTTCTGGGCGAGGTCACCATATTCGGTGCCGGCCGCGAGCACTTTATCGAAGGTCGCAATGCCGGGCTCGTCGTAATACTGCGGTTGCGGGGAAACCTCCCCTAGGGTTCGAAACATGGCTCGGGCTCTCCTGTGTCTGTGTGATGGTGAGCGCCGGCTTCCAGCCGGCGCCCATTCCTTGCATGCGTTCTTACTGAACGCCCTTTTCGAGCAGTCCGTCCAGGTACACGCGAACAAAAATCGGGGTGGTCGCGTGGGCGGCAAAAGACGTGCCGATGATGTTCACTTCGAAATGGTCGCCGTGCTCCAGCTCGATCGGATATTCGCCCAGCGAAGCGATGGCATTGGGATCGGCGATACCGTTGGTGCCGGCGCCGGAGGCCCAGTATTCGAGCGGTGCTTCCAACTCGACGGCGTTGCCCCGGATGAGCCGCAGGACGTAATTCTGCTGCAGCTTGGTCACGTCGCCGGCATCGCATCCGATGGGCACCACGCGAACCGCTTTTACGGTGTGCTTCATCGGGTGGGGGAGCTCGAACGCCCGGGTCATGTTGGTGAGTTCGATGCCGGCGGCGCCGGCCGTGGATCCGAACATCACAATTTTCGAGGGAACGTTTTCCGTGGCAGCCACCTTGAAGGTGTCGTACAGCGGGGTAAACTGGGCGCGGCGAACGTCGGGAACGTAGTTGTTTGTTTCAGTGGCAAGCAAGTTCATTGCATTTTTCCTTTTGCGAATCGAAATCGAACCTTCGCGGTGGTTTGGCAGCCGCTCAGAAGCGGCTGGCAAACCTCCCCACGTTGCCGGCCGGTTCCTGGGCCGTCGCCTTCGGTGTGGGCGGGATAAGAGACTGTACATGCGCGGTCAAAGCGGCCGGCATGATGGGTTGGCCTGTCCTCGGGTTGCTCACGACGGGGACGGGGAAATAGGCCGGCCGAAAACCCTTGAGCGTGGCGGCGGGATCTCCGACTCCGGACAGATTCAGTTGGCGGCCTAGCGGCGTATAGTCGTTCAGCACACGGTTGAAGAGGTACAGGCTGCCGCCGATGAGCACGATGTCTCCCTCTCGGTTGCCAAGCACCTTGCGTGCGAGCGCGGAGGTCCCTGCGGCGGCGAGCACGTTTGCCAGATAGCCGATGAAGCCGCTATTCCGGGCTCCAAGAACCATCTGCGGGACCTGGCGCGTGGCGAGAAAGCCGGCCGCTGCCGTGGCTCCGTCTTTCAGAAGATCGATGGGTTTGGATAACATCGATGTGACATTGTTTCGAGCGGGGTTCCGGCGCCGGTGTGATTTGGAAACCTTCTGCTTCGGCCGTGGGGCGGCCGTCACAGGGTTGCGCTTGGAAACCCGCTTTTTCTGCTGCTTTTTCTTCACTGTTGGTTTCCTTCTTTCAGGGTTGAGATATCCCAGTACCGCAATTTCGGACACTGGGTTTCGGCGCGCTGGCTTGGCGCCGGAAACTTTTCGCTCGGGGTTGATGAGCCGCTTTGTTCTGACTCGTTTTGCGATGGCTGGCATGGTTTCCTCAGTCGACGATCCCTTCCGGCTTCACCTGGTAGTTGCCTCCGATAGCCCACATTTGGCGATTGAGCGTGTCGTAAGCCAATAGCGGCCGTATGCCGGATTCCTCTCCCAACGGGTGCCAGTATTCGATGGGCTCGAAGTCATGAAAGCCCTTGCGCGTGTGATAGCTCACCTGCACAAGCCGGCCGATCTCCACCTGGTCTTTTTGCAGGTCCGCTTTCAGCTTCAGGCTGTCGAGGTCAATGCTCTGGTCGCCTCCGTGGAAGTAAAGCTGGCGGCCGTTGGGTGAACTGGCAAGCTTCACTCCCTTACCGGCGAACGGCAGTTCAAACTGTCCGCGGCCGGTGTCAACGATCAACTGAATGAGCTTGCCCAGTTCGGCATACTCCGTGCGCTCGGACACGATCTCGCGAAGCTCCGTCACTTTGCTGGCGGGGCGACCGTGGAACTGTTCGTACAGGTCGGCTGCCGATTCCAGACCGGAGTTGCGCCGGCGCCTGGCTACCTTTCGCTGTTTTGGTTTCGCTGGCATTCCCGCTTATTTACCGCCTCGACGGATGCGGGCCGATTCTTCCGCCCATCTCAAGCGGGCGAGCATGAGTTTCCTTCGCCTGCTTTGACTGGCTTTCTTGCCCAGAACCGTTACCAGGAGAATGACGACAACGGCGGCAATGGCGAGAATCTTCGGGTCTTTGAAATCGATGCTCGGCAAGCTGAGGCCCAAGCCGGAAAGCGGGCGGGGTGCCGGGGGCATCACGTAAACGGGGCGGTACTTCTGAGTCGGAACAATCATTGCGTTACTGTCTCCTCATGAGCCAAATCAAGAGCAGCACGGCCGCGGCGATACCGGCATAGACCAGCCATTTTTGTTTCTGGTCCTGCTGCATCTGACGCGTTGCTTCCTGGTTGGCCTGGTCGGTAAAAAACTGGGTCCAGCGTTGCAGGGTGTTCTGCCATCCCTGCTGGATCGCCATGTCCGGAGTCCACGCTCCGGGCACTGTCATCTGCTCCCGCGTCTGGGGTGCCGCGGGTCCCGCCGGTGCCGGTGGCGCTGGTAGCGGCTGCATCGTACTGACACCCGGATATAAGCCCCACTTCAGGGCCGATTCCGTGGGGGTGTCTACCCAATGGGGCAACCAAGCCGGCCGGTTTGGATCGTAGTAACGATCGGTGGGGTACGCGCCCAGCATCTAGCGTTTGCCTCCAAACACCACGGCCAGGAGCGCGAATCCTACGGCGCCCATGAACACTTCGGCCTGATGCGCTTTCAGCCAGGCGGTGAATCCTCCGGCGCCGGCTGCTGCCGGAATCTGGATGTCTTCCGGCTTCAGCCAGGTCTGACCGACGGGAATATATCCCTGCGTAAAGGGATATTGCGCGGCCGTGGGCTTCGTGTCCGGAATCAGTCTCCAGCGTTCGGGATCGTTTGTGTCGTATTGCGGCATCACAAACCCCACGCCTGGCGGCATGCACTGCGGCGGCGGATGATGCCGGAGAGTCCTGCTACCGCGCGTCTCTGGTGATACGTATAGGCGCTGATGAGTTCGCCTCGATTACCCGGCGTGAAAAGGTCGGCCGTCTGGAGAATGCCGGTCGCTTCTGTTCGGTACCAATTCCACTGGTCGGCCGTGAGCATGATGCTGTTGCCGAGCTGGGCGGCATAACCGCTGTCATAGCTGGCGCGGGCCGGATCGGGACCGCTGCTTGGTGCGGGAGCGGGTATGGGCGCCGGAGCTGGAGCGGGCGCTGGCGTGGGGGAGCTCGGGGCTGGCGCCGGCAGAGGCGTAATCTGTCCTGGTTGCTGCGGCACATAGTGCGTCGGCTGTTCGGTCCAGACGTCGGGCTGGCTAACACTCTGCCAGATCCAGTACGCTCCGAGTCCTAACGCTCCCCATTTGACGATTGAGCCGATTTCCATTTCCTTAGTCCTTCCGATTGGCGTACAGATACAGGCCTGCGCCGGCGATCCAGACCCACGTCGGGATCTGGTTGAGAAGCTCCTTCGCTCGCGCGACAAAGCCGCCTGCGTCGAAAGCAATCTCGCTGGTGGGAGTGCTCACGACTACACGGCCGTTATCGATGCTCACGTTCGATGTGCCTCCGCTGGTCGGGGTGGTGACGGAGGTTTGCGAACCCGAGGGCGCCGCGGGCGCCGGATCGGGCAGATAGTTCGTGGTGGTCGTCTGTTGCGTTGGCGGCTCCGGATCGGGCAGATAGTTCGTTGTGGGCGCGGGCTGGCTGGCTGCTTTTACCTGTTCAACGGTGGGACCGCTCCATGCCGTGTAGCTCCCTCCGGATCTTGCCTGCTCAGCGGCCAGCATGGCGTCTGCCTGCCATTTCGGATAGGTGGCGTACAATTGAGCGACCAAACCGGCGTTGAATTTGTCCTGGCCGCCGTAGTCGATGAGATTCCACGTCGGCATTGCACCGCCGTAGACTTCACTCCGGACTACCGATCCGCCGGTGTTCTGCGCTACCTGTTGAGCTGTGGCGTCGCTGGCCCACTGCGTGTGGTTGTAGTCGTAAGTGGGGCTGAAGTTGGCGGCCATGGCTGCGGCGTTCATCTCCTGCGGGCTCTTATAGCGCTGGCCAGTGGCGGAAATATACTCGCCGGTCGAGCCGTCGTAATAAGTGTTCGGACCGTAGGGCAGAAGCTCGCCAAGATTGCGGCCGAGGGTCTTTCTCTTCGTTACGTACATTCAAATCACCAGAGCCAAAAGGATCAAGCCGGCGCCGGCATATAGCGGCCACTGGCTGGAGGTTGAAACCTGCTGTGCAAACTGCGTCAACTGTTCCGCGGCGGTCGGATCGGGTCGCACGTCCGGATCGAATTCGATTGGGTCGCGGTAGTAGCTGAACCAATCCCACTTGCCACCTCGGTCTCGATCCTTAATTCCTCGCCGGCCTGGTTCCCCCAGTTCGGGGTTGCCAAGATACTGCGGGCTCGTGAGGATCGCCCAGGCCTGATCGAAGTTCGCGAGCGCCTGGGCCTGGCTGCTCATGGTGCGCGGGCCCGCGAAATAGCCGTCACGGTTCCTCTTCAGTTCGGGCTCGAGTTCGTCCACGATCTGAGTGGCGGCGACTTTCTGCCGTGGTCCTTTGCGGTTGGCGATCAGGCCGATTGCGAGTGTAGCGCCGGCGACGATCGGGCCAACTACGGGAACCCATGAGGCGCCCGCTGCCAACGACGTAAGCGCGGCGCCACCTGTCTGGACTCCGGTCGCGGCGACCTGGGCGCCGGTTCCTTGCAATGTGCTGGCGGTCACGTACATTCAGCGTGCGACCTCGACAATTCGCCGGCCGTTCTTCTTCCGGATGCGAACCCGTTTGACACTGACCCACTGGCCGACGGGGAACGCTTTCTTCGTCTTCTTGGTCGCGTTTTTAGCGCGGGGTTTCTTTGCAGTTCGTTTCATTGACGGCCCTTGAGAATGAGCACCAGACCTAAACCGAAACCGATCAGGCCGATTACGATCCAACCCGACGGGTCGCTGATCTGCGATGTGGGAAAGCTGAGCGGGCCGGCCTGTGAGTCCGTGGGGCGGTAATAGAGTTTGTCACCGTCCTGAATGTAGGTGCCCTGCGGTGCGTGGCCGTAGCGGGCGCTCAGAATGCCGGACGCGGTGTTCACGCCGGTGTTTACGAGCGTCTGCCACCATGCGGGCTCGGTAGCGCCTAATGTGCTCTGTTGCATCGGTTGGTCTATGCTCCAAGTTTTCGATTTGCCTACGGCCGGCGCCTGCCATCCAGGGCGGGGGCCGTGGCTGGTGTCGAGCGCGATCCGCTCGCCGCTGCTGGTGATCGCCTCCAGAAATACGTGGCTGTAGCGCGTGGGGTCTTCCTCATCGGCCGCGATGGTCACAAAATTCGCTCGGATACCCAAGGCGCGTAGCAGTGCGGCCGTCAGCATGGCGAAGTCGTCACAGTCGCCGGTGGGCTCGGGCATGGTGAGCAAGTCGACGGGACGAATCAACACTTCCGTGGTGTCGGGGTCCTGCGCGGGGGTGTCCTGGGCGAGCTCGGCATCGGCGCGGTAGCGCACGTGCCGTTTCACCCACTTGAACACGCTGGCGATTTCCTTACGCTCATCGCGGGATCCCAGTTCGGCGATGGACTGCATGGCAGCTTGGCGAACGATCGGGCTGCGGGCGTCCTCGCGCACCAGTGCTGCCATGACGCCGATGGTTTGGGCCGTGGCGGTCTCGTCATCAGCCGGCCTGGCGGCTGTCTGCATCGTCACCAGGCGGCGGCCGAACCGCGGATGGAGAAATGCGCCGGCGTTCGCATGACAGGGAGTAGGAGGTATGAGTTGTTGTTGCTCTCTCACGTTTGGACGGCGCTGTTTGCACTCGCCGGCGCCTGCAATAATAATCGGGCGAAAAAGTCCGTTTCGAAAGCACTTACGGAGTATAGGTATATATATATATGCGCCGGGGGCCCAGATCACTGCTAAAGTCGGGGGCCTGTACTGTCGAAATGCCTTTGTCAGAGTGCATTTTCTGGCTCCCTCGGAGGTCGGTTGGCTCGCAAAAAAGCAGCGGTACTTGAAGAGATCGAGAATTCATCCGCCGTTGAAACCCCAAAATTCAAGAAACACATGCCGCCAGAGGAGTTCTTCCGGGCGACGGCGGCTTATCCCGACACTTCCGCCACGACATACCGGGTGTACCGTCTCTGGCCGGTGATTGATCGCGGCCTGGTGGGGCTCAAGCACAAGTGGATCGATAAGCTGATGGCGTGCGATGAGGCCTTCATCCGGCAGAAGTTCGGCTCAGGGGAATACGAAGTGTATTTCCATGATGCGAACAAGCCCTGGCAGCAACAGACCATTGCCCGCTGCAAGGTGTCGATTACCGATCCCGAACTGGAGCCGGTCCTAGACCACAAAGAAATCGTGATCGGGCATGAGCGGAACGTGAGCTACATCCAGGGTCAAAAGGCGCGGGGCACCTGGCGCGGTGTGGATGTCGAAGAAACGGAAGGTGACGATATGGGCGATTCCGCGGCAGTGGTCGCTGAAGTGGCGGGCCTGGCTCGCGATGTGATGAACGCGAATTCCCGGCCTCCGGCCGAATTGCCGGGAATGAAAGAAACGGTCGGTATGGTGGCCGAAGGGTTCAAGGCGGTGATGGCGAACGCCATCAACCCGTTTGAGCAACTGCGGCAGGCGAAAGAAGTACTCGGCCTGGGCGGACCGGTCGGCAATGACGGCATGGTCGCAGTGCTGCTGAAACAGATGGAGATGCAAAACTCCATGCTGCTGAAGCTGCTCGAACGAGACCGGCCGCCAGCGTCTAGCGGTGCTGCGTGGGATGAACTCGAAAAAGTCGACCAGCTCCTGCGCCTGGCGGACCGCCTCAACGGCCGGGGCGGTGATGGAGGCGGCGGGCTGCTCGGCAACATTTCGCAGATTGCCGGCGCCGTGCAATCTCTCTCCCAGAGCTATCAGGCGACGCGGGCCGCGGCGCCTGCACCTGCTGCTTATCCGGCGCCGGCCGGTTTTCCTTACGCGCCTGGTCCTGTGGTGAATCCGGCATCTGGTCCGGTCGATTCCTCTGGTGGTGATGGTTCCATGTTTGGTTTTCCAAGTCTCAATGAATTGATGCAGGTCGGCCAACAGGCCTATCAGGCATACCGGCGGGAACTGGCGGGCTCTCAGTTCGCTGAAGCGGTCGAAGTGATGCAGGGTCCGGAGATGCTCGAAGCAATCGCACGGATGGGTAGGAGTAATATCCTGATGGCCCTGTCCGCTCATCCGGCTGCGGCTTCGGCGGTGTCAGCGGAGCGCGAGAAAGTAGAGGCCTTCATTGACGATTTCCTGCGCTATGCGCGGGGTGAATCCGTTCCCGGAAATACGGGGGTGCCGAATGACGGGGGTATGTAAACTCTGCGGGGCTCTGCTGATGTCGGAGCCGGTGTTTGATCTTGGACTTTCGCCGGAAGCACGGGCCGATGAGGAGTACTCGAACCTCACGGATGCGGCCAAGCGGCACATGCATACGTACCATAGGGACGCGATTCAAGTGTTCAATGGGCTGGTTGGGCTGCTGGTCGGCTATCTGGCTTCCTTGATGGTTACCTGTGAAACCGAATCGTTCCTGGATGCAATGGAGCGGCGGCGCGAAACCGTGGCCCGGCAGGTCAGAGATTCGCGCCTGGTGATTGACAGCGTGCCGGCGGATGAAACGGCTGGTGTCCTGTGATGGTACGGTCTCTGCTGTGTCTCCTTTTGGTGCTGACTGCCTCGCCTGGTGCCGGTCTTGATACGCCCAATACTGAGCCGATTCAGATTTCCGTAAACGTGGCCGGGCCGAAGCATGCGTACGCTGGCGGAGACGTCTATGTGCAACTGACCGTCAAGCTTAATCCGAAACCAGCGAGCTTCTCCCATACCTGGATCAATGCCGTTCAACTCCCGCAAGGCGCGACGTATACAGCCCACTGTCCGGTTGCCGAATGCCACCTCGGGCGCGATGGCCGGCGATATCTTTACGGTGGGACGGGATCCATTCTGTTTCGGATCACGCCGGCGGCTGTGGGCAAATTTGAGATGGTCGTTGGTCTCCAGTGGCAGCCTTCGCCTGGCAGCGGTTTTGCGTCGCCCACTGCTGAGCCGGTTCTCAGCACGGTGCGGGTGCCGTTTTCTGTGTTGCCGCTCGATGAACCTCCGCCGCTCGACGTGACGAAATGGGAATCGCTCATGTTGAAACTCGGGGAGAAATGGTGCGATCCGGCCAAGGTTTACGCGTTTGGGTACGAAGGGGATGCCTGGTATTACGACGGTGGGCGCGTCTTTTTTCAGATCTCCGACTACACCCAGAATTCCAAGTGGGAAGCGTGCGCCTTCCATGTGGTGAATCAATACCGCGATAACCTGCTGTCGAGAAATGGCGGCATCCAGGGCTGGCGGGTCTTTCCTCACGGGCTGTTTATGGCCTATCAGCGGACCGGCGACGAATCCTACAAGCGGGCCGCTGTGCTGATGTCTCAGAAGTCTTCCTTCGCCCATACTGGTGGGGCGCTGCGCGATCCGTATATTCGCGAAACCGCCTATGCGGTTCAGGCTTACATCGTGGCGGAAAAGCTCGGCGAGCCCCGCCATCCGATGCTGGCGCGTTCGGTGAATTTCCTGCTCGGCCACTTCGACATGTTATTTCGCAGCGGGAACTACGAATTGCATCAGACGTTCTATGACGGGCTGGCATCCGAAGCTTTGATCCAGTGGTATGAACATTCGAAAGATCCCCGGGTGGTGCCGGCGATTCGCTCCATGCTCGATTGGATCTGGAACGTGGGTTGGCGCCGGTCGGATTTCCGCCTGGTCTATAACGCCGAACCGCTCGGGCCAAAGTGCGATAACTCCTGTCAAAGCTATGGGCGCGCGTGGATTAATCTCGTGGTGCCGGCCTTCGGCTGGTACTACGCCGTCACACGTGATCCGCTGTACCGGGACAGGGGCGATGAAATCTGGTCGCATGCGCTCGATGACGACATCAGCTACAGCGGGAAAATTTTCAGCCAGAATTACCGCTGGAGTTTCGATTACGTCCACTGGCGCCGTGGCGGACTCGGCCAAGTGAGCAAACGCACGGTCGCAAGCGCCAACAGCGGCGCCGGCGAGTAAAACCGGCTGACTCAGTGGCCTCCGTAAATTCGCTCGGCTTCCTGCCGGGTGCCGATGAACTCGACCTCTATGTGTTTCTGCTTTTTGTCCACAGCAAAAACGATCCGGTAGGAGCCTACGCGGATTCGATACCGATTCACTCGGCCTTTCATTTTTTCGGATCTGACGTTGTGCGGGCCGAGGCTGAGATTGCCAAGCTGCTGAAAAATTCCCGGCTGGATTTCCGCTGGCAGTTTGCTGAGGTCGCGCTCTGAACTCCTAACGTAGCTTAGGGTCCAGTTCATAGCCGAACTTGCGAAACAGCCGTTCTATTGGATAACGGGGTTCGTGCGCCCTCATATCGGCTACCGCGTTGAGGAGCTCGTCTTCGGTGAGTTCGGACGCAGGGCGCTTTTTTGCCCCTCGAGGATTCGCCTTGGTCGCTTTCTTTGACGGGCGTCGTTTTGTGGTGGTGGTGCTCATCGGGTCCGGCCTTCTTTCAGGATACGCGTTCGGAGGGCTGAGAATCCAGCTTTCGACGCACTCACCCCTCCTCCGGGATCTCGTAAGGGGTCCATCTTGGATTGCCACGATTTAAGTTGTTGGTGAATGTCATCTCCAACGTGACTCTATCGCCTTGTTGTGTGTACATCATACTGTCCCTTCCTCATCCTCGAAAATGCTCATGGCCGCCGCCCAGACCTCCTCCGAGGTGGCAAGCTGCACGGGACATACCGGCGGCCAATAGTCGCAGTCCGCGCAACACCACCAGTGCTCCAGAGCAAGCAGCGCATGCTCCCACAACTCGTGTGCCTGTATCTGCTGCGGGTCTCCGAACCGGAGCGGTGGCCGCAGGACTTGTTTGGCTTCGGCGAAAGTCATTGGAGCCGCTCTGGATCTTCCGCAAGCATGCGCCGGGCAAATGCCTTGTCGTCTTCGGAAGCCTCGGGATCATGCAGCCAGCGTTCCCACTCCTGGCGGTTTTTCTGGCGTAGCTCGGCTGTTTCACGTCGCTTGGCCTGTTCGGCGGCGCGATGGTCTTTCAGGTGGGTCCGCAGGAGTGCCGGAACTTTCTTGATCAACACACCGATCTGATTTCGTACGTTCGGGTTTCGGGCGGTTTGGCGTCCGGCCATGTGCACGAACATCGCGATTTCCTCCAGTGTGGAGTTTGGCACCATTTCCCTGCATTTCATGGTGAGGGTTTCGGCCGCTTCCTGTTCGGCTGGTCCGTAGGCTGTTAAAGCTTCCAATACCGGGTCTTTTTCCGTCGTCGTCGTTTCCGGCTCGGGCTCGGGTGTGTTCTCCACAATTGGTGGGGTGTTTGACGACGACGCGGGAACGGGATCCCCTTTACTGGAAGAAATACTGTCTTCCTTATAAGGGGAGTCTGAACAGACTACCAAAAGCAGACGTTGGTAGGCTGAACAGACTACCAAAGCGGCTTCCTGGGCGGTCTGCTGCACCAGATTTTGGTAGTCTGGATGGACTACCAAATCCGCCAATCCGGGCTTCAAGGCCATCAGATCCTTGCGGAGAGCACCCAAAAAGCTCTTGACAACCGTACCCTGAATATGTGAAATTTGATTGCTCCGATAAGTGGCGTCTTTTGAGCCACTTGGAGAAATTTGGTAGTCTGTACAGACTACCAAATTTTCTACAGTCGGCTCCGGTTGGACGGTTTTTGCGGTGAGCGGCTTGAGGTAAAAGTACAGCCGGACGTTGTTCCGGTGCCTTCCGGACCGACGGACGGCGCCGCGCTGCTCGAGCTCCACCAGTTCCCGCCGGACGGTTTGTTTCGTCATGCGGCCGATGGGGTCGAGGGCGTTCAGTTCCTGGACAATATCCGCCGGGCTGAGCGGAGTTTTTCCGGCCGGCGCTTCCTTCACGGCCAGTCTGTTTCGCTGCCCTACGGAATGGAGCATTCCGCAAGCCCAAACCCTTGTGGTGGGATCCGGATTGGACGGACGCATCAGAAACCGAAGTTGGTCCACGGTGATGAACTGCCATTCGCCGGCGCGCACTCCGCGGCGCAACAGAAAGCCGGGCGAGCGGTCCTCCGCGAATCGTTTGCAGTCGCAGGCCTCGACCTCACAGGTGGGATGATGCTGAGCGGCGCCATGTCCGCAGACGCACGGGCGCGCCTGGTGCCGCTGGCAGTCGCATTGCGAACAGCCTTGTTCGTTGTGATCGCTCGCCGGATGCGAGCAGTAGCAGTGCTCGGCGCGGATCTTCGCGGCCGGCTTCCTCGGGGTACTTAGTACTTCTGATGTTTTCTGCATTGCGATTCCTTCTGGTTTTCTTTTCAAAAAGCACTGGGATCGCGCCGCGGCTGTGTCAAAATGGCAAGTGACGGCCAGTTGCGATACCGGCTACGGCCAGCGGTGGCAACTCGGCGGTTGCCCTGTGGCGCGATTGCTGTTTGGAAGTTTTTTCTTTTGGCAAAAGAGGTTGGGCTTCAAAACAGCGTTTCTTCAGGGATAAAGCGTACTCCGACAGGTAGGCATCATCGGAGATAATGTTGATCTATGATTGCCTACCTGCGGGGGACGCTGCTCGAAAAGCACCCGAACCAGGTTGTGGTGGACGTCGCGGGCGTAGGCTACGACGTCACCATCCCCGTTT
>JADZGD010000037.1 GCA_020854055.1 Bryobacterales bacterium | reverse complement strand
GAATTCCTGATGAGGCGGTGGGAACCGCCGCCGAAGCCGTTGCTCAGCATCGCCAGGATCCCTATACGGCGACACGGGAACTGCTGGACCAACTGTTCGATTCCGGCCGAAACGAATAGATCGCGGCAGACTCCGGCGGCGGCAGAACCTTCACCGTGAAGTTACTTGCCGGAATTAAAGCGGCGCTCCACTTCCTGCCAGTTGATCACTCTCCAAAATGCTCCGATGTAGTCCGGGCGCCGGTTCTGATACTTCAGGTAATAGGCGTGTTCCCACACGTCCAGGCCCAACACGGGCGTTTTGGCCTCCATGACCGGGCTATCCTGGTTGGCGGTAGAGAATACTTCCAGCGTACCGGACGAGTCCTTGGCCAGCCACGCCCAGCCGGATCCAAAGCGGGTGGAGGCGGCGTTACTGAACTTTTCCTTGAACTGCGCGAACCCGCCGAAAGCATGGTTGATGGCCTGGGCGACGTTGCCCACCGGTTCGCCGCCGCCGCCTGGCGCCATAACGGTCCAAAAGAGTGAGTGGTTGGCGTGGCCGCCACCGTTGTTACGGACTGCGGTGCGAATGGCTTCCGGCACCAGCGCGCAATGGTTGGCCAGCAATTCTTCCAGGCTTTTTGCGGCCAGGTTCGGAGCGGATTCCAGGGCCTTGTTCAGATTATTTACGTAGGCTTGGTGGTGCTTGCCGTGGTGCAGCTCCATCGTCTGTTTGTCGATGTGAGGCTCCAATGCGTCGAATGCATAAGGAAGAGGCGGAACCGAAAACGCCATTGTCTGAATGTCTCCTTAGAAGTTGCGAGGTCGCTCAGTTGTTTGAATGCCACAAGCTGTTCGTTCTCTTGTGGTTGACTGACGTGCTCAGTCCTATCAGATGCGGCTGCTATCGGAGAGTTGCAGAAATCGGCGGGCAAACGATACGAGGGCGAAGCATGTTCGCTTGGCTAGCGTGCGCAGAGTAAATCATCTCCGTCCATCCGTTGCGGACCGGTCCATGACCGACCGGATATCCGGAGGCGCCCGACCACCCTGAGACCTTGCCGGCGGTGCCTCACCCTCGACCCTATTGTGTGACGAACCGTGACGCGGGGCAACCTTCAAACCGTAAGTTACGGTAAGTAGCGAGTCATTCCGCCCGCTCGTAGGCGGCGGCCAGGCGCAACATTCGCGCCTCTTCGAAATGCGGCGCCATAATCTGCAGGCCGACCGGAAGCCCGTCACCCGTCGTTCCGCAGGGAACGCTCATGCAGGGAATTCCCGCCAGGCTGCCGGTGATGGTGTAGATGTCGGAAAGATACATCGCCATCGGATCATCCAGCTTCTCGCCCAGTTTGAAAGCCGGAAAGGGCGAAACCGGCGCGAGGATCGCATCCACCTGTTGGAAGGCGCTGGCAAAGTCGCGCGCAATCAACGTGCGAACCTTCTGCGCCTTGAGGTAGTAGGCATCGTAATAGCCGGCGCTGAGCACGTAGGTGCCGAGCATGACGCGACGCTTGCACTCGGCGCCGAATCCCTCGCCGCGCGTGTTGCGATAGAGATCGCTCAGCGTCTCGGCCGATTCCGACCGGGTGGTGTAACGCACACCGTCGTAGCGGGCGAGATTGGAACTCGCCTCGGCCGTGCAGATGATGTAGTAGCAGGCGACTGCGTAGGCGGTCGCCGGAAGCGAGATCCATGTGATCTCGCAGCCAAGCTTGCGATAGGTTTCCACCGCGCGCTCGATTACGCCGCCCACCTCGCTCGACAGACCGTTGAAATACTCGCGTGGCAGTCCCAGCTTCATGCCGGCAACGGGCGCTGTCAGTTCCGCCGTACAGTCCGGCAGCGGAGCGAAGGCCGAGGTTGCATCGGCTTCATCGCGCCCGGCGATCACCTGAAGCAGCACCGCCGCGTCGTGAACGCTGCGCGCCAACGGGCCGATGTGGTCGAGCGAACTGGCAAAGGCTGCGAGACCGTAACGCGAGACCCGGCCATAGGTCGGGGTCACTCCCACCACGCCGCAAAAAGAAGCCGGCTGGCGAATCGAACCGCCGGTATCCGAGCCGAGCGATACAACGGCCGTGCCCTGCGCCACCGCCGCCGCCGAACCGCCGCTCGAGCCGCCCGGCACGCGATCCGGCGCCACCGGATTGCGCACCGGCCCGAAGGCCGAGTTTTCGTTCGATGAACCCATGGCGAACTCGTCGCAGTTGGTTTTGCCGATGATGATGCCGCCGGCCTGTTCCAGGCGGGTCACCGCCGTGGCGTCATAGGGAGCGACGAAGTGCTCCAGCAGCCGTGAAGCACAGGTCATCCGGAGGCCTTGGGCGAGAATTACGTCCTTGACTGCCACCGGAACGCCTGCCAGCGCGCCAGGCTCTTCGCCACCGGCGATGCGAGCATCCACCGCTCGAGCCTTTTCGAGCGCGCGCTCGGGGCAGAAGTGCAGGTAGGCATTGGTCTTCGGATTCTCAGCCTCGGCAAAGCGCAATGCCTGTTCGGTCAACTCCACGGCGCTGATGGCGCGGCTAAGAAGTTGCGCGCGAATCTCTGGGATGGTGAGGCTGGCAAGCTGCATGACCTATCGCTCCTGGATGATTAGCGCTCTAGGACCTTGGGTACTTTGAAGTGCCCGGCGCCCGCTTTGGGAGCATTCATCAGCGCTACCGTCTGGCCCAGTCCCGGCCGGCTGCGATCCTCGCGCAGGGTTGCGGTCTCGGCTGCCTCATAGAGTACCTGCGCCATCGGTTCCACGCCGGTGGTGTCCAATTCGTTCAGCTTTTCGATGTGGGTCAGGATTTCGTCAAGATCGGCGCGGAGTTTTGATATCTCTTCGCCGGTTAGCCGCAGGTTGGCCAGGTCGGCAACATAGCGGACTTCCTGTTCGGTGATCTTCACGCGGTTGCTTTCTTTCGTGCGGTCTTGTAGATCAACTGGAATACCGGATCGGTGATG
>JADZGD010000036.1 GCA_020854055.1 Bryobacterales bacterium | reverse complement strand
TCCGAGTTCCTGGCCAATGTCAGCCACGAGATCCGTACGCCGATGAATGGCGTCATTGGCATGAACCGGTTATTGCTCGAGACGGACCTCACCCCGGAGCAGCGGGAATACGCCGAAACCGTGAGTCACTCGGCGGAATTCCTGCTGGAGATTTTGAGCGATATTCTCGATTTTTCCAAAATCGAAGCGGGACGGATGACGCTGGAGAGCGTGGATTTCGACCTCCATGCTACCGTCTACGCGGTGCTCGAACTGCTTTCCGAGCGCGCTGAATCGAAAGGAATCGAAATCGCCGCTCTGCTTCCGCCGGAATTGCCGTCGCTGGTGCGCGGCGCGCCCGGGCGCATCCGGCAAGTGCTAACCAACCTGGTGGGCAATGCGGTCAAGTTCACCGAGACCGGCCACGTGATGGTCCGTGGAAGCCTGCTGGAAGACGCCGGTGAAGGTTTACTGGTGCGATTCGAAGTGGAGGATACCGGGATCGGGATACCGCCGGATGCGACCGAACGGATCTTTGAGCCCTTCTGCCAGGTAGACGGATCATCCACTCGCCGCTATGGAGGAACCGGGCTGGGATTGGCAATTTCCAAACAATTGGTGGAGATCATGGACGGCCAGATTGGAGTCTTCAGCCACCCTGGCGCCGGCTCGATATTCTGGTTTACCGCCCGCTTGCTGGCGCCGGCAGCGGAGAGTAAACCCGCCGGCGGCGCGGGGCTTGAAGCGCTGCGAATTCTGGTGGTGGACGACACGCCAGTGGTTGGTTCCTCCATTGTGGAGCTATTGCGAGCATCGGGCGCCGCAGCCAGAGTCGCACCCGGCGCGCATCAGGCGGTAGAGGAACTCGCCCGGAGCAACCGGGAAGAGCAGCCCTATCATTACGTCCTGGTCGACGCGAACGTAGGGGGGGTCTCGGCCGCGGAGATGGCGGACCGGATCCGGTCCGAAGTTCCGCTGACCAGCACTCAACTGATCCTGCTGACACCATTCGGCCAGCACGTCAATGGCAGCGAGGCCCGTGAGCGCGGCTTCACCGCAATGCTAACCAAGCCAGTGCGTATTTCGGCGCTCTCTGCATTGCTCACGCCCCAGGCAGAGCCGGCTGAAGGCATCGGGCAGTCACTGATCCATCTGGCCCGGCAGATACACCAGGCGCCACCAATCCACGATGACAGCCCGCTGGTTCTTATCGCCGAGGATAATGCTGTCAACCAAAGGGTCGCAACGCGGATCGTGGAGAAACTGGGTTACCGCACCGGCCTCGCCGCGAACGGCATCGAAGCGCTGCAAATGCTCGAACAGGGATCCTACCGGGTAATCCTGATGGATTGCCAGATGCCGCTGATGGACGGCTTCCGCACTACCGCCCAGATCCGGCGCTGCCAGCAGGCATTTCACCGGATTCCGATCATCGCCATGACCGCCCATGCCATGCATGGCGACCGGGAGAAATGCCTCGAATCCGGAATGGACGACTATATCAGCAAACCGATCCATCCGGAGGAACTCACCGAGGCCCTACAGCGGTGGGTCAGTTCTGAACGGTCGCTGGCGCTGGCTGCCCCGGATCGGGCTCCCGCCTGAGGTTGTGTCCCGCTTTGCACGCGCCGCCACGCACCTGCTCTAATGAGTTCCAGTGTCCTCCGGGAAGCGTTACCCCGCCCTGATCGCGCTGGCGCTAGTGCTGGCTTTCCTCGGAGTAAGCCGGACCGCCTACAAAGGCTACTTCGATCCGGACGACCTGGACAACATCGGCTGGACCCGGGGAACCGGCGCTGCCGCGTTCGCTACGGGCCTTGTAACGCCTCGATTCTACCAGCAGAATTTCCGCCCGGCAGGCCACTTCTATTACTGGATGATGGGCCGGCTGGCGGGACTCAATTACGCCCCCTACCTGGCTGTTCTTCAAATGCTGCATGCGATCTCCATCATCCTGCTGTGGCTCCTGTTGCGAAGCCTGAAGTTCGATCCGTGGCAGGCCGCCGCGGGCGCGCTGTTGTTTGTGTGCCACATGGGGTTGTTTGAGGTCTACTGGAAGCCGATGTACGTCTTCGACGTGCTGTGCGGGCTGTTTTCGCTGCTCTGCCTTTTGGCCTACGTCCGCCGCCGTTGGATTCTCAGCTTCGTCTGCCTTTGGCTCGCCTATAAATCCAAGGAACTGGCAGTGATGCTGCCGGTGGCGTTGGCCTGGTACGAGTGGCGCTTGGGAGACAGGAAGTGGCGCCGGTTGATTCCCTACTTCGCCGTATCGGCGCTGTTTGGCCTGCAGGCTCTGTTGGTTGCTCCCAATCCGGATGCCGACTACCAGTTCCGGTTGACGCTGCCGGCATTGGCTACAACGATCCGTTTCTACTCAACCAAGCTGGGGCTAGCGCCTTTCGCCGGCCTCGTCCTGCTGATTGTGCCGCTGGCGGCGAAGGATCGGCGGGCTAGCTGGGGCGTTGTAACCTTGGCCGCCCTGATGCTGCCGATTCTGTTTCTTCCCGGCCGGTTGTTCGGAGCATACCTATACGTTCCACTGATCGGCGGTGCAATCGCACTGGCCGGATTGGCTTCGCGCTCCCGCGTGGCGCTCGCCGGGGTGGCCGCGTTCTACCTGATCTGGGTGCCGATGAACTACGCCGCCCTGCGCTCAAGCCGTTCCGGCTTCATGGCTGGCGCCGCCGACAACCGGCGATATGTGTCCGAGCTGGTCCAATTACAGCGGCGGTCTCCCGCCCTCCGGGTCTTCCTCTACGACGGTCTTCCCGATGCGATGCGGCCCTGGGGAGTGAAGGGTGCGCTCCGCGTCCTGTTCCGCGACGAGGTGGAACTGGCTTCGATTGAGGATTCCAATTTGAAGGAACGATCCAGCGGCAGGCCGGTGGCGATGTTGACCTGGGATCCGCGCGAGCACCGGTTACTGGCGGCGGCCCGGGAAAAGGACGCCTCCTTCATCGACGTCGCCATCAGCGGGCCGGTATGGCAACTCACCTCCGGCTGGTATCCGCGTGAGGGAGGGTTTCGCTGGACTCGCCCGAAGGCCGCCGTGGAACTGGCCCGGCCGGCCGAAGCGAGGATCTTCGAGATGAGCGTCAACGTCGCCGATCTCCAATTGGCCACGGTGGGGCACCCGCGGCTTCAGGTGACCCTGGACGGCGTGGCGCTGCCAGCCAGAGAATTTTCCCGGCCCGGCTGGCAAACGGTCACCTGGAGCATTCCCGGCGAGGCGCGGGCGCTCTGCACGATCGAACTGGTGACGACTCCCGAATTTCACCCGCCCGGAGACAGCCGGGACCTGGGGATGGCAATCGGATCGCTGGGCTTTAAGACGGGTACTCCACGCTGATCAGAAACAGGCCGCGGGCGGGCGCGGCCGGACCCGGACGGAATGCGGCCGGCGTAGCCAGCCGCTCCCTGACATCGTCCGGTGAAAGGTTACCCTTGCCCACCTCGAGCAGCAAACCCGTCATGTTGCGCACCATGTGCTTCAGAAAGCCGCTGCCGCGAATACGAAACAGCAGCCGGTCGCAGTCGCGCCAGGCGGCGGACGAAAACACGGTGCGCACTCTCGGCGTCCCCGGAACATCTGTTTGATCGGCCGCGGCGAAGGCGGCGAAATCGTGTGCTCCAACGAACAGCCCGGCGGCTTCGGCAACCGCGTCTTCATCCAGCGGATAGGGATGATGATAGACGTAGCGGCGTTCAAAAGGCGGGCAGACTTCACCCCGGAAGATTCGATACTCGTAGGTCTTGGCCCTGGCGTTGAAGCGCGGATGGAAATCCGGCCCGGTTTCCTCCGCCGACGTGATACGAATATCGGGCGGCAGCAGGCGGTTCACGGCCTTGCGTAAATTCGTCACCGGTATGGGATTCGTCAGGTCAAAGGCCGCCGCCTGAGCCAGGGCGTGGACGCCGGCGTCGGTGCGTCCGGAACCGTGGACAGCGACGGGCCGGCCTTCGATTCCCCCAAGAATCTGCTCGAGCACACCTTGAATGGTGGCCAGACCCGGCTGGAGTTGCCAGCCGTGGTATTCCGTACCGTCGTAGCTGACCGTAATTCGGATACGGCGCATCAGGAGGGGCGCGAGCCGGGCTTGACGGCCACCGAACCCTGGGCACACATCGGGCACAACTCCGGGCGATAGGCAATCACTTCGAGCGTTGCCAGCGCCACCCGTTTCACTCCCAGATCGGCCCGGCCGCCGCTGCGATCGATGATGGATCCGGCGCCCACTACCCTGGCCCCGGCCAGTTGCAGGATGTCGATTACCTCGCGCGAACTGCCCCCGGTGGTAATGACGTCTTCAATCACCACGGCCGTCTCATCCGGTTCGACGGCGAAGCCCCGCCGCAGGGTCATCTTTCCATTGCCATCGCGCTCGGTAAAGATGAAACGAGCACCCAGGGCACGAGCCACCTCGTGGCCGATGATCAACCCGCCGATCGCCGGCGCCGCCACGGTCCGAATGTCGGTCCCCGGTTCCAACGCCTGGAGTTTGCGCGCCAGAGCCTGGCCGAATCGTTCGGCATGCGCCGGGTGCTGCAATACCCGCGCACATTGAAGATATTCCGGACTGTGCAGGCCACTGGTCAGACGAAAATGGCCGCGTAAATATGCGCCCGTTTGTTCGAAAGCCGGAAGAACCAACGTTGCCTCTTCAGTCACCACTGCCACTATAGCATCGCTCGGCGAAACACATTTACCTTTGGTTTACAGAACTTTACCGCATTCGTGCCGGTGTGTGACGTCTTCTCAATAGATCGAAAGTGGAGGCGCTTATGAAACGGGCACCGCAGCGGAAACTCATGATCGGCACAGCCATGGCGCTGGCCGCGGCCGGTCTCTGGTTCTGGCTGGGCAGAGGAACCACGGTCCGCTATCGCACGGTAGCCGTGGAACGCGGCCCGCTTGCTTCGAGCATTTCTGCCACCGGCAACTCCAACGCCGTTGTGACCGTGCAGGTGGGTAGCCAGGTTTCCGGCAATATCCAAGCCTTGTACGCCAACTTCAATACGAAGGTGACCAAAGGCCAGTTGGTGGCGCGGATCGATCCGGCAATGTTCCAGGCGCGAGCCAACCAGGCCAGGGCGGCGCTGGAAAGCGCCGAAGCGGCCGTGGTCAACGCGAATGCGTCGGTCAGCCGGGCCGACGCGGACATCGCCGCCGCCCAGGCGGACCTTGACACGGCCAAAGCCAATATCTCGAAAGACAATGCCAGCCTGCTCGACGCCAGGACCAAGTATGACCGCCGGCTGGAGCTGTTTAAAGCCGGCTTGATCGCGCTTGAGGATCGTGACACCGCCAAGGCGGTTTATGACGGTGCGCTGGCCTCGGTGGAAGCATCGAAGTCCGGCCTCAAGGCAGCGGAAGGAAGAGTCGCCGCGGCCCGCGCCAATCGTGCTGTGACCGTCACCCAATTGACCCAGGCCAAGGCACAGGTTAAGCAGGCTGCCGCCAACCTGCAGCAGGCTGAACTGGACCTGGAGCATACGTTCATTCGCGCTCCGGTCGATGGCACCGTGATCGCCCGCCAGATGGACGTCGGCCAGACGGTGGCGGCCAGTTTTCAGGCGCCCACTATTTTTGAGATTGCCCAGGACTTGACCAACATGCAGGTGGACACGAACGTGGATGAGGCCGACATCGGGCGCGTGCGCCTGGGGCAGCCGGCCAATTTCACGGTGGACGCCTATCCGGGCCAGGACTTTCACGGAGAGGTGAAGGAGATCCGCCGCGCCCCCATCAACGTACAGAACGTGATTACCTACGATGTCGTGATCGGCGTGCAGAACACCGGCCTCAAACTGTTCCCGGGTATGACGGCCAACGTGAAAATTCTCACCGATCGCCGCGACCAGGCGTTGAAGATCCCCAATGCCGCCTTGAGGTTCCGGCCTCCCATTAGCGGCGATCCGCCAACCACGGTGCATGCCGCCACGGCTTCCAGACCTGACGGAATGCAGAGTATCTGGGTGGAAGACGCCCATGGAGAGCCCACGGCGGTGCGGGTCAAACTCGGCATCACCGACGGCGCCTACAGCGAGGTGGTGGCTGGAGACCTCAAAGCGGGTGACCGGGTGATTGTTGCCGCCGATGGCATTGCTTCCAACGGCAATCGCGGCCCGGTTTCGGCCAGGGCGGGAGGCGGACGCCGCGGCCCCGGATTCTGAGCCGCATCGGGAGGAAAAAGGTCATGGCCACCATCGAGCTTGAAAACGTCGTCAAACGGTACTGCATGGGAGACGTCACGGTCACCGCCCTCCGCGGTGTCTCGCTCGGCATCGCCCAAGGGGAGTTTACCGCCATTATGGGCGCCTCCGGTTCGGGGAAGTCCACCCTGATGAACATTCTCGGCTGCCTCGACCGGCCGAGTTCGGGTATCTATCGTCTGGACGGTGAGCGTGTAGGCGAACTCGACCGCGACCGGCTGGCGGAGATTCGCAACCAGAAGATCGGCTTCGTTTTCCAGAGCTTCAATCTGCTGGCCCGTACCAGCGCGCTCGAAAACGTGGAACTCCCCATGCTGTACGCCGGAGTGCCCGCGGAGGAGCGCCGCCGGAGGGCGGCGGCGGCGCTTCAAGCCGTGGGTCTGGCCGGCCGGGAGCATCATTACCCCAACCAGCTCTCCGGCGGGCAGCAACAGCGGGTGGCCATCGCGCGGTCGCTGGTGAACCGGCCCCGCATCATCATGGCCGACGAGCCCACCGGGGCGCTGGATTCCGCCACCAGCATTGAGGTGATGGCGATCTTTCAGAAGCTGAATCGCGAGCAGGGAATCACCCTGGTGCTGGTGACACACGAGCCCGATATTGCGGCTTATGCGGACCGTGTTCTGCACTTCCGCGACGGCCGGATTGTGCAGGACGAACGTGTAGCGGCGCCAAGAGTAGCCGCCCGGGAGTTGTCCGGACGGGAGGAGGCAGCGGCATGAACCTCTCAGCAAGTCTTCGAATTGCCCTGCGGTCGTTGCGTGTCAACAAGCTGCGCTCGGCGCTGACCATGCTCGGCATCATCATCGGTGTCGGCGCGGTGATCGCCATGGTGGCTATCGGCGCCGGCGCAACGGCGCGGATTCAGAGCGAGATCGCCAGCATTGGCAGCAACGTGATCATCGTGCTATCGGGGAGTATGAATCGAGGCGGCGTACATCTCGGCACGGGAGCGGCTTCCACACTCACCGAGAATGACGCTGAGGCCATAGCCGCCGAATGTCCGTCCGTACAGGCGGCGGCTCCGGCGGTACGCGGCGCCGGCCTGGTCGTTTACGGTAACAGCAACTGGTCGACGTCCATCCAGGGCACGACACCGGCCTACCTGGATATTCGCGAGATCGCGATCGCGCAAGGCCGTGCCTTCACCAGCCATGATGTCGATTCGGCCGCCAAGGTGGCCTGGCTGGGCAAGACCGTGGCGGATAAGCTGTTCGGCGGAGCCGATCCGGTGGGCCAGGTGGTGCGTATCAGGCAGGTTCCGATCACCGTCGCCGGCGTGCTGGCCGCCAAGGGCCAGACGCCCACCGGCCAGGACCAGGACGACGTCGTCCTGCTGCCGATCTCTTCGGCCAAACGAAAGGTGTTGGGCGTAAACCTGGCCAACGCCAACGCGGTTCAGTCGATCATGGTGCAGGCCCGGGGGCCGGAGATCATGAAGCAGGCCGAGGAGGAGACCGCGGCGCTGCTTCGGCAGAGACATCGCCTGGCGGCCGGCGCCGACGATGATTTCAACATTCGCAACATGGAAGAGGTGTTCTCGGCCCAGGAAACTTCGGCGCGGGTGATGTCGATTCTGCTGGCCGCCATCGCATCGGTTTCCCTTATTGTGGGCGGCATCGGGATCATGAACATTATGTTGGTGTCGGTGACCGAACGAACCCGTGAAATCGGTCTTCGGCAGTCCATGGGCGCAAAAACCGGCGATATTCTGACTCAATTTCTGGTGGAAGCGACCACGCTGTCCGTATTGGGCGGCGTGATTGGGATCGTGCTCGGTTTCGCCGCGTCGGCGCTTGTCTCTTATCTGGCGGGATGGTCGACGCGGCTCGGTCCGTGGCCGGTGCTGATGGCATTCGCATTCTCCGTCATCGTCGGGGTTTCTTTCGGCTACTACCCGGCGCGAAAGGCGGCTTACCTGGACCCGATCGACGCCCTGCGATTTGAATGAACCGCCCGTTCGACGCGGCCGGAACCACGCACGAATTTGCCCGCGGTGGTGGTTCCGGCCTGCGATACCATAGAGACTTCAGGGAACAAAATCTCAAGAACTTGCGTCGTCACTATTTGCTTCAGGAGGGAGGCTCCAGCAAGCGGCGACCGGAAGAAAACGGTCGCAATGCGGGAGCTGTTTTGCTTTCGAGGAACGGCCTTGATGAAGAATCTACAATCCTGGTTCGCCGCTTTTTTGGCGATATTGATTACCGTTATGCCCGTGTCCGCGCAGTCGGCCGGCAGCGAGATCCGGATCGGGCAACTCCACGGTCCGCTATCGATCTATCAAGCAAAAGTAGTACCGCCAATCAACGTTAGCAATACGGGACGTCTGGAGGCGCTGATGCGGGCGGGCAATATCTATTTGTCGCTCCAGGACGCGATCGCGCTGGCGCTGGAAAATAATCTGGATATCGAAATCCAGCGGTACGGCCCACACATCGCACAGGCCGAACTGTTGCGGGCCAAGGCCGGCAGCGTAGCCCGCTCGGTGAGCACCAGCGTGACCCAGGGTGCTTCGAGCGCCACCGGGTTGAGCGCCGGTGGCTCAACGGCGAGCGCGCTCGCCACAGGCACGGCCACCGGTACGGGTAATACGGGCACTTCGGCGTCCAATGCCAGCAGCTTCTCGGTCGGCAGTAGCGGCGCAGCCCCACCGAGCCTGGATCCGGTGATATCGGGCACGATCAACTGGGGCCACCTGACCTCGCCGCAGGTCAACCCGTTCCTGGTGGGCACCACGGCCCTGGTGACCCAGAACTCGGTGTACAACGCCCAACTCTCGCAGGGCTTCATTACCGGAGCCACCGCCACCCTCAGCATGTCCAACCGGCTGGCGCGAACCAATTCAGGCCGCTACGATTTCAACCCGTCCACTTCGTCGGCGCTCTCGCTGACACTGAGCCAGCCGTTGTTACAGGGTTTCGGCAAGGCGCTGAACGGACGATTCATCACGATCGCCAGGAACAACATCGAGGTTTCCGACCTGGTGTTCAAACAGCAGTTGATTACCACCGTCTCCTCGATCATCGATCTTTACTGGGACCTGGTCAGCTACCGGGAGGATGTCCGGGTGAAGGAACAGGCGCTCGCCCTGGCCGATAAGCTATACAACGACAACAAGAAGCAGGTGGAGATCGGAACTCTGGCGCCAATCGAGGTTGTCCGCGCGGAAGCTCAGGTGGCATCGAGCCAACAGGACCTCACCGTCTCACAAACCAACGTGCTCGAGCAGGAGACGATCATCAAGAACGCACTGAGCCGGACGGGTGTTGCGAATCCGGCCGTGGCCGCGGCACACATCATCCCGACGGACCAGATTCGGGTGCCGGACATGGAAGCGGTGCAGCCGGTTCAGGATCAGATGGATCTGGCGTTGCGCGCCCGGCCGGAAGTGGAACAGAACCGTTTGGCGATTACCAACTCACAGATCAACCTCAAGGCCAGTAAGAATGCGCTTTTGCCCTCGCTGAATGCCTTCGCAACGCTCACCAACAATGCATTGGCGGGGCAGGTCAACACCCTGCCCCCGCCCGCGGGCAGCGGTTTTCGGGATCCCGCGGCGGTGGACAAGTATTTCATCGGCGGATTCGGCACGGCCCTCGGACAGATCTTCCGCCGGAATTTTCCTGACTACTCGCTTGGGGTGCAACTGAGCATTCCGCTGCGCAACCGGGCCGCGCAGGCCGATGTGCTCAGCTCCGAACTGGGCTTGCGGCAGCAGCAGTTGAACCAGCAGCGGCTGATCAACCAGATCCGGGTGGAGGTTCAAAACGCGATGATTGCCGTGCAGCAGGCCCGGGCCCGTTATCAGGCAGCGGTGAAGAACCGCGTTCTGGCCGAACAGACCTATGACGCCGAACGGAAAAAATACGAGCTTGGCGCATCCACCATCTACCTGGTGATTCAGACGCAGCGTGACCTGACGGCGGCACAATCGACCGAAGTTGCCGCGTTGAGCAATTACAGCCGGGCGCGCGTGGAACTCGACCGCTCCACCGGCCAGACGCTTGGCGCCAACCACGTGGATATCGGCGAGGCAACGCGGGGCGTTGTGAATCGGCCACCCGCCACTTTGCCGCCGGTTTCGCCTGACACCGCCAAGTAACCGTACTCACGCCGCGGCCCAAACGGGCTGGCCGCCACAGTCTTGGCTCCGGCCATCTTTTTGCCGTCCGGCAGGCGTTCCAGAATGGTACCGCGTTCCTTTTTTGCACGGTCTCGGGTACCGGAGCGGAAAGAAATTCCGGCCTGATGAACGAGGTACCGGCCGAACCCCTAATTTGCCATACAAATCGGCGTTTCTGAGTTTGGCACCGGGCTTGCTTGATAAGAGTCCGTAATGAGATTGGTGAAGGCTCAAGGAACGAAAGGTTGATCTGCTTTCGAACCCGCTGACGGAACCAGCCCGACACTATCTGCCAGACTCCTCCCTCACTCCCCTCCCAACCAGGTTCCTTGAGCCGCATCAAGCTCCACCGCCCCGGCGGGCGTGGAGTTTTCCTCCGGTACAATGCTGATTACGCTCTGTCTGCCCCCACTAGTACCTTTCCGATAGCGGCCATCTATAGCGTTTACGTTCGACGCCCGATAAAAGAGTTGTATGTCGAAGCCATCTGCGGAAATTGAGCGGGAACTGCGAGTTCAGTTGGATCTGGTGAGGCTGGCTGAAGCTTTACGAGACCCATCCCAGCAGCGCGGCGGTGCCGGCAACCACTCCGCCCGCGAGATGGAGGAGTTGGTTCGAGTGCCGCGGAGAATGCGGTCCCGACGCCGATTCGACGTCTGACCGGCAGCCACAATCAGGCGGCCGCGCGTTTCTCCTCAGCGGTCCGCATCGTTTTTCCGGCGCAGACCGGACAATGGATCGCACAATAAAAGCCGTGTATTTCCAACGGCATATGCGTCGGTTTCGCCACGGCTCCACACACATCGCACGTACCAACGATCCGAAAGCTGGTCGCACAATTATTGAACACGCTCATCTGGCACTTCCTATGGCATAAGACGCAAACCACCGGCCTGCGGTCGCCTCATTTTTCAAAAAACGGCAAGCCGAAAGATAGCGCCTTCGGATGCCCCGCTAATCCGCCGAACCGGCCAAGAAGACGGAAAAAACGAGCGGCGTCTGTGGTATAGTCGCACCATCTGTTCGATCCGGGTGAAAAAACTCTCTAACGGGAGATAACGGGGAGTAGCTTGAGTGTGTGGAATTGGTGGTTTTACCCGAGCCAGGCATGGCAGTGGCCTCGGCCGGATTGATAATTGTGCGGCCGCGATGAGCCATCGCGGACCCGACCAGCAACAGACTCACCTATCGGAGTGGGTCGCGCTGGCTGCCGTGCGGCTCGACGTCATCGACCCGGACGGCGGTGACCAGCCGATCTACAGTGATGACCGCGACACGGTCATCGTCTTCAACGGGGAGATCTACAATCACTCCGAACTCCGACGGGAACTGGAGCATCTGGGGCAGCGGTTCCACTCCCATTGTGATACCGAAGTGGTGCTTCGTGCCTTTCTCCAGTGGGATACCGATTGCTTCCGGCGGTTGCGCGGAATGTTCGCGGCAGCCATCTGGACCGAGTCGGAACGGCGGCTGGTGCTGGTTCGAGACCGAATGGGAATCAAGCCGCTCTATCTTCATCTGGCGGGTCATGATCTCTGCTTCGGCTCCGAATTGAAGCTGTTGTTTGAGCACCCGGCAATCGAGCGCAGGCTCGATCTCAACGCGCTCGGTTTCTACCTCACCCGCAATTTCGTCCCCTCCCCGTACACACTGGTGGAGGGTATCCGCAAACTGCCCGCCGGCCACTGGCTGGAATGGCGGATGGGTAAGATTCGCCAGCAGGCTTATTGGACGCTCCAGTTCCAGCCCGACCCGGCCTATACCCTCGATTCAGCGAAAGAAGAGTTGGACAGCCTGATACGGGAGTCGGTGCGGGAGCACCTGGTTTCCGACGTGCCACTCGGACTCTGGAGCAGCGGCGGCCTCGATTCCTCCACGATCCTGCACTATGCCGCCGAGCAGTCCGGCCATCCGTTGAAAACGTTTTCAGTCTCGTTCCGCGGCAGGTCGTTCGATGAAAGCCGTTACTTTCGTGAAGTGGCCGCCCGCTACGGCACGGACCACCACGAATTAGACCTGAGCCCCGAACTCGACCTGCCGTCGGTCATCGAACGCATTGTTTTTCACGCCGATGAACCCAGCGCCGACGCCGGCGCGGTACCCGTCTGGTTTCTGTCCGAGATGACCCGGCGTCACGTCACAGTGGCACTCAGCGGCGAGGGAGCGGACGAGTTGTTTGCCGGCTACAATACCTATCTTGCCGACCATTACGCCCGCCTGGCCAGGCGGGTGCCGGCGGCGGTTCGCCGCGCGATGCTGGCGGCACTGGGCTACTGGCCGGTTTCCGACGACAAGATCAGCCTGGAGTACAAGCTGAAGCGCTTCCTCGCGGGCTCGCTGCTCGGCGAACAGGAGGCTCACGTTTTCTGGAATGGCACCTTCTCGGCGGCGGACAAGGACGCCCTGCTGCACCCGGCGGCCCGCCGGCCCTTCCCACCCCAATCGTTCGACCCCAGCCTGGGCCCGCTCAACCGTTTCCTGCACTTCGATCAGCTTTACTACCTGCAGGACGACATCTTGAACAAGTGCGACCGGATGAGCATGGCCCACTCGCTCGAGGTCCGGCCGGCTTTTCTCGATCACCGCATCGTCGAGTTCGCGGCCCGGCTTCCGGAGCACCTGAAGCGCCGCGGATCCCGGTTGAAGTTCGTGCTTCGCGAGTTGATGGGCGACAAACTTCCGGCTCCCATTCTCAGGCGGAAGAAGGAAGGCTTCGATATCCCCGCGCATGAATGGCTGCGGGGGGTTCTCCGGCCGATGCTGCTGGACACGCTGAACCGCGAAACCGTGGAGGCGACGGGTGTTTTCCGCTGGGAGAGCGTGCGGTCCGCGGTTGGCCTTCATCTGGAGCGCCATGCTAACCTCGGGTATCATCTATGGGGTTTGCTGATTCTGCTTCTCTGGATGAAGCAATGGAACATTCAGAGCGCGGCTCCAGTCGCGGCGCGCCGTGCGGCGTACGCCGCTTCCTCGGCGACATAATCGTAATCCTTATCAGCGCGCTGATCTTCCTCGGCTGCGCCATCAGCCCGCCTTCCCTGATGGATGACGTGGATGCGGTGCAGGCCCAGATCGCCCGCAACATGCTCGATTCCGGCGATTGGGTTACGGCCCGCCTGGATGGCGTGAAGTACCTGGAGAAGTCTCCGCTCAAGTACTGGATGATCGCCGTCTCCTACATGATATTCGGCGTTCACGACTGGGCGGCCCGCATTCCCCTGGCACTCTCTACAATTCTGCTCTGCTGGGTGGTCTTCCGATTCGGCCGCTGGGCGTTCTCACCACAAGCAGGCCTGTGGGCAGGCATCGTACTGGCAACCTGTGCCGGGCTGTTCCTGTTTACGCGAATTCTCATTCCGGACGTAGTGCTGACGCTCACGATCACGCTGGCAATGTGGTCCTTCCTCCGCGTGTTGGATGACGGCGAGGCTCGCCCGCGCCTGTGGGCGGCGGTGCTGGCCGCCAGCATCGCCACCGGCTTGTTGCTCAAGGGTCTTATCGCGGCCGTGTTCCCGGTAGGCTCTGCGCTGATTTACCTGGCGGTGAACCGCCGTCTGTTCGACCGCGCCACCTGGAAGCGGTTGCGTCCGGTCTCGGGCCTACTGATCGTGCTGGCGATTGCCGCCCCGTGGCACATTCTGGCGACCCTCCGCAATCCTCCGTACTTCGACTTCACCATGAAGAGCGGACCCGGCCATTATCGCGGCTTTTTCTGGTTCTATTTCTTCAACGAGCATGTCTTCCGCTTCCTCAACATGCGCTATCCGCGGGACTACAACACCGTGCCGCGTGTCTACTTTTGGCTGTTTCATCTTCTGTGGCTGTTCCCCTGGAGTCTTTTTCTCGGCTCGCTGGTGAAGCTCTCGTTTCGTCCCAAGGACCGGGCCGGGCGCACCCGCCAGATGGCGCTCATCTGGGTGGCATTCGTCTTGATCTTCTTCACGTTTTCCACCACCCAGGAGTACTACTCGATGCCGTGCTATCCCGCTCTGGCGATCCTGCTAGGCTGTGCGATCGCTTCCGGACCGGGGGTTCGTGCCGGATTACGGCTGGCGGGCACGATAGCCGCTCTGGCGGCGGTAGCTTGCGGAGCCATCTGGTTCAACGTACGCAACTTGCCTAGTCCCGGAGATATCTCCACGGCCCTCACCCAGCATCCGGAGGCGTACACACTGTCGCTCGGCCACATGGGCGATCTGACGCTGGCCTCGTTCGCCTATCTGCGGGCTCCGTTGCTGCTGGCTGCCCTGGCTTTCACCGTTGGCGCCGCTGGAAGTTGGTTGCTGCGTGGATCAAAGGCGCTGTTCAGCCTGGCCATCATGATGGTGCTCTTCGTTCACTCCGCGCGGCTGGCGATGGTTGTCTTCGATCCATATCTCTCATCGCGCCCCCTGGCCGAGGCGCTACTTCGCTCACCCAAGGGGACGCTGATCGTTGACGATCAATACTATACTTTTTCCTCTGTCTTTTTCTATGCGAACACGCGCGCCCTGCTACTGAACGGCCGGGTCAACAATCTCGAATACGGCTCCAATGCTCCCGATGCGCCGCGCGTCTTTTTGGCCGACGGCCAATTTCCGGCGCTCTGGAATAGTACGGCGCGATACTATCTACTGGTGGAGAAACCCTCGCTTGGGCGCATTGCCGGGCTGGTTGGCCGCCAGGCACTGCATGTGGTGGCGGAGAGCGGAGGAAAATACCTGCTGGTGAACCATACCTGAAATGCGGCTGTTGGTTGATGCAACGGTTCTGCTGCTGCGAAGCGCGGGGGTCAAGAGTTACACCTATCACTGGATCAACGCCATGCGCGCGCAGGAGGGGCTGAACCGGCTCGCCACATTTCCGTTTATCGATCCGGTTTCCCGGCTCGATCATGAACGGTCATCGTTGGCGTCCGCCGCTACCTATGCGCGAATCGCCCTGGTTCACGCCATTAACCACGGCATGGGCCCGCTGCTCGATCTGGCCTGCCGCGGCTTCGATATCTTCCATGCCTCCAACCAGATCCGGGTGGCGCCCCGCCGCGCGCGCCTCACCGCCACAGTACACGACCTGACCTGCTGGCTGACCCCGGAACTTCACACAACCGCCAACATCCGCGCCGACCATACCTTCGCCCGCATGATCCTTCAGCGCGCCGACGGTCTCATCGCCGTTTCCGAAAGCAGCCGCCAGGACGCCATCCGGGTACTCGGCATCCAGCCCGAGAAGATTCAGGTGATCTACCCCGGTATCGCCGAGTCCTTCTTCACCACCACTGCCGCCGATGTCCAGCGGGTTCGGACTCTGCTCGGACTCGACCGGTCCTACGTTCTGGCGCTCGGCACCATCGAGCCGCGAAAGAACCTGGACCGCCTGCTTGATGCCTACCTTGGCCTGGCCGGGGACATCCGGCACGAGTACCAACTGGTGGTATGCGGTCCACGCGGCTGGCAAAACACCACGACGCTGGCGCGGCTTCGCGCCTGCGGCACGGACGTCCGCTACCTGGGCTATGTGGCTGAAGAGCACCTTCCTGGCCTGCTGGCCGGCTCCGGCGTATTTGTGTATCCCTCGCTTTATGAAGGCTTTGGATTTCCCCTGGCCGAGGCGATGGCCAGCGGCGTGGCGTGTGTGACATCCAACGTTTCCTCGCTGCCCGAAGTGGCTGGGGATGCCGCCCTAACCGTCGATCCGCGCAGCGTGGATCAACTTGGGAATGCGCTCAGGCGGCTACTGACTTCGCCCTCGTTGCGGATGGAACTCGCCGAAGCGGCCCACGCCCGCGCCGGGCGCTTCCGATGGCACAGAGCAGCGCGGGAATCGCTTGAGTTCTTCGAACGGGTTGCCGGTCAGTTCGGCCGGTAGGCAAAATCCCAGACCTGCATGTTCAGTTTTCCCTGCGTGAACCGAATCACCGCATACTCGCCCGGTTCAAGCGGCGTGATTGGCCAGATCTTGTAAAGCGTGTCATCGTACTGTTTGCGAAACACCTCGACAATGTCGGGCTCTTCAACGATCTCCTTGGTTACCGGGATCGTGGTGATCTTCTCCACCACCCGGTTGCCGTTACGTTCGGAGAGCCTGGCGATGCCGGCGTAGTCGTCGGTGGAGATGCGCACCCAGAATTCCGGGCGGCTCTTGGTGACCACGTTCGCCGAACGGGCGCCATCGATTTCCAGAGTTGCCTTGCCGGTGACCACCGGAAGCGGGCTGAGGATTTTCAGCACGGACCGCCGCTTGTTGGTAGCCACTTTCGATTCAGCCGGCTTGAAGGTTCTGATCTGTTTGCCATCGAGGGCGTAGACGCCATCTTCCCGGGGAATACTCTCCACCTCCCGGCGCAGGGAGCGCTCCACCTTTTCCTCGGCGTCCTGAGCGGCCGCTTCGGCCTTGGCGGCTTCGGCCCGCTGGCGGAGTTCGTCTTCGGTCTTCTTCAGGTCGGTCAGGGCAACCGGAATCTCTTCCCACTCGCCCCGCTCGGTGGAGTAATAGCGCACGCGGTCGCCTTCCACCTTGTACTCGCGGGCTGTCTGATAGCTGCCGTCTTTCAAATACAAGCGGAATGCCGCCCCGTAGGTGGCGGTAGCGGCAAGGAGCAGCACCAGCAGCGCGCGAAGCATGGCTGCGAATTGGATTCGGCCAAACGGGGGCCGGTTACATCGCGCGGCGCCTCGATGCGCCGCACGAGGGTCTAAACCTCTCATAATGGGTCCATGCGCTATCGTAAACTCGGCAGGACCAATTTGGAAGTGAGTGAGATCGGATTCGGAGCGTGGGGTATCGGCGGCGCGCTGTGGAAAGACAGCCAGGACAGCGATTCTGTAAAGGCGCTGCGCCGGGCAATCGAACTCGGAGTGAATTTTATCGATACGGCGCTCGCATACGGAGACGGCCACAGCGAGACGCTGGTGGGCCGCATCACGAAGGAGAGCGGGCGGCAGGTCTACATTGCCACCAAGGTTCCGCCGAAAAACCAGCTTTGGCCGGCGCAGTTGGGCATCGGGATCGAGGAAGTCTACCCGTACGATTACGTTATGGCTTCGACCGAGCGGAGTCTCCGGCATCTGAACGTGGAAACCATCGACCTGCAACAGTTGCATGTCTGGAGCCCGGATTGGATCAAGCGCGAGGAGTGGCGGCGCGCGCTCGAAGACATCAAGACACAGGGCAAGGCTCGCTTTGTCGGCATCTCGATCAACGACCACCAGCCCGATACGGCCATCGGGATCATCGACACGGGAGTGATCGACACGGTCCAGGTGATTTACAACATTTTCGACCAGTCGCCCGAGGACCATCTGTTTCCACTGTGCGTTGAAAAGAATATTGGCGTGCTGGCGCGCGTGCCGCTGGATGAGGGCGGCCTCACCGGCTCAATCACCGAACAAACCGAATTTGCTCCCGGCGATTTCCGGGCCGGCTACTTCCGCGGAGACCGCAAGCGGCAGATTATCGAGCGTGTCGCCGCCCTGGAGCGGGACCTGGCCAGCGTCCCGGGTAATTTGCCGGAAAAGGCTTTGCGATACTGCCTGTCCGCGCCAGCGGTATCGACGGTGATTCCCGGCATGCGAAAGACTACCAGCGTTGAGAGCAGCACATCGGTCTCCGATCTGGGTCCCCTTCCCGAGCCTGTGCAGCAGCGGCTGAAGAAACATGCATGGGCGCGGAATTTTTACGACTAGCACTGCCAACCATCTGTCAGCAGGGAACTTGGCCATCGGCGGGAGCGGACACCGGTGGCCAATCGTATTGACCTCCATGATATGCTGGAAATAGATGTATCAGCTCTTCCGCTACGGCGGAGCCTCGCGTTGGACGGGTTTGATCCGATCATATATCCCCCTGCACTTTTTGTCTGTGGCCGCCCGATCATCCTCAGGAGGTAGAATTTCCCCAACGAATGAAACTTAGCGTCCAGATCAGCCGGGGTATTGAATCGCTGTTTGGAACTCGTGACGAAAACATCCGCGTGCTTGAGACCGGCCTCAACGTCAAGACCCACCTGTTGAACGATTCCCTCGAGATTGAAGGCGACGAAGAGGACGTGGTCCGCGCCGCCAGTATCCTCGAAGATTATGTTGCCTTGGTTAGAGAAGGCGTTGTGTTCACCAACGGCGATCTCAACGGATACCTGCGGGTAGTCGCCGAAGACCCGGATGTGCAGCTCCGCGGTCTGGTTTCCAGCGGCAAACAACGCAATTTCGGCAAGAAGACCCTGGCTCCGAAAACCATCAACCAGCGCCGGTATGTCGATGCGATTGATCGCAACGACCTGGTGTTCGGCATTGGACCGGCAGGCACGGGCAAAACCTATCTGGCGGTGGCGATGGCGGTCTCGGCGCTGCTCGGTAAACGAGTCAGCCGCATTATCCTCACACGCCCGGCGGTGGAGGCCGGCGAGAGGCTGGGCTTCCTTCCGGGCACCCTTCAGGAAAAAGTAGACCCCTATCTCCGGCCGTTGTACGACGCGCTCTACGACATGCTGGACAGCGACAGGATCGAGAAGCTTCTGGAACGCAACGTCATCGAAGTAGCGCCCATCGCCTTCATGCGCGGCCGGACGCTGAACGACAGTTTCATTATTCTCGATGAAGCGCAGAACAGCACGGCCGAGCAGATGAAAATGGTGCTCACACGGCTGGGGTTCAACTCAAAGATGGTGGTTACCGGCGACATTACACAGATTGACCTCCCCGCCGGCAAGCGCAGCGGCTTGCTGGATGCCGTGGATATTCTGCGCGGCACCGAAGGGATCTCGTTTGTCAATTTCGACGAGCGGGACGTCGTGCGCCACACCCTCGTTCAGAGAATCGTCCGGGCCTATGAGCGTTTCCAGGAGCAGGTGCTCGGGCGTCAACTGACCCTCAAGCTCGCCGAACCAGAGCGCAGAGACGGCGGAGAGGGCGCGGGCGCCCCACCCGAGGAGACGCTGGAAAGCGTCTCCGGCGACGCAGCCTGAGTCCTGATGCCTGACCGAGACAGCCCGTTACTATTTCTCCGTGCCGGATCGGGATTCGACCGGCCGGGCCTGGGGCAGTTTGTTCAACTGATTCGCAACGAAGTCGCCGGCGGATGCCCCTTTGAAACACTGGTCACTGATGACAGGGAGCTTCGGCGATTGAACCGGCAGTTCCTGGCCAGGGACTACCCGACCGACGTACTCGCGTTCCCCGCCTCGGAAGAGCCGCCGCAACCGGGCGACTCGCTTGGCGCGCTGGCCATTTCGGCCGCCCGCGCCCGCCAGCAGGCTGCCGAGCTGGGCCACACCCTGGATGATGAGCTGCGCATCCTGATACTACACGGAGTGCTTCACCTCACCGGCATGGATCATGAGCGCGATCGCGGACAAATGGCGCGCGCCGAAGCGCGTTTGCGCAAACGGTTCGGGCTCCCCACGGGGTTGATCGAAAGGGCCCGGGCTTGACTCTCGTCCTGATACTCGCCGCGGTGGCGCTGGCCCTGTTTCTCGGCCTGACCACGCTGATCCAGACCATTTACATGGAGTCCAAGCGCCTGCGCACCCGCGATCCCCAGGCGCTGGAATACTTCCGCGAGCATGTCGAGGATCGCATCGGCCTGAGCATCCAGCGGGGCGCCCTGACGTTCTCGCTGATGAAGCACACCACGCTTCTGTTGCTCGGCTCGGTGGCTTTCGCTCTGAATGCCGGCGCGGTCTCCGTTTGGCAAACCATTCTCGAAGCGTTGCTGATGTCCTGGCTGGTGATGATTACGATGGGCTACCTGGTGCCGCACCTGTTGTACCGCCGCACGTCGGGCCGCTGGTTGCCGGCGCTGGTGCCGGTGTTTGTCGCCTGCGCGGTGGTCGCCCGCCCGCTCACCTGGCTGATGGAGTTCCTCGAATCGCTGGCCGAGATTAGCGAGCCGGAAGAGGATTTGCGCGAAAAAGGCGCCAACGGAAGCGAGGATATCGAGGCGCTGATCGACGCCGGCACCGAAGAGGGGCTAATCGGAGAGGACGACCGCAAGCTGATTCAGTCGGTGGTGGCCTTCGGTGATAAGACCGTGCGCGAAGTGATGACCCCGCGCCCGAAGATTGTCGCTATCGAGGCCGGCCGCGCGCTCGAAGATCTGCGGCAACTGGTGATCCACGAGCAGTACTCGCGCATTCCGGTGTATGAACAGGACATCGATCACATAATCGGTTTCGTTCACGTCAGGGATATGTTTGAGTTAAACCACGAGGAACGCGAAACGATGAAGATCCGCGACCGGATGCGGGAGATTCATCGCGTGCCCGAGACCAAGCCGGTCGATGGCCTGCTGCGTGAAATGCAGGAGGACGGAACACACATGTCGGTGGTCATCGACGAATATGGCAACACCGCCGGACTGGCCACCATGGAGGACCTGGTAGAGGTGATCGTTGGCGAGATCCGCGATGAACACGAGCCGGATTCCGACATCGAGCAGCAGCCGGACGGCTCCTTCATCGTCGCCGGCAGCTTCGACATCGATCAGTTGAAGACCCTGGTCGATTTCCGTCCGAATGTCGAGCCGGAGTCCACCACCGTGGGCGGCCTGATCACCGAATGGACCGGCCGGGTGCCTCAGACCGGCGAGCGGGTGGAACGCAATGGCATCCGGCTGGAAGTGCTGGCCGGCAACGAACTTCGCGTCGACCGGCTGCGAATCACAAGGCTCTCTCCCATCCTATGAGCGGCATTTCATTTCCCTCTCACGACACAGGCTTCCGATCGGGCTATGTGTCTATCATTGGCCGGCCGAATGCCGGCAAATCGACACTGTTGAACGCATTGGTCGGCCAGAAGCTGGCCATTGTGGCCGACAAGCCGCAGACCACGCGCACCTCCGTCCAGGGTATCCTGCACCTGCCGGGGGCGCAGGTGATCTTCATGGATACGCCCGGCATTCACAAGTCGGACACCCTGTTCAACAAGCGAATGATGGACATTGTTCGCGCGGCGCTCAAAGATCAGGACCTGATTCTCTATCTGGTGGATGCCACCCTGCCGTTCGACGAAGCCGAGCTGCAGGCGCTGGATGCGGTACGCAAGAGCGAGACGCCCACCATCCTGCTGGTGAACAAGATTGACCGGCTGGAGAGAAAGACGGCATTGCTGCCGCTGCTTGAGGCGTACGGAGCCGCCATGGAGTTCGCCGAGGTCATCCCAATCTCCGCATTGACTGGCGACGGGCTCGAAGACCTCCGCAAGGCAATTGTCTCCCGGCTGCCCGAAGGACCGGCGCTCTATCCGAAAGACCAGGTGACCGACCAGCCGGAGCGGTTTCTGGCCGCTGAATTGATCCGCGAGAGCGTGCTCGATCTGACCAGCCAGGAGGTACCCCATTCGGTGGCGGTGGTGGTGGAGCAATGGGAAGAAAAGAGAGATCTCAACCGGATATCGGCTACTATTTATGTGGAACGGGCTGGCCAGAAGGGCATTCTGATCGGCGCCAAGGGGGCTATGCTGAAGAGGATCGGGTCCCAGGCGCGCAGTCAGATTGAGGCCATGCTCGACAAGCGGGTTTTTCTTGAGTTGTTCGTGAAAGTGCGGCCAAAATGGCGCGAAAACCCGCAGTTCCTCAACGAGATCGACTGGCGTTCCATGGCCGGTGGTGGAGACGAATAATGCGATCTATCTCTCTTCTTCTTATCTTTACCCTGCTCGTCGCCGGCTTTAGCTCGCTGGCGTTTGCCGGCGACAAGAGCGTCAGCGATGACCATCTGGTAGACAAGGTCCGCCTCAAACTGGCCGGCGATCCGGACGTCAAGGGCGGGGGACTCGACGTGGACGTGAAGTCCGGCGTTGTCTCACTGCGAGGTACGGTATCGAGCGAGAAGGCCAAGCAGAAAGCCACCCGCCTTTGCAAGAAAGTACGCGGTGTAAAGGGAGTGGATAACCAACTTACCATCAAGCCGTAGAGGCGCGCCACACCAGGTAAGCTGCCCCCGCGAGGAATCCGGCCAGCGCCTGGTACTCCTGGTTTTTGCGATAGAGCATCCATTGAAATCGCCCCGCACTACCACCGGAGCGCAGTCTGGGCAGTAGCGCGGGCACCCGCGCGGCATAAGCGGTGTACTCCGGGAAGAGACGGCGCAGGTGCTGCTCTTCGAGTTCGATCACCGGCAGATAGACGAACAGGAATACGGCGCCGAATATGGCTGCCAGCACCCACCTTGCGGCCGCGATCACCAGTCCGGCGGCGACGATCAGCGTTCCCACGTACAGCGGATTGCGCAGGTGACCGTATGGCCCGGAGGCCGCCAGGCTCCGGTTCTTCGCTAAGTGGCCGGCTGCCCAACCGCGCAGCAACAATCCCAGCCCCGCAAGCGGCAAACCAAGTGCCACGGATGCCACGTCGGGCTTTGCCAGCCAGGCAAACGTGGCGACCAACAGGAAGCCGCTGGGGATGCGCAGTCGCGCAACCGAATCGCCATATCGTTTTGGAAAGTGAGGCATCAGGCTGAGGAATTGGTTTGAGGGTACAGGCTGGCGCGCAGGGATTCCAATACCTGCTCCGGCTCGATAGCGCACATGCTCGGGTCAATCTCCTGGCGGCGCTTATAGCTGGTGCGCGCCGCCAGGTCGCGCAGCACCTGAATGGTGTTTCCGTAAGGTCCGTTGCGTACCGGATCGGTGGGGCCGAAGATGGCCACCCCGGGCTTGGCCAGCGCCGCCGCCAGATGCAGGGGGCCGCTGTCCACACCGATGACCGCCAGCGCGCGGCGAGTGGCGTGGATCAGCCCGGAAACGCCGGAGAGATGAACTTCCACTCCATCCACACGCCGTAATTGTTCCGCCGCCGCGGGCGGACCATTCAATACGAGCGGCAGGCCCCATTCGTTGCGGATCAAAGCCGCCAACCGCTGATAGTATTCGAGCGGCCACTGCTTGGCCGGCCATCCGGCTAGCGGCGAAGCGAGCACGAACTCTCCCCCGGGAAGTTCGCCTTCGGCTGTTCCCTGGGGCAAGGGAAACTGCTTCAGGATACTCGCCGCTCCCGCCGAAGCCGCCAGTTCCAGGTTCTGATCGACAACGTGACTGGACACCGTCTGGCGCTGACTGGAATAGAACAGCACCCCCAGGCGTTCCCGAAGCTGAGACCGGTGGAAGCCGAAGATCCGGTCGGCGCGGGCGAGCGATGCCACCAGGGCCGACTTCAGCAGCCCTTGAAAATCGACCGCGATGTCGAAATGGGAGGCGCGGAGGCGGCGCCCTAACTCCCAAAAAGCGGCCACCGATTTCCGGGGGAGCACGGCGGCCTCGTCCACGAACGGATTCGCTTCCAACAGCGGCAGCCAGCGGCTGTCAATGGCCCAGGTAAGCCGGGAATGAGGAATGCTGTGCTTCAAGCTGGCAACGGCCGGCAGCGTGTGAATCACGTCGCCCATGCTGCCCAACCGGATTACCAGAATGCGCTGCCCGCTCAAACCCGGCGCTCCCTGATGCGGTCCGAAAGCTGCTTCGTCCTTTGCCTGTCCGCATCCTCTTCCCGGCAGAGCGTGTCCGGTCCTATCCGTTCCATAATGCCGGCCACCTCGCCGCCGCCGGGAACCACCACATAGTCTACGATGCGCAGGGAAGCCAGCAGTTCGGCGCGCGACCGCGCATCGAGCAGGGTGTCCCGGGCAGAATCCACCAACACCATCAAAGTGGTATTCGGCGCCGCCAGTTCATTGAGCCGGCGGACGTGAGCCGCCAGCACCGGATCGAAGTAGCCAGTAACCAGGCGCAGGCGGACGCCGGCGCCGCGAAGTTGCCGCGCAACCCGCTGGGCTTCATCTTCACTGAGGATCTTGATTCTGGTATCCACCCAATGGCACCGGATTCTATTTCAGCAATTCCAGAGCCGCTTGCGCTACTCGCGCGGCGCTGACCCCGGTCATGCAGCGATGGTCGATGGGGCAGTCGCGCAGCATACAGGGAGCGCAATCGACCGGCTCCCGCACCACGCGGGTATGGTTTCCCGTGGGGCCCGTGCGGAACTCGTTGGTGGGTCCGAAGACGGCCACCGTCGGTACGTTCACCGCCGAGGCAACGTGCATCGCGCCCGAATCGTTGGTAATGAAGACGCGACAGGCCGCGGCCAGATCGATGAACTCGGCCAGTGTCGTCTCACCGGCGAAGTTATGCACCTGAACATCCGCATCGCGGATCATGCCGGCCACCTGCGCGCACAGCGGCCGCTCCGAAGGGGCTCCGAAGACGGCCACCTGGCCCGGCAGGCGCCGCGCCAGCAGAATGGCTGTTTCGGCGAAGCGTTCCGGCAGCCAGCGTTTGGCGGCGCCGTAAGCAGCCCCGGGGCTGATCGCCACCACCGGCCCCGGCAATCCGGCGGCCCGCAGCAGAGCGGCGCCGGAAACAGCCGCCCGCTCAATACCGCCCAGGCGAATCGACGGGTGATCGCCATGGCCGCCGAGCAGCCCGCCGCGCTTCAGCAACTCCAGGTAGTAGAAGCGCTCATGTTCGGGAATCTCGCCGGGCGCGGGCACCGGAACCGCCCGGGTCAACAGGCATCCGCGGCCGTCACGATTGTAGCCGATCCGCTCCGGAATTCTCGCCAGCCAGACCAATAGGGCGGCTTCGAAGGCGTTCTGTAGCAGCAAAGCGGTATGAAACTGGCGCGCCCCGAGATTCCGAGCCATCTTCCATTTGCCGGCCCAATCGCCCTTTCCACGAGCGGCGGTCAGCAGAATCACCTCCGACACCCAGGTTTCGCGCTGATAGATGCCGGCCACGGCGCTCCGCGCCAGTACCGAGATCCGGGCATCCGGATGCTGAGCAGTCAGATCCTGCAGGGCCGGCAGAGACATGATGGCGTCTCCGACCCAGTTTGGGGCGCGAACCAGAATTCGATGCGGGAAGCTCAACTGCTTATGGTAGCAACGGCGGCGAAATGAGCGTCACATCCGGCTGCCTCGCAGCGTCTCATGGACAGGAGCCCCGGGAGGCAACTCCGGAATTTACAGGAGGCGATTCAAACATGTGTGACTATTCACTGCACACGAATCCTAACCGTTTGGCAACGGAGGGGGAACAACTGGTCGTGTATCGCTTTCCGACGCACTCCATCGGGCTGGCGTCGCCGGATGATGTGAGAGAACGTGCCAGCGCCAGAAAAGACCGGAAAAGATCCCTGTGGACCATCATTCTGGACTGGCTGAACGATCAACAGGCGGGAATGGGCGTCTGCGCCGTCTGCATCCCGCCGGGCGCCATTCTGGTGCTGCGGGACATCCCTGAACAACTTCGCGACGAGCTCAGCGTGGCATCGGAAGAGATGGTCACTTTCACCCAACTGACTGCCTCCGCCTATGCCTACCGCGATGCCGTAAGGTTCAGCAACGGCGAGGAGTTGTTGCTGCAAAGGCTGGAACCCGGACAGCGAGTCAAGGTGGTGTCTCTCAGCGGCATGGAGAGCCTGGAGCCGCTGATTGCCGACTATGAGAGCGAACGCTCGTAACGATCAGCGCCTACAATAGCCGCCGGGAAGCGAGGCGCCGGCGTAAACGCGCTTCCCGATGGCGCAACCCGGCTGAGTCCTCCAACTCGAGGGCCGCCCGGGTATACTCCAGCGCGCGGGCATAATCACGCCGCTGGTGTTCGTAATGCTTGGCCAGCTCGACAAGTGCCTGCAGACGGAAAGGATTGGGGCTGGCGGCCAGGTCGCTGAACACTTCCAATGCCGCCGGGTCCCGGCCCGTCCGCCTCTCCATCAACGCCACGTCCCACATCGCCCGGAACAGCAGTTCGTCCCGCAAGCCCCGGTCGATGGCGCGGCGATACAGCGCCAGCGCCTGCTCCGTGTGCCCGGCTTTATGAAACCAGCGCGCCAGGCCGACCATCTCAGCGCCATGCGTGAGCGGGGCCGACTCGGGACTCCGGAAAGCATAGGGCACGATGGCCGTCAAGCAGGCTAGCGTCAGGATGTCGAGCGCATTGTGGTGGAAAATGGGGACCAGCCGCTGCACCTCGCGCGTGCGCAGGTATTCGAAGTAGACGTAGGGAATCAACTCGCCGGGCAGGTCGCCTTCACGCTCCACACCGAGAATCTGATTTTCCAACTCCACCAGCCGGCAACTCTCGAAGCGGAGCTTCCACAAACGGCGCGAGCCGTGCAGCAGGTCAAGATGGGCCATGCGGCTGAACGGCGGCCGGGCACGGGCCAGGCGGTAGCGCGTCTCGAGCAGCGGCTGGTCATAGGTGCGGCCGTTGTAGGTGATGAGGACGTCGAATTGCGCCAGGTGATCGGCCAGAGCCGCAAGCAGGCTCGGCTCCTCTCCGGGCTCCCGCATGAAGAACTGACGCAGGTGGAACCCCTCGCTGGTGATCCGGCCAACCCCGACCAGAAAGGCGTACGTGCCCGAACCTCCCGCCAATCCGGTGGTTTCGGTGTCGAGAAAGGCCCATCGCTCCGGCGGGGTGCCGCCGATGGCGCCGCCCGAGATGGCGTCAAGCAGGACAGGCGGCAACTCGCACAGGTCTGAAATGTCGATGGAACCGTGACGCCGGTGCCGCTCCCACAACCGCGTGGTCTCGAAATGCTTGCCGAGCGCCGTCTCTATCTCCTGGCCGGAGAGCCACTCCTCGACAAAGTAGCGCTCCGGCCGCCGTTCATCGATAACGACTGGGACCGAGGGCGGGTGGTTGGCGTACTTCCGGTCGATGCGAGCGATACGGCGGCGAAGGCTTGCGAGTTGTTCCTGCAGATCCGCCACTTCGCTTTATCTTTGCTCAACCGGGTTCGTTTTGCAAATCATACTTGCGCGGTTTCGATGGCCTGAGAAACCTGCTCCCACTCTGCGAGGCGGAGTTTGAGGTCGTTGCGGCGAGCGTCCAGCAGAACCTGGGTCTGAAGCGTCTCCTCCACACTACGGAACGAAGACAGGGCCTGCTCCAGATCGGCGATCGCTCCTTCAAGCTGCGCTACCTGCTCTTCCAGTTCACCGCAACGATCTTGCATCTGCTTCAGTTTCAGTGGATTGAGGCGCTTACCCGGTGACGGAATCGAGTTTACCTGACCTGATTCGTCCGCGGCAATTGGGTTCGTTTCGTCAACTGACGCGGTTGCTATCCTCTGCTTTGATCGGACATATTCCTCATAATTGCCTGGGAATACATGAACCGTACCGTCCGCAACTTCAAAGACGCGGGTGGCGAGTTCGTCCAGGAAGTAACGGTCGTGGGAGACGAAGACCACGGTACCGGTGAATTCCTGCAGAGCGTTCAACAGGACGTCCTTGGCGCGCAGATCGAGGTGGTTGGTGGGCTCGTCGAGCAGCAGGAAGTTGGAGGGTTGAAGCAACATGCGAGCCAGGGCATAGCGGTTGCGCTCGCCGCCCGAGAGCACGCCGATCTGCTTGAAGACGTCGTCCTCGGAAAAAAGAAAGCAGCCGAGGATGCTGCGTAACTCGGTCTGGGTGTTGCGCGGGGCGACAGTGGCCAGGTCATCGATCAGGCGCGCGTTGGGGTCGAGTTCTTTGTACTGATCCTGGGCGAAATAGTCGGGCAGGGCGTTGTGCCCCAGTTTGTATTCGCCGGCGGTGAGCACTTCGGCGCCGGCCAGCAGTTTAATGAGGGTGGATTTACCCGCGCCGTTGACCCCCACCAGAGCGACACGGTCGCCGCGTGTGATGTAGAAGTTGACGCCGCTCAGCACTTGCTTGGTGCCGTAGCTTTTGCCTACCTCGTGAAACTCGGCGACGATGCGGCCGCTTGGTTTAGGCTGCGGAAAGGAAAAGTGAATGGTCTTTTCTTCCGGCGGAACCTCGATACGTTCGATCTTTTCCAGTTCCTTGATGCGGCTCTGCACCTGCTTGGCCTTGGTGGCTTGGTAGCGGAAGCGATTGATGAATGCTTCCAGGCGCTGGATCCGGTCCTGCTGGTTGCGCCAGGCGGCTTCCAGTGTCGCACGGTGTTCGGCCTTCTGAGTGAGGTAACGCTCGTAGCCGCCGGTATAAAAATGCACGCTCTTGTTCCAGATCTCGGCGATCTTGTCAACGGTGACATCCAGAAAGTAACGGTCGTGGGAGACGAGCACGAAGGCGTGCGGATAAGAGCCGAGGTAGTCCTCAAGCCAATTACGGGCTTCGAGATCGAGGTGATTGGTGGGCTCATCGAGCAGCAGCAGGTTCGGCTTCTGGAGCAGCAGCTTGGCCAGGGCGATGCGCATCTGCCATCCGCCGGAGAACTCTTCGGTGTAGCGTGACCAGTCCCGTTTGGGGAACGAGAGACCGTCGAGGACGGTACCGGTTTGCGCTTCGAGGGTATAACCGTCGCGGGCGTGGAATTCGGAATCGAGACGGCTGAAGCGCTCGGCAACCTCGCGGTACTCCAGGCCGGCGGGATCGAGTTCGCCCATGCGCTTGGACAGCGCCTCCAGTTCGGCTTCGATGGCCTGCACGCCGGCGAAGACCGACATGCACTCGGCAAAAACGGTTCGTCCGGAGAGCGAGAGCCCGTCCTGCGGGAGATAGCCCACCGAAATGCCGCGCGTGCTCGTGTAGGCGCCGTAATCGAGCGTATCGAAGCCGCCGAGCACCTTAAGCATGGTCGTTTTGCCGGTGCCGTTGGCGCCCACCAGTCCGATGCGATCTTTATTTCCGATGAGCCAGTCGAGGTTCTCAAACAGCAGCTTAGGACCGAAACGCTTACCGGCGGAAGAAAGCTGAATCATTCGCTATGCTTCCATTGTCGCATCCGGCCAGCGGACAGCAACGAAAGTGGCGTCAACCGGAAGGAATCAGCCGATACTGACCCATCCTTTGGTTGGCGGCCTATCCCAACAGGAAAGATGCAGGCGCGTAGTGCCGCAACGGAACGCGAAAGCGCCCGTCCCGTATCGCAATCGCATCTCCCTGTGGCTGCCCACGCAGATTGCAGGGCTGCGCGGACGCCACCCGTAACCCTGCAGGCAGCCGCACCGCGCATTCCCCATCCTCTCCAATCTGCTCCCACAGCCGCAGCAGCAATCCCGGGCCATCCGGGTTCGCCCCGAATGCCGTCACCTCCACGCCGCGGCGCGACAATTCGATCCCAGCCTGCATTACCGGCAACTTCCCGGCCGCGCCGTCCGCCACCCCGGTTTCGAGCGGTACCCGGCACTCGCGCGCCGGTCCAATCAAACCGCTTTCAGCCCGGTATCCGTTCACCGCCCAGACACGCACGCGTGAACACCACGAACCCCCAATCCACTGCTGGAAGTTCACGCCGTACAGATTGTTGTACAGGTTGACGAACACCACGGCTTTCGAGGGCATAAAGTCTCGCGAGTAACGGTACCCGCCGGTGTGTTCAATGCTCACCAGTGGAGCATCCGGCGTGCACAAGCCTACGCCCGACCCGTTGCCCGAATCGAAAACCGCCATGCCGTTGGTCAGCTTGTACAACTCGTGGTTGGAGCCCGGAACCACATCCTTGGCCAAATCGGTTACGGCGTTCAACCGGCCCAGCCGGAATGACGGATTCGGGACCGCAAAGGGCAGCGCCAACCAGCCCGCCTCCGGCCACGGATCCTTGCGCTTGTCCGTACAGCGCCACGCCATGTCCACAAAAGGCAGCTCGGCGTAAAGAGTCACTTCCAAAACCGAGCCGTGCGGGATCTCACCCGCGGACGCGCTCATCCGTGCCGACACCGACACCACATCCCGGCAAAGTTCCAGTTCCATCGCACGTGCCACGTTAATCTCGTGCGGACTTGTGGGCAACTCCGTCCGAGTGTCGGCGTTGAGCCGGTTCACGGTATAAAACGCCTTCCTGAAGCTGTCGATGTCGTCCTGGTTGTACAACTCCCGGATGTACTGGCCGAACCCGTAAACTCCGCTGTTGTCCACCAACTCCCGGCCGGTCTTCTTGTCCACAATGGAAGCCACCGCACCCCGCGCGGGATCCAGCTTCACCTGGAAAAATGCGTTGCCAATCGTGCGTGTACTCTCGTTCACGCTCAACTCGTCTGCCGGCGGGGCAGGGGAGCCCGCCGGAACATAGGTTCGATACCCCATCGGCGGAACGTTTCTCACCAGGAAGCGCGCCTTGCCTGCCACCAGTCCCACTGGCACGATTTCTCCACTTGCCGCGTCCTTCAGAGCCGCCGGCGCATCATCCGGAACGGCTACTTCCACCACGCCGCCGCGCGCCCATGGCAGGGGATTGAACACCGTAACGCGCCGTCCCTCCACCTCCACCCCACGCGCCAGAGCCGCCGTGTGTGCTGCCAGCGCCGGCACGACGATCGCCTCCGCATGCCGGTTATAGTTGCCGTGCTCGGCATAGGACTCCTCCGCCCGCGCATACGCACCTGCCGCGTAAGCCTTCCGCCAAGGCTTGCCGTACAACCTCGGTCCGAATTTTGCAAAATTGATGCCCCAGGTATGTTCCCCGTAGAGTAGTGCCTGCTCATAAGCGGTTGCAATGTCGGGCTGCGCCGGAGCCTCCGCGCCCCACGCCCGCAACAGCGTCCCCAGCGATTCCAGTGACGCAATGCGAGGCCGCACGTTTTCGCCCCGCTTCGTGTCCTGGGGCATCGACATCAGGCCATGCACCCAGGTATCCGGCATGTCGCCGCGAACCACCGGCAGCGTTGGTTTCCTCCGCAGCACCGCGTCGCTGAAATCCGATAGCCGCCCGATCCGGATCTTCACACCCGGCAATTTCGCCTTCGCCTCCTCGCGCAGTCGCAGCACTGTCTCGGGATCGGGCGGACCAAGATTATCGCTGGTATGGATCAGCGCCAGCCACACGCGGTACGGCCACCCCTCAGGCGGTACAAGCCCGGTTCCATACCCGGTGGAGTAGAACGTCAGCAGCCGAGAGCCATCGGGTCCTTCCCACCAGAACAGCACGGGCGTCTCCGGCCTCCGCATGGCCGAATTGGCTCCGATATGCAGAAAATCAATCCCCGCATGCCGGAGCATCGTCGGGAGTACCCAGGAGTGACACATCACATCGGTCACCTTGGCATCCCGAGGCAGATCCTTCCCGTTTTCAGTAGCCAGCCGGGTCGAAAACCCCAACCCGCGCACCAGCGTCTCCACATCCAGGAAGTCCGTTTCCGTGGTGAATGGCATCCCGTGAGTAACAAAGTACCCGGCGCGATACGCTTCCAGCACTCGCCGCCGCCGTTCCGGCTCCTGGCCCCTCCACAAAATCTCCGCCATGGGCCAGCCCGGAATGGTCCAAACGAAGCGAGCCTCGGGCGGCAGTTTACGGGTCTGCTCCACAATCCCCAGCGCCTTGTCGATCATGGTGGTGCGATACTTTGTCACCACATTGCGCGCCAGGTCCGTGAACCCGATGTCGAAGTGCTGCTTGTACACCACGATCACTTCTTCAAGCGGAGCAGGTGGCTGCGGAGCGGCAACCGCGGTCAGCATCTCCAGCCATAAACGGCGGGTCACCAAAGTAGCCGGCACTGAAATCGGCATTGTTGCGACTGCCAGTATACCCTGGAAAAACCCGGGACAGTACACGAGCCTGCCGGAGGTTGACGCATCAACTTTTCGGATGTGCAAACGTTTCCGTACAGGCTACCTTGCCGCCGATGAGCATCCGGACCACGACACCATCGCCAACTTCCGCCGTCAGCACCTCCAAGCGCTGGCCCGGTTCTTTGTCGAAGCCCTCCAGTTGTGCCGCAAAGCCGGTCTGGTCAAGCTGGATAACGCGACGGGCATTGCCATCGCCCTCGAGAGATTCACTGGCACGGCTGGCGATATCCCCGCAGCTTCAGTCCGACAAGCTCGTTTGAGTGTACTGTCCCGGATTTTGTCCAGCAGGCTATCTACCACGGGGCGCAATTGGCGCGTGTCAGGCTACCTCCCGCCATCGGCCACGGATTGCGGCCCGGCTTCCCGCGCGAGCCACTACGCAGGGCGTAGGTGCCACCCGGTTCCGGCGAGGTGAACACAAGGTTCAACTCTCCGGTTCCCTGAAGGTCGCCGACGACGGGTGGGAAGTGGTACCAGAAGTAACCAAGATAGCTCCATTTTTCCCGGCCGTCGGCGCCCAGAACATAAACATAGGAGTCCTGCTGAGAGAGAATTACCTCGAGCTTGCCATCATTGTCCAGGTCGGCAAAGGCGAGGTACGCGCCTCTGCCAAGGCTGATACCTACCCTCCGTTCGTAACTGGCGAACCTCCAGAGCCTTTCGCCACGAGCGCTCAGGGCGACAGTCTCTCCGGACCGCGTGCTGGCGACTATTTTCCGCTCACCGGTTCGATCAAGATCTGCAAGGCCTACTTGGAAAATTCCGGCGTAGCGTTCGACCGGTTCGGGTACTTCGCGCGGACCGTAGATGCGGTCCTGATGCCAAAGCGCTTTGCCGCTTTCGTCAAGAGCGTAAACGACACCCTGGTCATCACCGGCAACGACTCGTGGCTTGCCACCCTTGATAAACTCACCGGCCGCGACCGTAGCGAATCGCGAACCCTCGATGCTGTACTCCCAGACCGCTCGGCCCGTACTACCATGCAGCGCCACCAGGCTGGAGCCTGCGTTTACCACAATTTCCATCAGGCCGTCCTGGTCAAGATCAACCAGCACCGGGCTGGCGCCGTAGGGAACCGGCAACTGTCTCTGCCACACCAGGCGGCCCGCCGCGTCGATGACGGAAACACCCCCCGTCCAGGCGACAGCGACACCCGGCTTGCCGCCCGGAAGCAGTGGTCCCACCGCCGGACCACCGAGCGCCTCACCGCCAATTTCGGTCCGCCAGTTCAGATGGCCGGCGGAGTCGTATGCGTATAGGTATCCGCTGGGTCCGACAAACAGTAGGACGGACTCGCCAGTAGGAGTAAGGCGCGCAACCGCCGGAGACGAGGAATTCTTAACCGGCCAGTAAGGCGCGTCGATGGCAAACATTCGTATTGGCCTGCCCGTGGACGAAAGTAGTTCACCGGGTTGGAATAGCGTTGTTAGGATTTCCAGCCTGCCATCACCGTCCAAATCGGCGAGCGCAGGTCCTGTCTCGCGGCCATCGGCCCGCCATAACACGCGATCTTCGGGGAAGCGGACGCCGTCCATCCTGAGCAGGTCCACCATCTTGGCGAGATACGCCTCGATGTTCTGCGCGGATTCGCCCATCTGTACCTCGCGGATGGTGAACGATTCGCCCAACTCCTCCGGCTCGCCCGCGAACTGCCCGGTGTTGACCTCAATGGCATCGCCCAGCGACATCTCCGGTGGCTGGACGGCTTCGACGGTGAACGGTCCGCTGACGCGCGTGATCTTGCGGTCCACTTCGGGCTGGTCCACGAGTTCTTCCTGCTCGGCGTTGGCCGCGATGCAGGCGTTGACCTCGTCCATTTTCGCGCGCCAGGCCGCGCGGTACTCCTCGACGGCTTTCTTCAGGTCGGCGGGGTAATTCGGGTCGGTGTCGAAGGGGACGGTCCAGCGCTGCCACTGCTTCGGAAGGTCCCACCGGCGGCGGTCGGCATCCGTGATGGCCTTCTTGCCTTCGCGCTCTTGCTTCAGCGCCAGTTTGGAGCGGAGGTCGTTGCGGAGCTTGTCGGAGATTCGCTCCAGTACTTCATTCGCGGTAGCAAGCTTGGCGTCAAGGATTGGCTCGTGCTTCGCGAAGATCGGGTCGAGGGTGGCGTTTTGCGCGATGCTCTTGAGCGTGATGTGTGAGATCGCTTTGAAGCGAAAACCGCTTGCCACTCCTTTTGCGTCGTCCCTAAGTTTGAAAAATTCGTAACGGGACGTCAGCAAGCGCTGGCGTGCGATGGCCTCGGTGTCCTATACCCCTGAAGAAACCTGGCGCTTGATTGAGCCGACCCTTGCTCTTGCCCGCTGGGACGGTTATTCATGGGTACGTGTACACTCCGATCTCGATACCGCGACTAGAACAGTCACGGGCTCCTTTTCCAGAGCAGACTATTGGACTCTACTCGGAGATCCGAATCACCAAAGGGAAGGATGCGGACGGGAACCGCATCTTCGTCTACATCGCCTTCCGCGGCACGGAAGAGGATGCCGAGGCCGAGCGCATCCGGCGCCTGAACGACCTGAATCAAGGCGCGTACATCGAGCACTCGAAGATCACGGTGTCGGAGTTCTTGGATCAGTGGCTGTCGACCTATGCCGAGGGGAACGTCGGGCAGATCACGCTCGAAGGGTACAAGTCGATGATCGAGAACCACCTCAAGCCTTCCTTCGGTGCGCTGCCACTCCAGAAGCTCCTGCCGTTCGTGATTCAGAACCACTACGCGAAGCTCATGAAGGATGGCGGGCGGAAGGACGGCAGAAAGGGTCCGCTCTCGCGCACCACAGTGATGCACCAGCACCGGCTCCTGAGCGAGGCGTTGGCGATGGCCGTCCGGTGGCAGTTGCTCCCGAGGAATCCGTGCGATGCCGTGACGCCGCCGAGGCTCGACCCCCGCGAGGTGCAGGCGATCGATGAGACCACGACGGCATGGCTGATCGAGGCGGGGCAGGGTACGCGGTTGTATCTGCCGATCTTCATGGTCACCAGCGCGGGCATGCGGCGCGGCGAGATCCTGGCGGCGGTGTGGAGCAACGTCGATGAGCGGAACGGGACGTTGAGGATCGACCGTGCGTTGTCGGAAACGAAAGAGAAGGGCGTGTTTTTCAAGAAGCCCAAGGGCAGGCGCACGCACACCGTCGCCCTCCCGCCGCTGCTGCTCGAAGCCATGAAACCCCACCGCGAGGAGCAGGACAAGCATCGCGAGATGCTTGGCACCGCGTATTGTGAGAACGATCTAATCTGCTGCAGGCCGGATGGTTCTATATGGGCGCCTTCGGCTTTCACCAGCGCCTACCGTCCCGCTCCTCAGGCGGCGGGGGCTGAACAGGCCAAGTTTTCACGGCCTCAGGCACGCCCACGCGAGCCAGTCCTTGGCCGATGGCGTCGATATCAAAACCGTGAGTTCCCGGTTGGGCCACAGCAAAGCCTCGTTCACGCTGGCGCAGTACTGCCACCTCATGCCCGGGCAGGATCAGGAAGCCGCCGCGCGCACTGATGCGAGGCTCCGGAGGGCACTCGAACAGGTACGAAATCCGCAGCGGGTATGAGGCACGCGCGTCGAATGACAGATCCCAAACCAGTCGCCGTCTGGTGGCAACTGGGTGGCAAAACGCCAGCCGGTTGCAACTGGCCGTCTTGCGAGCAGTCACTGCTTTCCGTCTAAATATTTGAAAAATTTGGGTCTGGCGGAGAGGCAGGGATTCGAACCCTGGGTACAGGTTTAGGCCCGTACGACGGTTTAGCAAACCGCTGCTTTCGACCACTCAGCCACCTCTCCGCGGCGCTGGTCTCCATAGCATCGTAGCACAGGGCAGGGCCGAATTCGGCGCTATCTTCGGTGGCGCACTTTGAAGATGGCTACGTACTGGCTGCCGGGGATCTGGTCGAATTGATCGATCAGGCGGAAGCCGCCAGACTGAACCTCGCCGGTCACCTGATCGCGGTCGGCGCGGATGTGCGTCAGGGCGTTCATGCCGGGTATGGCGCCCGCCCGCCTGTAGTAATCCACCACCACCAGGCGGCCGCTTGGAGCCAGGGAACGCTTTAGCGCGGCCAGGATGGCCTGAGGGTCGTCGAGATGGTGGTAGACGTCCAAAGACAGGATCAGGTCTGCCCACCGGCCAGGCAATCGTGGATCATCTGCCCGGCCGCATACCAGCCGAACGTTGGTAAGGCCCAACCGGGCGACTTGTTTTCGGGTAGCGTCGAGGAACTCCGGGTGGACATCTTCGGCAATGACCTGGCCGTGAGGGCCCACGGCGGCGCTGAGATACGGTTCCATGTAGCCGGACCCGGCGCCGAAATCGACAACCCGGGAGCCGGGGCAAATCTTCAGCGCGCGCACCAGTTCGGCCGGCCGCTCAAGGCGGTCGCGGGCCGAATCGGAGAGGGCCGCAGCCAAGCGACGGCGCTGTTCGGGGGTCTGGTAATGGGCATTGGCGGCTCCTCTGGTTTGCGGCCAGAGGGTGCAGGAAAGCATCCCCAGCGCCAGCAGCAACTTCATAGAGATCGTTCCATCGGCAGCACCAGCGGCGGCTCCACAAGGAAGTCCAGCTCCTGCATCTGGCGCACGGCATCACGGACGGCACGCTCGGAGGCAGGCTCCAACGTAATGACGAATGGAAGGTCGTTCTTGGTTTCCGAGGAGAGCTGCAGCACGGCATCGAGACTGATTCCCTTACGGGCGAGAATTCCGGCCAGTTCGGCAATGATGCCGGGACGATCCCGCACCCGGAAGCGAAGGTAGTAGGCCACAACCTCGTGTTCCACCGAGATGGGTTCGTATTCGCCCAGCCGCTCATGAGCGAATGGAGAGACACGCTCCGGACTGCCGCTGCGCAATTCGCGGGCCACGCGCATCAGGTCGCTGACCACGGCTACACCGGTGGGCAACGGACCCGCGCCGCGGCCGTAGTAGAAAGTGTCGGCGCCGAACTGGCCGCGAGCCCAAACGGCATTATAGGCGCCGCGGACGCCGGCGAGGATCGTGTCCTGAGGTATCAGCGCGGGGCGAACCGAGAGGATAAGGCCCTGGGGCGTTTGGCGGGCGGAGCACAGCAGACGGATTGTGTAATTCAGCCGTTGCGCGTATTGAAAGTCGATGGGCGAGATGCGGCGGATCCCCTCGGTGAAGATGTCGGATGGCGTAATACGCTCGCCAAAAGCCAGCGCGGAGAGGATGGCCAGCTTGGAGCGGGCGTCAAAACCTTCGACATCGGCGGCCGGATCGGCTTCCGCATAGCCGAGGCGCTGGGCTTCGGCCAGCACGGAATCGAAGCTGGCTCCATGTTTCTCAATCTCGGTGAGGATATAATTGCTGGTTCCGTTCAGGATGCCGTAGAGAGTGGTGATACGGTCGCCGGAGATGCCTTCCCGCAGAACGGCATGGATGGGAATGCCTCCGCAAACACTCGCTTCCATGGCGAGGTTGATTTTGGCTTCAATGGCCCTCTCCCAGATCTGAAAGCCGTACATGGCCATCAGTTCCTTGTTGGCGGTGACGACGGACTTTCCGTTGTCGATAGCGGCGTCTATGATTTCGTGGGCGGTGGTGGTGCCTCCGATCAACTCGGCGACAATGTGGATGCCGGGGTCGGTGACAACCTCGCGCCAATCGGAGGTACGGCGGACATCACCTAACGACGCGGGAAGCTGACGGACATGAGGGTTCCGGCTGCAGACGGCGGTGACCTTCAGGTGAAATCCGAGTTTCAGTTCGATCTGTTGGGCATTTTCCGCCAAAACCCGCAACGTACCGCCGCCGACATTGCCCAAACCAATGACTCCGACATTGACAACCTGCATAACCCGTTATGATAACAGTCAGGATGCAAGTGCATTGGAAACTTCTGATTTTGCTTGCTCTTACCGTAACGTTGGGACTGCCGCAGCAGGAGCAGGAGCCGGTTGATGTAAGCATCCAAAGCAATGCGCGCCTGCCGAACGGCAAACTGCAGCGGGAAGAGATTCTGAAGGCTGAGTACAAGAAAGCAACCGAAGAATCGGGCAGGCTCCTGAAGCTGGCGGAGGAGCTTAACGCCGAACTGGAGAAGAACCCGAGTTCCGTGCTTTCGATTGGAACGCTGAAAAAGACCGAGGAGATCGAGAAGCTGGCCAGGAAAATCCGTTCGCGCCTGCGCCGGTATTGAGGATCGAATGCGAACCTTGATCGTGATGTGGCTACTGGCGGGAGCTGCCGCCGGTTTGGGTGACGAGGGCAGTCCGTTGCTGGTGGTTCCCGATGGCGACGCAACCGCGCCCGTGGCCCAATGGGCCGCCATTGCCGCCGACCTGCGCTGGAAGCTATCCATACCAACCGGAGATTTGAACCCGCTGGCGCTGCAAAAAGCGGTGGACGATGCGTGCCAGAAGGGAGGCGTGGACAGGAACCGTGTCTACCTGCTTGGCATCGGCGACGCGGCTCCGGCGGTGTTTTATGCCGTTTCCCGTCTGCCGCAGTTGTGGGCGGCGGCAGTGGCCGTGAATGGCAACTTGCGGGCTCTGATCCAATCCAATCACCTGTTTGCGGCCAATTCGCGGAATGTTCCGCTGCTGTGGTTGATGAACCCGGAAACCGAGAAGACCAACGCCTGGAGTGTACAACGGTTAAAGGATGCCGGCTTCCGCTTCGAGACCCGGCGCGGCGAGAAGCTGACCCTGAAGGAGCCACTGGACTGGTTCGACGGCCAACGGCGCAATCCGGCCCCTAACAAGGTGGAGTGCGAGACCGGGCTGCTACCCTTCACGCGCTGCTATTGGCTGGAAATCGCCAAAGTGGATCCCACCCAGAAGAACGATGTCCTCGAGAGCACGCGGGTGAAGCCCGGCTCGGGCGCTTCGCTGGCGATCGGCAACTTCGGCTACAATCCGGAGGCGCCGGTCCCGGGCCTGGTGGTCAGTTGGCTGCCGGCGAACTACAACGGCCCGCTGAGGCTGGGAGACCGGATTGTGGCGCTCGGCGGAAAGGCCATCAACGATGCCGCCGGCTATGAGCAGATGCTCGAATCGATGAACGAAGAGCGGGCCATTGCCGTATCCATATTACGAGGCAAGGACCGCATGCGGATCGAAACGCGGGTAGTCATCGCCGGGCGGGAAGAGAATTGGACAGCCCAGATCCGGGGCGAATTCGACCCCTCCTCCCGCGATCTGCTAATCATCACCCGCGGCGTAGGCGAGGTGAAGTTGAATCTGCCGGCGGAGTTCACGCCCGCCAAGGTGAACTGGAACGGCAACCAGATGGGCGAACTGGAGAACGCCGGCTGCTACATGCTGGGCGCGAAAGCAGTGCCCTGCGCCGATGCGGCGGGGGCAAAGTAGATGGACGCGGCGGACGCGCTCAGGGTTCGATCACCAGTAACAGATCCTTCGGCTCCACGGTAGCGCCCACTGCAACGTTTTTCTGGGCGATGCGGCCGGCGATGGGAGCATAGACGGTGGTCTGCATCTTCATCGCTTCCATGACGATGAGCTTTTCGCCCTTCGCCACCTGCTGGTTCAATTCGACGGTGATGCTGGTGACGGCTCCGGGAATCGGCGCGGCTACATGGCCGGGATTGGAGGAATCGGCCTTGGCGCGGGCCTCGGCGGCCACTTTAATGGAGCGGTCACGAATCTTCACCTCGCGCGGCCGGCCGTTCAGTTCGAAGAATACCGTGCGGTAGCCGTTCTCGGGCTCGCCAACGGTAAGCAGCTTGATGATCAGGTTTTTCCCCGGCTCCAGGCCGACCGTCACCTCTTCTCCGTTCTTCATGCCGTAGAAGAACTGCGGCGTGGGCAGAATGCTCAGGTCGCCATAAGATGCACGGGCCCTGGCAAACTTAACGAAGACGTCGGGGTACATCAGATAGCTCATCAGATCCGTCGGGGAGCACTTCTGTGACGTCTTCTGTTCCAGTTCGGCGGCAGCGAGGGTGAGATCGACAGGCTGCAAATGTTCACCGGGCCGGCCGGTCTTTGGCTGGGCGCCGCGCAGGACGATTTGCTGGATCCTGGCGGGCCATCCGCCCTCAGGCTGGCCGAGCGCCCCGTCAAACATCTCCACCACCGAATTGGGCAGCGTCAAGGTGTGATCGGGGCCAAGGCGCTCAAACTCGCGCACGGTCATACCGTGGCTGACCAGGAACAGCGCCATGTCGCCAACCACCTTGCTGGAGGGCGTCACCTTGACAATGTCGCCGAAGGCCAGGTTGACATCGGCATAGGCGCGGGCAATCTCCGGCCAGCGGGGTCCGAGCCCCATGGCTTCGGCCTGCTCCTTCAGGTTGGTGAACTGGCCGCCGGGCATTTCGTGCAGATAAACTTCGGCGCTGCCGCTGCGCAGGCCGCAATCAAAGGGCAAATAGTAGGTACGAACGGTCTCCCAGTACTCCGCTGCGCGGTTGAGCGCTTCCAGGTCGAGGCCGGTGTCGCGCCCCGTGTGTTGGAGCGCGGCGACGATCGAGTTCAGGTTGGGTTGGCTGGTGGTGCCGCTCATCGAGGCAATGGCGGCATCAGCGATATCGACACCGGCGTCAGAGGCCTTGAGGATGGAAGCCGCGTTGATGCCGCTGGTATCGTGCGTATGGAAGTGGATGGGAACGCCCACCTCGTCTTTCAGTGCTTTAACGAGCTTCCACGCGGCGTAGGGCCGGAGCAGTCCAGCCATGTCCTTGATACCCAGGATATGGGTGCCCATTGAAACCAGCTCCCTGGCCAGCCGGACATAGTACTGGAGCGGATACTTCTCACGGGCCGGATCGAGAATATCGCCCGTATAGCAGATCGACGCTTCGCAGACCTTGCCCGTTTTGAGAACGGCTTCCACCGCGTCTTTCAGGTTTGGCATCCAGTTGAGCGAGTCGAAGACACGGAAGATATCGATGCCCTGTTCGGCGGCTTCACGGATGAAGGTCTCCACCACGTTGTCCGGATAGGCGGTGTAGCCCACGGCGTTGGACGCCCGGAGCAACATCTGAAAGCAGACGTTGGGGATGGCCTCGCGCAGCGCTCGCAGGCGCGCCCAGGGGTCTTCGTGCAGGAAGCGCAGGCTGACGTCAAACGTAGCTCCGCCCCACATCTCCATGCTGTAGAGATTGTGCAGCCGTTGCGCCTTGTAGTTGGCGACGGCCAACATGTCGAAGGTGCGGACACGGGTGGCGAGCAGCGACTGGTGGGCGTCACGAAACGTCGTATCGGTAAGCAGCAGTTGCTTCTGATCGCGCGTCCATTCGGCGAAGCGGGCCGGACCTAACTCGCGCAGGCGGTCCCGGGTGCCGGATGGCGGCGCCGCCCGGACATAGGCGGGTACCGGCGCCGGCCGCAGCACCGCCGGACGAGGTTTCTGCGCCACCTCCGGGTTTCCGTTGACAATCACCTCGCCCAGATAGGTGAGCACTTTGGTGGCGCGGTCGCGGCGCGGCGCGAAGCGAAACAGCGCGGGTGTTTCGTCGATGAACGATGTGACCGCTTCCCCGGACTGAAACATCGGGTGGTTGACCACGTTCTCCAGGAACGGAATGTTGGTCTTAACGCCGCGGATGCGGAACTCGCGCAAGGCGCGGTCCATCCTCTGGCAGGCGTGCCGGAACTCGCGCCCCCAGGCGGTAATCTTCACCAGCAGCGAATCGTAGTAGGGCGTTATCACCGCGCCGGTGAAGGCGGAGGCGCCGTCCAGGCGGATTCCGAAGCCGGCCGGCGAGCGATAGGTGAAGATGCGGCCATAGTCGGGGACAAAGTGGTTGGCCGGATCCTCGGTGGTGATGCGGCACTGGATGGCGAAGCCGTGAAGCGGGATCTCATTCTGCGCCGGCAGACCCATGGCGTCGCCGAAAAGTTCATGGCCCTGGGCAACGAGAATCTGGGACCGGACAAGATCGATGCCGGTAACCATCTCGGTGACCGTGTGTTCCACCTGGATGCGCGGATTCACTTCGATGAAGTACCAGTGGCCGGTATCGGCATCCACCAGAAATTCGACGGTACCGGCATTACGGTATCCGGCGGCGCGGGCCAACCGCACCGCGGCCGTGGTGATCGCATCGCGCGTCCGCGAGGCCAGATTGACCGCTGGAGCGATCTCCACCACTTTCTGGTGGCGGCGCTGGATAGAGCAATCGCGCTCATACAGGTGCAGCACGTTGCCGTGGTGATCGGCCAGGATCTGAACTTCGACGTGCTTTGCGCGGGGGATATAACGCTCGATGAAGACGGCATCGTTGCCGAAGGCGGCGCCTGCTTCGCGGCGCGCTTCCTCAAATCGCGCGGCAAAGTCGCCGGCCGACATCACCACTCGCATTCCCCGGCCGCCGCCCCCGAAGGCGGCCTTGATCATCAGCGGGAATCCGATTCCGGCCGCGATCCTGTGACCTTCCTCGATCGAGGAGATTGGCTTTTCATTACCCGGAATCACCGGCACGCCGGCATCGATCGCAATTTGGCGGGCGGCGGTTTTATCCCCTAACCGTTCGAGCAGTCCGGCCGTCGGTCCAATGTATGTGATGCCCGCTTCTTCGCAAGCCCGCGGCAGCGCCGGGTTTTCCGCCAGGAAGCCGTAGCCGGGGTGAATCGCATCGACGCCCTTTTCGAGCGCCAGCGCGATAATGCCCTCGACATCCAGGTAAGCCTGAACCGGACCCATGCCCTGGCCGATTTCGTACGCCTCATCGGCCTTGAACCGATGCAGGCTGAAGCGATCTTCGATGGAATAGACGGCGACCGTGCGAAGACCAAGCTCGTTGGCTGCGCGCAGGATCCGGATCGCGATCTCGCCGCGGTTAAGGGCTAAAAGCTTTTGCATGAGACCAGAGTGGGGATGAATTCAGGATAACACGCGGATAATAGCGGGCAGGCGAAACACGCAACACAACGACGCCGGAAGGACGGGCTGTCAATCCATCAGAGTTGCGGCAACGGATTGTGGGTAGCGGGAGCCGGAACGTTCGCCGGCTCCCGAAAATTCGAAGGAACTACTTGGCTTGTTTCAGCGGGATTACAGTTACCTTGTTCGCGGTAATGGTGACCTTCTGGTTGATGTCGCCGTACATGGGCGACGAGACGCGAACGCTGTACTCTCCCGGCGGCAGCAGCAATCCACCACCCCGATTATTGAGTTCATCGACAAAGCCCATGAACCGGTCGTTTACATACACCGCGCTGGTATCACCGGCGGCCACCGAAATAAAAGACTCCGCCGCGCCTCCACCAAACCGCAGACGTCCGAACGGACCCTGTGGGGTGGGGAGCTTCTTCAAATGGTACTTAACTTTGGTGGTCTTGCCGGGACGAATTGTAACCTTCGTAGTGTACTCTTCATAACGCGGATCCCGCAGAGCCACTTCAGCCTCACCGGCGGGTACGGTGTACTTGTCCGCAACCGAAAAGCGGCCCGCGGGTCCGAGGTACTTGCCATTGACGAAAAGTCCCGCACCCGTCGGTTTACCGCTCGCCTTAATAGCGCCCTCTTGATCGTCCGCCGCGAACATCAGAACGGACGATGAAATTACGATCAGCGAAAGCAGAATGGATGTTCTCATAGTTGTTAGCCGAATTACTCAGCAATCTAAGATGCGCGAGCCTGACCACGGGATTCTCCGAACTGCGTTTCGTCGCCAAACGCAGCGCCGGATTCCACATGCCAAATTAAATAGTAAAACGTTAGTGCACCGGATGTCCCGGTCTCTACCTACTATCGCACAACAATGTTTACCAGCTTGTCGGGCACGACAACCACTTTTGCGACCCGCCTGCCCTCGATCGCCTGTTGAATCTTGTCATTCCCGAGTGCGGTCGTCTCCAGCGTAGCCTGGGGAGTACCGAAAGGGGCCTGGAAGCGCGCCCGCAGCTTTCCATTCACCTGGACGACAATTTCCGCTTCTTCTTCCCTGGCCAGCCCGGCGTCAAACGCCGGCCAGGGTTGGCGGAATACAGGACCGGTTCGCCCCAACTGTTCCCACATTTCTTCAGCGACATACGGCGCAAACGGCTCCAGCATGAGCACCAGCGTCTCCAGCGCCTCCAGCAGGACGGCCGGCGAAAGGTCCGCCTCCGCCGCATAGAGGTCGTTAACAAACTCCATGATTTTCGCGATGGAGGTGTTGAAATGCCAGCGCGTTTCAAAGTCTTCGGTAACCTTCCTGAGCGTCTGGTGAAGCTTGCGCCGGATCCGGCGGTCGCTCTCGCTCGGGGACGCGCCGCCGGGCTGCGCCGCGAGCGCTCTGTCCGCATTGCGAGTGAGGAAACGATAGACGCGGCCGAGGAAGCGGTAGGCGCCTTCGGCGCCGGCGTCAGTCCAGTCCAGGTCCTTCTCCGGCGGGGCGGCGAAGAGTTCGAAAACTCTTCCCGTATCGGCGCCAAAGCGCTCAATCATCTGGTCGGCACTAATGACGTTGCCCTTGGACTTCGACATTTTGGCGCCGTCTTTGATCACCATGCCCTGGGTGAACAGGCGCGTGGCCGGCTCATCGTTGGCCACCAGGCCCAGATCGCGCATGAACTTTGTCCAGAAGCGTGAGTAGATCAGGTGCAGAATTGCGTGCTCGACGCCTCCGATGTACTGGTCGATAGGGAACCAGTAGGCGGCGGACTGGGTGTCGAATGGCGCGCCGGCGTTGTCCGGATCACAATAGCGGTAAAAGTACCAGGACGAATCAATAAAAGTGTCCATGGTGTCGCTCTCGCGCCGGGCGGCAGTTCCGCATTTGGGGCAGGGGACATTCATGAAGGCATCCACCGCCGCGAGGGGAGAACTGCCCTGGCCGGTGATAGCGACGTCAAGCGGCAGCACCACCGGCAGATCCTCTTCCGGTACCGGAACCACGCCGCAGCAGGGACAATGGATCATCGGGATAGGGGTACCCCAGTAGCGCTGCCGGCTGACGCCCCAGTCCTTGAGGCGGAAGGTGACGGCGGCGCTTCCAAAGCCGGCGCGCCCGGCCGCTTCATTCATCCGCAGCCGGGCTTCGGCGCTTGCGAGGCCGCTGAATTGGCCCGAATTCTCCACGATGCCGTAGTCGGCGAACGCCTCACGGATGGTCACCGGATCGGCCAGATCGCCGTCCACGGGGCGGATCACGGGCCGGATGGGGATGCCGTATTGTTTACAGAATTCAAAATCGCGCTCATCATGCGCCGGAACCGCCATGATGGCGCCCGTGCCGTAACCCATCACGATGAAGTTGGCCACCCAGATGGGGACGCGCTCGCCGTTAAATGGATTGATGGCATAACGGCCGGTGAAGAGTCCTTCCTTCTCCAGGTCGCCCGGGTCTTTGTGTCCGCGGGCGTCGATCATGCGCCGCACCTCGGCGTGGACGCCCGCGGTGGCCAGATCCGTCACCAACGGATGTTCCGGCGCGAGAATGACGCAGGTGGCGCCATAGATGGTGTCGACACGGGTGGTGAAGACCCGGATCTTGCGCTGATCGCCTTCGAGCGCGAAATCGACTTCGGTCCCTTCCGAGCGGCCGATCCAGTTGCGCTGCATGGTGAGCACTCGTTCCGGCCAGCCGTCTTCAAGCTGCTTGATATCGGACAATAGCTGGTCTGCGTAGCGGGTGATGCGAATGAACCACTGCACCATTTCACGCTGCTCGACGGGCGTTGTCTCGTGACGCCAGCAACAGCCGTCCACCACCTGCTCATTAGCCAGCACGGTAGCGCAGTTGGGACACCAGTTGAGCAATGCCTGGCGGCGGTAGGCAAGACCGCGCTCATACATCTTCAGAAAGAACCACTGGTTCCAGCGATAGTATCCGGGTTCGCAGGTGGAAATCTCCCGATTCCAGTCGTAGCTGAAAGCCATGCGGCGGTGCTGGCGCTTCATCTCGTCGATGTTGGCCCTCGTCCATTCGCGCGGATGGCGCCGGTTGGCGATGGCCGCGTTCTCAGCGGGTAACCCGAAGGCGTCCCAACCCATGGGATGCAGCACATTGAACCCGCGCATTCGCTTGTAGCGGGCCAGGGCGTCACCAATCGAGTAGTTCCGGATATGGCCGATGTGCAGGGTACCGCTGGGGTAGGGCAGCATCTCCAGCACATAGTATTTCGGCAGGCTGGAATTACTATCCGCCTTATAAAGATCGGGCTGGTTTTGCCAGCGCTCAAACCATTTCAGTTCGATTTGTTTGTGGTCGTACGGCTTCTCTGGCATAGCTTTTTCAACGCTTCCATGTTCTTGGCGTCGTCGCCCTCGTTGTCGACGGGAGTCTCGAGGATAAACGGTTTGCCGCGCAAATCGGGATGATTGAGAATGCGGCGGAACGCTTCCCGCCCGATGCAACCTTCACCGATGTTCTCGTGCCGGTCGACGCGGGAACCGAGGCCTTTCTTGGAGTCATTGGCATGGATGATCCGGACACGGTCCATGCCGAGCCATCTTTTCATTTCGGCGAGCGTTTCGTTCAGCCCGGCGGCAGTGACGATGTCATGACCAGACACCAGCAGGTGGCAGGTATCGATACAGTAACCGATATCGAAACACACCCCGGCGCGGGCAGCATCGCGAATGGCGGCCAGTTGCTGAAAGCTACCGCCTAGTTGCGCTCCGGCGCCGGCGGTGTTTTCGAGCAGAATGGCCGGAGCGCGCCCATCCAATGCCTGGCTGGCCTGCCGCATGGCTTCGGCAAGAGTGACGATTCCCTGCTCCACGCTGGCGCCTTTGTAGTTGCCCGGATGAACGACCAGATATTCGGCTCCGATAGCGATAGCGCGCTCCAGTTCGCCGCGGAACGCTTCGATCGACTTGCCCAGGATCTCCCCATTCGAGGAGGCAAGATTGATCAGATAGTTGTCATGAATCACCAGCGGCGTTAAATCGTGCTCTTGGCGGATCTCCCGCAGACGCTCGATCGCCGCGCGGGCGGGCGCCGGCGCACGCCACATGCGCGGACTCGCCGAGAAGATCTGAAACGTGTTCGCACCGAGTTCGGCCGCCTTGATTCCAGCCCGCTCCAGCGAACCGGCGGTCGAGGTATGAATACCGATTCTTCGCAAGGGGATTCGCCCTCTATGGTAACAGGGCGAAGCATTGAGGCGCCCGCGGGCGCGGGATCAGATCTCGCTTGCGTAAGCCGCCAGCTCGTGGTAAGCCGGCGTAATGATGGTCTTCTCGAAATCTTCTTCGGTTTCGATTACCTTCTTGAGGTGCAGGCCGGCCAATTTCATACAGAACGGATCGGTCAGCGCGCGTCCGGTTTCTTCACACAGTTGCAACAGCGCCGGGTGCATCAGCGCGACGACCTTTTCCTGCCGATCGCCGCCGTCCCGCTCCGCGATGACGAATTTCACGTCTACCGAATCGGAGTGGCGGATCGTAATAGCATTTTGCAACCACCGGAACTCCACGCGCCACGTACGGCCGAAGGGATCGGGACCGGCGTCGAATAAGCGGTAGTTGTCACCCATCACGCCCTATCATAACAAGTGGGCACACTTTCACTCCAGTTGAGGCATAATAGACAAATGGGGGGCACTTTCAGGTGCCGCCCATGTTTATACGTTAAGGTCTCCCACGCTGCCGTTCGCCAATCGGGCAGCAACCAACGCCACCGTCCGTTGCCTTGAAGGGAATGATTTTTGAAATGTAACGAAACGGACAATTGTTCGGAATCTAAAACATTTAGAACCTGAAATGGTTTTATCGCCTGGTAAAATCGAAGTAAGGAATTTTCAGTTAGGGAAGTAACTCAGATGGCGAGAAAAAGTAATTTTGAATCGAAGCCAGCCACAACGGCCGCTTCTGTCCCCGTTTCCGGCGCGAAGAAAGCCAAGCGCACCACTACGCGTGGCGCCGCTCATCGCAAGGCCTCTTCGACAGAGTTGGAAGCCGAATCGAACGCCGATGTGGCGATGGACGGAAGTTCAGCCATGTCTTCGGACTCGATCAGCAACCTGTCGCGAGCGGTCGCCACGGATTTCAACCAGGATGATGTCGCCCGGCTCGCCTACCAGTACTGGGAAACGCGCGGCCGGCAGGGTGGTTCAGCCGAAGAGGATTGGCTTCGCGCCGAACGCGAACTGTTCAATCGCTGACAACGAATCGGCCGGCAACAGCCGCTGATTTAACGGTATTTTCTTAACACGGCCAATACGCGGCCTTGAAGTTCGAGGTTCTCCAGCGGTATGAGTATGGGCTGCATCGCCGAATTGGCCGGTTGCAGACGCGCCAGCGTGTCCGATTCGCGGTAGAACCGCTTGAGCGTTGTTTCCATGCCCGAAACCAGCGCTACAACGATTTCACCGTCTTTGACGTCGTTGGTACGCTCCACCAGAACGTAGTCGCCATCGCAAATGTGATCTTCGATCATTGAATCGCCGCGCACTTCCAGCGCGAACGTCTCATCGCCGGCGACAAAATCTCCAAGGTTCAGGCTCGAGTCGGTGGCTACGGACTCAACCGGCGATCCGGCGGCGATGCGGCCAGCCAGGCGCACTTCGAGCGATGGGCCGTAGCGCCCATACTGCCGCTGCTCTTCCAGATACTTGGCAGATACCTCGAGCGACCGGCTCTGGTAGAAGTTCCGCCGCAGATATCCCTTGCCCTCAAGCGATGAGATGTGTTTGTGAACCGTTGCGAGCGAAGCCAGATCCAGCCCCTCGGCTATCTCTTCGTAACTGGGACTGTAGCCGTGGCGCTGAACAAACTCGGCAATGAAATCGAGAACCTGCTTTTGCCTGCGAGTAAGTGCCATATGTTCCATACTGGCGAAGAAAAAGGAAACTGTCAAGTGATTCATGCCGCCGGTCTAAAATTGAGCCCATGGATGACTTCGGCCTGTTCCGGGATGTGCTGGACCGTGGCGGCTACTCGGCCTCAAACATCGCCATGATTCTCGGTCCGAACGAGTTTCTTCCCGGCGACCCGGTCAACACGCGCTTTTTTCATTACCGCGCGGGCCTGGGAGGAACGACCGGCACGCTGATCCGGATCTTTTTGACTCATACCGGGACGGGCGTGGAGGAGGCTCGCCAGGCACTGGCGCCGATTCCCCTGGAGGACTGGGCCGCCGCCGGTTTCCTGGAGTTATCCGGCGACACGGTGCGGGGCCGCATCCGCTTGCACACGGCCAGCGACGTGATTCTAGCCGTGGATCCGGCGGAAGCCGCCAGCCGCCCGGACCAGGTGATGGGTCTTACGCAGGCATCGCTGCTGGCGGCCAACTTTACGCTGCGGCGGCCGGTGAATCGCTTTCTCGACCTGGGAACCGGGAACGGAATTCAGGCCCTGTTAGCCTCGCCTCAGGCACGGCAGGTATTCGCAACCGACGTTTCTCCGCGCGCGGTGGAGTTTGCCCGCTTCAACGCCAGGTTGAACCGGCGGACCAATGTCCGTTGTCTGGCCGGCGGTCTCTTTGAGCCCGTGCGCGGCCAGTTGTTTGACCAGATTGTCTCCAATCCCCCATTTTTCATTTCGCCCGATTCGCGGTTGCTGTACCGCGATAGCGGCATGCGCCTGGACGGCATGGTACGGCAAATCATTGGCGAGGCTCCCGGTTATCTGAACGAGGGCGGATACTGCCAGTTATTAGCCAACTGGGTTCATCTGAAAGGCGAGGACTGGAAACAGCGAATCCTGTCCTGGCAGGAGGGGACCGGCTGCGATCTGTGGGTACTGCGGACGGAGGTGCTGGACCCGGCCACCTATGCGCGCAACTGGATCAACGAAACCACGGGGGGAGCTGAAAATCCGTTCGATGAGTGGCTGCGGTTCTACGAGCAGGAAAACATCGAAGCCATCGGTTCGGGCATGATCGCCATGCGCAAGAAGACGGGTGGCGCCAACTGGCACCGGATTGAGGAGTTTACGCCGGTCAGTCCGGCACCGTTCGGCGAGGCGGTGGAGCAGGGCTTCCGGTTGACCGATTATGTAAACGGCACCAGCGACGCGGAGTTGAGCAGGGCAGTGTTGCAAGGGGCGCCCGGCCTGACATTGAACCAGCACGCGCGTTTTGACGCCGGGCGCTGGCTGACCGAAGCAGCCGAGATACGGTTGACCAGCGGCATTCCATTCCGCGCGCAACTGGACCAAAACAGCCTGCGGCTGCTCACCGGCTGCGACGGCCGGAAAACATTCGGCGAGGTGCTCTCCGGTTTTCCGCAAAACGCCTGGCCGTCCTGCTTTCAGGTAGCGCGCTCGCTGGTGTGGCGCGGATTTCTGCTTCCTGCATGAGGCGTCCAGGTCAGGGCCGGCCCGGCAACTTTTCACCCTTCTTGAGCAGCGTGGGAGCTTTACGCTTGGTTTCGGCTTCCTTCCTCTCGGCGGCCTTCTTCGCTTTCACGTCCTCGGGCCGCATCATCGCCTCGCGCTCTTTCGTCTCGGCAGCCTCCTTGGACTGAACCTCAACGGCACGCTGCTGAAGGTTGGATGCCGATAGTTCGGCGCTGTCCTCGGTAGTTTCAATTGCCTGATCGAGGACGAACCGGTAACGCGCCAGATCCTTGGGTTGGGAGGCAGCGAATTTGCGAAGGTCGGCGGCCATCTCGCGTTCGGCTTTGGCCACTGCTTCCATGCCCGGGGCGATGTCTTTTTTGCGCTTCAATGCGTCATCGGCCACCGTGTCAATGGCCTCGATGATTTTCGAGTAGTCCTCCAGTGTGTCGTGAATCAGGGCGGAGCGGCCGGCCTTCTCCTCGCCAAATATGGCCTTGAGCACATCAATCCGCTGGCGGGCAAAAAGGATGTAAAGCTTTAGCCGGTCTGAGGGCTCCTGCGCCTCGCGAACCTGGTCTACTTCGTTGGGCGTCAGGAAATCGCGGTCGGCCGCGGCGGGTAGCGCCGCTGCCAGAAGCAGCAGTCCGGCAGCCAGGAATCTCACTTCTTCTTCCTCAGCAGGATCTGGTCAAGCAGATGGTCATGCACGGCCAGGATGTGGTCGCGCGCCTTCTGTATGAGTGGCCGGTCCTGGTAGTCGGCCGAATCGGCGAAGTCGGTCATGCGGCGGGCCAGTTCGCGCGTGCGCTGCTCGGCGCGTTTGTAGTATTTGCTGCGCCGCGGATCCTTGCCGCTGCCGGCCAGCGACTTGACGGCGTAATCGACACTGGCGACGACATCCTCCACCTTGGCCATGGCCGTTCGAATATCACCCGACCTATATATTTTGGTGGCGGCGTCCAGCTGCTGCCTGGCAAGAATCAGAGCCTTATCGGCCCGCTTCTCGAGATTGGACTCCGATTCAAGTGCATCCAGATCATTCGCGGCGGGGAGAGTCAGCGAAAATGCCAACGCGAGCAGCACCAATCGAGTCACGGCTTGTCACCTCTTGCTCAGCTCTTTCTTGATAACACGGATTCTCTGACGTGCTTTAAATTCCTCGTCGGGATTCTTGCCCTCGCTCATCGCGAGGAACTTCTGATAGGCCTCCATGGCGGGCTCATATTGCCGGGTATGGTCGAGAACGATGGCGCGGAAATAATAGAGGCCCGGCGACTCGCCCGTAAGCGCCTGTGCTTTATCGAGCGCCACCAGCGCCTGCGGGTAGGCCTCGGTGAGAATCAGCATGGCGGCCAGTTCGTTCCATGCCTCACCGGAATTGGGCCGCGCCTTGGTGACGGTGAAAAACTGCTGGGCCGCCGGCGCATACTGGCGGGCATCGCGCAGGGCGCGCCCATAGGCCATGCGCAGGTCCATGTTGGCGGATTCAGCGGCGACGGCGGCCTTTAACTGCTCTATGGCCAGCGGCAGTTGCTTGTTCCGGATGTAGGCAGCGGCCAGCGCGGCGCGATTGGCGGCGGTAGGCGATTCCACCACGGCCGCTTCGAGCGCGGGAATGGCATCGGCGGTCTTACCGCCTTCCAGCAGCAACTCTCCGGCACGCTCGCGGGCGCCCGGATTGTCGGGAAACTGCCGGTAGATGGCGACAGCTTGGGCCATCTCGCCCGCCTTCTCATAGGCACTCGCCAGCTCCAGCAGGCTATTGCGGTAGGCCGGATCAAGCTCGGCCGCGCGGCCAAAATGCGGGGCGGCATCGGCCAGGCGATTCAGCTTGATGAGCGCCTGCCCAAGCCCCAGTTGGGCCGGCGCCGAAGTGGGATTGGCGGCGATCGCTTTTTCATAAGCCGGCACCGCGCGGGCGGCATCGCCGGTCAACATCAGCGCTTCGGCCTGGTAGTAATTGGGCCGGAATTCGGCCGGCTTTTGAGCAACGGCGGCATCCAGCAGAGATACCGCCCCGGCTCCCTTGCCGGCGCCCACCAGCAGGATTCCAAGGTTGAGTTGAGCCTGATAGAGTCCGGGCTTCAGCTCCAACGTTTTGCGGTATTCGGGAATCGCCTCGGCATCGCGGTTGAGAAGGCTGAGAGAGAGCGCCAGGTGAAAGTGCGCCACGTAGTCCTTTTCATCAGCCTGCACGGCCTGACGGAAAGCGGCGGCCGCCTGGTCATAGTTTTTGGCCTCCAGCGCTTTCATGCCGGCCGCCATCGGATCGGCTTGCGCAAACAGAAGCAGTGCCAACATGGCGCAGGCGGACATACAACTCCAGTTTATCAACGCGCGGCGAGCAGTCCGGCCAGAAAGCGGCCGGTGTAGCTGGCCTCACAAGCAGCCACCTGTTCGGGAGTTCCTTCCACAACGATGCGGCCGCCGGCGGCGCCGCCCTCCGGGCCAAGGTCGATGACCCAGTCCGCGGTACGGATGACATCGAGATTGTGCTCGATGATCAGAATGCTGCCGCCGTTGTGAATCAGGCGCTCAAAGGCATCCAACAGGCGGGCGATATCATCGAAATGCAGGCCGGTAGTGGGCTCGTCAAAAATGTAGAGCGCGCCCTGGGAATCGGCGTGCGCCAGGTGCGAAGCCAGTTTCACGCGCTGTGCTTCGCCGCCCGATAGCGTGGTGGCCGACTGCCCCAATCGCAGGTAGCCCAGGCCCACCTCGTCGAGCACCTTCAGCCGGTTCACCAGCTTCGGAGTGCCTGCGAAAAAGGAGAGCGCCTCTTTAACCGTAAGTTTCAGAACATCGTCGATATTCAAGCCGCGGTAGTGGATGTCGAGGATCGTGCTTTTGTAACGGGTACCCTTGCACTCCTCGCATACCAGTTCCACATCGGCGAGAAACTGCATCTCGACCGTGACGGTACCGTCGCCCTGGCAGACATCGCAGCGGCCCCCTGGAACGTTGAAGGAGAAATAGCCGCTGGAATAGCCGCGCCGAACGGCCTCGGGCGTTTTGGCGAACAGCTCGCGGATAAGGTCGAAGGCCTTGATGTAGGTGACCGGGTTGGAACGCGGCGTCCGCCCGATGGGTGACTGGTCAACCAGGATTACCGACTTCACCAGGTCACCGTGTTCGATGCTGCGCCAGGGGTGTTTTTCCTGGCGTTCGGGCGGTTCCTCGGCAACATCTTCACGGCTGGTGAGTCCGTTACGCGAGAGGGCCTTGGAAATCACATCGTGAACCAGGGTGGATTTGCCCGATCCCGATACGCCGGTGATCGCCACCATCATGTGCAGGGGAATCGAAACGTCGATGTTGTGCAGATTGTGGGCGCGCGCGCCGCGCACAGTCACCTGGCACCGCGGATCCACGGCACGGCGTTTGCCCACCTTGGCGGCTTCGAGTTCATGACGCAGGTAGCGGCCGGTGAGCGAAGTATTGCGATCTGATATCAGTTCCGGGTAGGAGCCTTCAAAAACCAGTTGGCCGCCGTGCTCGCCGGCGCCCGGGCCGAGGTCGATGACGTGGTCGGCCGAGCGCATCACATCCGGGTCGTGTTCCACCACCAGAATGGTGTTGCCGATGTCGCGCAACTCCTGAAGGATGTGAATCAGCCGGCCGGTGTCCCGGCTGTGCAAGCCGATGGACGGCTCGTCGAGCACATAGCAGGTGCCCACCAGGCGCGATCCCAGGCAGGTTGCCAGTTGGATGCGCTGTGCCTCGCCGCCCGAGAGCGTCGCCGAGAGACGGTCGAGCGTCAGATACTCGAGACCGACATCGTTCAGAAACTCCAGCCGCTGCCGGACCTCCAACAGTATCTTTCCGGCAATGGCGCTTTCTTCCGGCTCCAGATCGAGTCCACGGAAGAACGCCTGGGCTTCACCGATATTCATCGAGGCGACTTCACCGATGGTCCGGCCCCCGACTCGGACGTAGAGAGCCTCCTTGCGCAGCCTGGCGCCGCGACAATCGGGACACTCGGCATAGCCGCGATACCGGCTGAGAAAGACGCGGACGTGCACCTTGTATTTCTTGGTTTCTACCTTGGCAAAGAAGCGGCGGACCTGGTCCTCCACGAAGTGACGCTCGGCGGCGTTCAGCTCGTGATAGGGGACACTCAGCCGCACCTTACCGCGCGCGGCACGGCGGAATTCGGGGACGAACCACTCGTACTGCGGCTTGGTCCAGGGCTCGACGGCGCCGTCGGCAAGCGAGAGGAAGCGGTCCGGAATGACCAGGTCCATGTCGTAGTCGATGATGTTACCGAAGCCCTGGCAGCGGGGGCAGGCGCCAAAGGGATTGTTGAAGCTGAACAGGCGCGGCTCGGGGTCGGAGAACTCGGTGCCGTCATGCTTGCAGGCAAACTTTTCGCTGTAGCGGATGCGTTCGCCCGCCTGGGCGGGCTCGAAGATCACCTCGCCGCTTTCGCGGTAACAGATCTCGACGCTATCCACCAACCGCTGGCGCTGATCGGCATCGATGACCATGCGGTCCACCAGGGCAAATAGCGGCTTGGAGAAATTGATGTCGAGCAGCGACTCGGGCGTCGAAAACTCGAACATCCGCCCTTCCTGGTAAAGCCGATTGAAGCCTTTGCGGCGCAACTCGAACAGCAGATCGCGGAGTACCCCGGTATCACCGGTCTGCCGGATGGGGAACAGCACATACCAGCGCGATCCTTCCGGCTGGGCGAGCATCGCCGCCGCAATCTGGTCCACGGTGTCGCGCATCACGCGGTTGCCGCAGACGGGGCAATAGGTGCGGCCGGCGCGTGCCCACAGCAGCCGCAGGAAATCGTATAGCTCGGTGGAGGTGGCCACGGTCGAACGCGGATTGCGGGTGGTGTTCTTCTGGCGAATGGCGACCGGCGGAGCGATGCCGTCGATTTCGTCCACATCGGGCTTTTCCATCCGCTCCAGGAACTGGCGGGCGTAGGCGGAAAGGGATTCCACGTAGCGGCGCTGCCCTTCGGCATAGATGGTGTCAAAAGCCAGCGACGATTTGCCCGAGCCGGAGACACCGGTGATCACCACCAGTTGATTGTGAGGAATCCGCAGCGAGATGTTCTTCAGGTTATGAACTCTCGCGCCACGGATCGAGATGTAATCGTTCACGGAAAGTAAAGCTTTCGCACCGGCGTTGAACCCCGGCCACCGGCGAATCTATTCCTCAGAGCAGACCCGGTGGTTTTCAGCGCCAACCGATCTGCCTCGCCGGCTCGCCTGCTCCCTCAACTGAGTTACTGTGATCGTCATCGGCTGCCAACGGGTAACGCCAGATGGTGGGGGAACATACTTTCAGTTTGCCGGATTCGGCCGCCTGCTGCAAAGCGCTGGGATAGGGAGGGTGCAGTTGCGGCGGCAAGGTTTACGGCAAAAAGCAGCATGCAGCAGCGGGTCCGGCGTGGCTTTCGAGGGAGCATTCGAAGCCATGGCTGCACGATTCCATTCGAATCACGGCTTCGTAGCGTACCGGAACTTCGTTTTCAAAGAGGGCTCTACAATCGAGACGTAAGAGGTTGTAACAGCCGGCGCGTATTACGGTAAGCGTTAGTACTGTCCCGTCGGCGAGCTTTATGATTGATGTGGATGCCGGCCGCAAATGGAGTCCGTGCCTAGCCTATCCAAGACCTTGATTGAGTGGTATGATCGCCACCGCCGCGATCTGCCCTGGCGCAACACCACAGATCCTTACCGAATCTGGGTTGCCGAGGTGATGCTGCAGCAGACACGGGTGGCCGCGGTAATTCCCTACTACCGTAGATTCATTGAAAAATTCCCGGCGGTTGAGGTTCTGGCGGCCGCTTCAGAGGTGGAACTGCTCTCCGCCTGGTCCGGTCTCGGTTATTACTCGCGGGCGCGAAGCCTGCTTGCAGCCGCGCGCGAGGTGACCAGCGCCGGTAGGTTTCCAGCATCGTTCGAAGCGCTGCGCACGCTGCCGGGAATTGGGGAGTATACGGCTGCTGCCATCGCCAGCATCGCATTGGGACTGCCGCACGCCGTCCTCGACGGTAATGTTGCACGGGTGATGGCCCGGTTGACCGGCGAGGATGGCGACATTCGTTCCGCCACCGTGCGCCGGCGGTTGCGCGAAGCAGCCCAACACCGCCTGGACCGGCGCCGGCCGGGCGACTTCAACCAGGCGGTGATGGAGTTGGGCGCAACGTTGTGCCTGCCGCGCGATCCGCGGTGCCGGGTTTGCCCCATCCGGGAGCAGTGTGCCGCCTACGGCAGCGGGCGCCAGGGCGAACTTCCGGTAAAATCCGCCAGGCCGGCAGTGGAACGGATTGCGCGGACTGTCTACGTCATCCGGCGGCGGCAGCGGCTGTTGCTGTGGCAGCGGCCGGAGGATTCGTCCCGTTTGGCGGGATTCTGGGAACTGCCGGAGGCTGCGCAAGCGCCTTCTGCCCACCGGCGAGAGAAGTTGGGTTCGTTTCGTCACACGATTGTCAACCAGAATTATCGCTTCGAGGTATGGAGGGCGGACGTGGGGAAGGCGCCACAAGGCTGCCGCTGGGTACCGCTGGCGGCGGTGAACGCGCTACCTTTGAGCACAACGGCGCGAAAAGCGCTGCGGCTGCCGGCAGCGCCGGGTGGAACTTGAGGATGATAAATGCGTTTTATCGCTACAACGATGCGATAAAATGGCGGAAGGGTGGCCCATGCGTATCGGTATGGTTTTGGCAATATTCGGCACCGGCGCACTGGCGGCGGCGCAACCCGGTTCGGTGAACCCGCCAACCGCGTCGCGCACGTTCCAGGTATCGCAGGGAACGCGCATACCGCTTAGTCTGATCAATAGCATCAGCACCAAACAAGCGTCCGAGGGCGACCGGGTGTACCTGGAGACCGCGTTCCCCATCCTGGCCGACGGCCGTGTGGTGATTCCGCCGGGAAGCTACGTCGCCGGCACCGTAACCCAGGTTAAGAGACCGGGGAAGGTTAAAGGCCGAGGCGAGTTGTACGTCCGATTCGACTCATTGACGCTGCCCAATGGCGTGACACGCGACTTCCGGGCACGGATTGGCGGACTGGAGGGCGGCTCCGGCGACGAACTGGACCGCGCCGAAGGCAAGATCAAGAGTGATGGCAATAAGGCCGGCGATGCGCGAAACGTTGCTGAAGCAACGGCGGCCGGGGCCTCCGTGGGTGCAATCGCCGGCAACGTGGCCGGGCATGCAGGCATGGGCGCGGGCATTGGAGCAGCGGCGGGAGCGACCGCGGGGTTGATCGGCGTATTGCTTTCACGGGGACCGGACGCGGTGCTGATGAAGGGCACGACGCTGGAGATGATCCTGGACCGGCCGCTTCAGTTCAATGATACCGAGCTCGATTTCGGACCAGCGGCACCCAGAAGACCGATTGCAACCACGCCTGCCGCTCCCGAAAAGAGCAAGGGTGGCGGATTGCCGCTTCCCGGGCGCCACGGCTGGCCACTTTAGGCCTGGTCAACGGCGGAAAACCTGCCAGCAGGGTCCGGTTGGATCCATTTACCTAGTACACTAAGCACAACTTCGCCAGCCAAAGTACCGCAATCAATTGAGACCGGAGGCCTATTCTAACTCCAGGTACCAGCCGATATTATCAGAGCGAAGCCATGGAACTCGGTGCTTGGGAGTTGCACATTTTTGTCAGCCTGGCGGTGATACTGGGCACGGCATTCATCGCTCTAATTGTTGACTACCTTAAAGGCAGTAACGAGCAGTTACGGGAGCACAACATCGAGCTGCGCGTACGTAAGGAAGAGACCGAGCGGCGTGCAATTCTCGACCCGTTGCGATATGCCCAACCGTCGATTCTGGCTGCAATCAAGTCCGCAATTGCGTCCAGGTCACAAACCGTTGAGCAGCGGGAGGAGAGAGTGGCGCCGGCCGCGGCCGAACCGGAGCGAACGGTAATTCGCGAGGCCGAAACAACCCTAGTACCCTTGCCCTCACAAGTACTGGAGCCCGTCATGGCGGTCCAGGAAACCGTAGAGCCTCCCGTGGCGGATCAGAAACCGGTATTAGCCACCGAGTTGCTGGAGCAGGTGATTGCCGCGACGCCCGGCCGAACAATAAGCGCCCCGCCGCATACGCGTCTGATCTATCAGGAGATGGATGCGCCATCGGCACCGGCGATGGAAGAGGTATCCAATCGACGACTGGCAAGAGAGGGGAAGCCCGCTCAGCCAGTTGCGGAGACGATGGTAGAAGCCGTTCCCGACGCGCCGTTGGATGTCGAAGCGGAGACTGCCGGACAACTATTCATTGCCGAGCCGCTGACGCAGACCGTTACCGAGGAACCGTTGGCTATCGACGCTGAAACGGCCGAGCACGTGTTCATTGCCGAACCCGTTGCCGAGGCGACGGTCGAAGCCGTTACCGATGAGCCGTTAGCGACCGAAACGGAAGCTGCCGAGCAGTGGTTCATTCTTGCACCCATTGCCGAAGCAGCGGTGGAAACCGTTCCCGATGCGCCGTCGGCCATCGAATCGGAGACTGCCGGACAACTGTTTATTGCCGAGCCGCTGGTGGAGGCCGTTACCGAGGAGCCGTTGGCTATCGAAGCGGAAGCCGCTCAGCACCTGTTCATTGCCGAACCCGTTGCCGAGGCGGTGGTTGAAGCCGCGCCCGTTGCGCCGTTGGCCGTCGAAACGGAGACTGCCGGACAACTGTTTATTGCCGAGCCGCTGGTGGAGACCGTCTCCGAGGAGCCGCTGGCTATCGAAGCGGAAGCCGCCGAGCACCTGTTCATTGCCGAACCCGTTGCCGAGGCGGTGGTTGAAGCGGTGTCCGATGCGTCGTTGGCCGTCGAAACGGAGACTGCCGAACAACTGTTTATCGCCGAGCCGCTGCCTATCGAAACGGAAGCCGCTCAGCACCTGTTCATTGCCGAACCCGTTGCCGAGGCGGTGGTTGAAGCCGCGCCCGATGCGCCGTCGGCCATCGAATCGGAGACTGCCGGACAACTGTTTATCGCCGAGCCGCTGGTGGAAGCCGTTACCGAGGAGCCGTTGGCTATCGAAGCGGCAGCCGCCGAGCACCTGTTCATTGCCGAACCCGTTGCCGAGGCGGTGGTTGAAGCGGTGTCCGATGCGTCGTTGGCCGTCGAAACGGAGACTGCCGAACAACCGTTTATCGCCGAGCCCGTTGCCGAGGCGATGGTTGAAACCGTTCCCGATGCGCCATCGGCTATCGAAACGGAGACTGCCGGACAACTGCTCATTGCCGAGCCGCTGGCGGAGGCCGTTTCCGAGGAGCCGCTGGCTATCGAAGTGGAAGCCGCCGAGCACCTGTTCGTTGCCGAACTGGTTGCCGAGGCGGCGGTGGAAGCCGTTTCCGTTGCACCGTTGGCCATCGAAGCGGACGCTACCGAGCAGTTGTTCATTCTCAAACCCGTTGCCGAGGCAGCAGTGGAAATCGTCCCCGATGCGCCGTTGGCCGTCGAAGCGGAAGCTGCCGGACAACTTTTCATTACCGCGCCGGTAGTGGAGGAGAGCGAGGTTCGGGCGGTGGCGGCCGTTCCGGACGTCATCGAAGCAGCTGCCGCTACCGAAGACCTGGCGCGAACCGCGACGCCACCGGTATGGACACTGGACAAGCCGGAATCGCAGGAGGCGTGGTGGACATCGATAGAGCCCGAACAAGAGCCATCGGTGGCCTCTTGGCAACCGGAAGCGGAGTTGGAGGAGGTTCTCGCAAGCTCAGCGCCGGTTCTTCAGGAACTGGTGGAGGAGAACGCTGAGAACCCGGATCGCGTGGTGTTCGTCACTCCGGTAGAAGTGGACGAAGAGCAACACGTGCAGTCGTGGCCGCTGCTCTATCAGTTCGAAATCATCGGACACCAAGCCACCGAGAACGTTGGTGAACCTGGAGAAACCGCCGCGGGGGCAGGGTTGACCCTGGTTCCACCTCCCGAACCGGCGGCTGAAGTATTCCCAACAGCCGGCAGCCAGAACGCCGACAGCGCCTGGACGTCCCTCCTGTACGATTCCGACGACGGCGAGGCGACTGACCCGGCGGCCGCGCACGGCATGGGACTGGACCAGCCTGACGCTTCCGAACCTTGGTTTGATGAATCTGATTCCTGGCGTTCCGGCCTGGCCGCATTCTCATTGGCCGGGGATTCGGAAGAAGATCCGGAGCCGCGGCAGGAATCGCTTACGGTGGAGCCGGCCGCCATTCACAGCGAGGTGGAACCCGAGCCCGAGCCGGAACCGTCGGTTGTGGTGGCGAACGACGAACCTTCCTTCGCCGGGCCGATCCCGACGGAGCCTGTGCTCTCGGCCGTTGAAATGGCCACACCGGTATGCGATGCAAACCTCGATAACATCGTGATCTATGCATCGGAGCAGGAATTCAGGGTACTTCCCGAACCGATCCAGGTACCTGTCGAGCCCGTATCATTGAGGCCTGATCCCTTCGCCATTCGCCCAGTTTCAGCGATGGAACCGGCCGCCGGGCTGGAGGTCGCCGCAAGTTCTTCTTTCGAAAGTCTGCCGCGGCCGATGCATGTGCTGTCAATCGCCTGGCAAAGACCGGAAGCGCACCCGCAGCCGATCCTCCTGGCCGGGCCGGCGATGCTCCCGGATGCACGCCTGACGCCGGAATCGAGCGAAGACTGGGCTGAGGCCGCCGCCGAGGTAGCGGGTCCCATTCCCGCCGGCGCGGTGCCGATTTTCGGAGCGCCTCGCGTCCTGGAGGTTCCCGCCGGATACCATGATGGCGCCACACTGGAGAATCTGAGCCGGGCGGACGGATTATTCTCCGGGCTGGTAGTTTCCATCGGCATCAGTGACTACCGCCACCTGCAAGAGAGCGTGGGGCGAACCGAGATGGAAGGCCACATGCGATCGGTGATTTCTCTGGTGGCCGGATCAACGGGAGACAAGGGGTTCGCCTGCCAGACAGCCGAGGACGAGTTCGTCCTGGTCTACCCGGATGAGAACGGCCGGGCAGCCGAGCGGCGCACAAACCAGGTTTCGGAAAGACTGTGGGATTTCCAGCTACGCTCGCTCGGTACATTCTCGATTTTGTTCAGCTACGGCTCGGTCGAAGTCGAACACGAGCGGCTGGCCGATACGATTCAGGCGGCCAATGAGCGGATGTACCAAACCAAACGCAATCGTAGAACTGTCGCCATGGACACGGGACGGCAGAAACATGCGGTCGGGGCCTGATGTGATCTGACAGTTTCGGTTTATCCGAGGCCGGTCCGGGTGCTCTGTACGAAGCACCCGGACCGTATTTTTATTTCCGGGCTTTCAGTTCCTGGTCAATCGCTTCCAGTTCCCGGCCGGCATCAGCCCACCGGCCCTGGCTGCTCAATTCCCGATACCGTTTCATCAGTTGACGAATACGCTCCAGACGCGGGTCGCCCGGGGGGAAACCGGGTTTCGCCGCCACGGCCGGTGAGGACGGGCCCGGACTCGAGCCGGGCTCCTGAGCAACGGCCAGGTTCTCCGGCGGCAGCGCCGAGCCGGTAAGTTGCGCCAGCGCCTCGTCATAGGTGTCGGTATAAATGATCCGGTTGCCGATGGCGACCACGACTTTCCGCAGTTGCGGCATGGCGGCCTGTGCCGACTGGATGTAAATCGGCTCTATATAGAGAAACGTATCATCGACGGGCAACACCAGCATCTGGCCGCGCAACACCTGGGAGCCCTGCTGGTTCCACAGGCTGAGATCCTTGGAGATCGTCTGGTCCTGGTCGATTTTTGCTTCGATCTGGAGCGGCCCGTTGATCTGAATCTGCTTGGAGAGCTTTAGGATTACCTTCTCGCCATAGGCCTTGCCGTCGCAGCGCGCCATCATGACGCCGATCAGATTGTTCTTGTTGCGGGGGGCGAACGGCAACATGAGCAGAAATTCGGCGTCGTCTTCTCCCGGTAGCGTGGCCACAACATAAGTGGGCGTTGCCGTACCGGCAGAGCCTTTGGTGACGGCCGCGGTCTTAGCGATGTCCCAAACGTCTTCCTTGTTGTAAAACGCTTCCGGATCACGCATGTGGTAAATCCGGTAGGTTTCGGCCTGCACGCGGAACAGGTCCTCGGGATAGCGCACATGGGCTCTGAGGTCGGCGGGCATTTCCGACGCCGGCCGGAAGAGCCGGGGGAACAAGTGGGCGTAGGTCTGGATGATCGGATCCCTGGACTCGAAGACGTACAGGTGGGTCTCACCGTCGTAGGCGTCCACGGTGGCCTTGACCGAATTACGGATGTAATTGAACGACCCCGAGTCACGCGTTCCGAGCGGCCGGGAGTAGGGATGCGCATCGGAAATTGTGTAGCCATCCAGCAACCAGACCAGCCGGCCGGCAGAGGTTAACACCAGGTACGGGTCCTGGTCCCATTGGATAAATCTGGCCAGCGCGCCGACCCGTTCGTCCACCCGGCGGCGAATCATCATGCGGCTGTGGCTCTTGAGGTAGCTGGTGAGCAGAATGTTGACGTCACCCTGCGCCAGCGCCGCCGCAACGCGCAACGGCAGAGGGCCGACAGAAAAACCTCCGGTGCCGGCGTAAGTGGTGTGAACATTGTCGCTGCCGGATGGGTAGTTGAATTCCGGCTGTGCCGTGTGGACAAAAACCGGTTGGGTGGTTGCTTCTCCAAAATAGATTTCGGGCCGTGTCACCTTCAGGCTCGGCGTGTTAACCAGCGGGGGTACATCCTGGATGTAGAAGACAGGCAGACCCTCCGGCGTGATGCGGTTGGCCGAAGCCATCACCAGCCCATAGCCATGGGTGTAGATGAAGTGCGAATTGATCCACTGTGTCGAACCCTGATTGCCGAGCTGGCGAACATCAATTTCGCGGGGAGAAAGCATTACCTGGCGGAGGTTTCCGTCGATCTTGTAACGATCGACATCGGTATCGGGAAACACGTAGTAGGTGCGCAGGGATTGAATCTGGGTGACGGTGTCGTGGAATGCGCGCCAGTCCCAGAGCCGCACATTGGACAACAGCGCGTGATGGCGGGACGGGTCGATGGGGGCCTCGAGTTTAGCGGGAAAGTCGAGTTCGCGGGAGTCCTCGGAAATGTCGAAGGCGCTGCGCGTCGCTTCGATATGCTCCTTGATGTATGGCCGCTCGAGGGAAATCTCATTCGGGCGGACGTAGATGGTTCCCGCCAGCGCCGGTACTATCAGTTCAAGCACGAAACAGACCGGAAGAAACAGTGCCCAGCGATACCGCCCCACGAAAACGGCGATGGCGGCGACAATCGACGATACCGCGGTCACATAGAGCAGTGGAATGCTGAGATGAACGGCGACCCAACTGGCGCCGACCATGAAGGAGTGCTCGTCAAGCAACGTGTCATAGCGCGCGAGATAGAAGTGCGCGGCCAGAGCCAGGAGAAAAATGGCGCCGGCTGCGCGAAGGAAACGGGAGTTGAGCCCTCCTTCGAGCCGGAGCCGTGCCAGATCGATCTGGCCGCCGGCATGGGCATCCAGCAGTTGTCCTCCCAACTGCCAGAGGCGGCCGGCAATCCAGTATGTGATCGCGGCGGCGATGGCGGCGCCGAATACAAAGCGCAGGACCAGCGAGTAGAGCGGCAAGTCGAAGAAGTAGAATCCGAGCGGCCGGCCGAAAACCGGATCCCGCCAGACGCTGGGAGGAACCGAACGGCTACCGATGTAGCGCATTACGGTCCAGCCATCCACCAGCATCGCCGCCAGGATGATGGCGATAACCAACAGTACCAACGTTGCCACCCTGGCAAATATGCGGTGATCGGACAGGCGTTCGCCGCCGAACTTCACACCGCGGGCGAGGGCCGCCCACAACAGGGCAAACAGCAGAACGGCCGCGGCCACGACCGGAACGAAGTTGTAGGCGATCATGTCGAGCCAGGTGGAGACCTGTCCCATCTCCTTCCACCACTGATAGTCAATGATGAAGGTGGCAATGGCGCGCGCCGTCAACAGCAGCACGACCAAAATGGCGACCAGCACAAAAAGTCCGGGCCGGCGCCGGGAAGCGGATGTCGTATTAATTGGCACGAGAGAAGGTTCTTATCGACGCCAGGCGAACGAACCATTCACGACGGTGGCGACGGGCCCGCCGCGAAAAGTATGGTCATCGAAGGGCGAGTTCTTGCTCTTCGAAAAAGACTGATTCACGTCATAGGTCCAGATCAGCTCCGGATCAAAAATCGTTACATCGGCCCGAACGCCTACGGCCAAGGTGCCTCGATCCAGATTCAAAATGCGTGCCGGACCAGCGGTAAACAGTTCCACCATACGGTTGAGCGATATCTTCCCCGTATGGACAAGACACTCCAATGACAGACCGATGGCGGTTTCAAGTCCGATGATACCGAACGGACAGCGTTCAAACTCCTGCATCTTCTCCGAGCCGGCATGGGGGGCATGATCGGTAGCAATGGCACTCACGGCTCCGTTGGCGACGCCGTCCACCACGGCGGCAACGTCGGCGCGGGACCGCAGCGGCGGTTTCATCTTGTAGTTGCTGTCATAGGGCGGGGTGTCAGCATCGGACAGCGAGAAGTGATGGGGCGTCACCTCGGCGGTGACCGCGAGGCCACGCTCGCGAGCTGCCTGCACCATGGAGGCGGCGTTTTGCGTGGACAGGTGGGCGACATGAAAATGCGCGCCGGTGTGGCCGGCAAGCAGAATGTCACGAGCGACCATCACGTCCTCGGAAGCGGCAGGGATGCCGCGGAGCCCGCGCCGTACCGATTCCAGCCCTTCATTCATGTCGCCGCCGGCCGACAGATGAAGATCCTCACAGTGGTCGATCACAGGAAGCGAAAATGCGTGCGCGAACTCCATTGCCCGGCGCATTACGCGGGCATTCATCACCGGCCGGCCGTCGTCAGAGATGGCAACAATGCCGGCTTCCTTCATGGAGCCGATGTTGGCGAGTTGTTCGCCGGCGCTGTCCTTGGTGATGGCGCCAATGGGAAAGACATTGACCACGGCCGAGTGGCGAGCCCGCTCGATGATGTAGCGGGTTACGGTGGCGTTGTCGTTAACCGGCGCGGTGTTCGGCATCGCGCATACACTCGTGAAACCCCCGGCGGCGGCGGCGCGGGAGCCGGACTCGATGGTTTCGGCGTGTTCAAAGCCCGGCTCGCGGAGATGCGTGTGCATATCGATGAAGCCGGGAGCAACCACCATCCCGCTGGCGTCAAACTGCTCCGCGCCGGTAGTGTCCAGATTGGGGCCGGCGGCGGCGATGAATCCGTTTTCGATGAGGACATCAGCAATCTCATCGCGCCGGGAGGCAGGGTCGATGACCCGTCCGTTCCTGATGAGGAGCTTGGCCATACTTGCTACATTTCACCACACCGGCCGGGCCGGCGTTGCGTGAAGCGCCGCTGGCGCGGCGGCGGGCTACGCGGCGGCTCTACCTGGCAAACCAAACAGCAGTTGCTGCACGGGACGGCCGGCGTGAAAGCGTTGCATCTCCACCCGGTAGCGGGAGATCAATCCGGCCGGCGCGGTGGTACGGCGGGGGTTGAACATCGCCTGAAGCTGAAGAGCATTCACCACGGCCTTTCCGCCGCCATCATTATTCGCGATGACAAAAATCCGGGCGGCATGCGGGCGGATGCGCTCGATCCGCGCTTGCCACTGGGCGAGTTCCGGCGGCGAATAGAGATAGTTGGTGGTGGAGGCACGCGGGGCGGAATCGTCAAAATCCTCGAACCAGTTGCGGCGGTCGCGGCCATGCAGACGGACATAGCCTACCGGAGAGGTGAGAAAGGCAGTGGGAGGCATAGCACGAGTATGCTCGGGCTGATCGAGGTTGCAGAAGGCGATGCGATAGTCGATTAGCGTTCCCAGCGCCTCGTCCATCATCCAGGAACTGTGGCGCATCTCGGCGGCGAGCGGAAACTCGTGGAAAGCGCGCCGCAGGCGAATGAGGAACTCCTTGTTCTCGGAAGTGAAGCGGAACGACCAGGGAAACTGCATCAACACAGCGCCCAGTTTGCCGGCTGCAAGCAACGGCCAGATTCCATCTTTGAAGGCGGTGACAGCCGCCGCGTCGAGCGAACGCTCATGGGTAAACCGGCGGCCCAGCTTAACCGTAAACAGGAAGCCGGGATTCTGGGATACCTTTCTTATCCAGAGCCGGGAGATCTCCGGCCGCGGCGGAGGGTAGAGCGAGGTATCGATCTCGATCGCATCTACGTAGCGCGCCAGGTACTCCAGCGGGTGGAAGTTACGGGAAGGTTTGGCCGGATACACCTTGCCCACCCAGTGCGGGTACGACCATCCCGCTAACCCAATTCGAATCTCGGCGCCGTCGGCCTTTATCCGCTCCACGAAATCAACGGGCATTAGATTCTCCGTTTGTTCGCCTACTTCGCCTTTTATTCTATAGAGACAAATGTGGCGCGTCAAGAGAAAAATTGCATTGGAGTCAGGAGAGGTAATAAAAAGGCGGGCGCATTGCTTGGGTGAAAAGGGTAGATGCGCCCGCCGTCGTAACGGGGATTTGGTGTAATAACGCTGTCTGCCAAGCCAACGTTACGGATCAGAGAATTTATTTTTCAATTTTTTGATCGCCTGTGTCAGTCGCTGAACAAGCCCTCGAAAAGCACGGTGCTGAGGTAACGTTCGCCGGAATCGGGGAAAATGGCCACGATTGTCTTGCCGGCCATCCCCGGTTCCTTGGCCAAGCGCGCGGCGACGGCCGCGGCGGCGCCGCAGGAGATACCCGAGAGAATTCCTTCTTCCTTCGCCAGCCGGCGCGAGTACTCGAGCGATTCCTCATCGCTGGCCTGTTCGACCCGGTCGACCACGGAGAGATCCAGCGTATCGGGAACAAAGCCGGTGCCAAGGCCCTGGATTTTGTGGGGACCGGGCTTCAACGGCTGCTTTTGCAAAGTCTGCGTGATCACCGGGCTCTTGGCGGGTTCCACGGCGACTGATAGCAGGGGTTGCCGTTTCTCCTGTTTGAAAAAGCGGGAAACGCCGGTGATTGTGCCGCCAGTGCCCACGCCGGAGACCAACACGTCAACTTTTCCGTCGGTATCCTGCCAGATCTCCCGGCCGGTAGTTTCAAAGTGGGCCTTGGGGTTGGCGGGGTTCTTGAACTGCTGCAACATTACGTAGCGATCCGGTTCGGCGGCGTATAGCGCTTCGGCTTTGTTAATGGCTCCGATGGTGCCAAGAGCTCCATCGGTGAGGATCAACTTGGCGCCCAGCGCCTGCACCACCTTCCGGCGCTCCACGGACATGGTTTCCGGCATCACCAGCGTCACCGGATAGCCGCGGGCCGCGCCTACGAAAGCCAGAGCAATGCCGGTATTGCCACTGGTAGGCTCTATCAGCTCCTTACCCTGCTTCAAAACACCGCGCTTTTCGGCATCCCAGACCATGTAAGCGCCGATCCGGCATTTTACTGAGTTGGCCGGATTGCGGCTTTCGATTTTAGCCAGCACGGTGGCCTTTGCGCCATCGATGACACGGGTCAATTTGACCAGCGGCGTGCGTCCAATGCTGAAAGAATTGTCTTCGAAATACACGGTTGCTCCTTAAATGTCCCAGTTCGGAATGTATTTGCTTTGCTTTTCCCGCCAGGTGCGCACCAGCTCGGCAAAGCTGGTTTCATCCAGCACCGCGGAAACGGCCGAGTCCACGCGATCCCACAACTCACTGAACGGGGTCTCGTTACGGCGGCGGCCCTTCTTGCGGTGGGGCGATCCCTCAACGAAGCGAAGCACTTCACCAACGGTAATAACGGACGGATCGCGAGCCAGCAGATAACCGCCTTCGGCGCCGCGGCGGGACTCGACGAAATCCCCCTGTTTCAAGCCGGACAAAATCAGCTCCAGAAACTTCTGGGGAATTCGCTGCCGACGCGCGATGTCGGCTATCTTAATAGGATTCTTCATGTCTTGACAAGCGAGGTCAAACACAGCTTGTAGGGCGTACTCGCTCTTCACCGAGACATTCATCAAATCCTCAATCTCCTATACCCTAGTATAGATTAGATCATTCTGTTTGCAGCCGTCAAGCGCAGCGCGCCGAGCGACGGTGGAGCTAGTGGCGGGCGGCCTTGAGCATCCGCAGATCGGATTCGTACACCCTGCCCTCGCCGTCGGAGGCGAGCACCAGCCAAGGGCCGTCTGCCGGCAATGGGGCCTTTGCGCGGGTAATATCGTTCACCCTGGAATGGAGAGCCGGTGAGGGAAGGATGACTACTTCCGGCGTTTCGAGTGATTGCGGGGAGGCCAGATCGATGCGGCCGAACTCAATACGGTCCTGGATGCGGCTGGAGCGGTTGTAGATGGTGTGGCCGTAGTAAACCGTTTTCCTGTCGGGCGCCACCACCACCACGGGACGGCTGGGGCCGTAGGTCTTGTCGAGGATGGAATAGGGGATATTACGCCAGTGGCCCGTGGCGGAGCGCAGGCGCAGCACCTGCTGTGGCTTGCCGACGATATCCACGCTGTTCTTGGTTGCCACCCAGAGGGTGCCATCCGCAGTCAGGGCGGCGTTGATGTGATCATCGGCGGTCCGGTTACCAATTTCGACGGTTTCCACCGGATCCCAGGCACCGGCGGCAGCCTGGTCGCGGTGGACGCGAAAGAAGACACCTTCGACCGCCTGATTGGACCAAAAGACGCCGACACCCCCGCGGATTGGCGTGACGGCGCAGATATCGTCTTCATCCAGCCCGTCGCCGATCACCGTGGGACCGGTCCAATTCTCGCCATTGGCCGAAGTCCACACCAGAACGCGGTTGGAGACGGTGGAGGAGACCCACCAGCGCTTCCTACCATCCCGCGCGATGGTAGAGGTCTCGACCGGCCGGCTGGAAGCGGCTTCCCAGCGCGCCAGAACCTTCGGCGCCCAGGTGGTTCCGTGTGGGCGCAGACGGATGACGGCGTATGAATGGCCGCTCATCACGACGGCCGTGACGCCATCGGAATCGAACCAGACGTCGCCGCGGCCGGGCAGGCCGGACAACGCGGTGGTGACCGCGGTGTGTTCTTTCCACCCCGATGCGGTCCGCTGCCAAAGCGAGGGTCCGGATTGGCGAGGCAGCAGCGCCCACCAACTACCGCCTGTGTACCAGACCTTTGATTGAGGTTTGTCGGCGGTGGGGTGGGGCACATCCACCTGAAAGACCGGGTGATCGGAGGCCGCAAACAGACTTGCGGCAAGAGCGAACAGAACGAGTGGCCGGATAGTCACAGTTGAAGATCCCCCTGGTAGCGCATGGGAAAGAGGCGGAACTTTTCCTTCACCGAAAATATCTGCATGTCGATGGAGAATTCCACTTCGCGGTCGGTGACGAGGATCGGTTCCTCACGCGAAAAATGAACCAGGATTTCCATGTTACCAGCATGGACGAGCGCCTCAACACGATTGGGCTTGAGAACGCGGCCTGTCTGAAGTTTCAGCGCGGCCGAACCACGGGCAATGGCCTCGACGCTGGCCGTTCCGCGGTGGGCCACCTCCGAAGGGACGCCGAAGAGTTCGACGATGTAGTCAGCCGGCGCGGCCGGCACCAACTGATTGACGCTGATCGACTGGAGTTTGTCCTGGCGCTGTTTATAAAGGGCCGTAGCCTGCCGCACGGGCAGGGCGGATGCCCAGCGAACCAGAATATCGGCCCGGTCAGGCAAACTGGAGCCTTTGCCGGCGCCAATTCCGCCGACCGGACTGCCGCCGGGGAACGGCCACTGGTTCGAAGCGCCGGGAATCTGTTTGTAGTCGACCTGGCGGTCGCCGCGGCTGATCCAATCCAGCCGAATGGTGACGGGCCGGGTCCAGGGCGAATCAGTAAGGATGCGCTCGACAATATGGTCGTTCCAACCGGGAAAACTCCGGCTGTTCCAATCGGCGGCGGTTGCCGGGATAAGCGCAATCCCCAGCAGCGCCCAGAGTGTCAGTCGCATGCAACTTCAGGATATCGCTCCAGCCGGCGAAGGAAGCCAGGGGGCCTCCGTGTTACAATGCGCCCATGCTGTTGGAGGCTTTCAGCGTGGGGGCATCCACCGCCGCGTTGATGGCGTGGGGCGTGCGTGGACGTTCCTCTCAGATGTTTGCGCCCTCCCGATGGCGAGGTTCGGATAAGGAGAAGTGGATCGCGCTGACATTCGACGATGGCCCGAGTGAATCGACCCCCAAGCTGCTGGACCTGCTCAACCGGCATCACATCCGTGCAACGTTTTTCCAATGTGGAATGCACGCCGAGCGGTTGCCGGAAGTTACGCGGGCGGTATCAGCGGCGGGACATGAGATTGGCAACCACACCTACTCGCACGCTCCGCTGTATCTGCGGCCGGGTTCGTTCATCGCGGGAGAAGTTGGCAGGGCGCAGGAAGTATTAACCTCGGTGGCGGGAACGCGGCCGAGGGTGTTCCGGGCGACGTATGGAGCCCGGTGGTTCGGGCTGCGGCGGGCGCAGCGTGAGAACGGGTTGATGGGCGTGATGTGGACCGTGCTCGGGTTGGATTGGAGGCTGCGGGGAGTGGAGGTTGCCCGGCGGCTCGTAGGGGGTGCCTCAAACGGTGGTATTTTCTGCCTGCACGACGGGCGGGAGAAAAGAGTTCGGCCGGATATCTCGGCAACGATCGAGGCAGTGGAGATAGCGGTGCCGGAACTGGAGCGCCGGGGCTACCGATTTTTGACGGTGAGTGAACTTCTATGTCTGAAGAATTAACGAAAAAGGTGATTCAGATCATCGCGGAAACCCAGCGGATGCCGGCAGAAAAGATTTCACCGGCCAGCACGTTCCAGGAATTAGGCATCGACTCGCTTGATGGAATCAACATCCTGTTTGCGCTCGAAAACGAATTCAATATCAATATCCCCGATGATTCGGCCCAAACGATCCGTTCTGTAGGCGAGATGATCGAGGGCGTTCAGAAGTTGATCGACGAAAGCGCGGGCAAGCCGGCGGCCGGCTAGGAGTTCGCTATGGCCGTACGACGGGTTGTAGTAACGGGGATTGGCGCGATCTGCGCCCAGGGCAAGACTGCCGCCGAGTTTTGGCAGGCATTGCAGGATGGGCGTTCAGGCATTCACCCCATAGAGACGGTAGACGTGAGCGGTTTCAAGTTCCGCAACGGCGCCGAGGTGCCGAACTTTCAGCCAACCGAATACTTCGACGAAAAGACCGCCAGCCTGCTGGACCGCTTTGCCCAGTTTTCGCTGATTGCGGCACGCGAGGCGGTAGCCGATTCCCGTATCGAGTGGACGCCGGAATTGCGTGAGGCGGCGACGATTGTCACCGGCTCCTGCGTGGGCGGGCAGCTAGCGCAGGACACCGGGTATGCGGATCTGTTTCTAGAAAAACGATGCCGCGTCTCCCCGCTGACGATTCCCAAGACGATGGCCAATGCCGGGGCAAGCCACATCTCGCTGGAGTACGGCATTACCGGCCCGGCATTCACCTTTTCTACCGCCTGTTCGTCGGCCAACCACGCCATCGGGCATGCCCTGTGGATGGTGCGCAACGGCCAGGCAGAGGTGGCGATCACGGGCGGCAGCGAAGCACCCTTCGGCACCGGCTTTCTGCGGGCGTGGGAGGCGATGCGTGTGGTTGCGCCCGACACCTGCCGGCCATTCTCCAAAGAGCGCCGGGGCATGATCATTGGCGAGGGAGCGGCGATGCTGGTGCTGGAGCCGCTGGAGGCGGCCAGAGCGCGGGGCGCCAGAATCTATGGTGAAATTGTGGGGTTCGGCATGACCTCCGACGCCCATCACATCACGCAACCCTCGGTGGACGGACCCGCGCGGGCGATGCGCCTGGCGTTGCGGGACGCCCAGATGGCGCCGGAAGAGGTAGGCTACATCAATGCGCACGGCACCGGCACGGCGGCCAATGATCCGACCGAGTCGGCCGCCATTCGCGCCGTGTTTGGAGATTTGGCGGATCACATCGCGGTGAGTTCCACCAAGTCGATGCACGGCCACGCGCTCGGCGCGGCGGGAGCCCTGGAGGCGGTGGCCACGGTGCTGGCGCTCCAATCGGGAATCATCCCTCCGACAGCCAACTTCATCGAACTCGATCCACAGTGCCCGATTGACGTGGTAGCCAACCAGGCGCGGCGGGCGGAAGTGTCCGCGGCGCTATCGAACTCGTTCGCTTTCGGCGGGCTGAACGCCGTGATTGCCTTCCGGCGGGTGGCCGGCTGACGGCGGCCGCACAGCGGCGTGCGGCTATCCTGCTATGCTGATTAGCCGATGAAGATAACGGCTATCGACACCTACATTGCAGGGAACCCATGGAAGAACTGGGTCTTCACGAAGGTTTCCACCGACGAGGGACTCTACGGCATCGGCGAGGGCACGGTCAACTACTTCGGCAAGACCGTGGAAACGGCGATCCACGAACTGAAGCCGCTGATTCTCGGTCTGGATCCGTTTCAGGTGGAGCTGGTCAGCCAGAAGCTGATCCGCGACGTCTACACCGAGGGCGGCCAGGTACACATGTGCGCCGTGGCGGCGATTGAGATTGCGTTGTGGGACATCATCGGCAAGGCGACTAACCAGCCGGTTTACAACCTGTGGGGCGGCCGCTGCCACCAGCGCCTGCGCGCCTACGCCAACGGCTGGTACCGTGGTCCACGCACGCCGGAAAGCTTCGCCGCCAAGGCCCGGGTGGTAGCCGCGCGTGGCTACACCGCGATGAAATTCGATCCCTTCGGCGATTGCTGGCGCACTCTGCCGCGCGCGGAGTTCGATCTGTCACTGAACATCATCCGCGCCGTGCGCGAGGCGGTGGGCGATTCGGTGGACCTGTTGATCGAGGGCCACTGCCGTTTCAATGTGGCGACTGCCGTGGAGTTTGCCGAGGCTATGGCGGACCAGCGGCCTATGTGGTTCGAAGAACCGGTACCGCACACCAACATCACGGCAATGGTGGAAGTGGCGCGGCGCAGCCCGGTGCCGGTGGCCACCGGCGAAAGCTTCTCCAACAAACAGCAGTTCGCCGAGTTGCTGAAGCATGAGGTGGTAAACATCCTGCAGCCGGAACCGCTGAACCTGGGCGGGCTGTTTGCCACCCGCAAGATTGCCGACATGGCCGATGCGCACTTCGGGATGATCGCTCCGCACAGCGCGCAGGGCCCGGTCTGCTCGGCGGCCTGCGTACAGCTCAACGCTTCGCTACCCAACTTCCTGATTCACGAGATCTTTGACGAATTCAATGAGCCATGGGAGCGGGAAATTGTTACCAATCCGGTGCACGTGGTGGATGGCTACATCGACATTCCTGCGCGGCCGGGTTTGGGAATCGATCTCGATATCGACGAGATCCGGAAGCATCCCTACCAGCAGGAGAACGCGATTCCGCTGTTCAAATCGGGCTGGGAGCGGCGCGAAAGGCAGAAAGTCAATTGAAGCGCAGGCTAACGTCCACCGGCCTTGCGAATCGGCAGGTCCAGGCCACGCAGGGCAGCCTCCACCTGGGCTAGCGTCAGGCGGGAGGCATCGTAGTCCACCTCCAACCGGTCCAATTCCGGGTTCAGCCGCACCCGGGACATCCCGAAGATGCGGTGCGCGGCAGCGACCCTGTCGAGCAGGCCTTCGGCGAGGGGCTGGTCAAATTCGTACTCTACTTGAACCTTGGTCATGTCCGTCGAGGTCAGGATAACATCCGGGGTGCTACTTCTTCACCAAATGGACTACCGCCAGATTGTAGACCTGCAACTCGGGAATGCGAAACTTTACCTGCCCGTCGCCGGGCGTGACCCCCAGGCGCACAGCCGCGCCGCCATCCGGGGAACTGGAGACGACCTCGCCGGCTGCCCAGCCTTCGGGAATCCGGAGGGTGGCGTCGATGTTCTTCACCGGGTTGCGAAAGTCGAAGTTCACCAGATGAAGCAACAGCAGGTGAGAGGCGGGGCGCTCGGCCAGTTCGGCGGTCACCGACAGTGGGGCCTCGACGGTGGCTGAGAGCGGCCCGCCGGCAGCCCACTTCACGGCATCCGTGAGTTGCCGGTAGTTGTTTGGAAGTTTCCAATAGGCGTTCGGGAAGTCGTAGGTCATCTGTGGGCGCGGTGGCGCAACCTGCGCCTCGACCGCTGGAATGTAGACTACCCGGCCCTTGCCGAAGTCGCGGCGCACGATTTGCCGCAGCGGCTGTTCGGCGCCAAACAGATCGGCGAGGGCGAAGCGGCCACGGCGGCGGCGGGCCTCATCCATCATCGATGTGGTTCCGGTAGCCACCAGACCTCCGCCGTTTTGAACGAAGCGGCGGATGGCCTCCACCTGGCGGTCGCCGAGCGCATCCTGTTCGGCCAGGACGAGTACCCGATAGCGTGACAAGTCGTCAAGTTGCCGGTCGAAGATGATTTCAAAGGGGATCTTGGTCTGGATGAGGGTCTGCTCAAAAAGCGTGACGGCGGGAATCGCCGCGCCGGGATTGAATTCGTTCGACGCGAAGCCGTGGAGCACGGCGGCATCGGCAATCGGGCGGGTGTGGGAGAGGTCCGGCTTGTGCCGCTCAAAGTAGCGGATGTAACGGCGCGCGGCCGGCGTCAACTCGATGCCGGTGGGGGCGACGTCGCCCACCATGCCGAGGTTGTAATCGTTGTACGCCATCGCCTCGGCCAGGCGCAGGCGCGGAGGACTGCCCTCCGATTGGGCGCCGTAACGGCCGCCGGTATAAACAAACAGCGACTTGCCCATCAACCGCGCGGCTTTAAAGGAGCGAATCTTGGAAATCAGGCGGCCGTCGGAGGTCCATTCGGCGTGGTTGGGCTCTTCGCTCCAGACCACGTCTCCATGCAGGAGAAGTTGGGAAACGTCCACGCCGTCCTGAAAGCCATGGTCGGAATTCAATTGAAGATTCGGGTTGCCTTCGAGCGCCACCTCCGGGTTCAGCTTTTCGAGAAAGGCATCGTATTCGCCGTAGCGGCGAGCATAGCTGGCGCAACGGAAGCGTGCCCAATCCTGCATCAGCGGATTGGTCAATTCCGGCAGCCGGATGGGTCCGCGAGTGATGCCAAAAGGCGGGGGGATGATGCCGTCGAGACGGTGGAAGCCGTAGCGGCGGTCGAGCTCGGCCGGACTGTAACGGGCACGCAGGTACTGGCGGAACTGTTCGGCGCAGTAACGGCAGTGGCAGGATTCGGGTTCAGGCCAGCCCTCCATCTGGTCGAAGTGGATGAGGTCAAGGCCGATATCGGAAACTCCCAGCCGCATGATTTTTTCCAGAAACCGGTGGTATCCGGGGTTGTTGCGGCAGGCAGTGTAGCGGAAGGTCTGGGCCCCGCTGTAGGAGTAATACATGGGTTGGCCGAGTTCGTTTACCTGCTTCCAGTCGCTCGAGCCGGGCTCTTCGGCAAACAGGGATTCGTAGAACAGCGTGGCGCCGACGTAACCGCCCACCTTCAATCCGTACTTGTGGGCGTAACGGGTGAACCGGCGGGTGGCCTCGATGTCGGCCGCTTCGGCTTGAAGGCCCATGCCCTTTTGAAGATTGGTGATCACCAGCGTTACGCCGGCCTGTTTGAGCCCGCGGGCGGCGGCTTCGCTGCGCTCCTTGCTCCAATTCTCCTCGTCGGCGTAGCTCTGGCCGCCGCGGCGGCGGATGAAACTGAGCGGCTCCCAGTTGCCGGCCATCACCACGCCTTCTTTAATCCACATAGGACGCCGGGCGCGGACCGGGACCGTGTCCTCAGGGCTCTGGGCCCAAGCCAACAGACCGCCACTCAAGGCGAGAAGCACCAACAGGCGAACAGCCATGACCGTTCCAGGATACTGCTACCGGGTGGAACGCCGCCGCTCGGCGCGGCGAACCTGGGCCTCATCCATGCCGAAATAGTGCGCGATCTCGTGCCACACGGTCTCATAGACCATCTGATCGAGATCCTCCGGCGACCGGGCCAGCCGCAGGTGGGGGTTCTGGTAGATGGTAATCCGGTCGGGCAGCACGAAGCTATCGCTGACACTGCGCCAGGTCAGCGGACGCCCCTGGTAGAGACCGAGCAGGCCGGGCCGGGGCGGCTCGGCTTCAACAACGAAGACTACGTTGTTGAGACGGCGGCGAAAGCGCGACGGAATCCGTTTCAGCGCCCGTTCCACGATCTGATCGAACTCGGCGGTGGTCACAGCCCCTCTAGGGAAATTGTACCGGCCGCGCAACAATATAGGAGATGAATCCGATGAGCGCAGACCTGGTGCATTTGCGTGCCCTGGCCGAACGGCTGGGAATTCCACGAATCGACCGCCACATTTTCCTCTGTTCGGACCAGACCAATCCGAAGTGCTGCTCAAAAGAGGGCGGGTTGGCTTCCTGGGAATACCTGAAGAACCGCCTGAAAGAGTTGGGACTCGAACAGGGTGAGCACTGCGTTTACCGCACCAAGGCCAACTGCCTGCGGATCTGCGAGCAGGGACCGATCGCGGTGGTATACCCAGATGGCGTGTGGTACCACTCCTGTACCCCGGAAGCGTTGGAGCGGATCATTCAGGAACACCTGATCGGCGGGCGCCCGGTGGCCGAGTATGCGTTTGCCGGGGTGGTGGCACGTTAAGATGGAACCTTCAGCATGGCCAAGCGAATTGTAGTAGCAATCGACGGGCCGGCCGGCGCGGGCAAGAGTACGATTGCCCAACGGCTGGCCGCCCGGCTGGGATTCACCTACATAGACACCGGCGCGATGTACCGCGCGGTGGCGTTGTGGGCGATGCGCGCCGGCATCGAATTCACCGAGATGCACCGGTTGGAGCAACTGGCGGCGGCAGCGCAGATCTCGTTCCGCCCGGGCGGCGGCGGCGTGCTGCTGAACGGCGAGGACATTACCGAGGTGATCCGCGATCCCCGGATGTCGGAGGCGGCGTCGAAGGTCTCCACCGTTCCAGGCGTGCGGCGCGAACTGGTGGAGAAGCAGCGCGCCATGGCCAGCGCCACCAGCGTGGTGATGGAGGGCCGCGACATCGGCACGGTGGTTTTCCCCAATGCCGACGTCAAAGTCTTTCTGGATGCCGATTCGAAGATCCGGGCCGAACGCCGCATCTGCGATCTGAAACTGAGGGGCGGCAGCGTGGATGCCGCTACCGTGGCCAGAGAGATTGAGGACCGCGACCAGCGGGATCGGGGACGCTCTACCGCGCCGCTGATGCAGGCGCCCGATGCCGTGTACATCGACACATCCGGCCTGACGCTGGAGCAGGTGGAGGAGGAGATTTTGAAGGTGGTCCGGCAACGGATCTCGAATGGCAAGGAGCCTCATACGCTTGAATAACCTTCTGGTGATGAAGTTCGGCGGCACGAGCATGGGATCGGCCGAGCGGATACGAGCGGTGGCGGAGATCTGTGCCGGCCAGAGCCGGTCCCGGCGTGTGGTGACCGTGGTTTCCGCGATGTCGAAGATCACCGATTTGCTGCTGAATACCCTGCGCCATGCCGAGGCGGGCGATGCCGCGGGCGTTGAGGCCAATCGCACACAACTCGAGAACAGGCACCTGGAAACCTGCGCGGCGTTGCTGCCGGCCGCTCAGCAGCCGCCGGTGGAAGCGGAAATTCGCGCTCTGATCGGGGAGTTCATGCGAATCGCCGGGGGCATTCGCATGCTGGGTGAACGGCCGCCGCGATCGGTGGACGAGGCGATTGCCATCGGCGAGCGGCTTTCGGCGCTGCTGCTGGCATCCTACCTCGAATCGCAAGGGTACCGCTCCGAAGCCGTGAACGCGGCCGAGGTAATTGTCACGGATGCGGTCTTCGGCAATGCCACCCCGCTGATGGAGCCGACCGCCAGGAAGGCTGAGGTAAGGCTGAGGCCGCTGCTCGAGGCCGGAGCGCTGCCGGTCGTCACCGGATTCAACGGCGCAACCGAGGATGGGCGCCCGACGACACTTGGCCGTGGCGGTTCGGACTTTTCGGCATCGACGCTGGCGGCCGCTCTCGACGCCGGCGAGTTGTATATCTGGACGGATGTGAACGGAATCATGACGGCCGATCCGCGTCTGGTGCCCAATGCGGCGGTGCTCGACGAAGTCACCTACGCCGAAGCGGCCGAACTGGCTTACAACGGCGCTAAGGTGCTGCACCCGCGAACCCTGGCCCCGCTGGTTGCCAGCAACATCCCGGCATGGAGCAAGAACAGCTTCGATCCGGCCCGCCCGGGGACGGCCATCGTTGCACGGCTTCAGAGTCCCGGGGGACCGAGAGCGGTGACGTCGATGACCAATGTGGCGTTGCTATCGATAGAACCGCTGAGCGGGGAGATCCACGGCACGCGGCTGATGGCGCGCGCGCTGGAGGCGCTGGTACGTTCCTCGGCCGAGGTGCTGGCGGTTTCCAGTTCCAGCTATCGACAGAACTTCTGTTTCCTGGTGCGAACCGATGAACTGGCGGGCGCGCTGGAATGCCTGGAGGAGGAGTTCAGCCTGGAGTTGACCCACGGTTATGTCGCGCCGGTAGGGGTTGACGAAAACGTGGGCCTGCTGGCCGTGGTGGGTGAGGGGATGAAGGGATCTCCGGGCGTGGCCGGACGCATCTTCACGGCAATTTCACGGGAGAACGTGAACATTATCGCCATCGCGCAGGGCTCGAGCGAATTGACGATTGCCATCGTGGTGCGCCAGGACGGGGTGGAAAAGGCTGTCCGGGCGATTCATGAGGAGTGCCGGATGGCTGAACGCGCCGGAGTGAGAGTTGCCGGGTAACGCGCGGATATGGGGAATCAGGCAAACCAGGCCCTCAACGGGGCATCGCGGCCGGCGTGCCCCGCGGTTTTCGCCAGGCCATCCGTGTAGATCGCTAAGCGTTTCCGCTGAGGGCCGGGCGTAGATTGCGTATCAACAAGACGAATCTACACCAAAATATTTTGGTCATAAGACGGTGGTACTAGGGGCGGCCGCTGCCGTAGGCGCTATCCGGTGCGCTGCGGACCGGCGGGGGAGCCAACCCGGCTAACCGGCCGATCTCCCGGTCCAGGCGATTCAGGCTCTCCGCAATTCCCCCGATATCTCCATCACCGGCCAGAGACTCCAACCGCTGCGCGCACTCCACCACGCCGGTTGCGGCAATCCGTTCAGCGGCGGTGCGCAATTTGTTGGATTCCTCGAAGACGCGGCCGAAATCCAGACGCCCGGCGGCCGAATTAAGTTGTTGCAGGCGCTCCGGCGCCAACTGGAGAAACAGGCGCAACATGTCTTCCATCAGCCCGGCATTGCTGTCCAACAGCAGCGCTGCCCGCGCCGGGTCAATCGAACTCCTCATCTCCCGCGCCCGTTCCCGGCAGCGTCTGATATGCTGGCTGATCACGGCCATCAGGTGTGCCTGCTGCACCGGTTTGGCCACGTAGGCATTCATCCCGGCCCGCAGACAACGCTCCCGGTCGCCGTTCATGGCATGAGCAGTCATCGCCACGATGGGCAGGTGTTGCCAGTGCAGATTGGCGCGGATTTGGCGGGTGGTCTCGATACCGTCCATCAGAGGCATCTGCACATCCATCAGCACCAGGTCAAACTGTCGGCCGGCCAACATCTCCAATGCCTCCTGGCCGTTGTTGGCAATCACCGTCCGGTAACCATGCTTGTGCAGGAGCGCTGTCACCACCCGCTGGTTGACCTGATTATCCTCCACCACCAGGATGCTGTAACCGGCCGGCGCCGGATTCGACGCCGCTTCCTTTTCCGATAGCGGTTCAGCCCGGCTTAGAGGCCTTTGCGGGCCGGCAGGGATCTCACACGGCAACTCCACCACGAAACAGCTGCCGCGGTTTACCTCGCTCTCCACCGAGATGGCGCCGCGGTGCATTTCCACTAGTTTCTTAGTGATGGCCAGCCCGAGGCCGGTGCCTCCGTAGCGGCGGGTGATGCTACCGTCGGCCTGGGTGAACTTGTCGAAGATCACCGGTATTTTGTCTGCTGGAATTCCCGCTCCGCTATCGCACACCTCCAAACGGAGCATCACCTGTCGCCCGGAGTCGCTGATCCGGCCATCCACTTTCAGCTCCACCGACCCCTTATCGGTAAATTTGATCGCGTTGCTCACCAGATTGTTGAGGATCTGGCGCAGCCGCAGCGAGTCACCGATAATCTGTTCAGGTACCGCGGAAGTAAACGATGCCTCCAGCCGGATCCCCTTCTGCCGGGCTTTGGCGGCGTGCGCCTTTAGTGTGTCTGCGAGCAGCTGGCGCAGATCGAACGGAATCTTCTCGAGGACCATCTTGCCGGCCTCTATCTTGGATAGATCGAGAAGGTCGTTGACCAGCGCCAGCAGGGCGTGGGCACAGCCTTGCGCGGTCTCCAGATGCTCGCGCTGCTCGTCCCCGATGCCGCTATCGAGAACAATGTCGATCATGCCGAGGATCCCATTCATCGGCGTGCGCAGTTCGTGGGACATGTTGGCGAGGAATTCGCTCTTGGCCTGGTTGGCGGCGAGCGCCTTCTGCATGGCCTCCTGGAGCGCTTCGGTCCTTTGGCGGATGCGAACCTCGAGCAGTTCCTGGTGCTCTCGAATCTCCTTTCGCGATTGAGCCAGGCGCTCGATCATCTCGTTGAAACTATTGCCTAAAAACTCGATCTCGTCGCCTGTCTGGCTCACCCGGATGGTTTCCAGCCGCCCGTGGCCCACCCGCTCGATTCCGTCACGAAGCAACTCCAGCGGGCGAACCAGTTGGCGAAGCGTGAAGCGGGAGATGGTGCCCCCGACAATCAGCACGACAAAACACAGGAAGATACCCTTGCCGAGGCCGAAAGTGTGTTGCCTGAGGTCGTAAACCAGAATTACGGCGACCAGCCACAATACCAGTGTCCCCGTGAACATGGAAAACTTCGTGGCCAGCGAGCGCAAGCCTCGCGGCCGTGAAGCCTGCCCCGGTTTGTTGGAGACGGAGTCCACCCAAGAGAATATTCGGCTGAATCCATCACACCGCCCATAAGGGAATCAGCTTAGTTGTCAGACATGCTGTCACACATTCCCCGCGGTCTGCCAGGGAAAACCGAAACGTTTTCGAGCCTTCGTAATAATGTCCGCTTTAGACCTGGATAGCGAACGTTTTCCCGCGAACGTTTTCCTGCTTGACTGATTTCCGGAGTCTCGCCTATACTCATCCCACGGACTGATTGCGACGAATTGAGGGCCGGCATGTGCGCTCGCGAATCTGTTCAGACAGCCGAAAAAATGGCGGCTGTGCGGGAATTTCCTCCGATGTTGCTCTGGAAGATGATCCGACTCAGTATTTAGGCATGAAGGGGATCGGGGTTAACTCCGCATGTACCCGTCCAAACAGGAGTAGAGGGATCGTAGATGGCAAACAAAGGAACACAGCACAAACTGGATCGCGTTCGTCCTCCGCGAGTTCACGTCACCTATGACGTGGAAGTGGGAGACGCGATCGAACTGAAGGAGCTTCCATTTGTAATGGGAGTTCTCGGCGATTTTACCGGCCAACCGGAGCAGCCGCTGGCCCGGTTGAGGGATCGGAAGTTTGTCGAGGTCACACCCGACAACTTCGACCAGGTTCTCGAAGGAATGAAGCCGCACCTGGCCTTCTCGGTCGAGAACAAACTCAGCGAAGACCCCGACGCGGGGCAACTCAAGGTAGACCTACGGTTCAAAGCCCTGGAAGATTTCGAGCCCGAGAATGTTGCGCGTCAGGTCAAACCGCTGAAGGAACTGCTCGACCTGCGGACGCGGCTTTCAGACCTGCGGGGCAGCCTGCAGGGCAACGACAAGCTCGATGAACTGCTGGTTGACGCCGTGAACAGCACCGAGAAACTGGAGAAGTTGCGCGGTGAGATCGGCGGGAAGGGAGACGGCGGCAATGAGTGATCCACAACAGGCGGCAGCCCAGCAGCAGGCGGCCGAGGTAACCACGGAAGTCAGCCTGCTGGACCAGATTGTCGAGCAGGGGCGCCTGGCGAGGGATGCATCGGCGCGAGAACGCGGCAAAAACCTGGTAAAGGAGTTCGTAGCCCAGGTTCTTGAAGGCGCGATGACGGTGTCCAAGGACGCCGAGGCGATGATCAATGCGCGCATCGCGCAGATTGACCATCTGCTGTCCATCCAGTTGAACGAAGTGCTGCACCACCCGTCGTTTCAGAAACTGGAAGGCACCTGGCGCGGGCTGAAATATCTGCTCGACCAGAGCGAGACCAGCGAACACCTGAAGATCAAGATTCTCAACGCGAACAAGCGGGAACTGCTGCGCGACTTGCAACGGGCAGCCGAGTTCGACCAGAGCGCGCTGTTCAAGAAGATTTACGAAGAAGAGTTCGGCGTTTTCGGCGGCGCTCCGTTCGGTTCGATCATCGGCGACTATGAGTTCGGCAAAGGGCCGGAGGACGTGGAACTGCTGGAGCGGGTTGCTCAGGTGGCGGCGGCGGCACACGCGCCATTCATCTCCGCCGCGTCGCCCGAGTTCTTCAACATTGAGAGCTACACCAACCTCGATGCGCCACGCGATCTGGGTAAGGTGTTTGACAACACCGAGTACGCTAAGTGGAAGTCCTTCCGGGCGAACGAGGATTCACGCTACGTGGCACTGACGGCGCCGCGCGTGTTGATGCGGCTACCTTACGGTAAGAACACCAAGCCGGTGGAAGGCTTCGCCTACGAAGAGGGCGTGGACGGCACCGATCACTCCAGATATCTGTGGGCCAATGCCGCCTGGGCGCTGGGGGCGCGGATTACCAACGCATTTGCCCTCTACGGCTGGTGCGCGGCAATTCGAGGCGTGGAAGGCGGGGGGCTGGTGGAAGGCCTTCCAGTGCATAACTTCTACACCGACGAAGGCGACGTCGCCATGAAGTGTCCGACCGAAGTCCCAATTACGGACCGCCGTGAGAAAGAGATGGCGGATCTGGGCTTCGTGCCGCTGGTGCATTGCAAAGGTACTGATTACGCTGCTTTCTTCAGCGTGCAATCGGCGCAGAAGGCCAAGCTCTATGACAGCGAGGCCGCCAACGCCAATGCGCGGCTGTCCACCCAGCTTCCCTACATTTTGGCGGTATCCCGTTTCGCTCACTATCTCAAGGTGATGATGCGCGACAAGATCGGCAGTTTCATGTCGCGCACCGACTGCGAGAACTGGCTGAACCAGTGGATCATGAACTACGTAACGCCGGACGACACCGCCTCGGCTAGCGTGAAGGCCGAGAAACCACTGCGTGACGCCCGCATTGAAGTGGTGGAGGTTCCCGGTAAGCCGGGCGCATACCGTGCCGTTGCTTTCCTGCGGCCACACTTCCAACTGGATGAACTTTCGGTTTCGTTACGTTTGGTGGCGGAGCTTCCAAAGTCCGCCAGAGGCTAGTACGGCTGACGGCTCGCGAAAATTGAAGAATCGAGAACAAGGAGAGAACCATGGCAGCGGTAGACTACTTCCTGAAAATTGACGGGATCGACGGCGAAAGCTCGGACTCGAAGCACAAGAATGAAATTCAGCTTGAATCCTGGTCCTGGGGCGCGACCAACTCGGGTGATGCAGCAATGGGCGGCGGCATGGGCGCGGGCAAAGTATCCATGCAGGACTTCCACTTCGTAATGCGCATCAACAAGGCATCTCCGAAGTTGATGCTGGCTTGCGCCACCGGCCAGCATATCCCGAAGGGAGTTCTGACTTGCCGGAAGGCGGGCGGAACCCAGCAGGAGTATCTCACGGTGAACTTCGCTGACCTGCTGATTTCCTCCTACCAGACCGGCGGTTCGGCGGGCGGCGAGGTCCTTCCTATTGATCAAATCTCGTTTAATTTCTCCAAAATTGAGATGGAGTATAAGATGCAGGATGCCAAGGGCAATCTGACTGGTGGAATCAAGACCGGTTACGACCTGAAGCAGAACAAAAAGGTATAGCTAAGAATCGGACCGTCGCCGGCGTCGTCGGAGGACGGCCTCGGCGGCGGCGCCTGTTTTAACTTATTTTCCGAATCGAGATCTCATGACTCCCAGAGAGCTATTCCGGGCTGGGAAGCTCAACGAAGCGATTCAGGCCCTGAGTGTAGAGTTGCGCCAGCATCCCACCGACACCCAGCGCCGGACGTTTCTATTTGAGCTTTTATGCTTCGCCGGCGACTTTACCCGCGCCGAGAAGCAACTCAATGTACTGGTGCAGGAGAATCAGCAGGCCGGCATGGGCGGCTTGGTCTATCTTTCCGCGATGCATGCGGAGCGGGTGCGCCAGGAGATGTTCGAACGTAAGGAATACCGCACGCCACCAGAGGATGAGCCTGCCGTGGGGGGAGTACTCAACGGAAAGGCCTTCGACGATATCGAAGACGCCGATCCGCGAATCGGCCGGAGACTGGAGGTGTTCGCAGCGGGAGCCTATCTCTGGATTCCCTACGCGCACATCACATCGCTCGAGATGCAACCGCCCACGCGGCTGCGCGACCTGCTGTGGATTCCGGCGCTGGTGCGTACCGGACCGGCGTTTCGAGGCCAGGAGATGGGCGAGATTTTGCTGCCGGTATTGACGCCGCTGGCGTGGCGCGACGCCGACGACCAGGTTCGCCTGGGCCGGATGACCGACTGGCGAGAGGAAGACGGCGCGGTGCTGCCGGCGGGTCAGAAGTTGTTTTTGGTGGACGGGGAAGAGGTTCCGCTGCTCGAAGTGCGTTCCTTGGAGTTCAATTCCGCGGCCGCCGCCAGCGAAAGCGCCTGATAAGCCGCAATGCCTCTTCGAGACGATCTGCTAAATCCAATTTCCGGCGACAACCCGAGCGGTGAGAATCTCCGCTATGCGCCGGTCTACGACAAGATCAAGGAAGCCCGGCGCGAGGAGGATGACGCGCCGCAGGGCGAATGGCAGCGGGAGCGCAAAGTCGCCGATTGGCCCCTGGTGATCAAGCTTGCCGGCGAAGCCCTGGCTACCAAGTCGAAAGACCTGCAACTGGCGGCGTGGCTCACCGAGGCCATGCTGCGGCGTGAAGGATTCGCCGGATTCAATCCCTGCCTGGCACTGATGCGCGGACTGATCGACAACTTCTGGGATACGCTGTACCCCGAGGTTGAAGACGGCGATGTGGAGCTGCGGGCGACGCCGGTGGAGTGGATCAGTACGAAATTTGATGACCTGATCCGGCAGGTACCCATTGTCAGGGGCGGCCACAGTTTCCTCAAATACAAAGAATCGCGGGTGGTCGGCTACGAACAGGACGCCGCCTCTGACGAGAACAAGGCGGAGACGCGGCGGCAAGCCATCGCCGACGGCAAGCTGACCGCCGACGAGTTTGACAAGGCACTCGAATCCACCTCGCTAGACGCCATCTCCGGTCTGTTATCGGACATCGATGGCTGCCTGGAGAACATTGACGGACTCGGTGAGACCTGCGAATCGCACTTCGGTGAGTTTGCACCCACTTTCGGTCGGCTGAAAGAGACGATCGAAGAGGTGCGGGCCGCCGTCAACACGTTCTATCGCAAGAAGGGCGGAGGAGAGGCTGTAGGGGCGGAACCGGTCGAGACCGAGATGGAAACCCCCGCTGACTCCGGCTGGGGCGAAACCCCCGTGGAAACGGCCGCCGCCACGGCTCCGGTCCGGGCGAGGACCGCGCGGCGGGTGACCAGCACCGAGCCCACTGACCTGGAAGACGCAGCCGGGCGGCTGGCCGCGGTGGCAAAATTCCTGCGCGCGCAGGATGCCGCCAGCCCGGCTCCCTACCTGATGCTAAGAGGGTTCCGCTGGGGAGAACTGCGGGCCGGCGGCAGCACGCCCGACGCCGCCCTGCTCGAAGCACCTTCAACCGAAACGCGACGGGCACTGCGGCAGTTGTCGCTCGACGGCGAGTGGCAGCAGGCCCTGGAAGTAGCCGAAGAGGCAATGGCAGAGCCGTGCGGGCGGGCCTGGCTCGACCTGCAGCGCTATACCGTACGGGCACTCACCGAATTGGGCTACCCTGCGATCGCCGATGCCATCCGGTCGGAGTTGAGAACGCTTCTCCAGGACCTTCCCGGCCTCACCGGCATGGTGTTGATGGACGATACGCCGGTGGGCAATCCTGAAACACAGACCTGGCTGAAGGACGAAGTGCAAACCGCCTCCGCCGCCGCTCCGATGGCCTACTATGAGCCGCCTGCATCAAGCTGGGATAGCGCGCCGAGTCCCGAAGGCGGCACCGGCGAGGAGAGCGTGGAAGCTCCGCCCGATGCCTTCCAACTGGCGCTCGAAGCGGCAGAGCAGGGACGATTCCAGGAGGGCGTGGGAATTCTGACCCGCGAACTGGCCCACGAGGCATCCGGACGGGCACGTTTTCAACGGCAGCTTCAGATCTCCCAGTTGTGTATCGCCAATGGCCGGGAAGCGGTGGCGCTGCCAATCCTGGAGCAACTGGTCGCCCAGATTGACAAGCATGGACTGGAGGACTGGGAGCCGCCCGACGTGGTGGCGCGTGCCTTGACGCTGCTGTGCGCCTGTTTGGGAAGAGTTGACCGGCCTCCCGAGCAGCGCCAGAAGATTTACGAACGGTTATGCCGCCTGAGTCCGCTTCAGGCGCTGGCGACAGCTCACTAGGATATGGCCCGGACGGAGCTAGAATTCACAGTAACGCAGACCGTCCTCGACCGGCTGATCGACAGGGAGCCGCAGGCGCCGGCGGATCCCTCGATGACCCGGGCGCAATCGGTGCGTAACCTCAAGGCATCGCTGCGTCGCGATTTGGAATGGCTGTTGAACACGCGGCGCACCCCGGAAGCAGTGGATGAGTCCTATCCGGAGTTGTACCGCTCCTTGTTCAACTTCGGGCTGCCGGATGTTACCTCGATCAGTGTGGATTCGCCCCGGGACCGCAACCGGCTACTACGGGCAATCGAGAAGATCATCGAGATTTTCGAACCGCGGCTGGATGCGGTGCGCGTGACCGCGCTGGAAAACACCAACGCAGCGCTGCTCAAGCAGGTTCGCTTCCAGGTAGAGGGCCTGCTCAAAATGGATCCGGCGCCGGAGTTGATCTCATTTGACACCGTACTTTCCCTGACCAGCGGGGAATACCAGGTTCAGGGAGACCGCGGTGCGCGATGAACTCCTCCTCTACTACGAACGGGAGCTGACCTTTCTGCGCCAGATGGGCGTGGAATTTGCAGAAAAGTACCCCAAGATCGCCTCGCGGCTGGTGCTGGAGCCGGACAAGTGTGACGATCCGCACGTCGAGAGGATACTGGAAGCCTTCGCCTTTCTCGCGGCGCGCGTTCACCTGAAGATCGACGACGAGTTCCCGGAGATCACCGAATCGTTGTTGAATATCGTCTATCCGCACTATGTCCGGCCGATTCCTTCGATGTCGATCGCCGAGTTCCGGCTGGATCCGGCACAGACCAAGAACCCGGCCGGTACGCTGGTTCCACGAGATGCGAAGCTGCTCTCACGGCCGGTGGCGGGTGTTCCCTGCCGGTTTCGCACCTGTTACGACACCACGCTGTGGCCACTGGAAGTGGTTGCCGGCGAATGGAAGACGCCCGACCGGCTGCAACCGGCCATCAAGGCAGCCGACGCGGTGGGCGCATTCCGGGTGGAACTGAAGTGCCATCCCGACGTGAAGTTCGATCAGCTTCAGATGAAGACGGCGCGCTTCTACCTGAATGGCGAGAGCAACCTGATCAACATCGTTTACGAACTGCTTTGCGCCAACCTGGCGTCGATCTGGATTCGCGATCCGAGCCCGAATTCCCGTGTCAAACCGGTGGAGCTGCGGGCTGATTCGCTGACGCCGGTGGGCTTTGGGGAACGGGAAGGGATGCTGGCGCTCGACCGCCGGTCCTTCCGGGGCTACGCGCTGCTGCAGGAGTATTTCAACTTCCCGGAAAAGTTTTTCTTTATTGATATACGCGGCCTGGATCGCGTCTGGAGTACCGGGTTCAAAGAGCGCGCCGAAATTGTCTTTCTGATCTCGCCGTTTGAGCGCACGGACCGGAAACAAAACCTGGAAATGGGGGTGACGGCATCGACATTCCGGCTGGGCTGCACACCCATTGTGAATCTGTTCGGGCTGACGGCGGAACCTATTCTGCTCGACCAGAAGCGATTTGAATACCAGGTGGTGCCGGACGTGCGCCGGCCCAACGCGCACGAGGTCTTTTCCATCGACGAGGTGTTCAGCATCGCGCCGGGCTCCAGGGAATTGCTGCACTTTGAGCCTTTCTATTCTTTCCGGCACTCGCTGGTGAGAGAGAAAAAATCGGCCTATTGGAGCGTGAAACGGCGGCCCTCGGGAAAGGCGAACGATGAGGGGACCGAGATGTACATCTCCCTGGTCGATCTCTCCGGCAGGCCGGTGCAACCGGAACTGGATACGTTGACGCTGCGTGTCACCTGCTCCAACCGCGACCTGCCCGCACGGCTGCCGTTCGGCAACGAAAGCGGTGACTTTGAGCTGGAGGAGGGCGCGTTTGTCCGCAGCATCATCGCGCTGCACAAACCGACCACGCCGCTGCGGCCGGCCACCGGAAGGGGCGCTTTCTGGCGGCTCATCTCCCACTTGTCGCTCAATTACCTCTCGCTGGTCAACGAGGGGAAAGATGCCCTGCAGGAGATCCTGCGGCTTTACAATGCCACCGAATCCACCTACGCCGAAAAGCAGATCCAGGGCATCGCGACGCTCTCCAGCAAGGCCCATTTCTCGCGTGTGATTTCGGAAAACGGTATCAGCTTCGCGCGGGGAACGCACATCGACATCGAGTTCGACGAAGAGCAGTTCGTGGGCGGCGGCGTTTACCTGTTTGCCTCCGTGCTGGAGCACTTTTTCGGCCTCTACGTCTCGCTCAACAGCTTTTCGAAACTTACGGCGCGAACTCGCCAGCGAAAGGAGGTAATGAAGCAATGGCCACCGCGAGCGGGCCAGCGAATCCTCCTGTAGCCGGCGAGCGCTGGTTCCAGGTGGAGGAGTTGCTGCGTACCGCGCCTTTCAGTTTCGAGTTTTTCCAGGCCGTGCGGCTGCTGGAGCGAATCTGGCCCGAGCGGAACTCCATCGGCCGCTTCGCGCATCCGGGACGTGAAGTGGTCCGTCTGCACGCCTACTGGGCGGTGGGATTTCCGGCCAGCCAGATTCAGTCGCTGAGCCTGAAGGACCCGCGCGCCGCCCATCTGACCGTGAATTTCATGGGGCTATTTGGACCTTCGGGCGTGCTGCCGCTGGTCTACTCCGACCTGATTAACGAGCGTCTTAGAGCCAAGGACCACACGCTCAAGGACTTCCTGGACATCTTCAACCACCGGGCGGTGTCGTTGTTTTACCAGGCCTGGGAGAAGTACCGCTTCCAGATCGTTTACGAGCGAGGGGAGCGAGACCGGGTCTCGCAGCACCTGACCGATCTGATCGGGCTGGGTACAGCGGGATTGGAAGACCGCCAGGCGGTGCGGGATGATTCGCTGCGGTTTTACGCCGGGCTGCTGTCGCTGACTCCACGCTCCGAGACCGGGTTGCGGCAACTGCTCGAGGACTACTTCGACGTGCCGGTTCAGGTAGAGCAGTTTGTCGGCTCCTGGCACCCCCTGGATACGGAGACACAGTGTTTTGTCGGTGCGGGAGACGACTATTCCCAGCAGTTGGGCGCCGGCGCCGTGGTGGGCGATGAAATCTGGGACCAGCAATCGGGCGTGCGGGTGGTGCTGGGACCGTTGCCGGCCGCGAAATATGTGGATTTTCTACCCAACGGCACGGCTTACAAACCACTGGGATCGCTGATCCGGTTCTTCACGCGCGGCGAATTCGATTTAGAGGTGAAGCTGGTATTGAAGAGAGCGGAGGTCCCGGCTTGTGAATTGGGCGGGACCGGCGAGGCGGGGCCGCAATTAGGCTGGGTAAGCTGGCTCAAATCGGCGCCCATGCGCCACGATCCGGGAGATACAATTTTACGAATGTGACGGACAGGTCAAACCATGAGCGTAAACCTGAAATCTTTAATTGGGAAACTGAACGACGCGACCCGGTCGGCTTTTGAGGCTTCGGCCGGATTCTGCCTGGCGCGTACGCACTACAACATCGAGATCGAGCACTATCTGATGAAACTGCTCGATTCCTCGTCGAACGACTCGGCCCGGATCTTCCGGCAGTTTGGTGTGGATACTTCGCGGCTTTCCCGCGAATTGAGCGCCAGCCTGGACAAGTTACGGTCGGGCAACGCGCGCACGCCGGCGCTGAGCGAGTCGATTGTCAAGATGCTTACCGAAGCCTGGACCATCGGCTCGGTGGATTACAACGCCGGACAAATTCGAACCGGCTTCACGATCCTGGCTCTGTTGACCAACGAGGAGTTGTCGCGCATTGTGCGCGACATCAGCCGCGAACTCCAGAAGATTGAGCCGGAGGCGCTGCGGAAAGAGTTCGTCGCCATCGTATCCCACTCCGATGAAGAGGCGGCCACGGCACAGGCCGAAACCAGCCTCGCCGGTGTTCCCTCCCGAGGCGCGGCGGCGGGCGGAAAGACACCCAACCTGGACCAGTTCACCATCAATTTGACCGAAAATGCCAAGCAAGGCAAGCTCGACCCGGTGCTGGGCCGGGATTTCGAGATCCGCCAGATTGTGGACATTCTCACCCGGCGGCGGCAGAACAACCCGATTCTAACCGGCGAGGCAGGGGTGGGCAAAACGGCCGTGGTGGAGGGCTTCGCGCTGCGCGTGAAGGACGGCGACGTTCCGCCGCCTCTGCGCAACGTCACCATCCGCACTCTCGACCTGGCGCTGCTGCAGGCCGGCGCAGGTATCAAGGGCGAGTTCGAGAACCGGCTGAAGGGCCTGATCGAAGAGGTAAAGGCGTCACCCACGCCGATTATCCTGTTCATCGATGAGGCCCACACCATGATCGGCGCCGGCGGCCAGGCGGGACAGAACGATGCCGCCAATCTGCTCAAGCCGGCCCTGGCGCGCGGTGAATTGCGGACTATCGCCGCCACCACGTGGTCGGAATATAAAAAATACTTTGAAAAGGACCCCGCGTTGGCGCGGCGCTTCCAGGTGGTGAAGGTGGAGGAGCCGGAGGAGTCCAAGTGTATGGTGATGCTGCGCGGCGTGGTGCCGGCGCTCGAAAAGCACCACAAGGTGCGCATCCTCGATGACGGGCTGGCGGCCGCGGTGAAGTTCAGCCACCGCTACATCGCCGGCCGGCAACTCCCGGACAAGGCGGTTAGCGTGCTTGACACCGCCTGCGCGCGCCTGGCCCTGGGACAGAATTCCACGCCACCGGCAATTGAAGAGGCCGTGCGCATGTTGGATGATCTGAATGTTCAGGAGCGCGTGCTCGGCCGCGAACAGGCCGCCGGCGCGGACCATGCCGAGCGGCTTGCCGCCATTGCCCGGAGCAAAAGTGCGACCGAGAACAGGCTGGCGGGGCTGAAACAACAGTTCGAGCACGAAAGCGGCATTGTGGCGCACATCCGCGAACTTCGCCAGGCGCTGGAAGACACCCACGCGAACGGCCAGGCGGAAGCCGCTGGCGGCGCGGCTACGCAAACGGCCGTTGATCCGGAGGCGCTGCGGCTGGAGTTGGAAATGCTGACCGCGGAACTGGACCAACTGCAGGGCGAGAATCCACTGATGCGAGTCTGCGTGGACGCGCAGATTGTCGGTGAGGTGATTTCCGGTTGGACGGGAATTCCCATCGGTAAGATGCTGAAGGACGAGATACAAACCGTACTCGAACTCGACAAACACCTGGGACAGCGGATTATGGGGCAGGACCACGCGCTGGAGGGGATCGCCCAGCGCATCCGCACATCCCGTGCCGGCCTGGAGGATCCGAAAAAACCCAAGGGCGTCTTCATGCTGGTAGGGCCAAGCGGTGTTGGGAAGACCGAAACGGCGCTGGCCCTGGCCGATCTGCTCTATGGCGGTGAGCGCAATATCATCACCATCAACATGTCGGAGTTTCAGGAAGCGCACACGGTCTCCACGCTGAAGGGCTCGCCTCCGGGTTACGTCGGCTACGGCGAGGGCGGGGTCTTAACGGAAGCCGTGCGGCGGCGGCCCTATTCGGTGGTGCTGTTGGATGAGGTGGAGAAGGCGCACCCGGACGTGCTTGAGCTGTTCTTCCAGGTGTTCGATAAAGGGCAAATGGAGGACGGCGAAGGCCGGGAGATCGACTTCAAGAACACCGTGATCCTGCTGACCTCAAACGCAGCCACCGACACGATGATGAAGCTGTGCGCCGACCCGGAGACCATGCCGATGCCGGACGCCATTGTCGCGGCTATCAAGCCGGAATTGAACAAGGTGTTCAAACCGGCGTTTCTGGGACGGCTGGTGATCATCCCTTACTTCCCGATTCGTGATGAGGCGTTAAAACGCATCATTGTGTTGAAACTCGGCAAGATTCAGCGGCGCATCCAGGAGAATCACCGCATCAGCCTGGATTACGACGACGCGCTCATTGACGAAGTGGCACGCCGCTGCACCGAGGTGGAGAGCGGCGCCCGCAACGTGGACAACATCCTGACCAATACCCTGCTGCCCGAGATATCGCGCCAGTTGTTGAGCCGCATTGCCGCGGGCGAGAAACTTACCTCCATTCGCGTCGGCCTCGGCGCGGATGGCTCATTTGTGTACTACTAACCGGGACAGGGGAACCGGGGAGGCCATCGGCCGGAACGGTTCCCTTGAAGCTCACGACAGGAGAACACCGTGGCTGGCAACTTGCTCGGTCAAAATCGATCGCTGTTTTTGAAGACACCGCTCGGAGAGAACAAGCTGCTGATTGCCTCCTTCACCGGGCGCGAGGCGATTTCCGAGCCATTTCACTTTCACCTGGAAATGATCTCGGAGGATCCAAAGATTGCGTTTCAGGATCTTATCGGCAAGAAAGTAACCTTCGGGTTGATGGGCGAGAACGAAGCCCCGGCGCTCACGCTGAACGGCGTGGTGGTTTCGCTCACCCAGTTACCGTCGAGTTTCCGGATCGCCCGCTATCACGCGGACGTGTCTCCATCGTTCGAATTGCTGAAGCTGCGCCAGGACTGCCGGATCTTTCAGAACCAGTCCGTTCTTGACATCCTGAAGGTTGTTCTTCAGGGACTGGATGTGGATTACCGGACCACCGGCTCCTACACTCCCCGTGAGTACTGCGTCCAGTACCGGGAATCGGATTTCAATTTCGCATCACGCCTGATGGAGGAAGAAGGAATCTTCTACTTCTTCACACACGCTGAGAACTCCCACAAGCTGGTGATCGCCGACGCTTCGTCGGCGCATCGGGATATTCCCGGCGATGCAAGGCTGGTATTCGATGAGGTGGAAGGCGCTACGCCGGAAGACGAAACGGTTCGCGCCTGGGAAAAGACCCAGTCGATTAGCTCCTATCGGATTCATCTGCGTGACTACGCGTTTCAAAAACCGCAGACGGGCACCGACGCGAGCGAACAGATACTGGGCAGCCCGGTTTCGGTGGGCGCCGTTTCCCACTCGATGACCGCCATCAGCGATCCGTTCCTGGAGGTCTACGACTATCCCGGCGGCTATACCAAGGACGGTGCATTTGAGTTGTCAAAAGGGCAGCAGGTAGCGAAAACGCTCGCCGAGGGTCTGGAACGTTCGCAGTTTCTGATTCGTGGAAAGAGCGACATCGGAAGGCTGATTTCCGGCTTCAAATTCACGCTCGACCGGCACCCCAACGCCAACGGGCCATACGTGCTGACCTCGGTATCGCACGAGGCCACGGAAGGAGATTTTTTTAGCCAGTCGGGTGAGAATCCCAGTTCCTACCAGAACGAATTCACCTGCCTGCCGGCCACCGTAAATTTCCGCCCGCCGAATGTCACCCCGCGTCCGATTGTCCACGGCTGCCACACGGCGACCGTGGTGGGTAAGGCCGGCGAGGAGATCTGGACGGACAAGTATGGCAGGATCAAAGTCCACTTCCATTGGGACCGGCTGGATAGCTGGAATGAGAGCAGTTCCTGCTGGATCCGGGTGGCTACCCCGTGGGCCGGGAACCTGTGGGGCATGATCCACACACCACGAATCGGCCAGGAAGTAGTCGTGGATTTTCTCGAGGGCGATCCGGACCGGCCATTGGTGGTGGGCTCCGTCTATAACGCCGCCAACATGCCACCATGGACCCTGCCGGCCGAGAGCACCAAGAGCGGGTTGAAGACAAAGAGCACTCTTAAGGGAGCCAGCGAGAACTTCAACCAGATCATGTTTGAAGACAAGAAGGGTAGCGAACTGCTGGGAATCCAGGCCGAAAAGGACATGGAACTGCTGGTCAAAAAGGACCGCCGCGAAGAGATCGACCAGGACTCCCACCTCACCGTAAAGCGGGACCTGATCGAAGAGATTCAACGGGACTGGACTTACAAGACCGGCCGTGACCTGGTGACCGAGGTCGCCCGTGATCTGAACACCAAGATCAAAGGTAAGAGCGCGGTGGAGATCACCGGATCGGAATCGGTCAAGGTAACTGGAAATGCAGCTGCCAAGTACAGTCAGAACTACGCCGCTGACGCCGGCATAAACATCTACATCAAAGCCGGAGCGACGGTGGTGATCGAAGCCGGCGCCGGCATCTCGTTGAAGGCCGGTTCGGGGTTCATCAACGTTGACGCCGCCGGCGTTACCATTTCGGGCGCGATGGTGCTGATTAACTCCGGCGGAGCGGCGCTATCGGGCACGGCCGGCAGCATCGTCGCTCCCACCGGAGTCAAGGCGCCGGCGATTCCAGGCACCGGAGCCGTGGACGGCAGTACGGCGGCCGGAGCCGGCGCCGCAGTTGCCGCGGGCGTGGCCGCCGGGGCGGCGGCCGCAAGCAGCGCGCCGAGCCACAACCCCAACGATGACAAAAACAAGGACAAGACGCATTGGGTTGAAGTGGAGTTCATTGATGATGCGGGCCAGCCACTACCCGGTGTTTCCTATGAAGTGAAGTTACCCGACGGCTCGGTGAGCAGCGGAACCACCGACGAAAAAGGCGTTGGCAAGATCACCAATATCGATCCGGGCAACTGTGAGATTTCGTTCCCGAATCTGGACCAAGATGCCTGGGAGGAGGCCTAGCATGCCCAAGATCATCGCTTCGCAGGGTGATAGCATTCCGAGCATAGCTACCGATAACGGCTTCTTTTGGGAGACGATCTGGAATCATCCGGAGAATGCCCAATTGAAGGCCCGGCGAAAGTCCCCCAACCAGTTGCTGCCCGGTGACGAAGTGTTCGTGCCCGAACTCCGTATCAAATCGGTCAGCAAAGGCACGGACGCCCGCCACAAGTTCAAGCGCAAGGGGGTGCCTGCCAAGTTGCGCCTTCAACTGAAGCTGCTCGGTGAACCGCGCGCCAATGAGTCCTATGTGCTGGAGATCGACAGCGATACCTACAAAGGCACCACCGACGGCAATGGCATTCTGGAACAGTTCATCGCCCCGAACGCCAAGGGCGGGCGGCTGCTGCTCAATGGCGGCAAGGAAGTGATTCCGATCCGGCTGGGGCACCTGAACCCGGTCGAAGATATCTCCGGAGTTCAGCAGCGGCTGAATAACCTGGGGTTTAACTGCGGTTCAGAGGATGGCGAACTGGACGACCAGACACGGGCCGCGGTCCGCGCATTCCAGGAAGCCAACGGACTACAGCCCACCGGTGAGCCCGATGGTCCGGTGAAGGCGAAACTCAGCGAACTGCATCCGTGACGGGAGGTAGCACATGTTAGGTTCTGTGGGTGGCGTGCTGGATGATGCCAGCAAGATTCTGGGCGGCGCACAACACGCCGGCCCTTCAGGCGACACAACGGCGGAGTACACCAAGGGCGAGCAACTGGGAACCAGCACCGAGGATGTGGGCGGCGCTTACGCTCCTTTCGACCAGGGCGCCGCGGACATGGGCGCGTCCATCGAATTCATCCATTTCGGCTATGTATTCCCGGACTCCTCGAAGAACTTCGTTCACAAGAACTCGCTCAAAGACGACCAGAAGGCCGATCTGCCTGAAGGTCCAGGTTCCAGGGCCATCATGTTTCGCGCCGGCGTGGAGCGCGAGGCGGTACTGCTGAACGGCTTTGTCTCCACCACCGCCGAAGTTCTGAAAGAGAAAGAAGACGGCGCCGGGGGCCTGGGGCAGGCGATTGGCGCGGTGAGTGACCTGCTGGGCGGAGGCGGGGGTTCGTCGTCGGCGGCTCCAAAAGCGGCCGACTGCAATCCGTTCAACGACAAGGTGCGCAGCGCCGCTTCCAGCGTAAATACCAGTGCCGTCACTTACAAGCTGATCCACAAAGCGGGAATGGACCTGCACCAGGCCCGCGCCAACTACCGTACATTCCTGAAGAACCTGAAGGAGAAGCCGGGAGGAGACAGTTCCGCCGGCGGCCTGCTCTCTAGTGTTAACGCCGTGGCTGGCGCCTTGCCGGGCGTCGGCGGCGTCTTCAGCACGATTTCCGGAATTGCCACCAAGGCGTTTGATATTTACGTCGGTCTCTACACGCGGATTGCCTGGGAGCAGGAACCGGCCATCGAGCTGGCCTGCCGGAAAATCACGGTAGCAGCCATCGAGCAGAACGGCAAGCTGATTTACCCGGTTTGGGCGCCGGTGCCCGAAGCGCCCGAGGACTCTTCCTCGTCCGGCAGCAGCCTGCCGGGCTTTCTGGGCAGCGCTGCTGACACGGTTAGCAGCGCGGCAAGCGACATTAAGGATTTCCTTAACGATACACCCCCCAAGGAGTGCCCGGGCGCGGCCTACATGGGCGGCGCCTTTTCGCTGGAAGGTGATCCCCCCAGGGACCAGCCTCCACCGCCCCCCAAGCAACTGGCCCAACTGGTGGCCGATGCCTTCCGCGAGCAGATTCCGTCGATTCCCGATTTTGCCGTTACGGTGGTTGTTGAAGTGCAAAAGATTACTCTGGACTTCACCAAAGCGGCTTTCGATGCGGTGATGCAGCGTGACCCCTCGCAGCCGATCCCCGAACAGGCGGTGTATGCCGGCGGACGTCGGCTGATGCTGGACCGGCTGGTCAATCTACTGGTTTCTCAGGTCTCCTTCCTGAAGACCGCGAAAGACTTCTCGATGGACGTTCAAGGCATGAACGTCGGCGCGAATAAGTTTTTGGGTCAGGGGCTGGATGAGTTGAACAAAGAGTTAGGGCCGGAACTCGACCCGGTACTGGAGTTCGCGATGAAGGGCTTCGCCCAACGCCTGGAGGCCCTGCGCGTAACCGCCGTGAACGAGAAGGCGCATACGATGGAGGTCTATCTGGGACGCCTTCCCGGCCTGCTGGCGTTCCTGTTCCGGGACATATTCTTCCCGGTGTGGGACTTGCTGGTGCAGAAGGCGTTTGGCAGCGTTTCAGGGCCGGTAGGCGGCGCGCTGGCCTCGGCCACCGGTGCTTTCAAGAGCATGAAGGGCTACACCGACACGGCGCGAGACTACGTTACTCGCGCTCAAAAGGCGAAAGATCGTTTCGACGCGGAGGGCATACAGGCAGGTACCGGCCCTTCGAATCTGGGCGGCTACGCTCAGGACATGAACGCCACGGCCGACCGGGGATCGAACCCGCAACAGGCCGCCGTTGATGCCAGCTTCGCTCTAAAGGGGCGCCAAACGTCGGCGACCGGCGAGAAGATTACCAAGAGCGAATGGGACGAAGTCAAGCCAGATCACCAGTGGGAAAAAGCCAAATCCGCCTGATCAGGATGCGGGCGGCCTCAGCCTGACCGAAACCAGGTGCTGGCCGCGGGGCAACGGCACGATAAAACCGCGCGGGCCTTCGATCAGCCGGAAGGGCGTGGCCTGTCCATCCACTTCGATGGCATCCGGCTTTTGGGTGAACAACGCCATCGCGCGAGCCTGACTGCGGTAGCTGAATTCGACGCCGCCGGCGGTGGCGCTGGCGTTTTGCAGATCGCCGTTCAACTCCACCAGGCGAAACGCGGGACAGGAACCGGGTTCGAGCACATGAGTGCCCCCTGGAACCCAGACCAACCCGGCTGACTGCGCCGCCCAGGGGCGCCCGTCCACCAGCGCGCACCCATCCCATGGAACGCCGGCACCGCTGGGCGATTCGAGCACCAGTTTCCGGCCCACCCGGTCAACCCGGGTGACGCCGGCGGCAGCCGAAGCGAGCAGCGGCAGGTCGGGCGCGAGGATGGAGTTTTCAAAGTACAGTGCCACACGCGGGAAAGCGGTTACCGCCACGCGCACCAGGGCGAACAGTTCCGTCCCGGTCTGCTGGCGCGTGGGATAGACATCCTGGTAGCGCTCCACAATGTTGATGTCAATGGCCATCTTCTCCTGGCGGCTGGTGAGTGGGCGGTAACGGTCCCGGATCTCCGCATAACGCTTCGGACCGAGGTTCCAGACCGTAGCCGGGTCTTCGACCAGGAAGGTGAAATCGTGGCGTTCGAGCAACGGCAGCGCCTTGGCGGCGTCGGCGCCGATCAGGTCGCGCATGCGGGTGTCAAAGCGGTCGTCGACGTGGGTTAGCACGATATCCAACTGGCGGCGGGCGGCGCGCACCTTTTCAACCTCGGCAAGCCAGGTGGATTGCATGCGGCGGGCGAGTTCGGCGCGATAGTCCAGAAACCGCCGCAGGCGGCCTGGGTCGCGGGGTCCTGCAAACAACTCCAGCGGGTCGAAGCCGGAGGCGGCACGGAAGTCGCGGCGAACATCGTCATTCATTGGTGTGAAACGCGCCGCGTTATCGGCCCCTTCGAGCGATTCGAAGTACAATTCGGCCAGATTCACGCCGTCCCAATCGAAGCGGGCGAGCAGATTTTCGACACCGGCTGCTACCGCGCGGGCGCACTCCGGATTCTGGAGGTTCATCAGCTTGCGCCAGTCCAGATGGGCGTCCTGAAGAGCGGCTGTCTTCTCGCGCCACTGGGGATGGGCGTTCCAGAATTGCTCGCTGACGTGGGGTAGCTCGAGCCAGGCATAAACCACAATGCCTTGCCGATGACAGGCTTCGATCAGCGTCTTGAGGTAAGCGTCGCGTCCGGCGTCCGCCTCCCAATACTGCCAGGCGGCCACGTGCAGGCCGGCAATTCCGGCCTGGTGCCAGCGGTTGGCCAAATAGTCGGAATCGGCGCGCAGGCGATAGGAGGAATCGAAGAAGGCCCACAGGCGGCGTGAGTGAAATGGCGGCTGTACCCCCAGGCCGGCCAGCGCCTGCAGCAGGTAAGGATAGCGTTCAAAGCCCTCCGCGCCCGGCGGCGTAGCCAGCCAGAGAACCGCTCCCTTCCCGCGTTTGACACCAGCCAGCACCGGCGCTTTTTGCCACCGTTCCCAGGCGAACCGGCGGGCTTGTGGGGGCAGCCGGAAGACTTTGAGCGCCAGCGGATGCTGCCAGATGATTTTCAAACCCGGGCGTCTGGCGTCCGTAATGCTGCGGACAACCACGCGCCCGGTTGTCGCGGTGATGCCAAGCGCGCCGGCCAGCGGCGACTCACCTTCGAGCACCACCACCGTTCCCGCCTCGATCTTCGGAAGCCACTGCTCGGGGTCGGCGGCCTGGCCCACTGGAATGATTACCAGCCCGGTGGGATCCCAGGTAGGGAGCAGGCCGGCGGAGGCGAGAATGCGCGGCCACGCGCCAGGGTCATCGCCCAGAACCTGGTAGGCCCACGCCGGCGCCGCGGCGCAACCCACGAGGGCGGCTGCCAGGATCGCCCATCCGAGGTTAGCGGGACAGCGCATACCACACCCCCACGCGGACATCGGTGAACGCCGGCGGCCAGGGATTACCAGCATTCATGAAATAGGCCCCGCGCAACACATCGAGCGATAGGATCATGGAGCGCGGCATGCCGTCCACCCGCATCCGGAGGCCGGGGCCGCTCTCCAACGTGTTGGCCCAGTATTGGCGGCGGGTATCGGCCGTGAGATTCAGATTCCAGTGAAGTTGCAAGGCAACTCCACCCAGCTTGCGGCTGTAGCCCAGCCGGTTTTGCGAGTAAAACAACAGGTCGTGGTCGAAGCGGCTGAGGAAAACCGCGTCGTCGTTCGATTCAAAGAGCGCGCCGGGCCTGGAGTCGCCCAGCAGGTGGCCAAAGCCGCGGCCGAGTGAAAGACCTCCGCGGTAATCCGGGCCTCCCTTGCGGTCCTTGATGTAGCTGAAGGCCCGCCCCGCTTCGCCCCAGAGAACGATGCCATGACGGGCCGGCGTCGCCAATCCGACGGCGCCGATGATGGCGCCTTCGGAGAGATAGCCTCCGGCGATGCCGGGAACCACCTGCCGCGCATCACCTACGAAGCGCGCCGAGAGGTATGGTTTTACCGGCAGGTTGAACAGGCGCAGTTCCGTCTTTACCTGGGCGTAGGAAAACGCGTCCCCCCAGCGGGAAGAGTAAAAAGGGTAGAACCATACGCTGGTGGCGATGGGGCGCTGGTCCGCCGTCAGGTTGCCGGCTGCCTGCCGGGCTTCTTTAGCGATGGCCGGATCCGGACTCTTCTTGGCCATGTTGAACCACGGCACGGCCTGCCGGTCGTCGTGCAGCAGGTTGTTAGCCCAACCGAGATTCAGCATTACCTCGAAGTCCAGCGGATCATTCTCCTGGGCGACTTCCAGATACTTGCGCGCATCTTTCAGGTAACCCGCCTTAAGACTACGCCCTGCCAGTTCCTTGGCCTCGAGCGAAACCTGCGCCCGCGGCGTCTCACCGCGGCGTTTGAGAGTCCGGGGCATCTTCAGCGCCGAGCGAACCCGGTCGGCCAATTCCTCGTCGTTACCTTTCAGCACCCGGTCGAGCAACGGCATCGCGGCAGGGGCGTCCTTGCGGGCCAGGCGGAGAAAGCCAAGCTGCGCCACCGAGAGCAGATCGTCGGGAGTGCGCTCCACCAGCAGCGCAAACTCCTGTTCGGCCTCGGCGGTCCGCTTCATTTCCAGCAACAGATAGGCCAATTCCCGGTGCAATTCGAGGTTATCGGGATCGAGCGAGAGAGCAGCGCGGAACTCATAGACATAGGGGTAACGCTCGGGCAGCAGTTCACGGGCGGCTTCGGCCGTTGTCCCTTCCTGACTTCGCGACGCGGCAAGCAGCGCGGCGTTGGCCTGTCCCATGCGGCCGAGGAATTTCCAGACTCGTCCCTGATCGAGCAGCAGTTCGCGCCGCTCGGGCCGCAACCGGTATGCCGCGGCGTATTCGGCGGCGGCCAGTTCCATCTCGTCGCGCTGTTCGGCCAGCCGGGCCAGTTCCAGGCGCGCGCTGAAGTTGCCGGGCGAGGCGGTCACCACCTTTGTCCAGCGCACAATGCCTTCAGCGAGCGGCCGGTCGATATTCTCAAACGCCCGGGCCGCCGTCTGGTTCCCCTGTTTCCGGTAGTGATCGAACAACCTGCGGGCGATGGCGGTCTGCCGGGTTTCGTTACACAGAAAGGCGTACTCGAGGGCTGCGCCGGTGTCCGCCGGGTCAAGGCGCATCGCCTCGCGGAACTCGTCGCGGGCGGCTTCGGTTTCGCCGATCTTCAAGTAGGCGTAGGCAAGGTCTTTGTGAATACCGGCGCCGGGTGAACCAGCCGAGATCGCCTCACGAAACAGACCGATCGCTTCGTCGTACTCCTTCTGCTTGAGATGACGGTAAGCGGCATCGAGCTGGGCATAGCCGGGAGGAGCCGGCGCGGACTGCCCGGCAACGGCGAACGTTGCGATAACGCAGCCGGCACACGCGGCCGCGAGAGAGAAACGAATCCGGCGCACTTGCTAGATAAAGTGGCGCGCCGGGGAAAACTCTCTCAACCAAATCCAATGGCGCCGGGCGGCAGTAAGATAAGAGGCGTATGCCCTTTGGCGGCGTGGATTATCTGCTGGTTGACAGCCTGTTCAGCGAACAGGAACGGCTGGTGCGCCAGACCGCTCGGCGGTTTGTGGAAGAGCGGGTGATGCCGGTGATCCAACACTGCTTCCGGGAGGCACGCTTTCCGCGCGAACTGGTGCCGGAGATGGCCGAACTCGGCCTGTTGGGCGCCAACCTGGAGGGTTACGGCTGCGCCGGCATGAATAACGTGGAGTACGGACTGATCATGCAGGAGTTGGAGCGCGGCGATTCAGGCATTCGCAGCTTCGTCTCGGTGCAGGGCGCGCTGGTGATGTACCCGATTCACAGCTTCGGCTCAGACGGCCAGAAGGAATATTGGCTGCCGCGGCTGCAGTCCGGTAGCGCCATCGGTTGCTTCGGACTGACCGAACCAGGGTTCGGTTCCAACCCGGCGGGCATGCTGGCCACCGCGCGGCGCGACGGGTCCGGCTGGGTATTAAACGGTGAGAAGACCTGGATTACCAACGGCTCCATCTCCGACGTAGCGGTTGTGTGGGCTCGCACGGAGCAGGGAATTCAAGGGTTCCTGGTGGAAACCGGCACTCCGGGCTACACGGCGAACGAGATTCACGGCAAGCTCTCGATGCGGGCTTCGGTCACTTCCAGCCTGTTGTTCTCCGATTGCCGGATTCCGGACGACAACCGGCTGCCAGGCGCGCGAGGATTGAGATCGGCCCTGGCCTGTCTGACCCAGGCTCGCTACGGGATAGGCTGGGGCGTGCTGGGGGCGGCCATGGACTGCTACGAGACGGCCCGGCAATACTCGGTTGACCGCAAGCAGTTCGACAACCGGCCGATTGCATCCCATCAACTGGTTCAGGAAAAGCTGGCCTGGATGATTACCGAGATCACAAAGGGGCAATTGCTGGCCGTGCACGCCGGCAGGCTGAAGGACGGCGAACGGCTGGAACCAGCCCACGTCTCGATGCTGAAGCGGAACAACGTCGCGATGGCGCTTGAGTGCTCGCGGCTGAGCCGGGACCTGCTGGGCGCCAACGGAATCATGGATGAATATCCGATCATGCGCCACCTATGCAACCTGGAAACTGTGAAGACCTACGAGGGGACCGACCATATTCACACGCTGGTGATCGGGGAGAAGGTCACCGGTGTGGCAGCGTACCGGTAGTCTGGGGTGCTGTGCTAAACTCAGGTTCAGGGAATTCTGCGTACCAGCGCGGTACGTTTGTCTCGAGTCGAAGAAATGGTTATTTTACTGACGATTGTCCACGTCATCATCTGTGTTTTTCTGGTGATCGTGGTGCTCCTGCAGAGTGGGAAGGCGGCGGATCTGGCGGGAGCGTTCGGGGGCATGGGGTCGCAGACGGCCTTCGGTCCGCGCGGAGGAGCGACGCTGCTTTCTCGAGCGACAACCGTTGCAGCCGCGCTGTTCATGGTAACGTCACTCACGCTGGCCATCATGGCTACGCGAGGAGGGGCTTCGGCCGGTTCTTCCGTCCTTGACAAGACGCCAGTTACAACACAGACACCGGCACAACCCGCAATTCCGGCAGGTCCGGGAACCGGCCTTCCGTCAGGAAAGCCCGGAATCACGGTGGTGCCGGAAGGTGGTGGAACGCCGATAACGGTTCCGCTACCACCCGAGGGCCAGGCCCCGCCGGCATCCAAGGGCGCGCTACCGGCGCAACCCGCGCCGGCATCCGGCAAGACGAAGTAAAGGCAGACCCGGGCATGGCACCGCCGGGTGAGCAATGAAGTTTCCCCAAGCTGCGGAGGTGGCGGAATTGGCAGACGCACTAGCTTGAGGTGCTAGCGGGAGCGATCTCGTGGGGGTTCAAGTCCCCCTCTCCGCACCATAGAGTCAAAAGCAGTTAGCTGGGCCTGGACGAAAATCCCGGCCCAGCGTTTTTCTCGACTGCAACCGTTTTTGTAACGGGATTCTGGCGCTCACGCAGATGGATCGGAATAATGATGCTCTCCACGATCCGCTGCCCGTGACCCTGGAATACGCGAAAACTCCGGCGTGCGTGATTAATCGCATGAACGTCCTTGGCAGCACTCCCTACCAATTCCGGTTCCTCATGTAGCCGGCTTACGGCTAGTGGTGCCTTTCTTATAAGCAACTGATCTCTCACGACTTGTCGCCGGTTGCATAGAATGGCATGGCTATTCTACGCATGGATGCGTAGAATGCTTGAGCTTGCGACGATTAGCAGCTACAATCTACGCAAGGAGTGCGTAGATTGTATATCTATGAGGTGAAAGACTGGCCCCGGTTCCGTTGGGACCGCCATGCGCTCGCGGAGCTTCTGGCGTCCGTCCGTCACCGTCAGGGCAGGCTGACCGGGCACATGGAGGCCTTGGGATTCAACCTCCGTCAGGAAGCCGTGCTTCAGACGCTGACAGCAGATGTTCTCAAGAGCAGCGAGATCGAGGGCGAGAAGCTCGACCCCGGGCAGGTTCGCTCGTCAATCGCACGCCGCCTCGGCATGGATATCGGTGCGCTCAAGTCCGCCGGCCGTCATGTCGAAGGTGTGGTTGAAATGATGATTGACGCCACCCGGCATTACGATCAGCCGCTTACCGGCGAGAGGCTGTTCGCGTGGCACGCTTCGCTGTTCCCGGCCGGGCGCAGCGGGATGACGAAGATCAGGGTGGGGGCGTGGCGCGACGACAGCACGGGACCGATGCAGATTGTCTCTGGGCCGATCGGCAAGGAAACCGTCCATTACGAGGCACCGAAAGCGGAGCGCCTCGACACTGAAATGCGCGCGCTTCTGGAATGGTTCGAGGACGAATCCGGCATCGATCCTGTGTTGAAGGCCGCGCAGGCGCATCTCTGGTTCGTCACCATTCACCCGTTCGACGACGGCAACGGCCGCATCGCCCGCGCCATCGCCGATATGGCTCTGGCGCGTTCCGAGCGCAGCCCGCAGCGGTTCTACAGCATGTCTACGCAGATCCGGCAGGAAAGGAACGCCTATTACGACACTCTGGAAGAGACCCAGAAAGGAACCATGGACGTCACACCGTGGATGAAATGGTTCCTCGGCTGCATGGGCCGCGCCATCGATGGTGCGCAGACGACGCTGAGCGCCGTCCTCTCGAAGGCGCAGTTCTGGGATCGTATTCGCAGCACTCCCATGAACGAACGGCAGCGGCTTGTCCTCAACAAGCTGCTGGACGGATTCGAGGGAAAGTTGACGACGTCCAAGTACGCGAAGCTGACGGGCTGCTCGCACGACACGGCGCTGCGCGATATCATTGCGCTCGTTGAGAAGCGCGTTCTCGTGCAGAACCCCGCAGGGGGCAGAAGCACCAGTTACGACCTTATTGTCGCGGAGGAACCGGCCACGTGATTCTGGCGCCTCTCGATCTGGTGTCAGCCCATCCGTGGCATTACGCCGTGTTTACGACCTACGTGCTCAGCCTCTCGTTCTTCGAGGCGGTTGTGCTGGAAGCCCTGGGTCAGGAAAGGCGGAGGGCAAGCATTGATTCTCGCCGATGTGAATGGCGTCCGCGCCAGCATTACGAGGTGGAACCCGTCGCCGTCTCATCCGGCGTATTCCAACCCTAGATTTCCGTGCTGGCCGGCTGGGGCGGCAACTGCGAAGTCCTGGAACATCTGCATCCCAGCTTTGCGGCGGACGCCGGCGCCGGCGTCGCCACCACAAGGTTCATGCCGTCCGCATTGAGACGCTTCACGATGAAGCGGACAGGCGCCTTCACGGCAGGCTGTTCGAGATCGTCTGCAAGCGCGGCCGTAGCCTGATCTCCGGCAGCGCCAACGGCGCCGGCGCGGCCTTGGGCCGCAGGCGGAACGTCGAGGCTTGTATCGCGCGCATACAACGGGACCGCACCACTGGCTGGAAACACAGCCCGCGCGATCCGCCCGAGGTACCGCAGCCGCTCGGAGACGAAAGAAGATTCCGCTTCAGCGCGCACTAGCCTGAGGTGCTAGCGGGAGCAATCTCGTGGGGGTTCAAGGCCCCCTCTCCGCACCGTAGATTCTAAAGCAGTTAGCAAGGCTCAGCCAGAAATGGCTGAGCCTTAATTTTTGTGACTGTGACTGATTTTTGTAGCCCGTGATTGCTACGCCCCCGTTATCAGGTATTAGGACTAAGGTGTGCCTAGGCCAGGACTAGTGATTCTCCCCTATGCGCTTTTCAATCCGTCAAACTGGAACGGATCGAACCGATAAGGTGGTTGATCCTGTGAGAATCCTGTTGCCGGTTATGATCTTTACGGCGATCGCCTTCGGACAAAGCCGTGAAACCACGCTGTCACTGGAGGTCCGGCCACAGTGTGGCATTGTGGAGTCTTCATTTACGCCGGAGCCCGGCACGGCTGAGGGCGTGATCCGGATCCGGTATGTGGCCAGAACCGGGCCGCAGGGCGGCAAATTCCTGATCAGTCCGGGACGCGCATCTGGCGTCACACTGGTGAGGCCGAGTATCGCCGGTCCGGCTTTGGCGCCTGCCCAACTGACCCTCGAAGGCAATGGTGTAGCCGTGCTGGCTCGGATCCAGCCCCACAGCCACACACCAAAGCAGGGAGCGGCGGGCGAGATCAACCTCCGCTGGCTCTCTGCCCCAGACATCTCTACAACTCCACAACTTCGCCTTGTTTGTCCATAAGATAGGCTTATTTTCTTCCCTGGCCGCCCAGAACAGTATAAAGACTCTGGTACTTTGCGCCCGATAGTACTAGCGAGATCAAAAAGGTGTCAATCGTGTTTCGGGCGCTTGCAGCCGTTATGGTGACGTTGCCGCTGCCGCTACTGGCGGACATGGCGGTAGTTAACCAGACGGTTTCGGTGACGCTTCAACCGCAAGGAAAGGTGTCGGTTCCGGGCGGGCTCACGCTGCTGAAGGGCGTGCAGGCATTTACTCCCTTTACGGGGACGATGACTGTGTCGTTCAGGGCGAGGACCGCGCCGGCTGCTTCGGCCACCGTGACCTTGCAGGCCAATGGCAACTTCACACCGTCCGGCGGGCCGAGTGTTGCCGCGGGGGACTTAACGTTCACCTGTGGCGTGGCGGCCTACGGAACCTCTTGCGCGGGTGTGCAGGCGGTGAGCCAGGTGGTTCAAAAGACCATCATCACGTTACCGCCGGCCGCCTGTACGGGAGGTGGGGGGAGGCTGCAGCGCCGCTGATCCGGCGACGGTTCCGTTGAGCTTCCAACTCGCGAACGATCCTTCCGTCTCGACAGGCACTTACAGTTTGCCAATCGTGTTCACGGTGAGCAGTCTGTAGGGGTCAAAAAACGAACGCTTGGAGGAGTAACAAAACAATGCAGACTCGATCTGTTCTGCTCTTGGTCCTGGTTGTGTTCGTGGCAGCCTCGCCGGCCGCATTTGGCCAGTGGGCTGCCACAGGCACGACAAACATTTCGGTTACCGTCGGTCCGGAAGCGGCGATTTCGGTCAATAGCGCCACGCCGCTGACCACCGGCACAACCCTGTTCGATGATTATACGGGGACGACGGCTTTCAGCTATAAGGTCCGGACGACGAAGGCCGGCGGCAGCGGTTCGGTTACCGCTCAGGTGTTAACCGACTTCAGTCCCGGCAACGGTCCTTCGGTACAAACACCACCCACGGCCGGCGACACGCTCAGCTACGGCTGCACGGTTGCCGGACCGGGAACGGCCTGCAGCGGTTCGATCACCGCCCAGTACCAGACAGATACCAATGTTGCCACTTTCGGCGCCAACGCGCACTCATCCAAAGCCGGTGACAGCGGTTCTCTGGCGTGGGTGCTTACCAACGACCCAAAGTACGAGACCGGCAGCTATCAAGCGGTGGTCCGATTCAGCATCTCGGCGCTGTAGGCCGGGGCATTACCTGGAGACGTCATGTGGAGGATTGCGCTGATTCTGCTCGCGTGCTGCCTGGGGGCAACTGCAGCCGACATCACGTCATTTTTGGTTACGCCCGCGGCGATGAACTTCGCCGCAATTGATCCGGACACGGGTGGTCCGGCGGCGCAATCCTCCACGGTTTCCATCCGGTTCACCGGATCATTTTTCGGAGCGTGGACGCTGAGTGTCCAGTCCGAGGGCCCTGTGCTAATCAACTGCGGCACGATCCCGGCGTCGGCCGTGGCGGTGCGGTGCGTCTCGGCAACCATCGACGGTTGGTTCGGCGGCGCATCGTGCAACGGATCGCCGATCCCCGTATCGACCAGTCCGGCCACCCTGGCTACCGGCGGCGAGGGGATCTTCAGCAGCAACATCACAGTGAATCTTCAAGTTTCTTTCGCCGACAGTTGGCGCTACCGTGCCGCGCTGGCGCCGGCATGTACGGTTTCCCTTCGTTACACAGCGGATCTGCCATGAAGAGAGCAGCAATACTACTTACGTGCTTCAGCGCGCCGTTAATGGCGCAGATTGGTATCGGCCTGTCGCCGATGCGGGTAGAGATGAAGATTGGACCCGGACAGAGCAATTCGGGAGCGCTGGAGTTGTCGAACGAGACCGGCGGCAAGATGCGCATCCGCGGCGAGGTGCTCGATTTCACGCTCGACAGCACAATGACGCCGCAGTTCAATCGTTCGATGGCCCAGGAGGCCGAGTGGAGCTGCCGTCAGTGGCTGACGGTCAATCCGATGGAGACCGAGATCGGAGACAACGAAAAGTTGATCATCCGTTATACGATCCGGATTCCCCAGGATGCTCCATCCAGGGGTTATCACTGCGCGGCCGGTTTCACGGCGATGGCTCCGGCGGGCGCGCCGAAAGCAATCGGCATGCACAACGTGGTGCGAGCGGTCGCCGCGTTCTACGCCACGGTGGGAGAGCACCGGCCCAGGGGCGAGGTGGCCGCGCTGGCGCTGGAGAAGGTGGGTGATGCAAACATTGCCGTGCTCTCGCTACGCAACGACGCCGATGTTCACATCCGCCCGTTGGGCCACCTGGAGGTGCTCGATGCCGCCGGGCAATCGATTGAAACGCTGGAAGTACCCGCATTCCCGGTCTTGCCGCGCCGGGCCCAGCGGTTTCTGATGCGGCTAAAGGCTGACCCCGCCGCGATCCGTGCGCTTCGGACGCGGGTGGATCTCGGCATGGACGAAGTCCAGGAAGCGACGGTCAGATTGGAACCGAGTCGTGCGGAGCCGAATTGAGCGTGCCATCATTCTCGCATTCTTAGCCTGTGGTGGGGTTGCCGGACAGGAATCCAGGGGTACGGCAACGGTAGCCGCGCAGGGCTACTATGCGCCGGGCGGGTTCGAAAACCCGCGCTCAACCACCGGGGTGGCCGCTGAGTTTCGTTACATTCTTCCCGCGGGAATGCTGCTCGAAGGAAAAGCCGAAAACTACGCCGCCTCGGGATTCCGCCTGACGGAGAATTACCTGACGCTGCGCGGTCTCGGCGTTGGCGCCTGGAGGCTGGAGTTCAATGCAGGCGACTTCAGCATGCCCGGCCGTCCCCTCGATTTCTTCCTGCCGCAACTCTACACACCGCTGTTCCGGTTGCGCGGAGCGCGCGTTCAGGGTTTAAGGGGGCGGCTGGGTTGGAGCGCCTATGCGGGTGGCGTGACTTACCTGGAAGGCCCGCGCTTGCCATTTTCGGTGCTCAGCCCCCAGATGCGCGGGGGCGGGGAAATAACCTGGAAGGCATCCGAAGCGCTTCAGTTTGCCGGCGAGGTCGACGCCGTTACGACTCAGCCTGACACCGGCCTGGATCGGCCCTACCTGCTACAGCCGGGCAGGCGCTATGCGCGGGCCGGGCAGGCATCGGTGATGGCGTCCTGGAAGCCCAGGGAGCATTTCAGGCTTTTCGGAGAAGCAGCGTACACGGGAGGCAAACCATTTGATAAGACGACCGTGGCGCCGTCGCCCTGGAACGCACTGCTGGCGGCGGAGTACGATAACGGCCGGCTGGCCGGCCGCGCAAGCTATGCGCGCCAGACGGCCGGCTACATGCCAGTAGCCGGATATTACACAGGGGACCGCGGATTAACGTATGCGGAGGGGCGTGTCCGTCCCTGGCGGCGAGTGGATCTCTACGCCTCGGCAGGATCGCAGACCAACAACTTCGAGCATAATCCGGCGGTCTGGACCTTCCGGTCGAAGACGGTCAACACCGGCGCTTCGGTGGAGGCCATCGGAGGGGTGAATGTCGCGGTGCAGATTTCCCGGATGGAACTCACTTCGGACGCCCCCGGCGGAGAACGGACACTGACCGCGAACGGGCAACTGATGCTGATGGCGTCCAAAAGCTACGGCAGATATTCCTCACGCTTCTCGTGGCAGAATTTCGACATGCGTTACGGCGGCAAAACCTCGGAACAAGGCGCGCTGGAAGGGGAACAGTCGGTACGGTTGGGCCGCTGGACCAGCTCGGCCGCGGTTCGCTACGGCACTTCGCAGGCCCAGGAGAGGCGTAACAGCATCTTTATCCGCGGCATGGTGCAAGGCCAGTTTCGCCGGGTGACGGTCCACGCGTTCACCGAATCCGGACGCGACCTGGCTAACGATACCCTGTTTGCGATGAACCAGCTTCAAACCAGCGTCGCCGGATTCAGTACGCCCATCGGCCGCCGGTGGAATTTTCAGGCCGAGGTCCTCAGGACAAGAATCGCCACGGCGCTCAATCCGCAATCGGCCTTTGTGCTGGCATCGCATGGCGTGCCGGTCAGCATGGCGCTTGGGGGGCTGAACCGGGTGAACGTCTTTTTCCGCTTGACGCGCAGCCTCAGTTGGGGCGGTCCCTCTCCCGTGTCATTGGCTGCGAGGAATCTGGCCGGTGTCACCCCGGTTTCCGGAACGATCGAAGGCATCGTCACCGAGGGCGGCGCGGCGGCCATCGCCGGAATCCCGATTGTACTCGATGGCTACCGCCGCGCTTTCACCGACGCCAATGGCCGCTACCGCTTCTCCGATGTATTGCAGGGGAATCACCAGATCGAACTATCGCCCAGAGAATTGCCGGCCGAGTACAACCCCGCGGCATCCAACCTCGCCAGCATCTATGTCCGCAGCGCCAGAACCGAACGCAGGGATTTTCAGGTGGTGCGGCTCTCCAGCCTGCGGGGCCAGGTGCTGGCGCCGCCAAATTCCAAGCTCGATGAGGTTGTTATCCACCTGGGCGGCTCCAGGCGAACTACCACGCCGGATGAAGACGGCCGCTTCGCCTTCTACAACCTGCCGGCCGGGGACTACGTGGTTACGCTCGATGAATCGACCATTTCAGAAGACCGGCGGCTGGTGGGGCCCGCAAAGGCGGCCGTCACTCTGGAAGCCGGCGCCGAACCGGTGGAAGCGATTTTTTCGCTGGAACCGGTGGTAGTGACCAAAAAGGTCCGCCAGGTGGACTTGCGGAGTCAGATTCCCAAACGCCCCGGGCCGGCCGAACGCTCGGTGGCCGGCGGTACACGTTCAAATTGATGGGACATGGCCGGGCGGCTGCCACGGCACGCGCCCCGCACGCTGGATATGCAGCATCAGCGCGGTGGTCAAATCCTGAAATATCTTCGGTTGGGCCGCCGCCAGATCGCGAGTTTCTCCGGGGTCGTCTTTCAGGTTATAGAGCCGGTAGCGCTCGAACGGTGTGTTCTGCAGAAGCTTCCAATCGCCCCGCCGCAGTGCGTAGAATGCCCTTCCCTGATACATCGGCCAGCCCTCGCGGCGCACCCAGACCAGGTCTCGTTGCGGCGACGTCCCGGCTGGGTGCCGCATCTCGCCGAGCAGCGAGACACCATCGATTTCCGCGCCGGACACCGCACCCGCGGCCTCGCAGATGGTTGCGAACAGGTCCATCGTCAGACCCACACAGTCTGAACTTGCGCCGGCCCGGATCTTTCCCGTCCACGCGGCGCACATCGGCACCCGGATGCCGCCCTCAAACATCTCTCCCTTGCCGCCGTGCAGGGAACCGCAACTCGCCTCTGCCTTCAGGTCTCCGCCGTTGTCACTGACGAACAGCACCAGCGTATGCCCGTGCTGCTTCAGTTCGTCCATCACCCGCCCCACGCCCTGGTCCATGTGCTCGATCAGCGCCGCCAGTTTCGCGCGCTTCTCGCTGAGCCCGGGCGTGCGCGCCCGCACGCGATCCAGCCACTCCGGCTTCGGCTGCAGCGGAATATGGGGTGCGTTATAGGCCAGATATAGAAAGAACGGCTGGGTACCGCCCCGTCGCGACTTCAGATAATCCACCGCCCAATTGGTGAACAGATCCGTGGCATGTCCGCGCGGGTCGATCGTTTCCCGGTTCAGCCGCATGTAGTCTTGCCCCTCGCGGCGATGCGTCCAGTAGTCGTCCATCATGTCGCCGAGGAACCCATGGAAGTGGTCGAAGCCCTTTTCGTTGGGCAGCGATGGGCTCGCGAGACCCAGGTTCCATTTCCCCACCAGCGCCGTGTGGTAGCCTGCCGGCTTCAGCCGCCGCGGTAGTAGCACGGCCTTTGGATCCAGATACCCCCACGTCTCGCGCTTCTGGGTCCGGATCATCCCCGGCATCCCCACGCAGTCCGGATAGCAGCCCGTCATCAGCGAAGCCCGGGTCGGCGAGCACACCGGAGAGTTGGAGTAGAAGTTGCCGAAACGAATGCCCGAAGCCGCGAGCGCATCGATGTTCGGAGTTCTTATATCCGGCGCCCCCCAGGCAGACAAGTCTCCATAGCCCAGGTCATCGGCCAGAATCAGCACGACATTCGGCCGCGCCGCCGGCGCGGCCACGCCGGCGGTCATCACGCCAGCGAACTCACGTCTCGTCATGCTGATATCCTAATCCTTCCTCACCGCGGCACGCCTGCACTCGCAGCCGGACCGGCGCCATGAGAGCAGCAAAGCGGGCCGAATGGAGTTGGCGAACGCAGGAGGGCTTAGAGCGTAATCACCTGGTCGGGCATGTTTCCGGATAACGCGCCGTAAAGGGTTGGAAAGCATCCGATTCGCACGCCGTCGCAGAGCTTGTCGGCCAGTTCGCGCTCATAGCTGCACTGGTCGCAGCACATCAGCATGATATTTTTCCGCTTGGCTACGGCGGCCAGTCTTTCTCCAATAGGATCGCCCTTTCGCATCGCGTAGCAGTTATCTTCGAAAAAGAACATTCCGACGACTTCGACGCCATGGCGATCTTCTTCCAGTTGGGGCAGGATCATTTTCCCTAATTTGTATGACATAGTATGCCCCTGGGTAGCGAATATGTATGCAACCTTCACAGTTCGTTTCCTTTCTTCAAAATCGATATTGCCGAGTGCAACGCGGCACAGGCCAGTTCAGCCCGGTTCTGCAGATACGAGGGTATGTCGGGATGTAAACGAAGCAGGAGAGCCGGATCGAGTTTTTCCGCCTGGCCGGCACCCAACCCGAGCGCCAATTCCGAGAGGTGTTCACACAGCGCCACCAGCGTCATGCAACTGGTGCAGCGGAACACAACCTTTGTAATGCGGTGTTTCGTGGCCTCCAGATAGAATATGGCGGTATTCCCTGCCGAACCGGGCACCAACTCCCCGGCCGTGCAGGCCTCGGTGTTTTTGGGCCGGCGGCCGGCCTGCTGGAAATAGTCATAGATGCTTCTTAGTGTGGATACATGGGGAGGGTCCAAATCGAGCATTTCCGTTTTTCACCTTACAGAGGAAGTTCCCAGTCCCGTCTAGCGAGAATGTGTACTTAATTGTACATCTTGCGGAAACCGGGCGGCCAGCGCCACGGCTAGGCGGAATCCCGGCAGGCGGCAGACAGCACCGGATACAACCCGGACTGGAAGACATCGGGGACCGTCAGCAGGCTCAGCACCAGATAACCGTCCGTATCGAAGTCGTAGAAGTAGCCTGGTTGCACCAGGACGTTGTGCCGCTCAAGCAACTCCTCCACCAGCGCTTCATCCGAGCGCAGGCGCGGCACCTCGAGGATGGCGTACCAGCCGCCCTCTACGTCGAGCACCCGGCAGGGTGAATCGGGTCCCAAGGACGCTGTCAGATACGCCAGGTTCGCAGCGACCCGCTGCCGGATCTGTGATTGCAGAACATCGCGAGTACCGAGCATCCCCGCGGCAGCATGCTGCACCGGCGTGCCGGCGGCGAGGTAGGTATCGGCAATCAGTTCCAGGCTTTCCAGCGCCTGGCGGCGAAACGACTCATCGCCATTGGCGACAATCCAGCCCAGCTTCATCTGCGGCAGGGCGGAAACCTTGGAAAGCCCGCTCAGCGAGAAGCCGGGCGTCCGGACATCGCCCGCCAGGCTGGTGACGCGGCTGGAATCAACACGGTGGCTGTAATCGGCGAACACTTCATCGGCGATCACCACCAGGCCGCGGCCCAGCGCCAACCGGGCCAGCGCTTCCCACTCGGAAACCTTCAGAAACGATCCGGTCGGGTTGTTGGGATTCACCAGCACAATGGCCCGGGTCCGCCGGGTCACCGCTTGCCGGAGAGCGTCGAGATCCAGCCCCCAGCCGCCGTGGTAAATCAACGGGTAGTGGACCACCCGGACACATTCGAGCGCGGCCAGGAATTCAAACAAGGGATAAGAGGGACGGGGCACCAGGATCTCGTCTCCCGGATCGCAAAGCAGTTTAAACAGGTAGCCATAGGAATCGCTGGTGCTGGTAGTGACCAGGATGTGGTCCGGATCGATGGCGCGCCCCGCTGCCTGGTAATAACGGCTGACCGCCTCGCGGGCGGCGCGCAAACCGGCGGCTTGCGGCTCATAAGAGAGTGAATCCGGCGTCGATAGCCCCTCCAGCAGGCCGGCAGGATAAACCAGCCCGGCGCGGGTGGGGTTCGATTCGGTCAGATCGAGAATCCTGATACCCGCCTGGCGCTTGGCCCGCAAAATCCGGGTCAGCCGGTTCGCCGGAGCGTTCCACTCCAGCCGGGAAGAGAACATCGAACTCACTCGATCTCGTAAGGCAGCCGCACTTCCACAGTCTTAGGCGGCAGACACATGTTATTGGTACACGCCTGATAGCGCAGCTTGCCACTCATTGTGCCTGTGCCTGGCGTCCCAAGCGCCTTGAACTTCGCGGTGATGGTGAAATCCGAGGTGTAAACGGCGATCGGCGCCGGCGAGAAGGCGTACTTCTCCATGGTGGGCGGCGGGTAAGTGACGGCGGTGGAAGTCAATTGGCCGGCGCCCCACTGCAAGGTTAGCGGGATAAGATAATCTTCCGACGGCTTATTGCTGTTCACGTGGTATCCGTTGCGGACTTCCACGCGAATGGGTGCCGTGGCCGTGGCGCCGCGCTTGAGCATCAGCTTGTGTGGCGCCGGGACGCTGAGCGGCCCGCTCTTTGCCACCTCGGCCGGCAACAGGGCCGCGGCCATCAGGCCCGCCATCAAAACGTCAATTATTGAGCAAGCGTGCGATGTCATTCTCGTAGGATGCCTTTGACACCAGTCCGATGTGGGTCGCGGCGATATCGCCCTGGCGATCGACAAGCAGCGTGGTGGGCAGCGAGTCGATACCGCCGTATTTCGCGCTCACCTGGTCATTGCCGATCACGACGCGGTAATTCACGTGATGAGCCTGAATATACGGCTTGACCGCGTTCCAGCCGTCATCATCCATCGCGATACCGATTACGGCGAAGCCGCGGTCCTTGTAGCGCTGTTCAAACTGGATAAACCAGGGGATTTCCACCCGGCAGGGACTACACCAGGTGGCCCAGAAGTTCAACAGTACGACCTTGCCCCGAAAGTCGGAGAGCTTCACGGTCTTGCCATCGACGTCACGCAGGCTGAAATCGGCGGCGGTCTTGCGGCTGGTGTGGGACGACGAGCCGTTTCCGCTCGTTTGAGGGCTGCGGGAGCAACCGGCAAGAGCCAACATCAGAATTGCCGGGACCAGGCGAAGGAACTTGGAAAAGATCAATATCCGATCTCCTAGTATCGATTATATCGTCAGGAGTCCGGGCAACTCGGCGGCGAACCACCGGCGGCGGCGCGTAAGGAACCGTGGCGCCAGCGTAAACTCCGGATGCGCAGCCACACCCGAGTAGAGCCACGCTCCGGAATCGCAAAAGCTCTCGCTCCGATAGTCCTTCCACAGTCCTGCGCGCTGTTTGATCTGACGCCTGGTTACAGCCGCCTTGCGCCACTCGGAGGACCACCCGGCTTCACCTCGCGCCCGCTCACTTCGCTCCCGCAGCAGCAACTGCTCCCACCGCTCCCGGCGCGGATTTCCCAACCGTGGCCAGGCGAAGTGAAACAGCTCGTGAGTGAAGACCCGGGCCAGTTCTTCCGGCTGGCGGATCAATCCGTTTTCAAGCACGATCCGCCGCTCCCGCAGAAAGGTGGCGGCGTGTACTGCCGTTCCCGGTCCGTGGCCGAAGCGCAGGCGGCCCCGGCAGGCGAACAATTCATCCGCAAATGAGATCCGGACAGGGGCGCCGCAAAAAGGCAGTGAGGCAGCCAGTGAGCGCAAGCGGGCGGCCGCCGGCGGGTCGAGCGTGCCGGGCAGGATCAACCGCAGCTTCGCATCCCCGCCCGCGGCCATAATCTCTATTTATGCGCCGGATGGGCGAGTGAGGGGGGCGCCGGCCGGGGGGTTTCCGGCGGGAAGAACGCCGTGTTTTCAAAGTCGATCCGCGCGGTTTTCTGTTGTGTTTCGAACCACTCGCGCACAATCTGTCCGCGCACTTCCTGGTAGACGTCGTTCTTCACCTTTTCGAAGGGCTCGGTGCCGATCTGTTCGACGCGGAAAATGTAAAAGCCATTCTGCATGCGAACCGGGTCACTGACCTCGCCTTTCTTCAGTGAGAAGATGGCGTTCTTCACTTCCGGCGGCAGCGAATCTCCCTTGCGGATGGCGCCGAAATCGCCGTCCTTGGCGGCGGAGGCGGCATCCTTGGAGTTCTCCTTCACCAGCTTTACGAAATCAACCCCGCTGCGGGCCTCCTTCACCAGTTTTTCCGCTTTGACGCGCGCTTCGGCCTCGGTCATCGGCTTGTCCTTGCCCGAGCCGGAGGAAGCCGTGGCGCTGAACGGGAGATAGATGGCTTTGATATGCGCCAGGGTGTACTTGTCCTTATTGGCTTCGTAATGCTTCTGCTGTTCCTCCAGACTGACATGGGCGGAATTGCCGGTGTGCTCGACGGCAGCTTGCCACAGAATCTGCATCCGGGCGCTCTTCAAACGCGACTTGGTGGGCTCCTGTTCGTCCAGTTTGGCCTTGACTGCATTGCGTGCGATGTAGTCGAGCATGGCGTATTGCTGCATGAATGCCCGCGGCTCACGCTGGAAGTTCTGTTGCAGTTTGGGATCCATCGCCTCCAGAATGGCCTTCAGTTGTCCGGCGGTCATTTTTTCGCCATTCACCACAGCTACGACAGTGTCCGGGGGGACGTCGGGCAGCGACAGTGGCTTGGGCGCGGGCTGCTGAGGCTGCTGAGCCCACACACTACCTGCGGCGAGGAAAAGGGCGAGAAGAGTCGATTTCATTCAGGAGGGTCCTTCTGATTGTTCAGGATACGCCCCCAGTTTACCATGCCTCTACTTGCAGGCGGCTCAAGATAACTCCGGGGGCACGTCGCCGTAGCCCCAGGGGTGTGGCCCCTTCCCGGTGGGATCGGGATTGAAAGGCACCGCCGGTACGGGTTCCGGAGCCGGCGCGGGGCGCATGGATTTGAGCAGTTCAAGCCCGGTGGCAACCATCCGGGTACCGGCGGTAACCTCCAGATTGGAGTAGCTCGAGAGGCGTGTTTCGTAGCCCCCGCCACTGTGGCTGAACGCCTCTTCGGTGGGAATGTAGCCGGCGCTGGCGTTGGCCAATTCCGTCGGGAATGTGAACGGGAATGGGCTGCCGGCCTTCAGATCGAGACCCAACTGGCAGAACATCTCGCCCGGTCCGGTAACGAAAGCGGCGGGTCCTACCTGGATCGCCTGGACTTCCACCTCCACCGTCTTTTCACGGGCCATCATGGCATCCAGCAGGACAATCTCCTTGGCAAAAATCCAATCGGCGCGGCTGATTGAGCGGCGATCCTTTTGCACGAGCTCCAACGAGCGCCGGACGTGCTCGCGGCTCGGCGCCCGGCGGGGCGCATTCCAGGTCCGGCTTCGGAACTCGACACTCCTCACCGGGCCCGGTATCGCGTCCACCAGCACCTTCACCGCCTCGGCGCCGACGCGTCCGCCTACCAACATCGCCCATTGCTCCCCGGCCGGCTGCCGATAGGGGTTGCGATTATTCACCTGCGTTACGTCACCGCTAAAGCCCTGCGTAAAGACGACCACCACCTGAGGTCCATACATACCCCGGATGGTCCGTTCCAGGTAATAGATCCAGTTGGCCGAGATGCCGCCGGGATTGGTGGTTGCGTGGCAGGCGTAATTCACCACGCAGCCGGCCAGTTTCCCTTCGGAAGTCCAGCCGCCGATTACACCCACCTGGGGATCAATTGGCCCGGCTGGTTCGACAATATCGGGATTCCCCTGCCCGGGGTGCGTCCAGCTTTGTCCGTTCTTCATTCGGAAGCGGCGATTGAACGCGGCTTTATCCTCATGGCCGATGCCATAGGAACAGGCGCCTTCAAACTTGCGCCCGTCCGCCTCGATCACCGCAGCGGCGATTGCCTCTTCCACCTTCCGGACATAGACCGGATCGGCCGCCGGAGATTCGTCGTAGGCCAGGCGCCGGACAAGCGGCGAGGCGTGGTCGAAATCACCCGGCATGGGACCCCAGAGCGGTCCACCGGAGTGGTTGTGAGCCGCGCCGATTAAGATAGCCTCCGGGGCAATGCCGGTGACGATGCTGATCTTGCGCCGCGCCGCCAGCACCACGCTGCGCGGCGCAACCAGAGCATCCAGGCCTACCACCGCTGCCCGTTTGCCGCCATCGTCAAACACAGCGGCGCGCACCTTACAGGGATCATGAAACGACCGGTGATAGGACTTGTCGTAGTCGCCGGGCTGCTCCATGCCGATGGACGGAGAGATATCCTTCTCACTGAAGCCAATCCGGCCGGCCGCTCCCGCAGCGCGGGCCATCTGGGCCGGCGCCAGCGCCATTGGCGCGAGGCTGACAAATTCCCGACGGTTCATTCGGCCTCCTGTATCCGAATCATAATAGCCGGAGCCCGCCTGTCTGACAAGCCGCCGCCGCGGCGTCTCAATAGGGCGGCAGCAGGGATCGCAACTCCGGCGCCTGTTGGCCTTTGCGGTTTCGTATGAACTGGCGCACGTTGGATTGGAAACGGCGCCAGAACTCGTATTCGGCATCCCAGCGGCCGAGCGCCGAACCCAGGCGGTATTCAGTCGCCTCCACCAGCCATGCCTTGCGGTACTCCGGTTTCAAGCCGGTGATGGCATCCATCAGGTCCGCCGTGCGGCTGTGATCCTCCGAACTGATTTCAAGACCCAGGTAAAGCGAGGGGGCGTTTCCCGTCATTCCGGTCTTCGAGATCTGTTCAAAGAAATCAGCGATCTCGCAGGCATAGATCTGCTTCATGCCCGCGTAGTCCAGCATCTCGGCCGCAATGCGGTAGGGCACCAGATAAGACGGATCGGGCTCCTGGCCGATCAGCACCAACAGACGCTCCAACGCGTCTTCGGCTTTGAGGCGCATCTGCCGCAGGTCGTCGCGATGTGCCTGGGCGCGCGCGAGCAGCGCCGGTTCGAACGGATCGGACCACAGGCTCCAGATGGTCTGCCGCCCGGTGGTCTTCTGGTAGAGATCGCGCGATTCGGTGAGCGCCGCCAGTATTTTGCCGATCGAGGCGGCGTGCTCCGGACCATGAAACTGCGCCGCATAGGTCTCAAAGAAGCGGCCGTGAGCGATGGGTTGCGATTGCCAGCCGGCGACGGCGCCATAGGCAAGGCCCGGCCATGCCATACGGTAGATGGTTTGCGCGTCGTCGGTCCAGCCGGTGTTCAGAATGCCGATGGCTCCGTACTTGCGTCCCATGCCCACGAAACCGTCGATATTCTGCATCATCACGGTGTAGTCCGGAAAGATGTCGTTGTAGATATTGATTCCCGGCGCCGCTACCTGCGCCATGCCGGCCTGGCCGAAAGGCTTGAAGAAGTCCTCGTATTCCGTGGAGAGGGTGTAATACCAGGGTACCGGAATCACATCCTTGGGCAGCTTTGCGATCAGCTCCGGGTACTTCTCGAAGATTCGCGCTCCGGCGTGTACGTCGGCCCAGAACAAGACGCGCTTCCCGCGTGCGCGGGCCATGTTCGTTACCGCCAGCAGTTGGTCGGCGTAAAGTTCCGCGGGAGGCACGTTCCCCGCCGCCCTGGTTCCCACCGCTTCCAGCTCGAACGGCTCATCCAGGCCGACGTGAAACCAGGGGCTGGGGAAAAGCTCGGCCAACTGGCCGATCCAATCCTCGAGAATCGCGTGTAATCCGGGATGGCGTGGATTGAGGTCGCTGCCATGCGGCAGGGCGCCCAAATCCGAGTACTTCTCGATGCGGAGCAGATCGTGCATGTGGCCGTAGAACTCCAGGCAGGGAACCACATCTACATGCCGCCGGCGGCCATATTCGATGATACGGCGCACCTGTTGTTGACTGTAACGGGCACGCGGGTTGATGAGTGGGTAGCCCTTCAGCTCGATGCTGAATTCCGAGTAGAAGAAGTACTGGTTCGCTTTCCACCGTGACAGAAAGTCGATCTGGCGTTCGATCTCCTGCTCGCGCAACAGGGGACCATGGCTCAGATCCATCATGTAGCCGCGATAGGCCAGCACCGGCCAGTCATGAATCTCCACTGCCGGCAGCACCGCCGATGATCCCGCGCCCTCGATCATCTGCCGTAAGGTCTGTACACCGTAGAACAGGCCGGCTGAAGACGGTGACTGGATTCTGCCGCCATCCCGGGTGATCGAGATGCGGTAGGACTCCCGCGCTTCCGGCCCGGGCTTCTCATCTTTGGCCGGCAGCGGCGCCACCGCGCCGGTACGCTCCAGAACAATGGCCGGACCAGCGGCGGCATCGGAACCCACCGGAACATGCACTCGGGCGGCGTGACCGATAATTTCCGCCAGTTGATCGGCGGCAAAGCGATCTTCGGCGGCGGGCGGTTGTTTGATCGTGATGTGAATCGCCTTGAGCGGCAGGGCGCCGGAGCGATACTCGAGCTTTTGCGGTTGGGGCAACAACTCCCGGTGCGCCGCTGCCAGCGGGCTCGCCAGAAGGCCGAGCAGAACGGCGAATGCATGCAGTTTCAAATTGGCTCCTCACCGGCCGCGGCCGGTTGTGCGGTGGACTGAATCCCGAGTAGCCATAATAGCGCCAGTCAAACCTGTTTCGACCAGGGCACAATACGCCACGCTAACCAAGGTAACGATTCGGATCCAGCGAATTGCCATAAAATTAGATTAAGGAGCAACATAGGATGCAACTGGGGATGATCGGCCTGGGCCGCATGGGCTCAAACATGGTCCGGCGCCTGATGCGCGGCGGCCATGAGTGTGTGGTTTTCGACCGCGATTACGCTAGTGTCAACCAGATCAGCGCCGAAGGCGCTCATGGCGTGGCGTCGTTAGGCGATCTTGTGCGGCAGTTAAAGCCTCCCCGCGCGGTCTGGATGATGGTTCCGGCGGGGGCAGTGAACGAAACCGTAAGGGAACTGGCGGGCCAGCTGCAACCAGACGACATTGTCATCGATGGGGGAAACTCTTATTACATCGATGACATTCGCCGTTCGAAAGAACTGGCGCCCAAGGGGATCGATTATCTCGACGTGGGCGTTAGCGGCGGTGTATGGGGCCTGGAGCGCGGTTACTGCCTGATGATCGGCGGTCCGCGCAAGGCGGCTGACCGGCTGGCGCCGATCTTCCAGACGTTGGCGCCGGGACGCGGTTCCATTGGCCGCACTCCGGGGCGTGAGAAGGTCACCGACGGCAGCACCGCCGAAGAAGGTTTTACCTACTGCGGGCCGAATGGCGCCGGCCATTTCGTAAAGATGGTTCACAACGGCATCGAGTACGGGGTGATGGCTTCCATCGCCGAAGGCCTGAACGTGCTGAAACACGCCAACGTGGGCAAGGCGGACCGTCTGGTGGATGCCGAGACAACGCCGCTGCGAAATCCGGAGAACTATCAGTACGATTTCAACCTGGCCGACATTACCGAGGTCTGGCGCCGGGGAAGCGTGATCGCTTCCTGGCTGCTGGATCTGACGGCCGCCGCGCTGGTGGAGAACCCGGACCTGGAGAATTTCTCCGGTCATGTTTCGGATTCCGGCGAGGGGCGCTGGACGCTGAAGGCGGCCATCGATTCGGCCGTACCCGCGCCGGTGCTGAGCGCCGCGGTCTATGAACGCTTCAGCTCTCGCGACGAAGCTGAATTCGCCAATCGTGTGCTTTCCGCCATGCGCCTCCAGTTCGGCGGGCACCACGAACGCTCGGCCGGCAGCAAGTAAGGCAGACCGGCCGTCAGCGGATGTTCTTTTCGATCCTGGCGGCCAGTTCTCGAGCGGCGCTCACCTGACTGGCGTTCGCTACGCCAGCGATCCAGTGCCCTTTGCGGAAGATGCAGAGGCCGCCGAGGTACTTATCGTTAGCCTCGATGGACTCGTCCGCGAGCTTACCCGGCTGGGTTTCTCCAATCCGGTTGCGCACCCGGTCCATCACCTGCCCGGCCGATTGTGGAGACTTCTCCCGTACCAGGAAGGCCTTGCCGTTGATGTACTGGCCCACGTAACCCTGCTTCAGCGCTCGCATCCCGAGCACGCTTTCGGACACCAGACGGACTGAATCGGGGATCAGCCCTTCGGTGGGGAACCATTGGACTGCGTCGGGCAGCGCCGTGCGGCCCTCGATCTTCGCCGCCATGGCCACGATGAACTGGCGCAGGGCCGCGGAATCAGCCGTGCTCGAACCGGCTTCGACGTAATATTTGTCCTTTACCAGCATCGCTTTGCGTGCGGTTACCTGGCCTGCCATTCCCAACTTCTCGACGGGTGATTTGGCATCCCGGTTAGCCATGAAAATTCCGTAAGCCGACTCCGGGTCCGACATCTCGGAAACGTCGAACACCACCACCGTGCCGGCAGCGTTACGGCAATTGAGACCGTTCATACGCACGAACTGGTAGAGCAGGTAACCTTCGGCGTTGCCGTCCATGTACTCGAACAGGTTGCCGGCAACAAAGCTGCGCGGGGGGCCATCCTGCGTCCAGCCGGAAACCAGGGAGCAGCTTGGCGCCACTCCCCCGGCACCGGCTGCAGGGGCGAAAACCGCGAGAATCGCAGTGGCGATTATGGGCCTCATGCGAACAGTTCCTGAGCCTGAATCAACCGACTGGCAATCTGGATTCCGTTGCGGCAGCGGACGGCGCACTGGGAACAATCCGCGCAGCGCACCGCCTGCAGTTCGGCCGGCAGCGCGCGGAAGTTATCACGGCCAAGCGAAAACTGGCCGTAGCCTTCCACGTACGTCAGGTAGCGCAGCATATCCGATACCGGCAGCCCCCGTGGACATGCGCCGGTGCAGGCTCCGCACATTCGGCAATACTGGCCGCCGATCTGCTCCAACTGCGCCATCAGAATCCTGTCATCCTGTGGCGTGAAACCGGCAGTCATGGCGGTCAGGTTCTCGTCGAGCTGATCCATGTCGGTCATGCTGGGCACGGTGGTATCAACGTCGGAATTCCTCAGTGCCCACTTCAGCGCCGCCAGCATGGCGCCTTCGCGCTTGAGCGTGCTGTAGTGCTTGTCGGTGGGCTTCACGCGGCGATAACCGCCCGCCATCACTTTCATCGCCACGATGCCCAGGCCGGCTGTCTTGATCGTTTTCAGGATGCCGGCAAATTCCGGTTCCATGGTGAAGTTGTAGCTAGTCAGGACAACATCGAAGTGTTTGGACCCCAGCACGGCCGGTATCAGATCCTTCTGCCCGCTATGGGTGCTGATGCCCGAAAAGCGTATTTTCCCTTGCTGTTTGGCCACGGCCTGAGCCTCCATCAGGTCGTCACGAACCTCGGAGGCTTTGCTTTTAGCATGCAGGTACCAGATATCGAGATAGTCCGTAGCCAGTTCCCGCAGGCTTGTTTCCAGATCGCGCAGACATTCGTCCCTGGACCCGCCGTGGGTCTTGCTGGAGAGATACAGATTCTTGCGGCGGCTCTTTAATGCAGCGCCCACCATGCGTTCGTTATTGCCGCTCTGGTAGCCGCGGGCGGTGTCGAAGTAGTTGATACCAATGTCGGCCGCGCGTTCGATGACGCTCGGGTCCGCGGTGATCATGCAGCCGAACCCGACCGAGGTGACGCGGAGTCCGGTTTTACCTAATGTACGATAGCGCAATTCAGGAGTTTTTGATGATGATTGGACCGGCTGAAGCTGTGCAGGAACCGGTCCGATTCCGGCCGCGGGCAGAGCGAGCCCGGCAGCCAGGAAATTACGACGGGAAGAGTTCGCTTTCATGGCGCCTCCAGATAGAATTATAATCGGATTCGAAAATCCGGACGAACGGAGGGACGTTCCATGCCACTCGATTTTTCCCGCCGCAACATTCTGCGGCTGGCCGCGGGCGCCGCCGCCGCACCCCGGCTCTACAGCTTCCAGCAGCCGCCGGCCGCGCCGGTACCCGAACAGGTGACGCCTTTCCGCGGGCGATCCGTGGTCGGCCTGGTGAAGGGTGAAGACCGCCGCAAGAATGTTTGCCAGGCGCTGGAGACGGTGGAAGACCAGATTCTGCCGGCGCTCAAGCGGAAGAAGTACGCCGTTATCAAGCCGAACAACGTTTCCACGGCGAACCAGTTGGCATCCACGCATGCCGACACGCTTCAGGGCATTCTGGACTTCTTGGAGCCTCGCTTCAAGGGCCCGGTGGTCATTGCCGAATCGTCGGCCGGGCAGACAATGGATGCCTTTGAGAACTTTCACTACGACCGGGTTGCACGGGAACGCCGCGCACAGAAGGTCAGCCTGGTCGATCTGAATGCCGAAGCAAAGTACGAAGTGATTCCCCTGCTTGACGCGAACCTTCACGTGACGCCGTGCCGGCTGGCAAGCCGCCTGCTGGACCCGGACGCATTTCAGATCTGCGCCGCCATCCTCAAGACGCACAACGTAGTGGTGGCAACACTGTCGGTGAAGAATATGACCTTGGGAGCGCCGTTGCATCAGGCGCCCGGCGAAACCAAACGCTGGAGCGACAAGCGCAAATATCATGTTGGGGTCCGGCAGACGCACTACAACATGCTGGTCACGGCGCAGAAGATGGCTCCCTTCTGGGGCGCGACGGTGATTGACGGTTACGAGGGCATGGAAGGCAACGGACCGGCTAGCGGCGTGCCGGTGACGTCCCGCACCGCCGTGGCGTCCACCGATTTCATCGCTGCCGACCGCGTGGGCGTGGAATTGATGGGTATCAACCCGGACTGGATTGGTTATCTCAACTTCTGTGGCCAGTGCGGCCTGGGTTCATACGAACTTGGGAAGATCGAGATCCGCGGAAACACCCGGCTGGTGGATGCGGTAAAAAAATATCAGCTTCACCGCGACATCGAGCGTGAGCTCGAGTGGATGGGGCCGATGAACGAAGTTCCGCCTAAACTCGGTTAGGGGAGTGGGAATGGAAAATTCGCGTAGGGGATTCCTGCGGCACTGCGCCGCGGCGGCCGGTGGCGTGCTCGCGCTGGAGGGCAAGCCACCGGAGCGGATCCTGATCCGTCCGCTCTCGGGCGATGAGTTTCGCCGCCGATTGGCCGCACGGGAACTGCTGCGGGGCCTGGTGGCACTTTTCCCCGGGTCGGATGTCCGCATCGACACCGCCGCGCCGGCGGCCGGCGATGCCGTACTAACGCTGGCCATTGAGCCGTCCGCCTTTCGTGGTAAAGAAGAGTATTCCATTCATGCATCAGCCGGTGGCGCAATGCTCAACGCGGCCGGAGAACAGGCGCTGCTCTACGCTGTCTTCGATTTTCTGGAGCGGCAGGGCGCGTTCTTTGGAATCGACGGCGCCAGCTATCCCTTCGACGCCGCTCCCGCTCTGATATTGCCGGCCGCCGGCGCGGCGTGGAAAGGCGTTCCGCGGTTCGCCGTGCGCGGCCTGCTGCCCTGGCCCGACTTTCTCAACTGCATTACGGTTTACAACGAGGAGGACTTTCGCGCCTACTTCGAGGCCATGCTGCGCATGCGCTTCAACACGTTCGGGATGCACGTCTATACCGGCGCGCTACAGTGGGCCGAATCCTATCTGTCATTTGAATTCGGCGGGGTGGGGCATCTATCGTACCTGGACACCTCGGCCACCAATCGCTGGGGATACCTTCCCGAGCGCACCTCCCGCTTCGGCATGGGCGCCGGAGATTTTTACGATTCCGAAGTCTTCGGCAGCGACGCCACCCGCTTCGCCCGCGACCCATGGGAACAGGCCGAACGGACGCGCCACCTGCTGCGGCTGGGCTTTCAGCACGCGGCCCGGCTCGGCCTTGCCACCGGGATCGGCTTTGAACCCTATCAGATTCCCGATGAGATTTACCGTGCGCTGCCCCTTGAGGCCCGCTTCGACGATCCCAAGAAGAAACCACGGTTCGATGTTGAGTCCCAAACGGCCAAAGACCTGCTCGAAACCCGCCTCGCGCAACTGCTCGAAGCCTACCCTTCGGTGGACCATGTCTGGCTGTGGGAAGACGAGGAGATGAGTTGGGAGAGCCGCAAGTCGGGGATTCCGCTATCGACCACTCCCTTCCTCCAGGCGCACGCGTTTCTGCGGCGCCATGCGCCCAACAAACGGCTGGTATTGGCCGGGTGGGGCGGAGTGGCCCGGCACTTTGAGCACTTCCACAAGGCGCTGCCAGAGGACGTAATCTTCACCTGCCTTAGCGATACGCTCGGCTGGGATCCGGTAAATGAGGTGTTCGGCAAACTGGGAAGCCGCGAGCGCTGGCCGATTCCGTGGCTTGAAGATGATCCCGGGATGTGGCAGCCGCAGTTCCATGTGCACCGCTTCGAGAGCGATCTGGACCGCGCTCACCGCTTCGGCTGCCAGGGACTGTTGGGCATTCACTGGCGACACCGGATTGTCGATCCGACGGCCGGCTTCCAGGCCCGCTTCAGTTGGCAGCAGCGCCCAACACCGGCCATTTATTATCAGGCTTATGCGCGCACCCAGGCGGCCGGCGAGCGCGGGCAAAAACTGGCCCGGTTGCTCGATGACATCGACCGCAACCGTAGTATCCTCTCAACCTATGGAGGTGAGGGCGCTGACGGCCACGCCATTCAACGCCAGTATTCCGGCGATTATAGCGAGGCCTTCAGCTTCTGGCGCGACTTTGCTCCCGAGCCGGCGATCCTCGAATCGGGCAAGAAAGCGGCTGCTTCGATGCGGGCCATCGCCGGGCAGGCGCAATCGCCGGCCGAGCAGGAACGGCTGCAATACCTGGCCCGCTTTGTCGAGTTCCTGGTTCCGTATGCCGACGCCTGGAACCTGGCGCAGCGCCTGCACAACGTGACCAGGGAAGCATCCGCGATGAAGAAGAGCGGTGATGCGGCCGGAGCCCGTTCCAAGGTGGCCGCCGAAGCCGTGCCTGTATGGCTGGAACTGGCGCCCAAAGTCCGACGGGTGATGCTGCTCTACCAAAGCATTGTCGCCACGCGCAACGACCAGGGACAACTCGCATCCATGCAGAACAAACTGGTGCGGCTGGCGCTGGTGCGAACGCGGTTGGCGATGAAGGAGTTCTTGGGGGACCTGCCGTCCCAGGTAGAAACGCTCTACAGGCAGATGATCGCGCCCGACCCCGCGGCCAAACCGCGGATCTTTCTGCCTACCCGGCCCACGTTGTTCGCCAAAGGGGAACGTGTCCGGCTGTTGATTGTTATTCCGGGCGCGGCTGCGGTTGCCGGCGTGACGCTGCACACCCGCTTGCGAGGTGGAGAGTGGACCGCGCACCCGGCCGGACTGTTGGGCCGTAAGACCTATGCGGCAACGCTGGGTCCGTTCGCCACAACTTCGGAGATGGTGGAATACTACGTTACCGCCGAAGCGGACAGAACCCGGCTGATCGCTCCGCTTTCGGCGCCCGCGGCTGGTTATACCGCAACGCTGGTCTGATGCCGCCCGATCAGTAACGAACGGTGGTCTGCCGCCCCTCGGTCTCCCCGCGCAGCCAGACATAGAGCGGTGAGCGTGGGGCCGGCGATGGCCAGGGCACGGCGATGTTCATCACCTGGCGGCGGGCATCGCCGGCAACCGGTGTCGGCAGGCCGCGTACCGGAAGGCCCACGTTCGGATCCCATCCGGCTTTCGCCACCGTCTCCAGATCCTGGCCCGTCAGGACACCAGCGTAGGCGGTGTCGTCCAGTTTTTTGCCGCTCACCTCCAGCGTGTCGATCTTGGGAAGCCGCACGACCTTGCCCAGGACTTTCGGATCCGACCGGCCCTCACCGTCGGTTTCCACCGTCGCCTGTAGCTCACAGCCGGTCTGGCCGATGTCTCCGGGATCGAGCGAGAGGAACAGCATCCCGCTGCCAGCCGATCCGACTCGCGCCGTGCCATTCTGTTCGCCGGGCCGCAGGCTCAGGTTGCGCAGCGTGCGGTCTTGCTCCCGGCAATTGACGTTGACGCGCGGCTGATCCGCCACGTTCTCCAGCCGCATGGCAAAGTTTACGGTATAACCGGCCGGCAGTTCGGCTTTGTGCAGCGCGACGGTCAGGTCCGAGGGAAGCGAGGGCTCGATCAGGTCGATCTTTGGACGCGGGCCGGCGACGCGGATCGCCGCTTTCACCGGCAGCGGACTGTTATGCCCGTCCACGTCCATTGCCAGGTCGAGAACGGATCCCACCGGTGGATGGTCCGTTATTCGGACCACCGCCTTGCGGTGTTCGGAACTTGCGTTTGATTCCAGCTCGATTTCCAGACCCGTGGCGCTCAGTTTTCTGATCCGATCCAGCCCTGAGCCCTTCAGCGTGATCTCCTGCTGCTTTTCACCCAGGTTGATCCGAACCGGCAGATCGGTAATCAGCGGCGAGGGCGGAAGCACGCGCAGCGGAACCTCCTGCGGCTTGCCATCGGACTGCACCATGGTCAACAGATAGATGGTGGGCTGCATGTTGCGCGGATCGAGTTCGATCGTCAGCCGGTTCTGTACACCGGCGCGCTTCCCTTTGTCGAAGTCGAACAGTACGGGCGCCGGCTGGGCGCGGCGCTCCGATGCTTTGCGAATTTCCATCTTCTCGACGAACTGGAAATCGGGTCCGGTCAACTCAAGATTCACCGGGCCGGCGCCTGCGATCAGTTGGTCCTGGGAGGCGGGAGTGAGCCTGGCGGTGGTCAAGTCGGCCAGTGGATACACCGAGATCTCCCCGGCAACCTGGAAGGGAGTCCAATCCCAGTCGCCCGCTAAACGGTAGTTTCCTGCCGGGACGGCAGCTTTGGTCAAATCGATCTCCAGCGTATCGTCTCCGCTGCTGCGAACGCGGACCGCCACCGGCTTGGCGGCGGAGGCCAACGGCTCCAGTTTCCAGTCGCGCGTCCGGTCTACGTTTTTCCAGATCATCGGCCTGGTGGGTTTCAGCGCGATGCTCGATTTGAGGCCCTGTGGCACATTGACCGGAGCGGTCAGCGCCAGCGACGGCGGAGCAAGGTCGGGCACGCGCAGCGCCCATAGGTAAGCCAACCGGGTGCGCGACTTGGCTTCCTTCTTGGCGCACAGCGACAGCACGCCTTCTTTGGACGGCTGTACCAGCGCGGAGCGGAACTCGGTGTTGGGGAACATCAGGCTGCGCATGTTGACGAACATGGCCGCGCCGCCGGCAGCCAGACCGACGCCGTTACCGAGAAACAGACCGGCCACCGAAGCTGCAATGGCAGTGGATTGTTGCACTCGGGCGGCCGGCTGGGGCGCCAGGGGATCGTAGGCTGAGATGGCCGGGTTCAGCGTTCGGATCAACAGCATCGCCTGCTGATCGGGAGACTGGGTCCGGTCCAGCCTGTTGGGGGAGACGCCGTATCCGGTCGCAAAGGCCCGCACCGCGGCATCGAGATTCTGCGTAGCGTTTGGCTCACGGCCCTGCTGGCTGAGCGCCTCGATCAGGGCCTCGGTGGTTTGCGTCTTCTCGGCGTAGTCGGCCAGTTGGGCCACCAATTCGCGGTCCTTCTCAATCAGGGAAGTGACCTTCTTGGTTTCCAGCCCCTGTGGGCCGTAGACCAGGGCCACCGAGCCCACCCGCATGGGGACATCCCATTCGGCCGGTTTCGAAGCCGGCTTGGCCTCGAGAACGGTGATGTTGGATTTGTCGGTGATGTCGCCGGGTGGTAGTAGAACCAAGGCGACCTTGGCCTTCTTTTTCTCGTCGGAGGGAAGATCCACCGGCCGGTAGATCAACTGGTTCCCCTCCTCGATCCGGTTTACCGACCGAATCGGGAGTGCCGCTCCCGCGGGGTCGGGCTTTACCGCCAGATCGAAAGCGCCAACCGCGGTTCCGGTGGCGCAGGAGCGCAGTGGCGCCGCCACCGCGGAGGCGCTCAAAACGAGGCTGAACGCAACCGGAAGACTTCGCCGGAAACCAAAGAAAGAAGACATTTTCTCCATCACTATTAAGACATATTGGACGTTGAAAAAGCCGGAGGGGTTGCCTGGGGCGAGTTCACGATAAGGCAAGGGCGAGCCCGTGGGAACCGGACCCGCCCCGGAGCATGACCAGAGTCAAAAGAAAGATCAGCCGCGTACCGTCTTCATAACGTAGCTACTGAGCACTTTCATATAGTTCGCGCGCTCAAACGCGGCCGGCTCGGCTACCCGTCTTGCGCTCATGCTTCCATGCATGGAGGCGATCGACTCGTACTCGTGCTCTTCCATCCACTCTTCGAGCCCGTTCAGCATGACGGTGGCGAACTCGATGCCGTGCCGCAACAGAGCGGAAGTGGTCATGGCGACCCGGGCGCCGGCCATCATCGACTTGATGATGTCCTGACCGGTGTGGATACCGCCGGTGATGGCCAGATCGGCCTTGACCTTGCCGAACAGAATCGCCACCCAGTGAATCCTGGTCAGCAGTTCGGCCGAACTGCTAAGTACGAGGTTAGGTGCTACTTCCAGCGATTCCAGGTCGAAATCGGGCTGGTAAAAGCGGTTGAACAGCACCAGGCCATTCGCTCCAGCCTGATCCAGGCGGCTGGCAATATTGGGGATGGCGGTGAAATACGGACCCAGCTTAACGGCCACCGGGATGCGCACGCTCGAGCGGATATGGCCTACCAGGTCGACGTACATCTGGTCGATTTTCTGGCTGGTCATGGACGCGTCGGTCGCCAGGTAGTAAATGTTCAGCTCCAGGGCATCCGCGCCGGCCTGCTCGATTTCCCGCGCATAGCGAATCCAGCCGCCGGTGGAGACGCCGTTCAGGCTGCCGATGACCGGCAGATCGACGGCCTGCTTGGCTTTACGGATGAGGTTAAGATAGCCTTCCGGGCCCACGTTGTACTCACCCATATCAGGGAAGTAATTGAGCGATTCGGCAAAGCTCTCCGTGTGCTCGGAGAGATACCGGTCCAGTTCATTGCTTTCCAGATTGATCTGCTCCTCAAACAGCGAGTGCAGCACGACCGCCGATACGCCGGCGTCTTCGAGCCGCAGGATGTTGGCCACATCCTTGCAGTATGGTCCTGGGGAGGCCACCAGCGGGTTCTTCAATCGCAAGCCAAGGTAAGTAGTTGAGAGATCAGGCATTAGTTGACTCCTTCACAGTCCCTTTCTGCTCTCGGTCAGCAGGAGCGGAGGGCGCGCCACCGGCGGCCGGGGGCGGCATGGATGCCATGTGCTCGTAGATTTTCCAACGGTTGTAAACGTCCTGCTGCGCTTGTTTCAGCAACTCGGCCGCGCGCACCGGATCACTGTGGCGCAGCATGGTGTACCGCGTCTCGTTATAGATGTACTTGTCGAGCGCAATGGCAGGCGCCTTGGAATCGAGCTGAAATGGATTCTTGCCCTGCTCGGCCAGCTTCGGGTTGTAGCGGAACATGGGCCAATATCCGGACTGGACGGCCAACTTCTGCTGCTCCAGGCCGAACTGCATGTCATAGCCGTGAGCGATGCAGTGGCTGTAGGCGATGATCAGGGAAGGTCCGTCGTAAGCTTCGGCTTCGAGGAACGTCTTCACCGTCTGCATGTCACTGCCGCCCATCGCCACCCGGGCCACATAGACGTTGCCATAGTTGACGGCCATCAGCGCCAGGTCCTTTTTTCCGGCCGGCTTGCCCGCGGCGGCGAACTTCGCTACCGCGCCGCGCGGCGTGGATTTCGACATCTGCCCACCCGTATTGGAGTAGACCTCGGTATCGAGCACCAACACATTCACGTTGCGCCCGGACGCCAGCACGTGGTCCAGGCCGCCGTAGCCGATGTCATAAGCCCAGCCGTCGCCGCCGATGATCCAGACGCTCTTCTTCACGAGCATGTCGGCCACAGCCAGCAGGTTCCGGGCGTCGGGATCCGTTGCCGTGGCAAGCAGTTTCTTCAGCTCCGCGACGCGTTCCCGCTGGGTACGGAGGCCGGCCTCATTCGACTGGTCGGCGTTCAGCAGGCCGTCCGCCAGTTCCTGGCCAATGCCGGAGGCCAACCGCTGGATCAGTTCCCGGGCGAATTCGGTCTGCTTATCGACGCTCAACCGTAGGCCGAGACCGAACTCGGCGTTATCCTCAAACAGCGAATTCGACCAGGAAGGTCCGCGGCCGGATTCGTTAACGCAATAGGGCGTCGTCGGCAGGTTGCCGCCGTAGATCGACGAGCAGCCGGTGGCATTGGCGCACAACGCCCGGTCACCGAACAGTTGCGTCATCAGCTTGATATACGGAGTCTCACCGCAGCCCGAGCAGGCGCCTGAAAACTCGAACAGGGGTTGAAGCAACTGGCCGTCTTTCACCTGGCTGAGGCTGAGCAACGAACGGTCTATCTCCGGCAGGCCGAGGAAGAAGTCCCAGTTGTGGGCTTCGGGCTCGCGCAGCGGACTCTGCGGCACCATGTTGATGGCCCGGCGCTTCGGCTCGGTCTTGTCCTTCACCGGGCAGGCTTGGACGCAGAGCGCGCACCCGGTGCAATCTTCCGGAGCCACCTGGAGGGTATACTTCATCTCTTTGAAGTCTTTCCAACGCGCGGGCACCGCCTTGAAGGTCTCCGGAGCGCCATGCAACTTGTCGGAATCGTATACTTTGGCGCGAATGACCGAATGCGGGCATACCAGCACGCACTTACCGCACTGGATGCAGAGCACTTCGTCCCACTCCGGAATCTCCAGCGCGATGTTGCGCTTCTCCCACTGCGCGGTGGCCGTGGGGAAGGTTCCGTCTACCGTAAGAGCGCTTACTGGCAGCAGGTCACCGTCACCGGCAATGATGGGAGCGAGCACCCTCTGCACGAATTCCGGCGCCTGCGGCGGCACCGGCGGCCGGAGGGCGATCCGGCTGGTGGCTTCGGCGGGCACCTGGACCTCATGCAGGTGATCGAGAGCCGCATCGACGGCGGCAAAATTTTTCTTTACGACCGCTTCACCGCGCCGGCCGTAGGTCTTCTCGATGGCGCGCTTGATCGCGGCAATCGCCTCTTCGCGCGGCAGCACACCGCTAATGGCGAAGAAGCAGGTCTGCATGATGGTGTTGATGCGCACGCCCATTCCGGTTTCGCGGCCCACGCCATAACCGTCGATGACATAGAACTTCAGCTTCTTCGAGATGATCTGCTGCTGCACTTTGCGGGGGAGCGTATCCCAGACCTCGCCGGCGCCGAACGGGCTATTGAGCAGGAAGGTGGCTCCCGTTTCCGCATGCTTCAGCACGTCGAGCTTTTCGAGAAAGTTGAACTGGTGGCAGGCGACGAAATTCGCCCGGCTGATCAGGTAAGAGGAGTGAATCGGCCTGGGACCGAAGCGGAGGTGCGAGATGGTCACCGAACCAGACTTCTTCGAGTCGTAGACAAAGTAGCCCTGGGCATGGTTGTCCGTGTCCTCACCGATGATTTTGATGGAGTTCTTGTTAGCACCCACCGTGCCGTCGGCGCCCAGGCCGTAGAACAGCGCACGCACCGTTTGGGGGTCTTCTGTCGAAAAAGCAGGATCGAAGTCCAGACTGGTGTGGGTGACGTCGTCGTAGATACCGATGGTAAAGTGATTCTTCGGCGCGGCGATGAGCAGGTTGTCCAGCACCGCCTTCACCATCGCCGGCGTAAATTCTTTGGACGAAAGGCCGTAGCGTCCGCCCACCAGTTTGGGCATTTTCTCGAACGGCAGCGTGCCTGAGGCCAGTGCCTCGGCGAGCACGGTAAGGATGTCCTGGTAGAGCGGCTCACCGAGCGAGCCGGGTTCCTTGGTGCGATCGAGGACCGAGATCGCCTTCACGGACTTCGGCAGCGCCGCCAGGAAGTGCTCGCTCGAGAACGGGCGGAACAGGTGAACCTTTACCAGACCCACCTTTTCGCCCTGGGCGGCCAGGTGCTCCACGGTCTCCTGCACCACTTCAGCGCCGGAGCCCATCACAATCAGCACGCGTTCGGCGTCGGGCGCGCCGAGGTAGTCGAACAGGTGATACTGGCGGCCAACAAGCGACGCGAATTTGTCCATCGCGTTCTGGACGATGGTCGGACAAGCCAGGTAATAAGGATTGACCGTCTCGCGGCCTTGGAAATAGACGTCCGGGTTCTGCGCCGTACCGCGCAGCACCGGCTTTTCGGGCGTGAGCGCGCGGGCGCGATGTTCCCGCACCAGATCGTCGTCGATCATGGCGCGCATGTCGTCCATGCTCAACTGCTCTACCTTCGCCACCTCGTGCGAGGTGCGGAAGCCGTCGAAGAAGTGAATGAACGGCAGGCGGGATTCCAGTGATGCGGCCTGGGAAATCAGCGCGAAGTCCATCACTTCCTGCACCGAATTGGACGCCAACTGTCCAAATCCGCTGGCACGCACCGACATCACATCCTGGTGATCGCCGAAAATCGACAGCGCCTGGGAGGCGATGGAACGGGCCGCCACGTGGATCACCGTGGGCGTCAGCTCCCCGGCGATCTTGTACATATTGGGAATCATCAGCAGGAGGCCCTGCGATGAAGTAAAGGTGGTGGCCAGCGTGCCGGCCTGCAACGCGCCGTGCAGCGCTCCGGCAGCTCCACCTTCGCTCTGCATCTCCACTACGGTGGGGACACTGCCCCAGATGTTCGGCTTGTTCTCACTCGACCATTGATCGGACCACTCTCCCATGGGCGAAGAGGGAGTGATGGGATAGATCGCGATTACTTCGTTGATTTTATGAGCTACGTATGCCGCCGCTTCATTGCCGTCGATGGTTACTTTGGGTCTCGTCATTGTGTCAACGTCCGTACGCCTGCCGGGAGCAGAGCATTTTTCAGTCCACCCGCCGGATCGTGCAAAACACCGAAATTCAATTATAGTATACGATCCTGTTCTCCTAATTATTTGGGGCTAACCGCTACAAAAAGCGGCATCTGGAATCGGACGGCGTGCAGGACGCGAATATAGCGTGAAATCACTCAGCTCCGATCCAAGCGGATAAACTGAGCCCAATGCCTCAATTACGCTGGGGCAAATAACCCTATTCGGCGGCGCGGTCTGGTGGAGACCGGACAGGCAGTTGCACCGTGCCGTCCCCAATCGGGAAGAGATGGCGGTACTGGGCGGCTCGGTACCGGCTTCGGCAGTATCTGCGTTTGGAACGGGTACGCCGACGGAATGTGCAGGCTGCACAATCGAACGCAATTCAGAGGATTAATCTCCCAGGGTACGGTCCGGTACGGGTGACAACGGTGCCATTTCGCCGAGCGACAAACTCGGTCACATACCCTAGTACTCCATAACTTACAGTACTTGACCGTTTCTTCCAGCGGATGTTAACAGTGGGGGTGGAACCACGGCTATGAGAACATATCTTGTTACATCGATTCTGGCAGTTGCGCTTCCGTTAAGCGCTACCCAGATCACGACATTTGTCAGCACCGGCACAGACGTTACCGGTAATCGCGACAACGCTTACCAGGTTGTCACGACGCCGTCCGGACCGATCACCTACGACACGGTACCCTACGATGCGTACGTCACGCCGAACCCGGTGCCACCGGCGTTTCCCGTAGGAGTGATCGGGGGATGGTTCTCGAACGACAGCAACTCTCAATGGATCACTGCCCAGGGTGACCTCAGCAACGGCGATAACCTCGGCGAATTTCAATATCAGACGCAGTTCGACCTGACCGGATTCGACCCCATCTCGGTTTCTCTTCAATTCCGGATATGGGCTGACAACACCGTCTCCAGCGTATTCCTGAACGGGGTGGCGACGGGTGCGGCGATTTCCGATCCGATCAACTTCGTCGATCCCACCGGGATGCCGGTGAGTCTGGACGGTAGCTCCTACGCGTTCAATTCCGGAATCAATACGCTGAGTTTTGCGTTGAGCAACACCTCATTCCTCTACCCGATGAACGTATCGGGATTTCGCTTGCAGGTTGACAAGGCGGAGGGAAATCTCTCGCCGGTTCCGGAGCCCTCGACACTGGCTCTGCTGACGGTTGGCCTCGTGGTCACCGGTTGGGCGGCCCGCCGCCGGAAGAGAGCCTGACGATCGGAAAGCGGGCGCACCGGGTCGGGTAACCAGCGATGGTCTCCGGATCGTCGTATCATCTTTGGTAGGAACCCGATGCCGTCATCTGTCAGCCCGGCCGCCCGGCCACAACCGCATCCTCCGCACAGCCCGGCTCCGGAAGGGCGATCCCGCCGGCCGGGCTGGATCATTCTGGCAGCCGGACTGGTCGTTCTGGCCGCGGGCGCCTATTTCCTGCTTCGATCCCGCGCGACGCGGCAGGCTCCGGTAACCCTCATTCGCACCTCGCGGATTAGCCGCGGAACGCTGCTGCGCACGGTTCGCGCCAGCGGGCAGACCGCGGCGCGGGACTTTGCCAGCGTACGGGCTCCCCGCATTATCGGACCCGAGTCGGGCCAGAACCTCATCCTCATGAAGTTGGCCAAGGGCGGTGCGTTTGTCCGCAAGGGAGAATTACTGGCGCAACTGGATGGACAATCGCTAGCCGATCACGTTGATGATGTGAGCGACACCGTACGCCAGGCCGAAGCGGATGTTCGCAAGCGAGCCGCTGAACAGGCCGTCGAATACGATCAAATTGTACAGACGGCGAGGGTGGTAAAGGCCGATCTGGACAAGTCGCAGTGGGATTTGAAGGCGCTGGAAATTCGAACCGGCATCGACCAGGAGCTGCTGAAACTGGCCGTCGACGAGAACCAAGCCCGGTATAAGGAATCGATTGCCGATCTCAAGAACAAGAAAGACTCCCAACGATCCGAGTTGCGGATTCTGGAGATTACCTCGCTTCGTCAGAGACGCCATCGGGACCGTCACGCTCACGACCTGACGCGCTTCACGATCATGGCTCCGATGGATGGCCTGGTCGTTTTATCGTCACTCTGGAGTGGCACAGAGACCACACAGGTACAGGAAGGGGATCAGGTCTACCCCGGACAATTGTTCATGAAGATTGTGAACACCGGTACCATGCAGGTGGAAGCAACGGTCAATCAGTCCGATTGCACGGAGTTTCGCATTGGCCAGCCGGCCGTGATTCAGCTTGATGCGTTCCCCGGACTTAGGCTCAAGGGTCACATATACAGCATTGGAGCCCTGGCCATCAGCGGGCCACGGCAGAACTTCTACATTCGCAACGTCCCAATCCGTATCAAGATCGACGAGTCCGACCCGCGTCTCATTCCTGACTTGTCCGCCAGTGCGGACGTTGAGATTGAGCGTAAGCAGGACGCCGTGATCTGCAGGCGCAGCGCGATCCGGCAAGCCGGAGGACAAAGCTATGTCATGCTGAGGCAGGGCGCGGGCTTCGTCCGGCGTGACGTAAAGACAGGCGTCTCCAACGAAATCGAAGTCGAAATCCTTGCGGGGCTTGAGCCTGGAGATGAAGTCAGAACCAGCGCGGGCGCCTGATACCCCGGACCATCGCTAATGGTTGTGACTGGCCGAGGCCCGAAGGTTTGAAACCACCCGGTCCCACTCCAATTCATCCAATCGATTCAATAACTTATGCCAGGAATGTAAACGTGCCAGGGACGTCCAACCTTCGAGCGCCACATAAAGCACAATAACGGAGAGGCAAGCGACAACGGCGTATTCCATGGTTCTCTCCTTTGCGTGGTTGGGACCGCCAGACGCCTTCACCGCGCATCGGGACGGTGATTGCACGATATACCCTACCGAAGAAGCTTACAAGTGACAACCTGCCGCTAACCGTTACAGCCGGCTTGCGAGTGAGTAACCGTGAGAATGCGGTTTGTCACTTGTGCCATAAAGTATTGGAAATTATCGTTAAAAGAGCTTACCTGGCTGCAGTGCGTAAGCAGATTTTGGATGAAAGAAGGTTCGCGTCAGGATGAGATTGTTTATCGGTAATTTGCCATACCGGTCGACGGAGACCGATTTGCAGGCGTGGTTCGCTGAGGCTGGGATTAACGCCAGCGAGATCAGCGTGATTCGAGATCGCCTTTCCGGGGAATCGAGAGGATTCGGATTTGTCAACGTGACGTCAGACGACGAGGCACAGCAGGCGATCCAGTCCTGTAACGGAAAGGTATTAATGGGGCGGACGATCATTGTAAACGAAGCCCGGCCCAATCCAGCCGATTCCGCCCGCAACCGGGAGTCCGGCTCGGGCGCGGCGCGAAGTTTCAGCGCCGGCCGTGCGGAATGGTAAGTTAATTCAATCCCGCCCTGCAGCTGGGTACTACAGGGCGGGACACTGCGGTTTGTCGGCTAACCCTCTGAAGGCGGTATCATCTCCAGAATCAGACACTTCAGGTACATCGTCTCCGGCACAGTGAGCAGGATGGGATGATCCGGAGCCTGCGTCCGGCGCTCACGGATGCGCACTTTGCGCCCGGCGTCGAGCGCTGCCGAAGCCACCACCTCCAACAGATCGGCCTCACTCACATGATGGGAGCAGGAGCAGGTGATCAGCAGACCATCGGGAGCGAGAAGCCTCATCGCCCGCAGGTTGATTTCTTTGTACCCACGCAGCGCTCCTGTAATGCTGGATCGCGACTTGGCAAAAGCCGGAGGGTCGAGCACCACGGCGGAATAGCGCCGGCCTCCGGACGCGTAGGAAGCCAGCAGCTCAAAGGCGTCGGCATGGCGAAATTCAATGTTGTCGAGCGAGTTGGCCCTGGCGTTAGCCAACGCGCACTCCAGCGCATCCGAGGAGCTATCGACGGCCTCCACGTGTTCTGCTCTCCGTGCCATATGCAGCGCAAAACCACCGGTCGAGGTAAAGCAGTCCAGCGCCGTTCCCCGAACCAGGGACTCAGCCACACGGTAATTTTCCCGTTGGTCGAGAAAGGCGCCAGTCTTCTGGCCGCCGAGCAGATCTACGCGCAGTTTCAAGCCGTTCATTTCGATTTCGGCCGGAGCGGCCGTACCGCTGACGACGCTTTTCAGAAGTGGCAGCCCTTCCTTACGCCGTACCGGGGCATCGTTGCGTAACACGATTGCTTCGGGCTCTAAAAGGCGGGCGAGAAGAGCGAGAATCACGCCTTGCTGGCGGTCCATGCCCTGGGTGAGGAGCTGGACCGACAGACTGCCGGCGTAGCGGTCGACGACAAGGCCCGGCAGGCCATCGGCTTCACTGGAAACTACGCGGTAGGCGTTGGAGTTGCTAACGATAGAGCGGCGGTACCCGATGGCCTGGCGCAGGAGACGTTCAAAGAAGCTTTCATCGATCGGTTCAACGCGCGGCGAGAGCATGCGAAGCGTGATCTGCGATTCCGTGCTGTAGTGCGCGGTACCGAGGCTTCTCCCGCCCGGGGCAACGACACGAACAGAGGATCCCGGCGTGACGCCGGTGTCTCGCGCGGCAACGTCGCTCGAAAAGATCCACGGATGGCCCGAGTCCACTCTGAGGGCGCCCTTGCGCGATACCTTTACCTGCGGCAAGGGCCACATTTAACGCAGGGCCTGCAAACGGGCGATCCGGTCTTCGGTGGACGGGTGGGTGGAGAACAGCCGCATCAGGCTCTGGCCAGTGAAGGGCTTGATGATGAACATGTGTGAGGTTGCGGGGTTGGCGTCCATCGGGATCCGCCGTGACCAGCTCTCCAGCTTTTGAAGCGCCGAGATGAGGCCGTAGGGTGTTCCCGTATACTTGGCGGCCGCGGCATCGGCGCTATATTCCCGCGTCCGGGAAACGGCCATCTGAATCAGCATGGCGGCGATGGGGGCCATCAGCAACATCATCAGGTCGCCCATCGCGCCGCCCTCGCGCTCATCGCGCCCTCGCGTGCCGCCGAAAAAGAATGCCATTCGAGCGAGCATGGTAATCGCCGCGGCGAGAGTTGCAGCGATCGAACTGATCAGGATATCCCGGTGCAGAACGTGGCCGAGTTCGTGCGCGAGAACGCCTTCGAGTTCCCGCCCGTCCATCAGGTGGACGATCCCCTGAGTAACCGCGACAGAGGCGTGCGCAGGATTACGGCCGGTGGCAAAGGCATTGGGCGAATCCTCGGGAATGACCCAGAGCTTAGGCATGGGCAGCCCCATTTGCCGCGCGAGATTGCCCACGATCGGCTCTATGACCCGGTAAAGCTCGGGATTCTCGGTTTCAGTCAACGGCTGCGCCCGGTACATGCGCAAAGCGACTTTGTCGGAGAAGAAGTAACTGAAAAAGTTCATACCGATGGCGATCATCAGGCCGATATAAAGCCCTTGGCGGCCGCCGAAAGCCTGCCCGCCCACCAGCAAGATGCCGCTCATCAGCCCTAAAAGAAGCGCTGTTTTTACGCCGTTCATGTCAGTCTCATTGTCCCATGTAAAGCGCAGCCGGGACCAGCGTTGCGCGGTCCCGGCCCTCTGAACTTGCCGCTCAGGTTCGTTTCGTCAGTTTTTCGCTGCTTCGATTTTGATTGAGCGAGCCTTGGCGACTTCCTTCTTCGGCATGGTGATGGTCAGCACGCCGTTTTCGAAGGTGGCCTTCAGTTGCTCCGGATCGACGGTGTCCGGCAGGGCGAAGCAGCGCATGAAGGAACCGAAGCTACGTTCGCGGCGGTGATAACCGTCGGTATCGGCCTGGTGCTCGTACTTGCGCTCACCTTTCACGGTGAGGGTCCCGTTCTCGAACTGGATATCGATGTCCTTGAGGTCGACGCCCGGGACATCCGCCTTGAGAACGAGTTCGTTCTGCGTTTCGGCGATATCGACGTTGGGACTCCAGGGCCGGGCACCGCCGGGCGTACTAAGCAGCCGGGAGACGGTGTCTTCGAACACCCGGAGACCGGTAGGAGACTCGAAAACGGCGAACGGATCATATTTCATTAGCGTCATAGTGGCAATTCCTCCTAGAACTAACTACACCTTCAGTATAGAAGATGAGTGTACTACTGTCAAGAGATATGCTCGCTGAATAATATATTTTCTCTGCCGTGTCCACTCCAAAGAAACAAAACGGCGGAATGGTGCCAGTGAGGCACCATTCCGCCGTGAACGGTTTGGGTTGTAGCGGCTGCTATCCGCCTATGCGGTCTCGCCGCCTTCTTCGCCTTCGCGTCCTTCACGCATCGCTTTGAGACGCTCCTCCCGCCGCTTGGCACGTTCCGAGGCGCGTTTTACCAGCTTGGCATCCACCAACTCGAGCATCGCCTGTTCGGCGCCGTCGCCTTTGCGGAACCCGAGCCGGATGACCCGGGTGTAGCCGCCGCTGCGTTGTCCGAAGCGCGTGCCGAGCGTGTCGAACAACTTCTTGACCGAGGCCGGTGTCTCCAGAAACGCTGCCGCCTGGCGACGGGCCGGGAGTGTATCGGTCTTGGCCAGGGTAATCATTTTTTCGACCAGCGGCTTTGCCGCCTTCGCTTTGGTGACCGTCGTAATGATCCGTTCCTGCTCGATCAGACTGGTCACCAGCCCGCGGAGAAGCGAGCGCCGGCCGGCCACGTCCCTACCGAGCTTAAAACCTGCTTTCTTGTGTCTCATGGTCGGCTCCTATCCATTGATCTCGTTGAGTTCGTTCTCGTCCGTTTCGGGTTCTTCGGCCGCCTCGGCAACGGCCGGACCGCCGGCAGGCATTACCAGGCGCCCCTGGGAGTCGAACTTCATGCCGAAGGAGAGCCCCAGATTCCGCAGGATCTCCTTGATCTCATTGAGCGACTTGCGGCCGAAGTTCTTGGTCCTGAGCATTTCGGCCTCGGTCTTTTGCACCAGATCGCCGATCGTCTGGATGTTGGCGTTTTTCAGGCAGTTATACGAACGTACGCTCAACTCGAGCTCTTCCACCGAACGGTTGAGGATCTCGTTCATCTGGTTGAGGGCGCGCTCGGCCGGTTCTTCGGCCTGCTCGGGCAATTCTTCGAAATTGATGAAGATTGCCATGTGATCTTTGAGCAGCTTGGCGGCCTGTCCGATGGCGTCCTGGGGCGAGATGGCGCCGTTGGTCCAGACCTCGAGCGTCAGCTTGTCGTAATCGGTCATCTGGCCGAGCCGAGCCGCCTCCACCGAAAAATTGACCTTACGCACCGGCGAATGGACCGAGTCGATCGGGATGTAGCCGAGCGGCAGATCTTCGTCGAAATTACGGTCGGCGGCAACGTAGCCTCGTCCGCTTTTCAACCGCATTTCGATGCTCAACCTTCCGCCTTCGCCGACGGTGGCGATGTGCATGTTGCGGTCGAGCACTTCCACGTCGTGATCGGTCTGGATCTGGCCGCTGAGAACCTCGCCGGGCTCTTCGATCACCAGACGGGCCGTTCGCACACCCTCGCTACTCATCTTGAAGGGAACCTGTTTAAGGTTCAGGATGATGTCGGTGGCATCTTCGACCACTCCAGGGATCGGGCTGAACTCATGCGCCACACCTTCGATTCGGACCGCCGTGATGGCCGCTCCCTCGATGGAGCTGAGCAGCACCCGGCGCAGACCCACGCCGATGGTGGTACCGAAACCGCGCTCGAAGGGCTGTGCGGTGAACATACCGTACCGCTCGGTGAGTGATTCGGTATTGGCAACTAATCTCTTGGGTTTCTGAAAGCCCTTGAACATAGCTTTCTCCTCTTCTAACTTCCTTGCCGCTCTTCAAGGAGCGGCCTGCCGTTACTTGGAATACAGTTCCACGATGAGCTGTTCGTTTAATTGAATTTGAACCAGCTCCTCGCGCGAGGGCTGCGCGGTGATTCTTGCCCGCAGGGCCTCACGATCAACGTCGAGCCAGTTTGGGGTTGGCGCGTGCGCGGTAGCGTCCCGGGCACTGAGAATGGATACGTTGTTGCGGCTACCTTCCCGGACTTCGACGACATCGCCGGGCTTTACCGTGAACGAAGGAATATTCGTCTTGCGCCCGTTCACCTGAACGTGCCCATGACGGACTACCTGGCGGGCCTGTGGGCGGCTGGTAGCCAGCCCCATGCGGTAGATGACGTTATCCAGACGCCGTTCGAGCATATTCAGCAGGTTCTCGCCGGTGATGCCCTTGACGCGCGAGGCCTTCTCGAACAGGTTCCGGAACTGGGTTTCGGTCAATCCGTAATAGCGCCGGGCCTTCTGCTTCTCGCGCAACTGCAGTCCGTAGCCGACAATTTTCGGTTTGCGGTCCTTCCCGTGTTGACCGGGAGGAAAGTTGCGCTTTTCTATGGCGCACTTTTCGGTGTGGCAGCGCTCCCCTTTGAGGAACAGCTTCATGCCCTCGCGCCGGCACAGCCGGCAAACGGAGCCACTATATCGAGCCATAAGTTATCAACTCTACCTTTCAAAAAGGTGCAGTTTACGGTCTGGCAGACCTTCATCCTGCTCTCTACAATCAATTGGCCCGGCGGTTCCGGCACTGGAGCCGCCACCAGCCCGGGCAGAATCAACGGTATTCAAACGCGGCGCTTCTTCGGCGGCCGGCAGCCGTTGTGCGGAATGGGAGTCCGATCCTTGATCGCCCTGACATCAATTCCGGCGGTAGACAGCGCGCGAACCGCTGATTCCCGGCCGGCGCCGGGGCCGCCGACACGAACTTCCACGGTTCGCAGGCCGTATTCCTTCACCTTGTTAGCCGCAGTGAGCGACGCCTGCTGAGCGGCGAACGGGGTGCCTTTGCGCGAACCGCGAAAGCCCAGCGAACCGGAACTCGACCACGCCAGGACGTTTCCAAGCGGATCGGTAAAAGTAATGATGGTGTTGTTGAAGGTTGCCTGGATGTGTACGATACCGTACGGTACAATCTTCTTTTCTTTTTTCTTAAAGCTCTTCTTCTTTGTCGATTTAGCTGGTGCTTTCGCCATGAAAGATCCCTATCGGTCCAATCCCGGACTAAGTCTTTGCCGACGCCTTCTTCTTGTTGGCGACCGTACCACGCCGCGGTCCCTTGCGGGTGCGTGCGTTAGTGTGGGTTCGCTGGCCGCGCAACGGCAGGCCGCGGCGGTGGCGCAGTCCGCGGTAGGAACCCATCTCGATGAGCCGCTTGATGTTCATCGAGATCTCTTTGCGCAGGTCACCTTCGACGGCGCCTTCCTCTTCAATCACCTGGCGGATCCGGTTAATCTCCTCTTCGGTGAGATCTCCAACCTTCTTGTCCGCATTCACACCGGCCCGGTGCAAGATCGAATTCGACCGTGTCCGGCCGATGCCGTAAATATAAGTCAGGCCGATTTCGGCCCTTTTCTTGTTCGGCAGATCAACGCCTGCGATACGCGCCATAGTTTTCCCTCACTATCCCTGTCGCTGTTTGTGTTTCGGGTTGGTGCAAATGACCCGCACCACGCCCTCGCGGCGGATGATCTTGCACTTGTCACACATTACTTTTACCGAAGCTCTAACTTTCATAAAAATCTCTCCACCCTAGCACTTTGCCGGCAGCAGCCGGATAATCCGGCCCCTGGTTGTGTCGTGCGGCGAAAGCGCCACCTCAACCCGATCACCCGGCCGCAGCCGGGTCGTATTCAACACCCGCGAACTGGCCGGATGGGCCAGCACCTCGCGGCGGCTCTCCAACTCCAACCGGACGATTCCGCCCGGTAGTAGCTCCAAAACCGTCGCTACCTGGCCACCCCGCGGCTGATCGCCGGAAACGAATTCCATCTCAAGGCCGCGTCAGCACCCAGGGCCCGTTGGCGGTAACCGCCACGCAGTGCTCAAAATGAGCGGCAAATGATCCGTCGGCCGTGGCGGCGGTCCATTTGTCGGCCAAAACCTTGACTTCGGGACGTCCGGCATTCACCATCGGCTCGATGGCCAGCACCATGCCTTCCTTCAGCCGGGGATTCTCGTTGCGCCGGTCGATGTAATTAGGAACCTGGGGTTCTTCATGCAGGTGCGTCCCTATGCCGTGGCCCACAAACTCACGGACCACGGAAAAGCCATTTAGTTGTACGTGGCGCTCCACCGTTCCACAAATATCGAACAACCGGTTTCCAGCGGCCACCTTCGCTATGGCGAGTTCCAACGACTCGCGCGTTACATCGAGCAGCTTTTGCACCGCCGGCGCAATCTCTCCGACCGGCACGGTAATTGCCGAATCACCGAAGTAACCCTCCAACTGCACGCCAGTATCAATGGAGACGACGTCGCCGGCCTTCAACTGGCGTTTCGGGTTCGGCATTCCATGTATGATCTCATCATTCACCGAGGTGCAGAGCACCCAGGGATATTCCGTCCCGGCGGATGGGGCGTAGTAGCCCTTGAACGCCGATTTGGCGCCCGCCTGGGTCATCATCCGCTCGGCCGCGACCTCCAAGTCGTACGTTGTGACGCCTTCCCGAACCATTTCCTTCAGCCGCTGGAGAATTTCGTAAACCAGCAGCCCTGCCCGCCGCATCTTCTCCAGCTCGGCGGCGTTCTTCCGCGTAATCATGGGTTGGAGTTCCGGATCAGCGCACAGGCACGCTCCGCAATCTGCTCCGAACTGCCGTCATTTCCATTGACCCGGTAATACCAAGTAGCCTGCTCGCGGAAGTAGTCCACCAGCGGCTGGGTCTGAGTCTCGTAGTTGTCCAGACGCTGACGAATGACGTCCTCGCGATCATCGTCGCGCGTAATCAGCGGCGTTCCATCGAGATCGCATCGGCTATCCACTTTAGGCGGCTTGGAGCGGAGATTGTAGACCGCGCCGCATTGGGGACAACTGCGGCGAGCCGTCAACCTGGAGACGACCACGTCGTAATCGACGTCCAGATAGATCACCATCGAATCCAACGCCCGTTGTTTCAATACTTCAGAGATAAATTTGGCCTGTTCGACAGTTCGCGGATAGCCGTCGAGGATCGCGCCGGCGGCGCAATCCGGGCGGCTCAACCGGTCTACAACGATCCGGTTCACCAGTTCATCAGCAACCAGCTTACCGCTATCCATCAATTCTTTCACTTCCCGGCCAAGCCCGTCGGCGAGAGCAATCTGCTCCCGCAGGATATGACCCGTTGAGATGTGTGGAACGTCGAAGCACCCGGTAAGGTACTGGGCGACGGTTCCTTTCCCCGAGCCCGGGGGTCCGAACAACATAACGGCGACGGTGCCGACCGTGATCTTCGGCATATGAGTTCCTAGGTATCAGAAAACGCTCCTGCGCCCGCGAATACGGCCCGACCGCGGCGTGAAGCCTTCGTAATGACGCATGATCAGTTGCGCCTCGACCTGATTGACAGTGTCCATCGCCACCCCGACCACAATGAGTAGCGAGGTACCGCCGAAATAAAAAGTGACGCCCAAGCCATCGAGCAGCCAGCGCGGAAAATGCGCATCGATGAAGTTGCCCAGTACGGCCGGCGGAAGGTGCTGCAGCTTGATGCCGGAGATCATGATCTGAGGAATCAGGCTTAACACCGAAAGGTACAAGCCCCCGACCATCGTAATCTTGGTCAGGATCTTGTTCATGTAGTCGGCGGTGTTCTTACCGGGTCGGATTCCGGGGATGAACCCGCCGTACTTACGCATGTTGTCTGCCGCTTCGTTCGGATTAAAGATAATCGAAACGTAAAAATAGCAGAAGAAGATGATACCGACAACAAACAGTACCGCATTCAACGGCTCTCCGTAGCCCATGGAGCGAAGCATTCCGCTGATCCACGAATTCTGCTTAAGCCCCTCGAACTGCAGGAAAGTCTGCGGAAACGCCAGCAGCGAAGAAGCAAAGATGACAGGAATGACACCGCCGGCGTTCACCTTCAGCGGCAGGTAAGTTTGCTGGCCACCCATCATGCGGCGGCCGACCACCCGTTTGGCGTACTGCACCGGAATCCGGCGTTCGCCACGTTCCACCAGGACGATGAAGCCAACCACCGCGATCATGAAAATAATAATGATGGTCACGTGGAGGGCATTCCACTGGCGGGTCTGGAATACATTCGTATAAAAATTGCCAACTGCGCTAGGCAGGCCAACCACAATGCCGGTGAAGATGATCAGCGACATTCCGTTGCCGATACCGCGTTCACTGATCTGCTCGCCCAGCCACATGATGAAGGCGGTGCCCGTTGTGAGGCTCAACACCGTCATCGCGATGAAGCCGTAGCCAGGGTTTATCACAAATCCACCCTGCGAGTTCTGCAGCGCGGCGGCGATGCCGAACGACTGCATCAGAGCCAGGCCGACCGTCATATAGCGGGTCCACTGGGTGATTTTGCGGCGGCCGAGTTCGCCTTCCTTCTGGAGTTTTTCGAGCGTCGGGATGACGACCGTCAGCAACTGAAGAATGATGGACGCCGTGATGTAGGGCATGATGCCCAGCGCAAAAATCGTCAACCGGCGAAACATCCCGCCCGAAAACAGGTCGATAAAACCGAACAGCGAACCCTGGTTCTGCTGAAAGAAATTCTCCAGACGGTGGGCATCGATACCCGGTGTCGGAATGTGACCGCCCAGACGATAGATGGCGAGCATTCCCAGAGTGAACAGGACCCGATTCCGCAGGTCCGGCACCTTGAAAATGTTCGCAAAGGACTCGAAGAACTTCATGATTCGCTCAATTCCCGGTGGTTCAGTTGCCCGAGGCTGGGGCTTTGCTGCCGGGTTCGATCACCTCGACCGACCCGCCCGCGGCTTCGATCTTCTGCCTGGCCGATTGGGAGAAAACGTGGGCCTTCACCTTGATGGCGCGTTTCAGCTCGCCAGCGCCCAGCACCTTCAAACCGTCACCGAGTTTGCTGACAACCCCGAGTTGTACCAGGTTTGCCGGGTCGAAAGAATCTCCTTCGAGTTGGTCCAGCCGGCCGACGTTCACCACCGCCAGTTGCTTTCGAAAAATATTGGTGAATCCGCGCTTGGGCAGGCGGCGGTGGAGCGGCATCTGGCCGCCCTCGAAGCCGCGCATCAGGCTGAAGCCGGAAATCGAGCGTTGGCCCTTCTGGCCCCGCCCAGCCGTCTTACTTCTTCCCGAGCCCATACCGCGGCCGATTCGCCGCTTGGTGTGCTTCTGCCCGGCCGGGGGTTTGAGTTCACTGAGATTCATGACCGTATTCCTTAATCGACAATCTGCAACAGGTGGGGAATCTTCGTCACCATGCCGCGGAATTCAGGCGTGTCCGGCTTCTCCACCACGCGGTTCAGCTTCTTCAACCCGAGAGCCCGTACGATTGACTTGTGCTTCTCCGGCGTGCAGATCGTGCTGCGCACGAGCTTAATTTTTATTGTACGTTCTGCCATATGCACACTTCCTGGCCACTGGCCGGGCGGCCGCAGCTTACAAATTTTCTACCGCCAGACCGCGCATTTCGGCCACGGTCGCCTTGTCGCGCAACTGTTCGAGCGCCACGATAGTCGCCTTTACCACATTATGCGGGTTGTGCGAACCGATCGACTTGGTGAGGACGTTCGGTATGCCAGCGGCCTGAATGACGGCGCGCACGGGGCCGCCGGCGATGACGCCGGTTCCGGCCGGCGCGGGTTTGAGCAGCACCTCGCCACTGCCGAAGCGTCCCAGCACCACATGGGCGATGGTGGATTCGAGTACATGAACCTTACGCAGATTCTTCTTCGCCGCCTCGATGCCCTTCTTGATCGCCGCCGGAACTTCCTTTGCCTTACCGGTCCCGAATCCGACGACTTTGGCGCCCGGATCGCCGACCACCACCAGTGCCGAGAAGCTCAAGTTTTTGCCACCCTTGACCACCTTGGTGACGCGATTGATGGATACCACCTGCTCCTTGAGGTTCAACTGGGAGGGGTCGATTCGTTTCTGAGGTATCGTTGGCATGGGCTTAAAACTCCAGTCCGGCCTGGCGCGCCGCGTCGGCCAGGGCCTTGATCCGGCCGTGATAAAGATAGCCGCCGCGGTCGAAGACGACGCGGGTGATTCCTTTGGCCTTGGCCCGCTCGCCGATCAACTGGCCGATCTGTTTGGCAGCGGCCACGTTGCCACCGCTGGCGCCGGCCGCCTTCTCCACCGAGGAGGCGGCCGCCAGGGTGCGGCCGGCACGATCGTCGATGACCTGCGCATAAATATGGTGAATACTGCGGAAGACAGCCAGGCGCGGGCGCTCCGGTGTTCCGTGCAATCTCTTACGCAGGCGCTTGTGGATCTTGGCGCGCGTTTCGTTCTTAGAGGTTCTGGTAATCATTTACCACCCGCTCCCGTCTTGCCAACCTTCTTGCGCAGCGCTTCACCGGTGTAGCGGACGCCTTTGTTCTTATAAGGATCCGGCGGACGAAGTTCGCGGATGTTGGCCGCCACCTGGCCCAGCAACTGCCGGTCGTGGCCGCTCAGCACCAGGTGGGTCTGTTTGTCGATCCTGACGTCGATGCCGTCGGGCAGCATGAACTCGATCGGATGCGAATAGCCCAGGCTGAAGCTGATGAAGCGCCCCTTAGCCTCCGCCCGATAGCCGATACCGACGATATCCAATTCCCGCGTGAAACCTTGCGAGACGCCGGTAACCGCGTTGGAGGCCAGGGCGCGGGTGAGCCCGTGCAGCGCCGCATACCGGTCGTGGTCGCGTACCACCTCCAGCGTGCCGTCGCGCTGTTCGATGCGGACACCGTTCGGAATCGGGACCGCCAGGGTTCCTTTCGGTCCTTGTACCTGCAAATGATCACCAATCGCCACCTTGACTCCCTTAGGCAGTGGGATCGGTTTTTTCCCTACTCTCGACATGGCGTTAAATCCTTGTGTGTCAATACGCTACCAGATCTGGCAGAGTACCTCTCCGCCGACGCCTTCCTTGCGCGCAGCCGTTCCCGTCATCACGCCCTTGGGCGTGGTGAGGATGTTAATGCCCATCCCGCCCAACACCCGGGGTATGTCATGGCTGCCTACATAGACCCGGCAGCCCGGCCGCGAGATGCGCTCGATCCGGGAGATGACCGGCAGATTGGCCGGGGTGTACTTCAGGTAGATGCGGATCGCCTTCCTGGCATCCTCCTCCACCAGCTTAAAATTCATGATGTAGCCTTCGTCCTTGAGGATCCGGGCGAGCTCCATCTTCAGATTCGAGGCGGGCACGTCCACCTTCGGGTGGCGCGCGCTCAGCGCGTTGCGCACTCGAGTCAGCATGTCGGCAATGGGATCGGAAGTGGTCATTTCATCAATCCTCAGGGTCCGCTACCAACTCGCCTTGGTCACGCCGGGGATTTCGCCCGCGAGCGCCAGTTGGCGGAAACAGATGCGGCACAAATTAAACTTGCGAATATAGCCGCGCGGACGCCCGCAGCGGAAACAGCGGTTACGGTGCCGGATTCGGAGTTTCGCCTTCGCAGCCTGCCTGGCCTGCTTGAGTCTCTCATCCCTTGCGATTTTGGCGGTAGTTGCCATCGATTCAAATTCCCTTTCCCGGACTCCTACTGGCGGAACGGCATGCCCATGTGACGTAGCAGCGCGAGCGCCTCCGCATCGGTTTTCGCCGTTGTAGTAATACAGATGTTCATTCCCTTTGTTTTTTCGACCTTGTTGTAATCGATCTCGGGGAAAAGCAACTGGTCCTTGATGCCAAGCGTGTAATTGCCGCGGCCATCGAAACTCTTGGTGGATACGCCCCGGAAGTCGCGCACGCGGGGGAGCGCCACATTCATCAGCCGATCGAGAAATTCGTACATCCGGTCGCCCCGCAACGTCACCATGCATCCGATGGCCATGCCTTCACGCAGTTTGAAAGCCGCGATCGATTTGCGAGCCTTGGTTACCACCGGCTTCTGTCCGGCGATAGCCGTCATCTCGACCACCGCCCCTTCGAGCAGTTTCTGGTTCTGAGTCGCCTCGCCGAGGCCCATGTTGAGGGAGATCTTTTCAATCTTCGGCACCGCCATCACGTTGGCATAGGCGAGATCCTTGGTGAGCGCCGGGATGACTTTTTTGACGTAATGTTCTTTCAGCCTTGCTTTCATCGATTGCGCCCTCCTTAACTCTTGCGATCAAGAACGGTGCCGCACTTGCGGCAGATTCTGGTTCGCCGCGCTTTGCCGCCGGTAGTCTCAACCTTGTGCCCGACGCGGGTCGGTCCGCAACTGGCGCAGACCACCATCACGTTGGAAGCGTCGATGGGGCCTTCGCGTTCGGCGATTCCGCCCCGGATGGCCTTGGCCGGGTTCGGGCGGGTGTGGCGCTTGATCATCATGACGTGTTCCACCAGGACTTTACCTTCCTTGCGGAGGACGTCGAGCACGCGGCCCTGCTTGCCTTTATCGCGGCCGGCAATCACGACAACCGTGTCGTCGCGCTTGATGCTCACCCGTTTGGGAGCCTTCGACTTTGCCGTTGTCTGCGCCATTTAGATCACCTCCGGCGCGAGCGACACGATCTTCATAAACCGCTTGTCTCTCAACTCGCGCGCTACCGGGCCGAATACGCGGGTTCCCACCGGTTCGCCAATCTCGTTAATCAATACCGCGGCGTTGGAATCAAACCGGATATAAGTTCCATCGCGGCGCCGCGTCTCCTTGCGCATCCGCACGATGACGCAGCGGACCACTTTACCCTTCTTAATGGCGGAATCGGGCGCAGCCTCCTTCACGGCCGCCGTTATCACGTCACCCAGACCCGCGCGTAATCCCTTGTCGCCGCCTCGCGGCAGGATACACGAAAGTTTCCGGGCGCCGCTATTGTCGGCCACTTCGAGGATCGTTCGCATTCCGATCATGGCAGTCTCTCCTTACTTGGCCACCGGAGCGTTCAACGCCGCCAGCACCTCGGCGTCCACGCCGACCAGCGGGGCGCGCCGCACGACTTCGGCCAGCGTCCAGCGCTTCAACCGGCTGAGCGGCCGCGACTCGATAATCCGAACGATGTCGCCAGTCCGCGCCGTTTGCTCTTCGTCGTGCGCGTAGAACTTCTTGCGGTGTGTAACAATCCGTTTGTAAACCGGGTGCGAAACCCGGCGTGTAACCTCGACGACGATCGTCTTGGTCATTTTTGTCGAGACCACTGCGCCGACCTTCTCGTTCTTGCGCTTTCCCGCGGTCTGCTCGGCCATAGTCTAGTTTCCCTTCTCTGGGGCGCTCAGTTCCCGGCTGCGCAGTTCGGTCAGCATGCGCGCCCGGTCCCTGCGTAGTTGCCGGTACTTCTTAAGGCCGTCCACTTGTCCCATGCTGAACTGGAAGCGGAACCGGAACAACTGTTCCTCGGCTTCGCGTACTTGCTGGTTCAACTCGGCCGCGTCCTGTTGCCGGATTTTCTCACTCTTTGCCATTGCCGATCCCTCTTATATGGTCTCTTCGCGCACCACAACCTTGGTGGGAACCGATAGTTTGTGTGCCGCCAGGGCCATCGCCCGCTCGGCGACATCGCGTGGCACACCTTCCATTTCGAACAAGATCTTGCCGGGCCGGACTACCGCCACCCACTGTTCGGGCGCGCCTTTCCCTTTACCCATACGGGTTTCCGCTGGCTTCTTGGTGATCGGCTTGTCGGGAAACAACCGGATCCAGACCTTACCGCCGCGCTTGATGTAGCGTGTCATGGCGATACGGGCAGCTTCGATCTGCCGGTCCGTCACCCAACCGCATTCCAGGGCTTTCAGGCCGTAGTCGCCGTATGAGAGGTCTGAACCGCGCCAGGCTTTGCCACGCATCCGTCCGCGCTGCTGTTTGCGGTACTTGACTTTCTTTGGCATTAACATGGCGTCTACTCCTTGGTCTCCCCGCCGTCTTCAACCGGCGGATTTTCCGGCTTCACTTCCTGCTTCCAGGCTGGCTGCGGAGCGGCCAGCGGTGGAGCGATTGGCTGCGCGGCGCGAGGCTGCGAAAGCTCCGCCGGCGCAGCCTGTTCCGGAATGGCAGTCGATTCGCCGGAAGGGGCCGCGAGCGGTGGCGGTGCCTGCTGTGACGGCCCGCCACTACCTCGATCCTGCCGGCGCTCGCCGCGATGATCTCCCCGTTCCCGCCGTTCGCGCCGTTGGGGCCGGCGCGGTTCGGGCTCACTCGAGAGTCCGCGGCGCTGGCCGTCGATGATTTCGCCTTTGTAAATCCAGCACTTGATGCCGATCACGCCGTAGGTTGTATAGGCCTGAGCGAAGCCATAATCGATGTCGGCACGCAAAGTATGCAGGGGAAGTTGCCCCTGCAGATACCACTCACTTCGAGCGATTTCGGCGCCGTTCAAGCGGCCCGAAACCCGTACCTTGATTCCCTTGCAGCCGAACCGCAGCGCCGAATCCACCGCTTTGCGCATGGCGCGGCGGAAGGCGACGCGCTTTTCCAACTGCAGCGCAATCGATTCGGAGACCAACTGGGCATCCAGTTCCGGCTTATGCACTTCCTGGATGTCGATATAGACTTCCCGCTTGGTCTTTTTCGCCAGATCCTGCTTAAGCTTTTCAATCTCCGCGCCCTTACGGCCAATGATGATTCCCGGCCGGGAGGTACGGATGGTGATGCGCAGCTTATTGCCCGGCCGGTCCACTTCGACCGAACTGACACCGGCCGACTTCAGCCGGTCGTGGAGATTGGTCTTGAGTTCCAGGTCTTCCTGAAGCAGCTTGGCGTAGTCCTGCTTGGCGAACCAGCGTGAGCGCCAGGTTTTGGTCACACCGATCCGAAACCCGTATGGATGAACTTTCTGTCCCATCGTTACTCTTCTCCGCTCTTTCCGTCACCGACGGTGATCGCAATATGCGCCAAGCGCCGCTGATAGCGGTACGCCCGGCCCATCGGAGCCGGCCGGATGCGCTTCGTCCGAGGTCCCTCGTTGACGTAGGCGCTGGTTACCAACAGACGATCGACGTCCACGTCGTTGGACCGGTTTTCGGCATTCGCGATCGCCGAACGTAGAACCTTTTCGACGGCCGGAGCGATTCGCTTGTTCGTGCCCCGCAGAATGGTGATGGCGTCGCCGGCACGGTGGCCGCGGATCAGGTCCACCACCAGCCGCGCCTTCTGCGGCGAAACCCGCAGATATCTGGCTTCCGCTCTTGCTTCCATAAGATTCCTCAGTCGTCTCCCCCGCACCGCCGGTTAGGACGGTCTGGACGATTTCTCCGCCTTGCCGGCGTGTCCTTTGAACGTGCGGGTAGGCGAAAACTCGCCCAGTTTGTGTCCCACCATGTTCTCGGTTACATATACCGGGATGAACTTCTTTCCGTTGTGAACCGCGATCGTGTGGCCGATGAATTCCGGCAGGATCGTAGAACGGCGCGACCAGGTCCGCACGACTTTCTTTTCGTTCTTCTCGTTCATCACGGCGATCTTGGTCACCAGGTGATCATCCGAGAACGGTCCTTTATGTAGGGAACGGCCCATATCCTGTTACCTCTTCTTCGACTTGCGCGTGACGATCAGCTTTTCCGTACGCTTGTTGTTGCGCGTCTTGAAGCCGCGGGTTGGCTGGCCCCAGGGAGTGACCGGATTTCGTCCGCCGCTGGTTTTGCCTTCACCGCCGCCGTGCGGGTGATCGACCGGGTTCATCGTTACGCCGCGGTTGTGCGGCCGCTTACCGAGCCAGCGGGTGCGGCCGGCCTTGCCGTGGGAAACGTTCTCATGATCCAGATTCCCCACCTGGCCGATCGTCGCCATGCAGAGCTCCTCCACCCGGCGGATCTCGCCCGAGGGCAGCTTGATCAGCGCGTAGCCGCCTTCCCGCGAAACCAATTGCGCCTGGGTGCCGGCGCTGCGAGCCATCTGGGCTCCCTTGCCTGGCCGCAATTCGATGTTGTGAATGAATGTACCCGGCGGAATGTTCTTAAGCGGCAGCGCATTGCCAACCAGGATGTCCACGTCCGGGCCCGACATTACCGTACGGCCCGGTTTCAGGCCGTCGGGCGCGATGATGTAGCGCTTCTCGCCATCGGCGTAATTCAGCAGCGCGATTCGAGCCGAACGGTTGGGATCGTACTCAATGGATGCAACCTTAGCCGCAATGCCGGTCTTGTCGCGTTTGAAATCGATCACGCGGTAGGACTGCTTGGCGCCACCGCCGATGAAGCGCGAGGTCACCCGGCCGGCCGAATTACGGCCTCCGGTGCGCTTCTTGCCCGCCAGCAACGATTTCTCCGGAGCGACTTTGGTCAGCTCCGTGCGCGATACCACGGTTTGAAACCGCCTGGTGGGCGTGTAGGGCCGATATGTCTTGATCGCCATGTCCCGATACCCCTTAGATGTCGGCGTATTCCGGCATTTTCTCGCCGGCCTTCAGCCGCACATAGGCCTTCTTCCAATCCGACCGGAATCCGGAGTAGCGTCCGCGGCGGCGAAGCTTGCCCACATTATTCAGTACGCGGACATCGGCGACCTTGACCTTGAAGATAGCCTGCACGGCCTGCCTGATCTCCGTTTTGTTTGCATCCGGCGCAACCTCAAAGCACAGGGTTTGTTCGCCGTCCTTCTTGGCGACGCCCTTTTCGGTTACGATCGGCTTTACAATTACGTCGTAGCGGTTCATTTCGCCAGCGCCTCCGACAATTTCCTTGCAGCCGGCTCGCTCATCACCACGCGATGATGGCCCAGCAGATGATAGGGCGTCACCTCGCGAGTAGAGAGCAGCGTCACTCCGGGCAGATTGCGCGAGCCGAGCGCCAGACTGCGGTTGCCGCTGTTATCCACCAGCAATACGCTCCGGTTGGCTTCCAGCCGGTCGAGGGTCCCCTTCACGGACTTGGTCTTGTGATCCGCCAGGTTGAACTCCTGAACTACCGTCAACTCGCCATCGCGCAACTTGGCCGAAAGGGCGGAGCGCAGCGCGCCGAGCATCATCTTCCGGGGTAGCTGGTAGCCGTAATCGCGAGGCTGCGGCCCGTGAACGGTGCCGCCATGCCGCCAGATCGGGGAACGGACCGAGCCCATGCGCGCCCTGCCGGTTCCCTTCTGCCGCCACAATTTCTTACCGGATCCCGCGACTTCGCGGCGTACCTTGGTCTTCGCCGTTCCACGGCGTTGACTGGCCAGGTACTGGCGAACCGCCTCGTAAAGCAGAGCCTGATTGACTTCGGCGGCGAAGACTTCGTCGGCCAGGGCCAACTCGCCGACCTTTTGATTATTCAGATCTACGACATCGATATTCGGCATGGCGTGTTACCTCTTGGCTCGCCTCAGAACGACGTAGCCGCCATTGGGTCCGGGAACCGCGCCTTTCACCATGATTACGTTATCTTCGGGGTCCACCTGGACCACCTCCAGGTTTCGCACCGTCACCCGGTCTGTCCCCATGTGCCCGGCTGATTTCATGCCGGGAAAGACCCGGGATGGGTAGCTGGAGGCGCCGATGGAACCCGGTGCGCGATGAAACATGGAGCCGTGTGAGCCCTCGCCGCCACGGAAATGGTGACGCTTCACAAAACCGGCGAATCCGCGCCCCTTGCTGATACCGGTGACATCCACCTTATCCTGGGGCTTAAACTGATCGGCCAGAATACGGTCACCGGCCTTCAAGTCGTCATCACCGGCTTTCAAACGGAACTCGCGTTGAAATCGTACTCCGTCCGCACCGGCCTTCTTGAGATGCCCCGTCTGCGGCTTGTTGATGCGCGACGCCTTGACGTACTCGAGAAATCCGACCTGGACGGCGTCATATCCGTCGAGCACCGGCGTTTTGCGCTGCACCACAACACAAGGACCAGCCTTCAGCAGGGTGACTGGCACCACCTGCCCGTCGGGCCGGAACACCTGTGTCATACCGATCTTCTTGCCAAGAATTCCTGGGCTCATAATTCCACCTAATTGAAGATTTTCGCTGCCGGCGCCTAATACCGGCGGCCGGCGGCCGCCATCGCCTGTCCTACCACGATGCGGCGCTCTTCAATCCCGCTTATTTTTTCCCAAACGCCTTGATCTCGACATCGACGCCCGCAGGCAGGTCGAGCTTCATCAGCGCATCCACCGTATCCTGTGTCGGCTCCAAAATATCGAGCAGACGTTTATGGGTACGGATCTCAAACTGTTCGCGCGACTTTTTATCCACGTGGGGCGACCGCAACACCGTAAAGCGGTTCTTTACGGTCGGCAGCGGTATCGGGCCAGCCACCTGGGCACCGGTCCTTTTCGCAGTCTCCACGATTTCGGTCGTAGACTGGTCCAGAATCCGATGGTCATACGCCTTCAACCTGATGCGAATGCGTTCTCTGAGCATTGTTTCCTTTGCGGCCGGCCGCAGCCGCCAGGGAGCGGCCGGCCCACATCCGTTATTCCAAAATTTCCGACACCGTGCCGGCGCCCACCGTGCGGCCGCCTTCGCGGATGGCGAACCGCAGGCCCTTATCCATGGCCACTGGCGTGATCAGCTCCACCACCAGGCTCACATTGTCGCCCG
>JADZGD010000035.1 GCA_020854055.1 Bryobacterales bacterium | reverse complement strand
GGTGTGTGGCTGTGGTTTCGCTCCCGTTCGGCGCCTGCCGGCGGGGGAGAGGGGGCGCCGGCCGCCGACAGCGGCGGGACGGACGAGATTTCGCTGCTTGCCCGGGATGCCGATGCCAGGCTTGCCGTAGCCAAGCTGGCGCAGGGAGGAGGGATTCGCAACCTGCCGGCGATTCTTCTCCTGGGCGACCGCGCGACGACGAAGACCAGCGTGATGACCAACTCGGGGCTGGAGGCCGAACTGCTGGCCGGCCAGGTCTATCAGGAAAACGCCATCGTGCCCACCCGCGCCGCCAACTTCTGGTTTGCGCGTAAAGCGGTGTTTGCCGAGTTGGGCGGCAAGCTGCTAGCCGAGCCGCAAGCATGGAAAAGCATGATCCGCCGTCTCACGCCGGGCACGCTGAAATCGGCGGCTTCAAGCGGCCAGGCGCCGCGCGCGGCCATCGTCTGCTTCGATTGCGAGAACTTCACCAAACCCGGCGCCGAAAACCTGGTGGGCGGGGCGGCGCGTTTTATGCACGGCCGGCTGAACGAGATCTCCGAGACGCTGGGCATCAGCTTCCCGGTCTACATGCTGTTCACCAAGGCCGACCGGCTGCCGTTCTTCGCCGATTACGTTCGCAACCTGACCAATGAAGAAGCCTCCCAGGTGCTCGGCGCCACCGTGCCTATGCGCCGCGAGTCCGGAGGCGTCTATGCCGAAGAGGAGACCGCGCGGCTGTCGGCGGCCTTCAATCAGCTCTACTTCTCCATCGCCGAGAAACGGATCGCGGTGCTGCCGCGGGAACACGACCAGGACCGTTTGCCGGGCGCCTACGAGTTCCCGCGCGAGTTCCGTAAGATTCGCACCTCGGTGGTGAATTACCTGGTGGATCTGTGCCGGCCGAGCCAATTGCGGGCGAGTCCGTTTCTACGCGGTTTCTATTTCACCGGTGTGCGGCCCATCATCGTGACCGAAACGGTGCAGGCGCAACCGGTGAAGCCGCAGCCGCAGGCCATGCAGGGTGCAGGCAGCGCCACCGGGGTATTCAAGGTTCCCGGCGCGCAGCCGGGTCTGCCGCAAGCCGTTCCGGTGGCTACCGGCACGCGTAAGGTTCCCCAGTGGCTGTTTCTTTCCCATCTGTTCAACGACGTGATCCTGCGGGACGACGCGGCCATGGGGGCAAGCGGCGCCAGCACCAAGACCAGCCGGATGCGGCGCATCCTTTTTGCTGCATCCACCGGTTTGTGCCTGCTGCTGGCGGTGCTGTGGTTGGTGTCCTATCTGGGCAACCGGTCGCTTGAAGCGGACGCGCTCAAAGCCACCAGGAACATTTCCAGCACTGAGGGCGCGGGAAGTAACCTGGCGTCGCTCGATTCGTTGCAGAAGCTGGAGACGCTGCGGCAGTCGCTGGAACGGCTGACGGTGTATCAGAATGAAGGGGCGCCGCTGCGATTGCGGCTGGGATTATACGCCGGCGAGGCGATGTATCCGCATGTCCGGCGCATCTACTACAACAAGTTCTACCAGCTTCTGCTGGCCCAGACGCAGGCAAAGATGCTGGCTTACCTGGGACGGCTGCCCGCGATGCCGGATTCCGGATATCCGTACGGCCCGACCTATGACACCCTGAAGGGCTACCTGATCACCACTTCGAACCACGACAAGAGCTCGAGGCCTTTTCTGTCGCCACTGCTGCAGAACTGGTGGATCGAGGGCCGGGATGTGGATTCCGAGCGCCAGCAACTGGCGCGGAAGCAGTTCGATTTCTACTCCGAGGATCTAAAGCGCGAAAACCCGTTCAGCTCCGATAACGACGCTCCGACGGTGGATCGGGCCCGGCGCTACCTGGCGCAGTTCTCCGGCACCGAACGCGTTTACCAATTCATGCTGGCCGAGGCGTCGCGGCGCAATCCGACGCTTAATTTCAACCAGAGGTTTCCCGGGTCGGCGGCGCTGGTGGAGAACCATAAAGACGTTCCCGGCGCGTTCACCAAGGCGGGCTGGGACTTCATGAAGGATGCAATCAAGCACGCCGACCAGTTTTTCGGCGGCGAGAAATGGGTGCTGGGCGATTATGCCCCCAGCGCGGTGGATCGCGGAAGACTCGAGGCCGACCTGACAGCCCGCTACACCAGCGACTACATCGCTGCCTGGCGAGCTTACATCAACGCGAGCCGCATCGTGCCCTACGCCGGCCTGAAGGACGCGGCCGCCAAGTTGAACCAGCTTTCCGGCAACCAGTCGCCGCTATTGGCGTTGTTCTGGCTGGCATCACAGAACACCGGCGTCGACTCGCCGAAAGTGGCTGAGGCTTTCCAGCCGGTCCATCAGGTGGTGCCGCCTTCGCAGGCCGATCGCTACATCGGGCCGACCAACCAGCAGTACATGAACACGCTGCTGCAGCTTCAGAGCTCCATGGAACAGGCCGCTAGCGCGCCCTCGGTGGACCCGGCGATGGCCAATGCGACACTGCAGAACGCGGCCAGCGCGCGAATGGGAACGCGGCAGGTGGCTCAGGCATTTCGCATCGATCCGGAAGCCCACATCGAGACCAGGGTGGAAAAACTGCTTGAGGATCCAATCACGAACGCCGAGGCGCTGCTGCGCGGCCTGGGTCCGGCCGAGTTGAATGCCAAGGGCCGCGGCCTATGCATGCAGTTCTCGGCGGTGATGGCGAAGTTTCCGTTCAACCCGAAGGCGCAGGCCGAGGCCACGCTGGATGAGGTAGGCGGCCTGCTGCGCCCGCAGACCGGCGCGCTGTGGACGTTCTACGAGGCCAACCTCAAGAATATGCTTCCGAAGCAGGGAAACTCCTGGGTGGCGGCGCCGGGCTCTCCGATGGCGCTCAATCCGGCCTTCGTGACGTTCTTCAACAATGCGGCGCACTTTTCCGAAGCGCTCTACCATGGCGGGCAGACGCCGCGTCTGGAATACATCCTGCAGCCGCAGGCCTCCGACCAGGTGGAGCAGATGCAGATGAACGTTGACGGCCAGAACGCCAGTTTTTCCGGACCCGCCGGCGGCAAGAAGTTCATTTGGCCGGGCTCCGGAGCGCAGGAATTGCGGCTCAGCGTGAAGTTGCAGGGCGGGACGGATCTGGAGGTGCAAAACCGGCAGGGATTGTGGAGCCTGTTCCGCTTCTTTGCCGACGCCGACCAGTTCTCCCCTTCCGGCCATGCCTATGGTTTGGCTTGGATCGTCCGGCAGGGACGGGAAGGACGGCCGGTGATGGTGGCCGGCAAGCCGCTGACGTACCGGTTCCTGCTGGATACGGCGGGGGCTCCGCCGGTGTTTTCGAAAGATTACCTGTCGAACCTGCGGTGCGTTGCCACCGTGGCGAGATAGCCGCGGAAAGGGTAGCGCTCGATGGCTGTTGGAGGGCCGGAACGAATCGGCAAGTATGAGTTACTCAAGTTTCTGGGCGGCGGCATGTCGCACGTCTACCGCGCGCGAGACACGGTAATCGACCGCATTGTTGCCGTCAAGATCCTCACCGAGCAGGGCTCTGCCGATCCGGATGCCAAGGCACGTTTTCTTCAGGAAGCGCGAATCACCAGCGGATTCGCCCATGACAACATCATCCGCATCCATGATTACGGGGAAGAGAACGGCCGCCCCTTCATGGTGATGGAGTTTCTGACCGGGAGCGACCTGCGCGACGCGATCCGGTCGAACCAGACCGGTGATCTTAAGAGACGGTTGGGGATCGCCCTTCAGATTGCGCGGGCGTTAGAGTTCGTTCACTCCAAAAACGTCGTTCACCGCGACATCAAGCCGGAGAACGTTCACATCGACCCATCCGGCAGGGCGCGGCTGATGGATTTTGGCATCGCCAAGTCCCACGATCTCTCGCTGACCAAGGCGGGCCTGGCGCTGGGCACGCCCTACTACATGGCGCCGGAGCAGATTCTGGGCCAGCCTCCCACCCGGCAGGTGGATATCTACGCCTACGGCGTGCTGCTGTTTGAACTGCTCACTGGCCAGAAGCCGGTGACCGGCGATACGGTGGAGCGGCTGTTCTACATGATTTTGCATGAGCCGCTGAATCTCCAGCCGCTGGTAGATGCCGGGGTCTCTCAACCGGTGATCGACCTGGTTTCCCGGTGTACGGCGAAGAAGCCTGAAGACCGTTTCCAGTCATTCGGCGAGGTAATCGCGCTGCTGCAGGGCATACTGCGCGAGGAGGCGCCCCACCCGGCGGCTCCGGTTTCCCCCGCCGCACCGGGAAGCAATAAGCTGCTATGGGTGGTGGCGGCGGTGGTGCTCCTGGCTGCGGCCGGTTTCGGCTGGTACTTCTTCGGCCGCACAAAATTGGCGCCTCCACCGCCCGTAGTTACCGAAGGGAAGCAGCCCCCCGCGCCCATTATCAGTACCAGCACGGGAGAGATGCACCTGGTTCCAGCAGGCTCGTTCCTTTCGGGCCGGGAGAGCCAACCGGCTGATACCGGTGCGTTCTATATGGACCGCACGGAAGTCACCAACGCTGCTTACCGGCAGTTCTGCTCCGCCCGGAAACGCCCGCTGCCTCCTGGTTTCACCGCCGCCAAGCCGGATGATCCCGTGGTGAACATTACGATCGTCGATGCGCAGGAGTTTGCCAAGTGGGCCGGCAAGCGCCTGCCGGCGGCGCTGGAATGGGAAAAAGCCGCGCGGGGAACCGACGGCCGCATTTACTCCTGGGGCAACGAAGCCGACCCGGCGAGGGCCAACGTAAGGGACAATCCCAACTCCCATGGCATCATGCCGGCGGATTCGTTTGCGGCTGGCGTCAGCCCCTACCAGTTGGTGAACATGACCGGCAACGTGGCTGAGTTTGTGGACGAACTGCAGACCCCGTCAGCGGCCGCGGTGAGCAACTTTGCGCGGGTGCTGACGCCTCCGCCGGCAGCGAACGAGCCCTGGTACACCATTCGCGGAGGGGCGTTCGACAGGCCGCTCAGCGACGCGGTGGCTTACGAATGGATGTCGGTTCCGGCGCGTTTTGCCGCGCCTGACATCGGTTTCCGCTGCGCCAAGACTCCATAGGGCGAGGCAGAGCAGTGAGGAGCGCCACCTTCGCCGGGAAGGTGGCGCAATGCCGCCGCCGGGAATTTGATCGGCCCCGGAACGAGTCGATCACCGGATGGGACGCTCATGCGGCTTTCGGCGGCGGTAAATCAGACCGGACAGGATCAGGCCGGCTCCCAGCAGTGCCATCGTGGACGGTTCGGGAACCACATACTGGCCGTCGGCCGAGTCAACACGAAGGCGGAATCCGGATACATTGGTGGGGTAATAGAACGACGTGTTATCAACCGCGAAGCGCAGGGTATTCACGCCCGGGTTGAAGGCGAAACCCGCGGCGTTGCTCAAGGTGACTTGCGCGCCTGCCAGCGGGTTGACGTAGTTGATCATGTCCAGCACCTGGTCTCCGGTGGCGGCGTTGTTCAGAAAGATGGTCGGAATCTGGTTATCGGCCCAGACGTGGAACTGTAGGACGACCGAAATCGGATCAAATCCCGTGAGATCGAACCGGGTCTCATACATGAACTGGCCGATACTGTCGCCCTGGGTGTTGGTGTCCCGCTGCGCGGCGATCCATTTGGAGTCGCTATCGTCGGAAAACCAGCCGCCCGGCACGCCGACGGGAAATTGCGGCGTGGGAGGATTGAAGGTCACATAGGCGTCGAATGGAACCGTGTCATAGGTGACCGGCCCGGTTGACGGTGCCGCCACCACCTGGTATTTGTTGTCACGATCGCCGGTAACGTCGGCGCCGGTGCTTACAAAAGTGGTAATCTCTGTGGCTGCCACCGGTAGCGGCAGCGCGAGAAGGAGAGTGGTTACAAGTAGTCTCATGGCCGCGATCCGCCCCATAAGTAACATCGCGTTTTGATCCCGTCAATCGGCCGCCGTTCCGGTACCGGTGGAACCGGTCGGCGTGCGCGGACGCGCCGGACCTCGGGGCGTACCGGGTTGGACTGGACCCCACCGCCGGCTTGCAACCTTCCGCAGAGCCCAACAATACGTGTAGCGGCAATTTGTCCTATTACCCGAGCCGGTGGTACCGCTGTAACCCGTCTTCGACGCAGGACGGAATCACCGACAATGGAGTCATGGCATTTGAGCGCGAGGCGAGGATCGCCCGGACGGCCGCGGTAGCCGCCGGGGAGGTGGCGCTGCGATACCGCATGACGGGATTCACCCGTGAGGACAAGGCAGACTCTTCTCCGGTGACCATTGCCGACCGGGAATCCGAGCGCGCGCTGGCATCTTTTCTGATGGACCAGTGCCCTGGCGATGGGCTATTGGGCGAAGAGGGCGCGCGGGCCGAATCCAGAACGGGCCGCAAGTGGATTATCGACCCGATTGACGGTACGCGCGACTTCATTCGTGGCAATCCGTTCTGGTCGGTGCTCATCGGCCTGGAAGAGAAGGGCGAGATTATCGCCGGGGCTTGCTATTTCCCGGTGACGGGTGAGATGTACTCGGCATCCAGGGGTGGAGGAGCGTTCCGCAATGACTCCCCGTTGCGAGTCTCTTCGGTAACGGCGATCGGCGACGCGGTGCTGGGGTTGAACGGATTGGCCCGCGGCCGGGCCCTCCCCAACAGCGGCGAACTGCTCGAGTGGAGTTCAAAGTTCTGGTCGGTTCGCAGTTACGGCGGCTGCCTGGATGCGATGATGCTGGCTACCGGACAACTGGACGTCTGGCTGGAGCCGGTTGCGGCTCCCTGGGACCTGGCGCCAATCAAGGTTATTGTCGAGGAGGCCGGGGGCTGCTTCTTCAACCTGGACGGAGGCTCGTCTATCTATGCCGGCAACTGCATAGCCTGCACGCCGGGAGTCGAGGCGCCGGTGCGGAACTTCTTCGGCATTGCCGATTGAAGGGGAGCAAAGGATGCGTAACGGGGCCTGAGTGGCGCCGGTCCTTTCTTGGCTTCCGCACAATATTCGCCCGGCCCATTACGGGCAACACTGGCGCCCAATTAGCCCGGTTCGCGATGGTCTGGCGGGCGCCGGGGATGTTCGGTCCCGTGGACTTCATGCAAACCCGGGGCGTACTGCCGGCGGTTATGGCTTGAGATCTGCTTTCTGTTTGCCGAAGCCGACCGGGTTTGGTTCGTAGGCCCCCACCAGGCCCACGTCGAAGCTGGCGCGGATCTTCTTTTCGAGCCCCATCGTCCAATAACAGGCATTGATCAGCATGCGGCGGAAACCTCCATCGAGAAAATCGCCCGGATGGCCCATTGTGGTCGTGAAGATTCGAGCGCGTTTTCCCGACGAGCCCGTATAGGACCGGATCCAGGCTACCGGCATGGGGCGTTTATTTGTATCGGGAGGCGAATCGGGCGTCATGCCGTCAAGTACCTGGCCCATCACCAGCGGGCGGCTATCGCCCGTAAGCGTGGTGATTTCATAGACATCCGATGGGCCCCAGATGCCGTTCACTCCTTTCAGTATGGGGTGTTTGCGCATCCGGGGCAGGATTAGGCCACGAGTGCTCTGCTTCTGGTGCGCGCCCCAATGGGCGATCCACGTCTCGCCCAACACCAGCCGGCCGTAGCCGCCCTCATGCTCCTTCAGTTGAAAACTGTATCTCGCGAAGGGACTATCCGGGTGGAGTTTGTAGTAGAAAGGATGCGTCGCGGTGCGGATGGCAATGATGGGGCGGCCGGATTCTGTATAGTCGATGATCTGTTTCATCTGGGCGTCAGGCAACTCCAACATGCGGGCAAACAGAATCATTAGACTGGCCGTGCCGAGCGCCTCCAGTCCCGGCACGTTGCTCATCACCGAAGGATTGATTTTTCCAGTCCGCGAGTCGCTGGAGTACAGCACTGTGCAGCGGAAGCCGTGCTTCTGCTCGAGAATCCGCGCCAGCGCCGGCATCGACTCTTCGGAGCGGTACTCCTGGTCGGCGGCGATCAGAACAATGTTTTTCGGCGCCACAGCCGAAGCGAATAATAGAAGTGCGGCTGCCGCAATCATGATGTCGCCGGGATTTCAGGCCTTCAACAACTCGACATCGAGCGTGATGGCGACTTCCTCGCCAACCAGGATTCCGCCGGCTTCAAGCGCCGCGTTCCAGTTGAGGCCATAGTCCTTGCGGTTAATCTTCGTGGCGGCTGAAAGGCCGATGCGCATGTTGCCCCAGGGGTCCTTGTGCGGCGGCGTCGGACCTTCCACGGCAAATACCACGGACTTGGTAACGCCGTGGATCGTCAGATTGCCGGTGACCGCCAGTTCTCCTTCGCCGGTCCGCTTGACCGAAGTGGACTGAAAGGTCATGGTGGGATACTTTTCCACCTCGAAAAAATCCGCGCTCCGCAGGTGAGCGTCACGATCCGGTTCCCGGGTATCGACGGTTTTGGTCTCGATTGAAGCCTCGATCCGGGAGTTGGTCACATCGGTTTCATCCAGCGTCAGAACGCCGGAAAGGCTGGTGAACCGGCCCTTCACGTTGGAAATCATCATGTGCCGAACCTTGAACTCGGCGGCCGAGTGAGCCGGATCGAGATTCCAGGTGGTTGTCGTGACGCTTGCAGGTGTGCTCATCGATTACTCCCCCCTCCTCTTTCTTGGATGTGTTCAAACGATATCCGTTGCAACGAATATGCTTTCAAAGCCAAGTGTATCACCTAAAATGGTTACATGGCACAGAAATTCACGGCCAGTTACCTGGAAGACGCTACGGCGCTATTCCAACAATACAAAAAATTAGCAGAGCGAGCGATTGAGCAGGTAACCGATGAGCAGTTGTTTACCGCGCTCGACGAGGAAGCAAACTCGATCGCCGTGCTGATGAAGCATACGGCGGGTACGATGCGTTCGCGGTGGACCGATTTTCTCACCACCGACGGCGAGAAGCCGGGCCGGAACCGGGACGTGGAGTTCGTGAACAGCCCGGCGACGCGGCAGGCGTTACTGGCCGGATGGGAACAGGGGTGGAGCTGCCTGTTTAACACGCTGGCCTCGCTGACCGATGCCGACCTGGGTCGTAAAGTGACGATTTACGGTGAATCGCTTTCCGTGGTGCAGGCAATCAACCGGCAAATCGCGCATGGCGCGCAGCACGTCGGGCAGATTGTGCTGCTGGCCAAGCACTACGCCGGAGCGCGTTGGCACACGCTGAGCATTCCCCGGCACGAAGCGGCGATGAGGCGTTAGCCTGACAGCGGCATCTGAAACAGGCGCCAAACGCCCGGGAGGATCAGGTATCGCCACTGAGGCCGCGATGCATCCTCCCATGATGAGGCCAGTGCGGGGCCCTACGACGCCAGATCCCGCTCAATTTGCTCCAGGGTTTTACCCCTGGTTTCGGGAACGCGCAGGAAGACGAAAACGAACCCGAGAAAGCAGATCGACGCATACAGCCAGCAGGCGCCGGCCGTTCCCGCCTGGCGATTGATTGCCGGAAACGTGAACGTCAGGATAAAACAGGCGATCCAGAGCGCCGCGACGGAAATGGAAACCGCGCTGCCGCGGATACGGTTCGGGAATATTTCTGAGATCAGGACCCAGGTTACCGGCGCCAGGGACATGGCGTAAAAGCCGATCGCGCAGAGAGTAAGCGTCAGCACCGGCAGGCCCTTCAGTCCAAATGTGTAAGCCAGGGCAAGCAGAATGTGTGAGAGGCAGATTCCCGCGCAACCATAGAGGAGGAGAATGCGCCGCCCGAATCGGTCGATGGCCGCCATTGCCACCAGCGTAAACATCAGATTGACCGTGCCCGTGGCGATGATGTTGAACAGCACGGCGCTGACGCCATAACCCGCGTTCCGGTAAATCTCCTCGGCGTAGTTGAAGAAGATATTGATTCCGCTCCACTGCGAAAGCGCGGCCAGAGCGATGCCGATGCCCAGCGCTTTTCTCCAATGACCCGGCCAACTGGCTAGCCGGATCCGCCCACCCGGCTCCAAGCTAATGCTGTCTTCGATTTCGGCCAACTCCGATTTAGCGTACCCGTCTCCCCCAATACGGGCCAGCGTGCCGGCAGCCTGGCGGCGCCTCCCCCTCCGGACCAGCCAGCGCGGACTTTCCGGAACCAGGAGAACGGAGAAGAAGAAGACCACCGCCGGAGCGGCAACGGCGGTAAACATCCATCTCCAACCATACTGTCCGTTCCAGGAGAGCCGGATTGTTTCGGCGGTGGCGTTGTCCGGTATCTTCTCCGCGATGAGCCAGTTCACGATTTGCGCCGCCAGGATTCCGATCACGATCATGAGTTGATTCAGCGCCACGAGCCGGCCGCGCCACGCCGCGGGGCTGATTTCCGCGATATACATGGGCGCAATGCCCGAGGCCATGCCAATGGCCACGCCGCCCAGAATGCGCCAGACCACGAACCAGCCAAACGCGAGGGACCAACCGGTGAGAACCGACGAAACCGAAAACAGAAAAGCGGAGATCAGCAGCCCCGCTTTACGGCCAAAACCTTCGCTCACGGGGCCGGAAACGATCGAGCCGAGCAGGCAACCCAACAGCGCGCAACTGTTCGCCCAACCGACAAGCCCTTCACTGGTGAGCTGGAAGTACCTCTCGAAGAATGGCTTGGCGCCGCCGATCACCACCCAGTCGTAACCGAACAGCAATCCGCCCAGTGCGGCGATGCCGGAAATCGTCAGCAGATAGCGAAGATTGCAATTCGCCGGTGAGATCGAGGGCGCCGCCAGGGTCATGCGCAACTCACTTCGATCCACTCGACGATGGAGCCCCTCGGCAGCCGTTCCCGCAGGGGGACAGTCAGCAAGCCATTCGTAATCGGGATACGGGTCGTGAGTGGGGGCGCCTGGAACAGATGCTCGGTAACGCTAGCCGTCTGGGCGCCCGACGGCGCGCGCCGGATCGCCACCTCGCCGGCGCCGTAGGGCACAATCGCAAGTCGCGCCGATGTGGAGATAGCCTCCGCGGTTTTCGAAGCGACCACCACCGGAACATTCGCCCGCACATCGTCCTGGTAACTGCCTAATCCATTTCCACCGTTCGGGCCCGCCGGGCGCAGCGCGATCACGACCGGCCGGCCGTTTTCCGTGCGCACCCAGCAGGACATGTGGGCGCCGCGAAGGGCAGACAGGGGATCCCGGTCGGCGGATTCGATGGAGAAGACATTCGTCTTTCGCAGAACGTGCGTAAGCCCGTTGAACTTGGCGATAATCTCCGGAGTGGGCTTCGCATCGGTCTCATCCGGGGTGAAGCTGTTCAGCGATCCCAATGTGCCGATCGCCGCGGAGTCAAACCAGATTTCGCGCACCGTCGCCCAGTCGTAGCCGCCGGAGCCATAAGTGGTGATGCCGAGTTCTCCCAGCAGGCTGCTGAAATAGAAGCGCCGGTTCGCTTCCATATCGTAATCGCCGACGCAGATGTACAGATCGTCGGGACTATGCATGTCGAAATATTCGGTGAAGAGGGGAGAGAGGCAGTAGTACATCACGACCAGGTCCGGCTTTTCCTCCTTCATGGACTTCACCACGACGTCCAGACCCTTCTGGAACAGCCGTTCGCCGGCCCACTGCATGTTCTTGGGAGCGGCGGCGGAAATCGCCGGTAATTCATAACCGAAATCGAACTTGACGAGATCCGGCCGGTACCGCCGCACATAAGCCTTCGCCTTTTCCGACAGGATGCGCTGCACCTCGGTCTGGCTGAAGTCGAACAGATAGTAGCCGCCGGGGCCGGTTCCGATGCGCACCGGTTTGCCATCCGGCTGGCGCAGCATGTGCTCCGTGGTGAGGCCCAGGCTCGCCGGATTCTGGCAGCGCATGAAGGCCGCCCACATGCCGACGCGCATGCCATCGGCCCGGAAGCCGTCGAGTGTCTTGAAGAAATTGGGAAAGCGCCGCGAAGAATGTTCCAGCAGCCCGTATTCCTCCTCCCATTTATCGTCCAGGACAATCATTCCCGGTTTCATTCCAGCCGCTCTAATACCATCGCGAACGGAGAGGAGGAACGGTTCATCGAAGGTGGGGGAGCGTTTGCGGGCAACGACCTGCGCGCCCCACGTGTTGAACTGCGGCGCCGCGACAACTGCATTTTTCGCGGGAGAATTCTTCTTCTTCGAGATAATCCCGGCGTCCACCAGGCCGAGATAGTAGTTGCGGATTGCCGCCCGGTATGTAGGCCCCACCGCCCAGTACCAGGTGGCCCCCAGTTCCATGCGTCCCGGCCCGCGGGCGTGGCCCCACAAATCACTGCGCACGTCCACGATCGGGCTGTGCATGCCGCTGCGCGTTTCGAGAAACAGATCGCCCGCCGGGAGGCTGGCCAACCCGCAGCAGTACGCATCCGAGAGATTCTCGCGCATGGCGCCTTGCGCGTTATTGCCGCCCGTCCGGCGCACACCGCAAAAAAAGTGTGCAGGCAGCGCCCATTGTTGGTGCAGCCCAGGGCTCGGCCTGCCGCCATGTCCTAACCAACTCGTAAGCTGCAGACCCAGCAACGCCGGCACAATGGAACTGATGGCGGAAGATTCGCTGATTCCCGGCATAATCAGGTAGTCGTTCTGAAGACGCGGGCTGATTTCATTTCCATTCGCGGCAGCGAAATAGTGTAGAGAGACAACATCGTCGCCACCTTTGGTCTCAAAGGCGACGGGACTCATCTGCAAAGACTCATCGGCGAATACGAGACTCAGGGTGAGGATGGCGCCTCGATCCGGGCTTTCATAGACAACCGTCAACCGGTTGCCTTCAATCTGGTTTCGCGCCGGCTTCGCGGCCAGGCAATGCCGTTGTTTCTCTCCCACCGGCTGCAGCAGGACTACTGGCTGCAGCGGGCCTGAAGTCATTATGCGGCCGTGCTTGTCATGAAGGCTCCATTGATCGTCTTCCGCCGACCACTGCCAGGTATAGGTCTTCGCTTTCGCCGTGACCACACCTTGTTGAGCGGACAATGTTACGCCGGCCGTCGCGGCGCTGATGGGTGTCCCCACCAGCACGGACGCTTGCGCGGAAATCCGCAAAAAATCTCTTCGATCGACCTGCATAGTCGCAATCCCCTCCTTACGAACCCGTTGTCCAGCCGCCATCGACCGGTATAATCGTCCCCGTGATCGCGGCCGCCTCATCGGAAGCGAGAAACACGGCGGCATCAGCGACCGCCCGCGGAGAAATGAGCCCCCTCGTCAGGTATTGCCGCTGGGCGACGTACTCCATGGCATCCTGTCGTGCGCGAACCCGGCCCGCCAGCGGCGTATCCACCAGGCCCGGACACAAAACGTTGGCCCGGACTCCAGATGCGGCGTAGTAACTTGCCAGTGCGCGCGTGAGGCTGATAATCGCGCCTTTGCTGGCGATGTACGCGTGCGATTTGAAATGCTTGGAGCACCCGCGAAGGGCCAGCACCGAGGACATGTTGATAATGGACCCTCCGCCGGAGGCTTGCATCCGGGGAATGGCCCATCGGCAGCAGAGAAATACACTGCGAAGGTTCACTCGCAGGATACGATCCCAGGCGCTCTCCCCGGCTTCCGTCACCGGACCGTCTCCGGCGGAGCTGCCGGAAATACCGGCATTGTTGACGAGAGCGTCGAGCCGTCCGTACCGCTTCCAGGCCGTGTCCATGGCCCTGCGGGCGCCCGATGAGAGGGACACATCGCCGGCCGAAATGACGATCTCGCCGCTTTTCTCCAGTTTTCCCGCCGCCGTTTTCAACTCCCGCGCGTCACAATCGTTCAGCACCAGCCGCGCTCCTTCGGCAAGGAATCGTTCGCCGATCGCGAAGCCGATCCCGCGCGCAGCCCCGGTCACCACCACGACTTTTCCGGCTAGGCGGCCAACCTTACAGGCGCCGGGCGCGGCGGCGGAATTCAGCATAATACGCCTCGATGTTCTGTTTGGATTCCGCCTCATTCCCGACGAAATGAGGGCTGGCCAGAATCAGCGGTTTGGAGCCAAGCGCGACCAGTTTTTCGGCCACCAGGGCGTTGAGCGTTTGGACGATGGTGATCACTGCGAGGCTGGACGTTGCCGAGGTTGGGTAATCGCAGCCGTCGATCTGGACACTGGCGTCGCCCGGAGGGGTGCAGTTGTCGATCACGATATCGGCGATCTCGCAGAGCCGCTTGCCTGAGGCGTGCCGCGACCGGGTCGCCATCTGATGCGCTACCGAAGTGATGGCCACCACCGGCAGGCCGCGGCTCTTCATGCCCAACGCAATCTCCAAAACCACCGGGTTAATACCGGTGCTGGAAATGACTTCGAGACAGTCGCGCGGCCCGAACTCGAAGTTCTGAAGCACGGTCTCCGCATAGCCGGGAACGCGTTCGAGGAAAAGCGCCTGCCGCAGGCCGGAAACGCCTACCACGTTGGTGTAGTACGTCAGCGGAAGTTCCGCGATGGGGTGAAATCCGGCGATGCTGCCGATTCTTGGGAAGGTCTCCTGCACGCCCATGCTGGAGTGGCCGCCGCCCCACAGATGCACCAGTCCATCGGCCGCGATCGACTGCGCGTAGAGATCCGCCGCGGCGTGGAGATTCTCCACTTGCGTCTGCTCGATCTTACCGATAATCTCTTTTGCAATTTCGGGAAAGTGTAGCTTGTTCATTGAATCCAATCACGCCGTGGCCGGCGATTCCAGAATGGCGCCCAGGCGCCGCAGTTCATCCTGCAGACGAGGCGCGGGCAACAGCCGCGGGGCCGTTTTTTCCACGGCGCAAAGCGCCGCCGCGCACCCGGCAGCCTGTCCCATTGCCATGCATTGAGCCATGCTGCGCACCGAGGCATGGGCATCGTGGGTTGCGGAAAAACAGCGGCCCGCCACGACCAGTCCCTCCGCTCCCAGCGGCAACAGGCAGCGGAACGGGATATCCACGGTTTCGCCGTCCGGCAGATATGCCCAGTTCGTATCGCGGCCGGAGTGATGGTCTTCAATGGGAGCACCGCACAGGCCCACTACGTCGGGAAACTTACGCGCGGAGAGCACATCCTCACGGCTTAGACGGTACTCGCCATACACCCGGCGGGTCTCTCGCACCCCGATTTGCGTGCTGAGAAACGACAGGCCGGCACGCTCGTAGCCGGGTATCTGCTCACGCAGAAACCGCTGGTATTCCATGGCCTGGCGCCGCCCCTCGATTTCGGCTTTCGTCAATTCCGTGGGATCGGTCGCGCCGCCGGCGGCGACGCGCGTCATGATGGTTGCCATCACGCCATCCACCGGCGTAATATGAGCGCTCCCTTCGCGGCGCGGCAGGTCGTACTGGCCCGATTGGGCGCACTCGCTCAGTTTCGCGAGGAATTCGGAACGGGGTATGCCGCGCGCGCGCGCTATATCCACGTTCGCCAGGCGAAAGGTGGTCGTCAGAGTCTGTGCCGGCTCGATCTCTCCGGCCCGTTCGAAAGCAACGCCGGCGCGTGCGCAAACATCGGCGTCGCCGGAGGCGTCCACGAAGATGCCGCCGCGAATGACACCGAGGCCGGATTTTCCGTCCACCACGACACCCGCCACACGATCGCCTTCCATGATGGCGTCGGTGACGAACGAATGGTACAACGGTTGAACGCCTGCTTCCAGCAGAAGCTGCTCCCAGGCGATCTTCAACACTTCGGGATTATAAGTGACACCGGTTCCCGCCCCGAAGGTGTTGGGGCGTTCGATCACCCGGTCAAGCCGCGCCAGACGGTCGATCACGCGATCGGGTATGCCGCCGACAACCTTTTTCGATCGGGAGCCTGGAGTATAGAAGCCATAAAAAGTATCCAACACCTGGGTGCTGGTACCGCCGGCGAAACCGTATCGCTCGATCAGCAGCACGCGTGCCGGCGATCCCATTCGTGCCAGGGTGGCCGCGGCGGCGAGCGCCGCCACCGAGCCGGCCGAACCGGCTCCCACCACGACGACTTCGGCCTCGGCCAGCACGGGAATGCGCTTAGTGTACGGAAACAACCGTCCTCCTTGACTCCATCCATACCTGCCGGCGCGGGAACAGATCTTCCAGGCGAGGGTACAACTCCAGATACGTTTGGAAGACCTCCCCGTAGAACCGGTGCGTGTCGGATGAAGGCTCAAACGTCCTCTCAACTCCGGAATGCGCCGCCACCATCGTCGAGGTTTCGGTGACGACACCCGTGCCCAACGCCGCCAGCGCGGCGTCGCCGAGCGCGGCGCCGCTTCCGCCTCTCATCGTGCGCACCGGAACTCCGATCACGTCGGCGAGAATCTGTCCGAAAAACGAATTCCCGGACGGAGCGCCCACCGCACGTAGTTCCCGCAAGGGATGGCCGAGCGAGCGCGCAATGGAAAGGGCATGCGCCACCGCGAAGGCTGACCCCTCGAACACGGCCCGAACCAGGTCCGCCCTGGCCGTCGCCAGACTCGCGCCGAAAAAGACGCCGCGCGCATATCCGTTGTTGATCGGCTGGAGTTCGCCTGCCAGATACGGCAAAAAGATCAGGCCACCGGCTCCGGGCTGGGATTTTTGCGCTTCGCGCGTAAAGGCGGCATCTGAGGCACCCTCGAAGCCGGTCGCTTTGGCCGCCCAATGCAACGCCGCCCCGCCCGCCACGGTGGAGCCGCCAATCAGGATCTGACCTTCGAGCACGTGAGGGAAAACGAGCAGGCGCGGATCCAGTGCAAGCTCCGCCGTGGGAAGATATGCGGTGCTGGCCGTGCCGAGCGACAGCAGTCCGATGCCCGGCTCCGTCGCTCCGGCGGCCAGACCCGCGCAACTGGTATCTTCCCCGCCGGCCACCACCGGCACGCCTTCCGCCAACCCGGTCTGGCGGGCAGCCTCGGAGGATACATGACCGATGATGCCGGCACACGGCGCAATCTCGCAAAAAAGATCGGCGCTCAAGCCCATCAACCGTAGCGCCTCCTCCGACCAGGCATTCCGGCGCAGATCGTAAGCCAGCAGGATGCCGGCGTCGGACCGGTTCATCACCAGCCGGCCTGTCATGCGGAAGGTGAGATAGGCGGTCGTGGTGAGCACTTTCCACGCCCGTAGGAAGCGCTCCGGTTCGCGTTCGGCCAGCCAGAGGAGTTTCGGCTCCACGTTATAGGCGGCGGGCGCCTTGCCGCCGATCTCCGCGACGCGCCCGCCAACCGTTTCGGCCAGCCGCTTCGCTTGCGGCGCGGGCCGCGTGTCCAGCCATAGAAGCGCGGGCCGCACGACTTCACGATTCCGGTCGAGGAGGACCGCGGCGGCGCCTTGCCCGCTCAACGACACGCCGGCGATGCGGTCGCGGGCGTCCGGCACCGCTTCCAATAAAGCGCGGATCACGCGGGTGGCCGCGTTCCACCAGTCCGCCGGGTCCTGTTCCGCCGCCCCTTCGCACGGTCTGACGAATTCATAGCCGCTGGAGGCGTGATGCGCACGGCCGGAGACGTCCGCCAGCACCCCCTTCACGGAACCGGTGCCTGCATCCAGGCCGAGCAAGAGCGGCGTCCCCATAGCCATTGGCTCAATCCAGGCGGAACTGGAAGGCGCGAGCGGCGTTGCCACAATAGAGCATCTGAATCTGCCGTTCGCAAAAGCCGTCGTTCCGCAGGCGCGGCAGAAAGCGCTCCATCAGATAGGCGATTCCGGGACCGCCTCCATACGCCTTCCAGTAAGACCGCCGCGCCATATCTCCGCCGAGCAGGATCTGGCCGCCGAGATCACATTCAAACAGCTTGCGTATCAGCTCGATCATGACCGATTCCGGGAAATACTTCACGCGGCCGGCGCCGTCGTATTCAAGAAACGCTCCGGTCGATGCCAGTTCCCGATGTATATAGGGATCAGGATTGCGGTCCACGTGCGAAACCACGACATGCTCGGGCCGGACGCCTAGGCTCTGCAGCAGACGAACCTGGTCGAGCGCCATGGTGCCGATCTCGGAGTGCGTGAGGATGGGCGCCCCGGTCATCTGGTGGCACAGCGCCGCCGCCTCGAAGCCCTTGCGGTCGCTCGCGCAGATCGACTGGTAATCCGACGCTGCTTTGATCACGCCGGCGCGCGCCTGGCTGCGGCGCGTCAGGGGACCGGCATAGCCGGTCTGTTCCATGCCGAGTTCGACCTCGTCCGCGAATAGCTTGGCGATCTCGTCAACCGAATAGTAATGCCGCCAGTGACTGTCGAGATAATACGAGGATTTGTGAAAACCCGTGGCGGCGATCACGTGCACGTCCGCGGTTTGAGAGACGCGCAGCAGCCCGTCCGGATCCCTGCCGATGCCGATGGGAGCGGCATCCACGATGGCGCCGCCGCCATACTTCTTGAAATCGGCCGCTTCCCGCTCCGCGCACTCGACCGAATCCAGGCGGAACGCCGGCGTTTTAACCAGAATCAAATCGTTCCGGATCAGCAGGTGCTCGTGGGCGTCGGTCGCGCCGAGCTCGCCCGGATCGATATCTCCCCGTACGGTGCGGATTTGGCCCTTCATACCCCGCCCTTCGTCTCCGCGGCCCGCACCCTCCCGTGCAACTCTACCCGGTATTGGTAACGATCGCCGCGCGAAACCGCGATGGCAAGCTCAAACGGCGCGTCATCCTGTTGATAACTGACTCGCGTCATTACGAGGACCGGCGACCAGGGCGCGATACGCAGCGCCTCCGCCTGATCTTCGGTGGCCGATTTGGCTTCCACGGTGTCGACGGCGCGCACGGGCACGAGCCGGTACCGGCTCTCCAGCAGTTCGTAAAGCGATTCCACGGCCGGCCACTCTATTGCGATTCCGGGCACCAGCCGGCTGGGGATGTAGTTGGTCATCAGGGTCAGCTTTTCATCGCCCGACAGGCGCACCCGCCGCAACATCACCACCGGCTCCTCCGGCTGGAGCGAAAGCGCATAGGCCACCGGAGGCGGCGGCGCAATCTCCTCGCAGGAACGGCTTAACGTGGAGGGTCTGTATCCCATGGCGCAAAGTTGTTCGGTCCAACTCGTAATGCTGTTCAGTTCGTGCGTCAGTTTGGGAACGCTGACGAAAGTGCCCCTGGCAGCGCGCCGCTCGATCAGTCCATCGCGCACCAGATCGTCCAATGCTTTGCGGATGGTGATCCGGCTTACTCCGAACCTCTCCAGCAACTCCTGCTCGGTCGGGACGGCGGTTTTGGGCGGCAAACCTTCGTACTCGCTGCGTAGCGTCTCGCGGATCTGTACATACAAGGGAATTCCTCGAGTCTGCTGCAACGCGCTAGGACGCCTGGGTATGGGCATTCCGGCATGCGACTCGGGTAGAACTCCATTCACGATTTTACGAGTGTAATGTAATGTCATGACAAATACAAGCTAAGATTGATATATTTCGGCGTCAACGTTCAGCGAAACGCTATTGTTCTTGAAAAATAGTTCATATTGTTATGACAAAATCTCTTGACAGCCAAAACCACTTCCTATATTCTACCGTCCTGTGGAAAAGCGCCTCGGCAGGTGGAATCCGGTGAAGCGATTGATGACATGGGCAGCCGTCCTTTTTCTGACGGGTGTCGCTTCGGCAGCCGGTATCACCGTTTCCGGAGGACGAGCCGTGATGAAGTCCGAAGCGCTCGAACGCGTTGTGAGCTTCAGCGGCGGTGTGATCCATACTACGAGCTTTACCGCTGGCGGTCATCAGTTGCTGGCGAACCCGGCCGGGGAGTTCTCGATGAGGGTCGCGCGCGAGCAATCCAATCGCAAGCCGCGTGGCCTGACGCCGCTAGAGGCCGGGGCCCCTTTGGTTTCGACCAAATTCTTCAGCGGGCAAGGAATCGACACTTCCCGCTACGACGATACGCGGCCGGATGCGCCCAAGTGGGTGGATTCCCGGCGGGTGGAAGCCTCTTCCTGGAGCGCTCTGGCGGGCGACACTACAGCCACCCTGACCCAACCCGCGCCGGGTATTACGCGCCTGAGCCTACGCACGCCGCTGGATAAGAACGCGATGCTCTCTGGCGTTTCGGTCGAGCTGGTCTACGAACTCTACGACTCGCACCCGGCCGTTCGCAAGTGGGCCGTGGTGCGCAACGGCGGTTTGCGCTGGCTGCGGCTCGACGACATGACGATCGACGATGTTCACCTGGTCCCGCTGGCGCGCAAATCGCTGGCCGCCGGGATGTCCGGCGCGCAGCCCAGCGTCGTCGCCTTCGACGGGCCGGGGGGCCACTTCGGGGCCATTGCCGCCAGCGAGATCCCATCCGCGTTGCACACGATTAATGAGCAGGGCGGCATGGGTTACACCAAAGGGCTGTTCGAATGGGTGCTCGGCCCCGGCGAGGAGTTCATCAGCGAGGCTGTGTTTTATTACTTATACAGCGGCGCGGTGACGCCCACCATCTCTTCGGTTTCGACGCCGCTTGACCGCGCGATCGAGGGGCCGTATGCGGAGTTTCTCAAACGTTATGTAGGCATCGCAGCCGAGACGGCGCCCGTGCATGGCCCACAGTGGATGACCTGGGCCTACTTCTACGACAAGATCGACGACCAACTGGTGCGGCAATTGGCCCAGATCGCCGCCCGCGCGGGTTTCACCGAAATGCTGTTCGATGACGGCTGGCAGAAGGGCCGGCTAGGCACGCAGGTGGACACGGCGAAGTTTCCCGATTTCGCCGCCACCGCCGAGTTCGTACGCAAGCAAGGCCTGGAGTTGGGCCTGTGGGTTTCCTGTTATCGCGACACCGATTCGCCGGACCTCGTCCAGATGCCGGAGGCTCGTGTGCTGCCGCCCATGATCCGTACCGCGGCGCTTCCCGGGCTGGCCATGAGCTTCGCCTCGCCCTGGCGCGATCTCTACGTGAAGGACCTGGCGGCGTTGGCGCGGCGCTACCACGTAACGTACTTCAAGCAGGATTTCAGCGCCATCCTCTTCGGAGACCTGGCCGAGGGTCACGAGAGCCGCACGCGCCGGGAATCGCTGCTGCGTGGACTGCGCGGCCTGCTGGCGGCCCAGGCGGAACTGCGCCGCACCGCGCCCGATGTGGTTAACGAAATCACGCATGAGATCTACTGGGGGACGCCGGGAGTGCCCGCGGACCTGGCTGCGCTCAAGACTACCGCGCGCTTCCATATTCCGCTCAACGACGCGCTGGGCGCGGAGCGGAACTGGCGCGCACAGTCCGGTGACGCCGTGGCCGAGCACGCCGCCGCCTTACGCCAGGGCTGCTGGGTGGCGCGCCAGCGGTTCTACTCGCATCGCGGACTGCCGCTCTACGCGATCGAATTTTACGGTGCGGCCACCGCCGACCGCGAAGGCAGCCTGGCGCCGTCCATTCAAGACCGCCAGGTCGCAAGCTGGCTGATGGGCCAGCCGGTGTGCTTCTCCGGCGACCTTCGCACGCTGAGCGAGGCGCAGATCGCGCATTACCGGGAGCGGCTCGAAACCGTACGCCGCCTGGAGAAGACCTACGGTATCTTCAAGCGATTTCAATTCAGCGGCGTGCCGGAGCCGACCGATGTGGACTGGCATTGGTGGGGTAAGCTCGACCCGCAAGGCCATGGCGCCGTGGTGGTGGTACGCGGGTCCGGAGGCGCCGCGCAGAGAGCCGTTAATGTGCCGTGGGTGCGGCGCAGCGAATCGTATCGCGTTTCGGGGTTGCTAAGCGGCAAATCGTATGGAGTCCTCAGCGGAGCCGCGCTTCGGGACGTTGGCATCCCCATGGATCTGCCTGTTTATGGGCAGGAGATTTTGGAACTGGCGCCGCCGCTACTCTAGCCGGCGCGCGCGTCAAGCTTACGTTATCGAGGAGAAGAAACCGTATGTCTCTGGGTGTTTTGGCCGCCGTTAGTATCCGCCGCGCCGCGATCTGTCTCCTGGCCCTCGCCTCCCTCCTCTGCCCGCTGCGGGCGCAGGAGTTCCGCGCTGTGCTGAAAGGGAGCATCACCGATCCGACCGGCTCCGTCGTTCCTCAAGCCAAGGTGCAGGTTCGCCAACTGCAAACCAACCAGGAAAACGAGGTGGCGAGCGACAACCAGGGCCATTTCACCGTTCCGTTCCTGCAGCCTGGTGATTACGAAGTCTCAGTCACCGCCGCCGGATTCAAGACTTACCACCGGACGGGATTGAACTTGATGGTGGGCCAGACGGCGTCCCCGGATATCCGCCTTGAAGTGGGCGACCTCGCCGAAACCGTGCGTGTCACCAGCGAGGCTCCGCTATTGGACTCCGTCAAGGCGGACCGGGGCATGGTGATCGATAACCAGCGGGTCACGGAAATGCCGCTTAACGGCCGGAACCCGATCATGATCTCATCCATGCTGCCGGGCGTGAATTACAACGGCGCGGCCATCTACTTTCGCCCCTTCGATAACGGCGCCATCGCGACCTGGTCGATTAACGGCTCGGGCCAGCCCAAGACCGAATATCTGATGGACGGAGCGCCGAACAATGCGCAGGCGGGCTTGAACAACATCGCCGCGGTGCCCGGAGTGGACGCGGTGGCGGAGTTTAAGATTCAGACCAACTCCTATGACGCGCAGTACGGCCACACCGGCGGGGGCATCATGAGCATTTCGCTCAAAAGCGGCACCAACACCCTGCACGGCACGGCATACGAGTTCGCCCGCCGCGGCGGTTGGGACGCCAACGCCTTCCAGAACAACGCCGCCCGTCCCACGGTGTTCAAGCCGGAGCACGTCCTCGATCAGTTCGGCTTCGAGGTAGACGGCCCGGTCTATTTGCCCAAGCTCTACAACGGCGTCAACCGTACCTTCTTCATGTTCAACCTGGAGCGGTATCAGGAAGAAAATCCCGTCTCCATTCTGAATTCTTTCCCGGAAATGGATATGCGCACGGGCGACTTCAGCAAGCTGAAGAACTCGCAAGGCGCGCAGATGCTCATCTACGACCCCACCACCGGAAACGCCGCCAACAACTACGCCCGCGCTCCGTTTGCCGGAAACATCATTCCAGCGTCGCGGGTGAATCCGATCGCCGCCAAGATCCTGACCTTCTTCCCCCAGCCGAACACCGTCACAGCGGGGCAGAACTATTCGCGGTTGAATTACCAGGTCCCCGCCAAGGACGCCAATCAGCACGAACGCTACAAGACCTACACCACCAAGATCGACCACAGCATCGGCAATCAACGCTTCTTCGTGCGGCATATTTACACCAATCGCGACCTATTGCGCTCGGTGAACGGCATCTCCGGAGGCGCGGGCAACGACGGATACTTCCCCTTCCTCCGCAACAACACCGGAGCGGTGGCCGACTGGGTCAGCGTCGTGAATCCATCCACCGTCTTCAATCTGCGGCTCTCCTTCAGCCGCTACATCGAAGGCAGTGGCGCGGGCCAGAACCAGGGTTTCGATATCACTACGCTCGGCTTTCCCCAGTCCCTGGCGGCCGCGCTGCCGAACGGGCAATGGTTTCAGCGCTACACGTTTTCCGGATATTCCTCGCTCGGCACGACGAGTTTCTACGGTTACACCAACAACTTCGCGATTCATCCGAACGTGACCCGGATTCAAGGCGCGCACAGCCTGAAAGCCGGTCTCGATATGCGGTGGATCCAGTACAACGATCAGACCACCGGCAACCCCATGTTGATGAGTTCCGACGCCGGTTTCACGCGGCGCGACTGGCAGTTGGCGGACAGTCTGACCGGAGACGCCATCGCCACCTTCCTGTTGGGCACGCCCAGCAGCTTAAGCTCCGCCTGGAACGTGTGGCCGTCGTACCTCTATCGCTACTTTGCGCCTTACATTCAGGACGACTGGAGAATCAGCAGCCGGCTGACCTTGAACCTGGGCTTCCGTTGGGACTTCAATCTTCCCCCCAGTGAGCACCATAACCGCATGAACCGCGGCTTCGACCAGAATGCCGTGAATTCGGTGGATAAACTGGTGAATCATGCCCTGCTTCCCGGTCCGGTGAAAGGGAGCCTGCTGTTCGCCGGCGTGAACGGCATGCCCGATATAGCCGCCAATCTGTACAAGCGCGCCGTTCAGCCGCGCGTGGGTGCCGCCTTCAAGTTGAATGAACAGACCGTGCTACGCGGCGGTTGGGGCCGCTTCTACGTGAACCCGTCCAACGATTACTTTCAGACCAACGGATTCAGCCAGACCATTAATCTCGATACCTCTCTGGACGACCAGCGCACGTCCATCGCGAACGTGATGAACAACCCGGCGCCGAATGGAATCCCCGCACCTCCGGGCAATAGCCTGGGCGACCAGACCTATCTCGGCCGCGCCTTCAACTTCGTGAATCCCAATTTCCGCCTCCCCTATGTGGACCACTTCTCGTTCGGCGTCCAGCGCCAGTTGCCGTTCGACTCCAAGCTGGAAGTATCCTACGTAGGCAGCCGCGGCGGAGATGTGCAGTCCAACAAACCGATCAACAACTACCCGGCGGCGCTCCGGGATAGCTGCAATCCCTTGACGGGCGGAAAGGTCAACAATTGCAGTGACCTGGTGGCAAACCCGTTCTATCACCTGGCGCCTTTCATCAATACCAGCCTGTATTCGAACGCAACGATCGCTAAATCCACTCTCGCGCAGACGTTTCCCGCTTATGGCGCGCTCACCGAAGTGGGACGTAACGACGGAAAAACCTGGTACAACTCGCTGCAAATCGCCTACGAAGTGCGCGCCCACAAGGGTCTGAACCTGATCGTCGCCTATACGCTCTCGAAGGAAATCGATCGGGCCGGGTGGAACGACGTCTACACCGATACCCTGCAGACCGGGCTTATGGGGTTTGACAGGACGCACGTATTCACCACGACCGCAGTCTATCAATTGCCCTTCGGGCCGGGCCAACGCCTTCTCGGCAATTCCGGCCGTGTGTTGGGCCGGATCGTAGGTGGATGGGAACTGAACTGGATGGCCACCTACGGTTCCGGCAGGCCCTGGGCTCTGCCGGCCAACGCCCTTTATATCAACGAGGCGAAGAATTCCAAGATCGATTGGGATCAGTCGCGCGTGTGGGGATTGCGGAATTCAACCGCGAATGGGGTGACGGCGGCCTGCGTAGGCAAAATGAACAACGACGGCAGCATTGTGATGCAGCCGTTCAGTAAAAGCGCGGGCTGCTCGAGCTACGATTTCCTCGTCACTCCGAGCTATGCGCCGCGTTACCTTCCGAGCTACGACGGGCGCCTGCGCATCATGAGCCAGAAGAATATCGACATCTCGCTCAACAAGGTGACGCGCATCACCGAGAGCACGCGCTTACAGTTCCGCGCCGAGGCGTTCAATGCTTTCAACCACTACTACATCAACAGTGCGGGGTTTGTGAGCGACCCGAACAGTCCGTTGTTCGGCAGCATCGACAAATCCACCGTCGGCAGCACGAGCACCAACAATCCGCGCAATATCCAGTTGGGGGTGAAGTTCATCTGGTAGCGCGCCGCCCCTCTGGAGTTCCGCCGGAGTGAGCTCACGCGAGGCTGCCGGCGGAGGCGGAGCGGGCGGAATGGGAACGGGCAGTTCGGCTGAGGGGTGGCGGGGCGCGCGGACGGCAATCGAAATCTCGCGAAAGTGCCGGTTCAGGGTGTCCAGTACCGCGAGCGCGCCCCACCAGACGATTGGATAAGTGTAGTCGCCAAGTGAGCCCACCCAGCCGGCCATGGCGACAATGCCGCCGGGGGCGAACACGGCTCCGGCAAGACCCTGTACGACGGCTCCAGTCATCCCTGCTTGATACTATCCTCTCTTGCTCCGACTGTATGCATCGATGCCAGCCACAAGGCCCACGCCGGACCCGCGCGCCAACCGTATGCGGCAACAGCCGATCCGCCGCGGACGGCTAAAATGGAGCAGGAGTCTAAGGAGGATCGGTTGAGCGAGAACTTCCAGGCATTCCAGCAGCGCCGGCGGCGGGAACTGTGGAGCCTGTTGGGCGACCTGCCGGCGGACCACCAACCGCGAATGCCCAAACTGGTGAAGCGGGAGCGTGGGTCGGGATACACGGTGGAGCATCTGGAACTGGACCTGAACGGGATGGAAGCCGTACCGGCGGTGCTGCTGATTCCCGACGGCTTGACCGCGCCCGCGCCGGGACTGCTGTTTATTCACTGGCATGGCGGGTGGTATGAGCAGGGCAAGATGCAACTGTTCGAGGGACGGGCGGGCGTTCAACCGGCTTATGCCGGGGAGTTGGCAGCCCGGGGCGTGGTGACGCTGGCGATCGATAGCTGGTGTTTCGGCGGCCGGCGGGCCGACGAGGTGGACACCTTCAAGCTGACGCTTTGGCGGGGGCAGGTGCTGTGGGGATTGATGCTCTGGGATGAGTTGCGCGCCCTCGACTATCTGGCATCACGGCCGGAAGTAGACGCCGGGCGCCTGGGTACATTTGGAATGTCGATGGGCGCCACCAAGGCCTGGTGGCTGGCGGCTCTGGACGAACGGGTAAAGTACTGTATCGACCTGTGCTGTCTGACCGATTTCGAGGAGCTGATTCGCATCCGCAATCTGAAGGGACATGGACTCTACTACTACGTGCCGGGGCTGCTAAAGCAGTTCCGCACCGAGCAGATCAATGAGCTGATCGTGCCGCGAGCCCGTCTCAGCCTGAACGGACGCCGCGACCGGTTGACGCCCCCGGCGGGGGTGGAACGCTGCCGCGATTATCTGCTGCCGCTCTACCGGGAGCATGGCCGGGAGGAGGATTGCCGTATCGAGCTTTTCGATTGCGGCCATGAGGAGCCGCCGGAGATGCGTTCGGTGGTGCTTTCCTGGATGGACAGACACTTGGGCTCGCCCAGAGGCCCGGGCGATCAGTAAAGATTGCGTCCGGTCATGGCCTTTGGGGGATCGAGGCCGTAGAGACGCAGCAAGGTCACGGTCAGGTCCTTGAGTTCCGGGTCGGGAATGGTGGTGCGGCGCGTGGAAAACAGCACTCCGGGGACAGCCTTGG
>JADZGD010000034.1 GCA_020854055.1 Bryobacterales bacterium | reverse complement strand
CGGCAAAGCGTTCGACGCCGCGAAAGGCGAGCCGGGCGGCGGCATCATCCTGGCGGGCTTCGGCCTGATAGACCTGGCACATGGCCCAGAAGAAGCGGAACGAGTCATCGGCATAGCGGAAGGCGCGAGCGTCTTCCTCGATGCGGAACCGCTCATCGGGCGAAGCCTTGAGGCGAAGCGCGGCATCGAGCGCGGCACGGGCGCGGCCGAGATCTTCCAGCGATTCCCAGGGGCCGGTGGACTGGCCGCCTTCGGGCTGCAGGTGGCGCAGGCTGAACAGCGGGCGGACCGGAGGAGAGGCATCCCAGTGCAGAAGCTTCCACATCACACTCGAGGCATGCCAGCTACGCCAGGCGGTGAGATTGGCGTAGGCGGCTTCGAGGTTATCGTAGAACCGGCGCATGGGCACGGCGGCGGGGCCGTAGTAGCGGCGAATGTACTCTTCCTTGATTTGATCCACCGGGGCGTTGACGTCCCAGGAGAGCCGGGCCACCAGCATATTGTTGAGCGCGCGTGGACCTTCGAGGGCGATGGGCGGGTGCATGTAGGTGATGGCTTTCACGCCGCGGCTCTTGTAGTAGGCGTAGTCACTACCCATGGTGCGGGTGAACAACACCGGAAGGTCTTCCACTTTGGAACAGTTGTAATACTCCACCACCGCGAGTGGAAAGCGGGCCGCGGTGCTGCCCCAGGATTCGAGCGCGCGGGCATAGTGGGTATTCAATTCGGTGCAGCGGGGGTCATTCAGTTGGTGAGCGTAGCAGCGATTGATGGGCGCAAACAGCGACAGATCCTTACCGCTGGCGAGGTTGGCGGGCAGAGCGCGCGACGGACCTTCGAGCGAGGGGGTGCCCTCATAGGCACAGAGCAACATTCCCGGGCTACGGCGCAGTCTGCCCGTGTTTTCGGCCTCCGTTGCGATGGCGCGGACCCGGCTGAGGAAGTGCAGGTAGCGGTCGGTATCGTTGCCTAAGGCCCGGCAGCGGGCGCACCGGCACCAGCCGGTCCAGGTATCGAGCATCCAGGCGTTCTGGTAGTCGGTCCAGCGCCAATCGGTGGCGAAGTGCTCCACGATGCGGCGGGCGGCGAAGCTGGTGGCGCCGGCGTTGGAGACACAGAACTGGTAGCGGGTGGCGTTCTCGCGCAGGCGTTTGCCGTTCACTTCGGGGAACCAGTCGGGATGCGCTTCAAACAGGGTTCGGCCATCGGGCTGCGGCGCATCGGGGTTCATGATGTCCTCCAGAATGTGGCCGCCGGTGACAAAGCGGAAGCCCAGCTTTTTCATCAGCGCATAAGGGCGGGAACGATAGGCCCAGGCGTTCAGGCGGTTGCGCGCCATCCAGCGGAACATGTCGACCGACTCGAGGCTATCGGGGGCGGCGAGAAAGCCGCGGAACAGGGGGAAGTCCGGGGCGGAAGTGATGTTCCAGCCGTCGAGCTGGAGCCCGGAAACCACCGGCGGCGCCACCTCACCGTGCTTGCCCGGGGCATACCAGCGCCAACCGAGTTCGGCAAGATAGGAGTACACGGCGTAGAGAGCGCCCTCACGCCCGCCGCCGGCTAGCAGCAGGACACTGGAGCCGTGGCGGTTCGTACTGTGAATGGCGTAGCTCTGCGGATCTTTGAGCGGCGAAGCCGTCCGAAGGCCGAGGGTTCGTTCGATGACGGCAGCGGGGCCGATGACCACGGCCGGACCGGCTGCCGGGAGGTGATCGAGGAAGCGGAACTGCCAGGAGGGCGCGGTACGTTCCAGGCAGTGGCGTAGTTCCGTGGCGGCAAAGGCGGTGGTACAGCGGCTGGCCGGAAGCCCGGCGCGCTGCCAATCGACGTGTTCTTCCTGCGATGCCCAGTAAGAGGTCAGGCTTCCGGCGCCGGCGTAAGGAACGACGATGCTGAGCGTGCCGGCAGCGAGCGTGGGAGAAGCGGCGAGGATCAGCAGGCAAACAATCCGTTGAAGTTTCATGCGGGCAGCATTTTGCGCCTTATTGTACCTGATTGAGGATTGGCTCTTGCCGTTGCGCGGCTACGTGCGGGACATGAACCCGGCGGGGGAACCGTGCCCGTTGGAAACTCTGCCCAACGCGGCGGCAGCCGCGCGCGGAAGTTGATGGAGCCATTCGGCCGGGTATCGCGGAGTTTCGGCAAATGCGCGTCACTGGCCGGCCTTATGCTCTCCGGTTGGCCCGGCTTCAGGCTCCGGAAGCTTTTCGATGCGCACGCGGGCGATGCGGTTACCGGCCATGCGCAGGATGGTGAAGCGGCGGCCGGCGTCCTCGATGGTTTCCCCTCCGCTGGGGATGTAGCCCAACCGGAATAAAAGGTATCCGGCCAGGGTTTCGAATCCGGCGTCGCCCGGCAATTCGAGGCCGTACAGCTCATCGAGGTCGCGGATGTTGGTTGTTCCATCCATTTCGAGCGTGGCCGCGCCGGCCAGCGGCAGCGTACGGCGCACGTCGAACTCATCCTCGATCTCGCCGAAGATCTGCTCCATTACGTCCTCGAGCGTCACCAGTCCGGTGATGGTTCCGTACTCGTCCACCACCAGGGCCATATGAGTCAACTGGCGGCGGAAGTCGTCAATCAACTGGTTTACGGACTTGGTTTCGGGAACAATCAACGGTTTGCGCAAGTAGCGCCGCAGGTTGAAGGGGCGCACCGGGCGGCGGCGCTGGGTGGCGGTGCGGCGCTCGCGCCATTCGCGCACCAGGTCTTTGTAGTTGAGGTAGCCGATGAGGTTTTCTGGCCTCCCTTCATATACCGGAAGGCGGGAGAAGAGGCTGTCGGTGATCAAATGGAGCACATGGTCGAGGCTGGCGGTGACAGGCACCGACACGATGTCGTTACGGGGGACCATGATCTCGCGCACCGAATGCTGTTGTAGGTCGAGCAGATGGTGGATCGCGTCTTCCTCGAACTCCGGCAAATGTCCTTCGGCGCGGCTCGAGCTGATGATGAACTTCAGCTCTTCGGCGGTATGTCCCGAACCGCGGCTGCCGTGGAGCCCGAGCATTCTGGAGAGCAACTCAGCCGACCGTTCAATCACGGTGACAAACGGGCTGACGGCGCGGAAGAACACGAGCAGCACGGGAGCCACCAGCACCGACAGGCGTTCGGCCTTCTCGATGGCCAGATTCTTGGGCACCACTTCGCCGATGACCACGTGGCAATAGGACATCAGCAGGAATGCCAAGCCGAAACAGACGCCGTGCAGCGCTACGCTGGAGAGCGAACTGAGCACGGGCTGGAACAGCCGGACGATCAGATTATAGAGCGTCTCTTCGCCGGCCCAGCCGAGTCCCAGGCTGGCCAGGGTGACGCCTACCTGGGTCACCGAGAGCAGCCGCTCGGGGTGGGCGAGGAGATTCAGGGCGGCGTTTGCGCCGACAACGCCGTCGGCGGCCATGGTACGCAGGCGCGAGCGCCGCACGGAGACCAGCGCGACCTCCGCACTGGCGAAGAATGCGTTGACGGCGAGAATCGCAATCAGCAGCAGAATCCGGTAGACCACGGTGGATGGTAATCGGCAATTCGATACAATTTTCGAAGTGCCCCAGAACAAGTTTCTCAGATTTCTCAACTACTTAATTGCACTCTTGTTGGCGGGCGCAGCGTTTGCCGTTTACTGGTTCGCCTACCGCCCGCTGCCCGAAACATCGGGCACCATCGCAACCGGAGTGGCGGCGCCGGTGACGGTGGAACGCGATTCCCTTGGGGTACCGCACATTCGCGCCGCCTCAATAGACGACCTGATGTTCGCCCAGGGGTTTGTCACGGCCCAGGAACGGTTGTGGCAGATGGACATGCTGCGGCGCTGGGGAGCGGGCGAGCTTGCCGAAGTGCTGGGTGAGAGCGGCCTGGAGGCGGACCGCAACTCCCGCCGGTTACGTATGAATTCGATCGCCCGCGAGCAGACTCCGCTGCTGGCCGATGGCGACCTGCGAACGCTGGCCGCCTATGCCCGCGGCGTCAACTCCTTCATTGCCCGCAGCCAGGGCAGGCTACCGGTGGAATTCAGCCTGCTCGGCTACGAGCCGCGCCCCTGGACGGTGACCGACAGCGTGCTGGTGGCGCTGGTGATGTTCAGCGACCTGACCACCACCTGGAAGGACGAAATTCTGAAGGCGAACCTGCTCCATGGTGGTGACCGGACCAAGGTGGAGTTCCTGTTTCCGGTGCGAAGCGGCGGTGAATTTCAGCCCGGTTCCAATGCCTGGGCGGTCTCCGGCCGGCACACCGCCAGCGGACACGCGCTGCTTTCCAACGATCCGCACCTGGAGTATTCAGTCCCTTCGATCTGGTTCATGAACCATCTGGCGGCACCCGGCATCAATGTGGCCGGCGTATCGATCCCCGGTTTACCGGCGGTGATTATCGGGCACAACGAACGGATCGCGTGGGGGATGACGAACTTGCAGTTCGATGTCCAGGATCTGTACGAGGAGAAGATCGACCTGCAGACGGGACGTTACGTTTACCGCGGGCAGATGGAGCAGGCGCGGCCGGAACGGCAGTTCATCCTGGTTCGCAACGCGAAGCCCAGCCGGTCCATCACCTGGGTGACACGGCATGGGCCGATTTTTCTGATGGAGAACGGCAAGACCTACTCATTGCGCTGGACGGCGGCCGAACCGGGGATGATTCAATTCCCTTTCCTGGACATTGACCGGGCCGCCAACTGGGCGGAATTCACCCATGCGCTGGAGCGCTTCACCGGACCCGGCTCAAACCTGGTATACGCCGATGTGGATGGCAACATCGGCTATCACGCGGCCGGGAAACTGCCCGTCCGGCGGAACTACAATGGCGACAAACCGGTGGAGGGCTGGAGCGGGGAGTTCGAGTGGGAGGGCTACATTCCGTTCGAACAGTTGCCCTCGGCCTGGAATCCGCCCGCGGGCATGATTATCAGCGCCAACCAGAATCCGTTTCCGGCCAGCTACGCTTACCGGGTCAACGGCAACTTCGCGCCGCACTACCGCGCAGGGCAGATTCGCGACATGCTTCGGGCGCGCCCGGGATGGAAACCGGCCGATATGCTCGGGATTGAGAAAGACGTCTACTCATCGTTTTCCCTCTTTCTGGCGAAGCAGGCGCTGGCGGCTTATGACCGCGCGGCAGTGAAACCGCGAGAGTTGGCTGACGCGGTTTCGATGCTGCGAGGTTGGAACGGGCAGATGGAACTTCGCCAGGGCGCGGCGGTGTTGATGAGTCTTTACTATGACCAGTTGAAGGTGGCGCTCGGTGAGCGCGCCGCGCCTGGCAAGGGCAGCCGCTACAAATTCCACATGGCCGCGGTAGCGGTGGAGCGCCTTTTGCGGGAGCGTCCGCCGGGCTGGTTTGCCGATTATGACCAGCTTCTCATCCGATGCCTCATCGATGCCTTTGAACAGGGGCGGCGCATGCAAGGCAGAGACCTGGCGGCGTGGGACCTGGGCCGGATGCAGAACTGGACCCTGGCGGACCCGGTTGTGAACCGGCTGCCCGTGGCCGGCGGCTACTTCCGGATCGGGCCGGCGCCGATGAGCGGATCTCCGTTCACCGTCAAGCAGATTCACGACAAGCTGGGTCCTTCCATGCGAATGACGGTTGACCTGGCCGATTTGGATGGCTCGCTGCAGAACATCGTTACCGGTCAATCCGGTCACGTATTGTCGTCTCATTTTACCGATCAGTGGGAGGCGTTTTATTATGCTCGCAGCTTCCCGATGCAGTTCCGGCGAGTGGAGGCGAAGGCGCGGCTAACGCTAAAGCCGCGGCGATAAGCGAGCGGTGTTAGCATTAGGCCGTAAGGAGTTTCCATGGAGAAAAACCGCCGGCAATTTCTGAAGGAATCGGCCGCCACCGTGGCGCCGCTGTTAGTTCCAGCAAGCGCGTGGGGGGCGAACGACCGCGTCGCTTACGCCATGATCGGGACAGGCAACCGGGGCGGCGGACTGAACAAGACCTTCCAGACGGTGGGCGCGCAGTGCATCGGGCTTTGCGACGTCTACGGCCCGCACCTGGAGGCAGCGAAGGCCAATTCGCCAGCCGGAGTCAAGACCTTTCTTGACTATCACGAACTGCTGGCGATGCCGGGCCTGGACGCGGTGGTGATTGCCACGCCCGATCACCAGCACCAGCCGATGCTGTACGCGGCGCTGGCGGCCAACAAGGACGTGTACCTGGAAAAGCCGATGTCGCTGAACCTGGCGCAGAGCCAGGACATGGTGGAGCGGGTGGGCAAGTCGGATCGCATCGTGCAGGTGGGCATGCAGCGCCGCAGCATGGAATTCATCCGCAACGCCCGGCAGGTGGTCCTGAGCGGAGCGATTGGCAAGGTGTCGATGGTGAAGGCCGCCTGGAACTGGCGTTTCGACTGGTCCGAGTTACTGTCCAATAAACCGCTGGAGGGCACGCTCGACTGGGCGCGATTCCTTGGCCCGGCTCCAAAGCGTGAACTGGAGCCTCGCCGCTTCCGGTGGTGGCGCGCCTTTTGGGACTACTCGGGCGGCAACATGACCGACCAGGGAACCCACTTGATGGACGTAGTCCAGTGGATGACCGACTCCGGCGTGCCGAAATCCGCCGTGGCCCAGGGCTACATCGCCGACGAGCGCGGGGGCGAGGTTCCGGACGTATTCTCGGCAGTGTTTGAGTATCCGGAGATGATCGCCAGTTGGACACTCAACTACACCACGACTTACGACTATGACTGGTCGATCCGGTTCCTTGGGCGGGAAGCGACGATGGTGCTTGACCGGCGCGGCTACCGCATTATGAAGAACGGCCCGGCGAGCTCCACTCCGTGGAGATGGAAAGGCACCGAGGAGGTTACCGCCGAGGAGCCCGACCGTACCGATGCGGGCGCGCATGCCGCCAACTTTCTGGACTGCGTGCGGAGCCGCAAGCGGCCCAATTGTCCGGTGGAGGTGGCCGCGGCCGCCGTCACCGGCCCGCACATGGCGAACCTGGCGTTGCGGGAGGACCGCAAGGTAAAGCTCGGCTCCACGGGAATGGCGATCTCGTGATTGCGGGCCGGAGTAACTTCCGGCCCAGTACTTTTATAGCGATTTCCCACCTGAGTTAGTTCTATTTTACCCCCGATCATTTACCAGTACGATCCCGTCTGAATTGGTCCCGTTGGTTCATTGTTGGCGTTCGGACCGGCCTCTATATTTGCAAGTGAGGGATGTGTCCGCACAGCGCCATGCAGATTATTCGTAAATTCCACTTCCTTTTGGGAACGATTCTAATGGTGGGAACGCTGGGAGCCGGCGGCGTACCGGCCACGAATGAGCACCCTTCAACGGCATCATTCGCCACCCGCGACCCTCGCTACCGGATTGAACCGTCGGATGTACTGGACATCCACTTCCGTTTCACGCCGGAGTTCAACCAGACCGTCACCGTGCAGCCGGACGGGTTCATCGCGCTGCAGTCGGCCGAAGACCTGAAGATTGCCGGCCTGACGCTGGCTGAAATCAAAGCCGCCGTCGTCAGACAGTATTCCTCGATTCTTCACGATCCGGTTGTTTCGGTCATTCTCAAGGAATTCAACAAGCCCTTCTTTCTGGTGGGGGGCGAGGTGGCCAAACCCGGCCGATTCGACCTGCGCGGGGACACCACCGTCACCGATGCGATCACCATTGCCGGCGGATTCACGCCCGGCGCCAAATCGGCGAGCGTGCTGTTGTTCCGCCGGGCCGGCGGCCAGGTGGTGGAAGCGCGGAGGATCGACGTCAAGCATGCCATCGAAAAGGGCCGTCTGGCCGAGGATCTGCTGCTGCGGCCCGGCGACTCGGTCTATGTGACGCGGTCATTCACCGGCAAGTTGGAACGGTTCATGAATGTCACCAAGCTCGGGTTGTACTTTGACCCGGTGCCCAGGTTTTGAGGGGGCGGCAGAGGATTCAGCCATGCAGCCAGAGAGCGAACACAACCGACCAAACGAAAACAACGGGACCCAGACTCCGGCCGTGGCCGGAGTAGCATGGCCGGCGTTAGACCGCCGCAAGCAAGCCGCCGAGCCGGGCGGCGTGCCACAGGGGGTCTATACGCTGCGCTCCCTGATCGAGGTACTCAGCCGCAGGCGCTATCCGCTGGCGGCTACGTTCTTGTTGCTGTTCGGCGCCGCTTGCATTGTTACGCTGCTGATTCCGCGGCGCTACGAAGCCGAGGCCAAGTTGATGGTGAGGCGCGCCCGGCAGGACGCTCCGGTGACCGTGGATCGCGCGGCGAGTTCCAATGTTCCCGCCGAGATGACCGAGGCGGAACTCAACGCCGAGGTGGAACTGCTGCAAAGCCGCGACCTGCTGGAGCAGGTAGCGGAAGCCTGCAGGCTGGTTCAGCAGAAACCGCAGGAGGAGCGCAATGAGACGCTTGCCCGCGGCGTGCGTGAGATGGAAAGGGGTCTCAAGGTAGCGACGGTGAATAAGACCAACCTGATCTCGGTACAGTTTCGCGCCGCCGAGCCAGGGGTGGCCGCCGAAGTGGTGAACCGCCTGGTGCAGGGCTATCTTCGCAAGCACGTGGCGGTGCATCGCGCGCCAAACACAGCCGTGTTCTTCAAGTCACAGGCCGATAACTTCGGCAAAGAGTTGAATGAAGCCCAGCATCGGCTAGCCGGCTTCCGGAGCAAGGACGGCGTCTCCAGCCTACCCGACGAGAAGGCTTCCGCGCTAAAACGGGCGGCCGACCTGGAGGCCTCCATCGAGGAGACGGACTCCTCGATCCATGACGCCGAGAACCGTGCGCGGCTGTTGAGAGAACAGCGCGCGGCGCTGCCGGTGACCATCGAAACCGGTTCCCGCATGGCCCGGAGCGTGGGCCTGATCGAGCGGCTGAAGGGGCAACTGGTCGAGTTGGAGAACAAGCGCACCGAACTGCTGACCAAGTACGAGCCAAGTTACCGGCTGGTGCGCGAAGTGGAACAGCAGATTCACGACACACGCGCGGCGCTTGAAAAGGAACAGGCGCCGGCCGTGGTGGACCGGACCAATGCGCCCAATCCGCTGCGCCAGTCGATTGAGGGCGACCTGCTGCGCACGGAGGCGACCATCGCCGGCCTGCGGGCGCGCCGTGCCAGCCTGACGGAAGATCTGGACCGGAGCCGGGCGCGGCTGGCGAAACTGGACACGCTGGCCGGAGAGCATGACGACATCCAGCGGCGCCTGAGAGTGGCCGAAGAGAACTATCTGCTCTATCAAAAGAAGGAAGAAGAATCGCGCATGGAGGAGGCCCTGGACCAACAGCGGATCCTCAACGTCGCGATTGTCGAAAAGGCCGCCATTCCGGCCGATCCGGCGCCACGCCACCGGCGGGTGATCTTGATGATCGGATTGTTGCTGGCAAGTTTCGGCGCTGTGGCCGCAGCCTTCCTGGCGGATTATTTTTGCCTGCCGCCAGCAATCAAGAAGACCGGGATGCCGCCGGTTATTACGCGCGCCCTGATGACCGAACAGGCGCCGGCGGGGCTCGAACCGGCTTACGCCGCGAATGACGAGCGCCCCGAAGAGCCGCCGCAACAACCAACCCGGACGGTTACCAATGCCGACCGCGCCGCCTTCGTTGCCACCGGTAGGGAGGCGCTGGCGCGGAAACAGAAGCCGGACGTCACGCTACGCGCGGAGCGCACCAGTTGCATGAGAGACCGCATGCCGGAGCAGGAGCAGCCGGAAGGCGGAACCGGCGCAGGCGGCTCCCATCCGGCCCGGCAGCCGCTTGCTCCGTTGCGGCCGGCGGTTTCGGCCGCGCCTCGCAAGCCGGCGGGCGTTTTGAGCGGTTACGGCGGTGGTTCAGCGCGGCGGTTGTTCGACGTATGAGATCGATGGACCCGAAAAATGTTCTCTAACGCCATGAGTTCTAATGTCATCACTTTGCCGTTCGCGCCGCTTCTGGCGCGCCCGAAGCTCCGCCGCCTGCTGGTACTGACGGCGTTTCTCAGCTTCGGCGCCGGCGCGTTCGTGATCGCATTCCTGCTCCGCTTTGATTTCCACGTGCCGATCGAGGAGTGGGTAACCGCGGCGACGACGCTGCCGCTGGCGGTAGCACTGCGCTGGCTCTGCTACCTGATGTTTGCGGTGGATACGCGGCCCATTCGCTCGGCCTCGCCGGCGGACTTTCTGCCGGTGTTGAAGGCCGTAACGCTGAGTTCAATCCTATTTGCGCTGGTGGTGAAGGTGGCGACTCCGGAGCTTCACTTCCCGCGCTCGGTGCTGCTGATCGAGTGGCTGCTTTCGGTAATCACGGTGGGCGGCATCTACGCAGTGAGCCTGGCATGGAGGGAGAACCTGGGGCCGGCCCGGAAGGCGACCCGCCGGGTGCTGGTGCTGGGCAGCGGCCCTTCGCTGACGGCAGTGCTCAAAGAGATGCAGAGCTCCGGCCGGTGGAATGCGGTGGGTGTGCTGGTCGAAGACGAGCAACGGCGCGGAGAGAAGTTGCTTGGCGTGACCATCGACGGCGGCTTCGACAACCTGCTTCATGCGGCCCGCCGCACGCGGGCCGACGCGGTCTGCCTGGTTACTCCCGGATTGGGCGGCGGCCAGCTTCCGGTTTTGATCGCCGAGTGCCAGCGCAACAACCTGGAGTTCATCTGCAGGCAACCGCGGGTGGCCCCACAAGCGACACCCTCCACGGCGGCTGACAACTCGATTGAACTGCTGTTGCAGCGCGAGGAGGTGGCCATCGACATGCAAGCGGTCAAGCGCATGGTGTCGGGCCGCAACGTGGTGGTAACCGGGGCGGGCGGCTCCATCGGCTCGGAACTGAGCCGGCAACTGGCGGCGCTCGAACCGAAGTCGCTCTACCTGGTGGAGCGCTCCGAGAACAACCTTTTCTTCATCAACCGCGAGCTACAGCTTCGCTACCCGAAGCTGAACCTTCATCCGCTGCTGGTGGACATCACCGATTACCGCGTGCTGAGCAGCGAGCTCAGCGCCGCCCAGCCGGACATCGTTTTCCATGCGGCCGCACACAAACACGTAGGCATGATGGAGGCCCGGCCGCAGGAAGCGATCCGCAATAACGTGCTTGGCACCTACAACGTGGCCCTGGCGGCCTCGCGCGCCGGCGCCGGACGTTTCATCAACATCTCCACCGACAAGGCGGTCCGGCCCAAGTCGTTCATGGGACTTTCCAAGCGGCTGGCCGAAACCGTCATCCACGAAATGAACGAGCGCTTCGACACCGAGTACGCCACCGTGCGGTTCGGCAACGTGGCCGGCAGCAATGGCAGCGTGATTCCGCTATTCCGCCAGCAGATTGCCCAGGGCGGACCGGTGACGGTGACCGACGCTCGCGCACGCCGGTTCTTCATGTCGATTCCCGAAGCCGTGCGATTGGTTCTCCAGGCGGCGGTATTCAGCCAGCAGGGAGGAATTCTGGTGCTCGACATGGGCAAACCGCTGGAGATTTACGAACTGGCCAAGATGATGATCTCGTTGTCCGGCTATTTGCCGCACGTGGACATTCCTATCGAGTTCACGCATCTGGGCAGCGGCGAAAAGCTGACCGAGGAACTGCAGGACAAAGGCGAGGATCTCCACGCGACAGGCCACAACCGTATTCTGGCCATCGGCCCGCCAAAGATCGAACCGGTTTCGTCGATTTTGCACCGCGTGCCGCGCTGGCAGCGGCTGCTCGATCGCGGCCTGATCAGCGAACTGATGGACGAGGTCTTCGAGGTCTGGCCGGGCTTGGGCAGCGACGCCATCAAGGCCGTCACGCCGCCGCAATCGCGCGCCGCCAATGGCCTGCGAGTGAACTGAGCCGAACGAGGGAGCAATGAACGTACCGTATTTTCGACCGAGCATCGGAGAGCAGGAGCGCGCCGCCGTCAATGGAGTGCTCGATTCGGGCTGGTTGACCACCGGGTACCTGACGCGCCGCTTTGAGACCGCGTTCGCCGCCTATACCGGCGCCCGGCACGCGGTGGCGGTGAACTCCTGCACCGCCGCGCTGCACCTGGCACTGGAGGCGGCCGGCATACGCGAAGGGGACATCGTGCTGGTACCGGCGATGACCTTCGCCGCAACGGCCGAAGTGGTGCGCTACCTGGGCGCGCGCCCGGTGCTGGTGGATTGTGATCCGGTGACACTGTGCGCCGATCCGGAAGCCATGTGGCAGACCGCCCGGACGTGGGCTGCCGGTGGACGGCTGAAGGCAATGATGCCGATGCACTACGGCGGCCAGATGGCCGATGTGTTCCGGTTAAAAGCGATTGCGGACGAATTCGGCATGACGATGATCGAGGACGCGGCCCACACGCTGCCTGCCCACATTCAAGATGCGGAGGGCAATTGGCACGCGGCCGGGACCACCGCCGCGATCACCTGCTTCTCGTTTTATGCCAACAAGTGCATTACCACCGGTGAGGGCGGAATGCTGGTGACCGATGACGAGCAGATCGCCGGGCGCGCGCAGATGATGTCGCTGCACGGGCTTTCCAAGAACGCCTGGAACCGGTTTGAAGCGAAGGGCTCCTGGTATTACGAGATAGTCGATGCGGGTTTCAAGTACAACCTTACCGACATTGCCTCCGCGATCGGGCTGGCGCAATTGGAAAAGGCCGAGCGGTTTTGGCAGCAACGGCGCGAGGTGGCCGCGCGCTACGAAGCCGGACTGACCGAGTGGAGCGAGTACGTCCAGACGCCGCGCGAGATCGCCGGGCGCAAGTCCTCCTGGCACCTCTACCCGATAAGGCTTCACCTGAACCGGCTATCCATTGACCGCGCGCAGTTCATCGAAGAGTTGAAGCAGCGCGGCATCACCTGCTCCGTGCACTGGATGCCGTTGCATTTGCACCCTTATTACCGCCGCACCTACGGCTACCGGGTGGAAGATTTTCCGGTGGCCTCCGCCGAATGGCCGCGGTTGATCTCGCTCCCCATCTTCCCGGGCATGCGGGGGGAGGAAGTGGATTACGTCTGCCGCTCGATCGGCGAGGTGGCAGCGGCGCATCACCGTGGGACGCTTCCGGCGCCGGCGTGCGCTTAGGAGACTCATGACAAACCAGCGGCCTGCCATGCCGGCGAGCAAGCGCGCGCTCGATATCGCCCTGTGCGGCAGTGCGCTGCTCATTGTGGCTCCACTGGCGGCATTGATCGCATTGCTGATCAAGTGCTCTTCCCCCGGACCGGTGCTTTACGTAGCGCCACGCGCGGGCCGCTTCGGCATTCCTTTCGGCCAGCTCAAGTTCCGCACCATGCACACGGGCGCCGATCAGGCAGGCGCGTTTACGGCGCGCAACGACCGGCGCGTATTTGCGGTGGGGCGGCTGCTGCGCCTGTTCAAGATCGATGAGTTGCCGCAGCTTTGGAACGTGCTGCGCGGAGAGATGTCGTTGGTGGGGCCGCGGCCGGAAGACCTGGCGACCGTGAGGCGGTGTTACACCGCGCGCCAGATGCGGGTGCTCGACGCGGCACCCGGGTTAACCGGATTGCCGCAGGTGCGATTCTTCCCCGAGCTTTCGGTGATCGACCCCGGCGGACTCGACCCGCAGGAACACTACCGCCGCTTCATTCTGCCGTTGAGGCTGGAGATGGACCTGGAGTACACGCGCCGCCGGTCGCTATGCCTCGATCTCTATCTGATTTTACGAACGCTGTGGCTGATCGGGGTGAAGGCCTGGGTCATCCTGCTGAGTGGCCAGAAGCAGCGGCCGGTGCGGGAACTGGCCGCGGAGACGGGAGAGTGATGCCGCTATCGGCTTCCATCGACCGCCGCGGGCTGGCCATTCCGAACGCGTTTGAGGCCGTTCATCTGGGGCGGCTGCGGTTATTTCTGATCGCCGGCATCGGATTCGCCATGCCTTTCAGCAAGGTGATCCACGCCTCGGGCAAACTGATCAACTTCTCGGTTTCCGACGTTCTGCTCCCGTTGGCGCTGTTCTTTCTGATCTGGACCTCGCTGCGCCGCGGGGTCCGGCTGCCCGCGCTGGCGCTGTTCTCGTTGACTATCGGCTGCCTGATGGTCTCGACGATGGCCAACCTGGAGCTGACGCTACGCTTTCGCGGGCCGGTGTCGCTGGCGGTGGAAAGCGTTAAAGCGGTGCTGTTGTGGCTGTACTTTTACGCCATTGTGAACCTGGTGGGACGGCGCGCGGACCTGTTCCTGCTGTTGCGGTCGTGGATGGCGTCGAGCGTCATCGTTTCGCTCTCCGGCGTATTCGGTTCGGTGGCATACCAGCACTTCGGCATGGCGACGCCCTTTTCGATGATGTACCGCGCGCAGGGTACCTTTGAAGACGCCAACCTGTACGCCGCGCACCTGTCATTGAGCATTTTTCTGGCGCTGGTTTACCAGCGGATCAGCGGCAGCCGGAGCTGGTGGACGTGGCTGGTAATCGGATCCAACCTGGCTGGCATTTTCTATTCGGCATCACGCGGAAGCATGCTGGCACTTGCCATTTCAGGCAGTATTGTGTGGCTGCTCGTGAGCAGTATGCGCGCCAAGCTGATTGCCGCGGCGGCGGTGGTGGCATTGGCGCTGACGCTCGCCGCCATGCCCAACCTGGACCGGGTGCTGCAGTCGAACCCGGTTACCAAGCGGCTGGCGACGGCCACCGTGGACCTGCACGATCCGGAAGCGAACCAGCGGCGCGGATTGTGGGAGGAGGCAGTCCGCGAGTTTCTGCACTCGCCGTTTTTCGGCGTCGGGCGGGCCAACTTCGGACTGCTGGCCGAGCCGTTTCCGGAAGTCGCCTACGCGCACAATACGTACCTTGGGCTGCTGGCGGAACTCGGCCTGGCGGGATTTCTCTGTTACACGAGCTTCGCCCTATGGCTGGTGTTTCTCCTGGCAAGAGATATGGCCGGCGGCCGCTTCGGCGAGTTCCGCCTGGCGGCTGGTTTTCTGCTGATGGCGATTATCACCGCGGCGCTGGACGGCGCCACGATCAACATCGAGAACTACCGGGGGCTCTGGATCGCGCTGGCGGTGACCGAATGTTTCCGCCGGTTGTGGGGGCGGGTGGAGGCCAGGAGCTGAAATGAAGCTGTTCCGCGACGCCAAGTACGTAACCTCGAGCGCGATCGGCGCGGTGGCTTTGACGGCCATCCGCTCGCTGCTGGTGTTGCGCATTGTCGGTCCGGCGGTGATCGGCGCCTGGAAAGCGGCAATGCTGCTCTACACCACCGGCGAGTTCTTACGGCTGGGCGTCTCGCGCGGATTGTCGCTCAAGGTGCCGGTTCTCGATGGAAAGGGCCAGCAGGATGAGGCCGATCGCCTGGCAACGGCGGCCGGTAGTTTTGTTTTATTCACCGGACTGGCGGCGGGGGCCGGATTCTTTCTGGTGAGCTTCTTCATTCACGACCGGGAACTGCGGCTGGCCTTCCAGTTGGTTTCCGTGGTGGTGATGCTGGGCCAGCCGCACCAGTTTCTGCGCGACCTGGTTTCAGCGCGGCACTCGTTTCAGATACGGGCAAAGGAGCTGATGCTAGCCGCTGCGATCGACTTCGGCGCCGGCCTGTTTCTGGCGTGGCAATTCGGGCTGGCAGGCATCGGCGTGGCAACGATACTGGCGGTTGGCGTTCCGGCGGTCTATCTATGGCGAAAGCAGGGTTTCCGGTTCCGCCTGGAGATCGACCGTCCGAGACTGAAGCGGCTGATCGGCGTCGGCTTCCCGTTCTCACTGGCCGAGGCGGCATTCGATTTTGCCCGCTTCCTGGACGTTCTGGTGATGACGCCGCTGCTTGGCCCGGTGGTAGTGGGCTATTACGCGGTCAGCCTGCTGATTCTGGACTTTTCCACTTTCGTCACCAAACTGGGGGTGGCCCAGGTGGTATCGCCACACCTGCTTCGCGAGTTCGGTAAGGCGGGCAGCGCGCGCGAGGTAGCCATCTTCTACGAGGCGCCGGTACGGCTGTTCAGCTACGTTTTGCCTCCTCTGCTGGCGATTGGCTCACTGATGATCCCCGAGTTCGTCCACCTGGTGCTGCCCAAGTACACCCCGGGCATCGCGGCGGCCCAGATCACCATGTGGAGCATCTTTTTCATGGCGATACACTCCACCATCGGCTCCTTCTTTCTGGCGGCGAAGAAGCTGCGCGAAGTGATCCGGTTGTTTGCCGTGCTGCTGCCGGCAGGCGCCGTGGCGCACGTGATGGTGATCAAGTCCGGCTACGGGCTGGAAGGCGTGGCCTGGACCAGCCTGATGGTGCTGGCGGCGGCCAGCAGCGCGGAGATCTGGATTGCCCGCCGCAGTTGCGGACACTCCCCAATGGCGATTGCCGGATTTCTCCTGTCCGTCTATTTGCCGATCGGCGCGGCGATGCTGCTGACCGGCCTGGTGGATGAAATGAGCCTGCTCGCGGGCGGCTCTGAACTGGCGGTCCTGGCGGCAAAAGCGGCGTTGATCGCGGCGCTATACAGCCCGATGTTTCTGATTTACGAGTCCCGATTTTCATTATTAAGGACGGTTCGACAAACGGCATGAATACCGAGATCGTGGAATTATTACGCGAATTTCAACCCGCGAACAAACCGCTTCCGGGCGCTGGGATGGCGAAGTTCATGGAGCGGCGGGGCCGCCGGATTCTCACCGCCGCCGGGGCGCGCTGGCATAGTGTGGCCGGCCGGTTCTACATGGCCTTTCCCTACCACATCACGCTCGACGGCAGAAACGAAGAGATTCGCTCGCTGATCCGCGGCGCCTCGGCGTTCGGCGCCCGCTACCAATCACGCGCGACTCCCGGCCTGAGCAGTGGAATCTACGTCCGGCGGAATCGCAACTACGCGATCTCCTCGGTCGATGTGCGCCAGCGCAGCCGGGTACGCCGGGGGCTCGAACGCTGCCGCGTGGATGTGGTGGATCCCGATGTGCTGCTGACCGAGGGTCTTGAGCTGAATCGCGGCACGATGGACCGGCAGGGCCGGTTCGACCCGGAATTCGGCGATCCGGACGGGTGGCGGCGCCTGGTGATGGCCGTACGCTCGACCCGCGAGATTACCGCCTGGGGCGCGTTTTTCGAAGACCGCCTGGCGGCATATATGATCACTTGCCGCGAGGATGGCTGGCTCCACATCCTACACCAGATGTCACACATGGATCTGCTGGAACACCACCCCAACCATGCGCTGACATTCACCGTCACCCGCAGTGCGATGGAAGACCCCAAGATTACGGCCGTTTGCTACGGCACGCAGGCGCTGGTGGCAACCGGCGGACTACACGAATACAAGAAGCGATTCGGCTATGAATTTCTGCCCAGCTATTCCGCCATTCAGCTTCATCCCGCGATGGCCGGGGTGCTGGCCAGCCGGCCGGTAGTTAGCGCCGTCAAGCGCCTCCGGGCGCTGCGCCCGCGCGACCAGCGGCTGGAGCGGATTTCGTCGGTACTTGACGGAGCGGCGGCCAGCCGGTCGGCGGTCCACTCAGTTCCAATATTAGTGCGCCGGGGCAACCTGGCAGATCGGATCTCCGGATGACGTTTCTCAACACCATTCCAAGGTTTGCGGCACCTTACGGCAGCGGCGATTACATCGCCGCGATGGCCGCCCTGGCCGGCAGACACCCGGTTTCACCGGCGCCTTTTGAAAAGCTGCTGGGCAACCGGCCGATGTTCTGGTCCGCCAGCGGCCGCCACGCGCTGTGGATGATTCTGAGGGCGCTCGAACTGCCCGCCGGATCGGGCGTCGCCGTGCCGCTCTATTCGGACACGTCGGTACACGACGCGGTAACCGCGGCGGGACTACGCAACGTGTTTGTGGATATTGACCCGCGTACCCTGACCATCGATCCGCAGAAACTGGCTGCCGTGCGAGAGCAAATCTCAGCCGTGGTGGCGGTGCACTTCTTCGGGCATCTGGCGCCGATGCATCGGATCGCCGAGGCTGCCGGCGGGCTGCCGGTGGTGGAAGACACGGCCCACGCTCCATTGAGCTACCTGGACAACCGGATGGCTGGAACGTTCGGCGTGGCGTGCTTTTACAGTTTTGCTTCCACCAAGTATTGGCCGGCGGGCGGAGGCGGACTGGCTGTGGTGAACAACCCGGCGCTCGCCGGCCGGGTGGCCGCCCTGGAAGCCCAGTTGCCGCCGCCTCCACGGAGGGCCGAATGGCTGAATCCAAGCAAGCAATTCGCCAAGTCCTTGATTCTCCGGCGTCCGTTCTATGGCCTGATCGGCCGTCCGTTACGCACGCATGTGGAGCGCCTGGCGCTACTGGAACCGAGGCTGGCCAACCGGCGTATTTTCCGCGGCCAGGCGAAGGTAGCCACCCGCCATGTGGTGAGCTTTCCGGCACAGGTGGAGATCCAGCGCACCAACAGCCTGCAGCTGCTGGAGTGTCTCAGCGGGATGGAGAACATCGTGTTGCCGGTGGAGCCCGACGGCTCCCGCTACAACTACCACCTGTTTCCCGTGCTGCTGACCGACCAGACGGAGCGCGACCAGGTCGCGGCAGCTCTACTGCGGCGCCATGTGGACAGTTCGCGCATTTACTTCGATCTGCTGGCGCGGACGGCAAAGAACGGCTACCGGGGCGGGTGTCCGATCGCCGAAGCCGCGGCCGGGCGGATGCTCACACTTCCCAACCACTGCGATCTCTCGATGCGGGACATTGAAGCAGTGGCGCAGGCATTCCGCGAGAGCCTGGCGGAGGTCCGGCAATCACGGCAGCCCGGGAGGCCGCAGCCGGAATCGGCTCCTGTGGGGGTGATGGTGTGAAGGCATTACAGGTATTGGGCGGCGGCGCATGGGGCGGCGGCTCGGTAGTTGTACTGGCCATCACCCGCGCCATGATTGCCCGCGGCGATGAGGTTTGGGTAGCCACGCTGGACGGCGAAACGATCGCTCACTTTGAGGCGGCCGGGGCCAAGGCGGTGCGGCCGCCGCTGTGGCTACGGCCAATTAATCCGTTGGATGTGGTTCCGTTCCTCTATCTCTGGTGGATCTGCTTGCGGCGCCGTTTCGATTTTGTGGCTACGCACACCTCAAAGGGAGGCTTTCTGGGACGCCTGGCGGCGCGGCTGGCCGGGGTACCGCACATTGTCCACCACGTACACGGCTTCGCGTTTCACCAGTTCACCAATCCCGCCGTGTTACGCGTTTACGCCTTCCTGGAACGCCTGGCAGGGCGCTGTGCCGACCTTCTGATTACGGTCGGCGAGCAACACCGGCAGACCGCGATTGAGCTTGGAATCAAACGGGCCGATGCGATTCGCACCGTGCTCAACGGTATTGACATCGATAAGTTCCAGGGCGTCTCACGGGCCCAAGCCCGGCGCCAGTTCGGATTCGCGAATGGCGAGCTCATCATCGGCTCGGCCGGGCGGCTGGCCGAGCAGAAGGGGTTCATCTACGCCATACGGGCGATGCAGATGGTGGCGGCGCGCTTTCCACAGGCACGGCTGGTGATTGCCGGCGAAGGGCCTCTTGAAGCCGGCCTCCGGGCCGAGGCCGAGGCGCTCGGCGTTTCCAGGCACATCACATTCCTGGGATTCCGGCGAGACGTCTCAGCGTTGCTAACTGCCATGGACATCTTTGTGCACCCTTCGCTTTGGGAGGGACTCTCCATCTCACTGATGGAAGCAATGGCAGCCGCGCGCCCCATTGTCGCGAGCGACATCTGGGGTAATCGCGAAATGATCCACGATGGCAGCAACGGATTACTGGTGGAGCCCGCCAACCCCGCAGCGCTGGCGGAAGCGTTGTGCCGGGTGCTTGGCGATAGCGGGTTTGCCGCGGAGTTGGCTCGCGAGGCCCGGCACACGGCCGAGACCGACTTCACCGAACCACGGATGGTGGAAGAAAACCTGCGCGCCTACGACGCGGCAGTGTCAGGCCGGCCGAATTCCGCCGGTTTACAGACGGCCTGAGCGGGGAGCTTCCGATGGGTATAAACAAGCGCCGCTTTCAGGCAGCCGTACTTGTACTGGCAGGGTGCGTGGTGTTTCTTGCGCTGCGGTACGCGGAGCGCAAAACCGTGCCCGTAATGACCGTACTGGCCAGCGAGCCCACCGTTCCGGCCGCGGTGGTGGAAACAGGAACGCACTGGGCCAACCCTTCCGATTACGCGGATCTGCACCAGCTTGGCTATCAGTTCGTGGTAACCGCCCTGAGCACGCGGCGGGACAGTTGGAAAGCGACGTTCGACGCGGCCGAAGCCAACGGGCTGAAGTTGATTGCCGGCCTCTATCCTCCGCCATACAGCCTGTCGCCGGCGGGTTGGTCGATTACCCCGGCCGGGGTGGACTTCCTAAAGTACGCGGCCTCGCGCGCGAACGTGGTGAAGGCGGTGTTCGTGTATAACGAGCCGTATTGGGTGAATCCTTTTTCCGGCAGCACCAACATCTGTGGGGCACTCAGCGCGGCTGAGCTTCGGAGTCTGCGATCGGCAATTCGCGATATCTGGCCCGAGGCCGCGATCTTCCACGATATCGGGCAACCCGGCGCGTGGGCTCCGGGCGGCTGGCTGCGGGCGCAGACGCCGTGTATCGCCGACAAGTATGCCGATGCCACCGGAGTGGCCGATTATGTCGGCATATGGTCCTATCCGTTCGATCACGAGGGCTATCACCGTGCAGAGTCGCGCGAGATCCTGCAGCGTGAGATCAGTTACGTCACTGCACGGATGCAGGCGCAGCCGATCGTGGATATGCAGGCATTCCGCTGCGCCAATTGCGGCGAGGCCGGCCGCTGGCCCAGCTTTTCCGAGATGAAAGATTGGAACGGGGCTGTTCGCGCGCTAGGCCCACATGCCGTCAGTTGGTATCCATGGCGACAGGCGGCCTACGATGATTACCTGGCCAATCATCCCGAAATGTGGGAGGCTACCACGGCCGCGGCGGCGGAAAGCGCTGCCACGCCGAGTTCTGAGACGACACCAGGCGGCGCCGGCGGCGTTGCAATGGATGCGGCCGTGCTGCTGAAAACGCGCTAGGGATCCGCCCGGCAACGGAATCGTCATATCGTGAATACAAGATGATAGAAACGATCCAGCAGGGGTATTCGGCAGCAGAGGTGAGGGAGATTCTCCGAGCGGCCGATTTCGCCGCGCAGAAACACTCGGCACAGCGCCGGAAAAACGAAGATCATGAGCCCTACATCAATCACCTGATTGAAGTTGCCAGGCTGGTGGCCGGCGCCATCAGCGCGCCCGATGCGAACCTCATCATGGCGGCGTTTCTTCACGACACGATCGAAGATGCACAGGTGAGCCGCCAGGAGTTGGCCGGGGAATTTGGGGAGGATGTCGCCTCCCTGGTTAGCGAAGTCACCGACGACAAGACACTGGAAAGCCACGTCCGGAAACATCTGCAGGTGGTGAACGCACACACCCGATCCCGACGCGCGCAGATCCTTGGAACCGCGGACAAGACCGCCAATCTGCACAGCATCCTGAGTAAACCGCCGGCCGGCTGGAGCCAGGAGCGCCGCCGGACCTACTTCGAGTGGGCCCGCAGCGTGGTGGAATCCTATACGGACCTCGATCCTCACATCGCAGCCGAATTTCAGCGGGCCTACAGCCGGAAAGGCGAGATCGGCAAGGCAGCCGGCTAACCGGAGAGGCGTAGATTCATTTACGAGATGGTGAGGATGGCTCCCTCCGGACCGGCTTCGACGGGAAGCGTCACGATCCCGTTTTGTTTGGGACTCCAGAAAGCGCAGACTCCCTTTTCACTGCCCGGGCGTGTGATGCGGAGACGAAGCGCGCCGGCATCGCGGGCGTGTTCGGCAACCTCCATCGCTCCCATCACGATGTGGAACGAGGTTCCGACAAGCGTGGGCTGATCGGGCCGGACCGGCGTGAGGCGGAAGGTCTTAATGGAGTGCGGCTTCACCGCCACGCGCAGGATGTCGTCTTTGACATCTTCGTGCCGGGTCCGGCTCCAGAACTCCCAGGCGGCCAGGGTCGCTCCGCGGGGAATTTTCATCCGGCGCAGCGGTACTTCCTTCACCATGCTGGCCTCGCCGAAGTTGACCACGCTGAGCACCTCCCAACTGCCCCAAGGTTTGACGACGTGATGCCACCAGAGCGAGGGGATGGTCTCGTCAAACATGTCGAGCGAGATGGCGCTCTCGCCGTAAAGCGGCAGCGCCGTACGGATAATGTCGACGCGCTCCGGCTCGAGCAGCGTGAGGCGATCGCCAAGAATGATGTTACCCCCGGTGGCGACGACCAGGGCGGCGCGGACGCGGGCTTCATCCCAGGAGCGCGCCATTTTGTATTCATAGTCGACCGTATCAAGATAGAGGCGATAGTTCTTGTACTCGGCGACCTGAAGATTGTCGGCGTCGCAAATAAAGAAGCGCTTGTTCTGCCACCACCGATTGATTGCGGTTGTGGCGGTGTCTTCGCGGATGGTCTTCCACTGCGCGTCGCGGACTCCGGAGCCGATGTCGCTACCGGTGCGGACCGAATCGACAATGCCGATTGCGCCGAGATTGTTGGCTCCGCAGAGTTGCAGGGAGCAGGCTCCATCGCCACCGAGCGCCTCCTTGATCCTGCGCCAGGTCCAGCGCCAGCGCATGAGGCCGGTCTGCTTGCGATTGTGATACTGCTTGCCGTGGCTGGAGATGAGGCCGCCGGAGAAGTCGTTCTTGAAGGCATGGTAGCCCCACTTGGAGAAGGTACGGAAGATGCCGAGAAGCCAGTCGATCGCGCCGGGCGCGGTAGGGTCGAACTCGTAGGCTTTGACCGGCGGGCCGGCGTGGTACCAGTCGAAGCCATGGCGCACGAACCAGTCCGGGTGGTCGCGGTAGACGGCGGAGTCCGCGGTAGCAAGGAAGGGCGTGATCCACACGGCGGGCTTCATGCCAAGCTTGCTCAGGTCGCGGGCGAGACCTTCCATACCGGTGGGAAAGGTGGGCACGGATTCGAGCCAGTCACCGAGGTGGACGCGCTTCTGATAGCCGTCGTCGATGGCGATGTCGCGCAGGCCGTAGTTGGCCAGGCCGCTTTCCACCAGGAAGCGGCTCTGTTCCATGGTGACTTCGTAGGAGGCACAGGTGTCTCCGGTGGCGCCGAAGCCGCCGCGGAGATGGGATTCCTGGTTATACCAGGTCATCCATCCGATCCACGCATCGCTATTCGTGAATTTTCGAACATGGTTGAAGGCAGCCATGGCATCCGCCAAACGGGTCAGGGCGCGGAAGGGATCCGAGTCGAAGACCAGGAGGCACTGATCAAGAGTGAAGGTCTCGGAGGGATCGAGACGGTATCCGGTTGCGTCCTGCTGGATTCGGAGGCGCGGGGTTTTCGAGTGGGTCCAGCGGTACTGGTGGGTGAGGAAGCCCTTTTCCCCAAATTCGTGGACGACTTCGGTGAGCGAACGCTCAACTTCCACCTGCGCCACGGCGACAGCGCGTCCGGCGGAAGGCGACCACAGGACGGTTACGGCGCCGGCATTGCTACCGTCGTTTTCGGTGAGGGCATAGGAGGCGCACTTGCCGCCGCAGGCCCCGCTGTCAAGATAGACTCGCCATTCACCGGGGTCGCCGCCCAGCCGGATGAAACCGTCGCGCGGATGGGACATGAGCGGCGAGAGTTGGCCGAGTGTGACGGGGGTGGAGCCAGGGTTGGTAACGCTGAGGCGGCAGCCGAGTTGCCCGCCTTCGTAGTTGACTAGAAGCAGTTCCGCAGTGAGATCACCAAGCTTACAGGCGAGGGTGGCGGCGGCGCCACGCCCGGCGAGGTCTGTGTGAGGACGCCACGCGGAAGCGGGCGCGAGCGCCTCGGCGCTCTGCCAGGAGCCATCCCGCCGGATGGCGGGACAGAGGCCGAGAAACAGATCCTCGCCGCCCGAGCGAATGGCGAGGCGTTCGCCGGGCGCGTGCCAGGCGACTGAGGGAAGCTCAGACTCCGGAGCAGCGCCCGCCAGGGAGGGCGCTGCCGACAGCGGAAGGGCGGCCAGGGAGCCGGCCTGTTTCAGGAATTCCCGTCGATTGCTCATGGTTTGATTTGGACAGTGTAGAGGACGGCAGAGTGCGCCGGGTGATCGAACGATTCACCGGCATCCATCTAAGAATTCGATGTTGAGGTACCGGCCGGGTGGAAACCGGGTTTCAATTACCCAAATTCCCCACTTGGTTAGCGACCGCATTACCGTTTCAGCGGTGATGCGAAACCGAGCCGGTGGCGGCGTCGATCAAAAACGTTGCTGACCTCAGATCCCGCGTGTCGACACGGACAACGCGCCGCGATTGCGGCTGGCCGCGATCAGGCAGAGAGACCAGAAATCGTTTTGGAATGTCCCTTGACGATTGATAGGAGAGTTCGTAATGCCCGCTTGCCTGCGCGGGCTTCACCATGAACGAAAACTGCCCGAACGGCGTGTGAAGCCGCTCCACGCCGAGCGGTTGAGCGGCGGCGAACCAGGCATCGGGCACGCCAGCGAGAAGATGGGCCGAATCACCGTCTTCCAGGTAGAGGGTGTTCAACATCATCTCGAGAATGCGGCCGTTGCCGCTGGCATTCGGCTGCCATGGCAGAAGCCAGACCAGTTGGGGCGAGAAGCGCTCGCTGGCCAGATGGAGGTCACGTGAGGTGGAATAGGCCAGGGTCATATAAAAGTAGCGCAGGGCCTTCAACCTTTCGCCGCGCTCGAGCCAGACACGGTGCCAGACCTTTTCGGCCAGATTTACATAGTAGAGATCGATCTCGCCGCCGGCCGATTTTTCCTGGAGCCTCAATAGCTGGTCGTCTTCCATTTGCGGCATGCGCTGCGCAAACAGGTCACTCATTCCACCGGAGGCGCGAAGCGCCGCTTCGATGCGCGGCACCAGATCGCAGGCGGATGGGACAAGGCCGGTTTCCAGAAGCGGGATCTGCGACATGAGGACCGGTTTTTCTTCGCGCTGCCGCGGCTCGCTCGAGGTATCGGGCTGGGGGGATGCCAGCAGGCGTCTCATGGCAGCCTGAATACAGCGGCGGTAATCATCGGATTCGGCCCGAAGCCAGACGGCATCAGCCAGCCCGGCTTGTTCAAATGCGCGAGCCAGTTTGTCCAACCCGTACCAGGTGTAGGCGTCGGTGAACAGGGAGTAGGCGTAGTCGGGCCAATCCGAGGCACGTCCGGCCGGCATGAGTCCGTAGTGGATCGATTTTGTTCCATCGGAAAGGACGTCCTTCGTGCGGGCGCGCTGGCCTTGTATCCAGCGGGCTGCCTTGAGCAGGGCTGCGGAATCTTTGCGCAGCCGGTGGTAATCCCCGCTGATAAGCGCGTGGGCTGCGAAGATTCCCAGGATGGCGCCGGTTTCACACATCCAGTGTATGTGGGGACGAAAACAACCTTCGGCGGTGCTGATGTCTCCCTCCGGGCCGTTCGGTCCCTGCTGCGTGGTGAGGAAGTAGTCGAGCACGCGCCCCACTTCTGCATGGAAACCCTGGCGCTCCATGACGGGGAGGTAGTTGGAGGATTCCCAGCCGTAGACGGTGGAGAAGTTATTGAATCCGCCCTGCCCGGGCCGGAGATACGCAACGCCGCGGGCGCTTCCGAGAAACTGCAGGTTGTTGCAGGTAAGGACCTGGTAGATATCTTCGACAAGTTTTTCGGGCGCGTGGATGCGAGCCGCGGTGTCGAGCCGTTGTTTCCACAACGCGGCCTGGCGGTCATATTCCTCCTCAAACGATAGAGACAGAAGGTGGTCCAGTCCGGTGGTGGAGAATGCTTTTGCCTCGTCGAAATCGAGATCGGCGTCGTCCGGAGATACGGGATGACGAAGGCATTCGTAGGGAACCCGGAACTCGATCCGGGCATCGGGCTGCTGCCGGAACGAGAGATCGAAGAACAGAGCCGCTCCGGCTACGGCCGCGGCAGAGTGGACCGATACGTTGGTGGTGTGGCGGAAGACGTCGAACAGAGTGTCATCGCTACGCTGGCAATTGCCCTCGGTGGTGAGGTTAAGTCCCCGGTTCCAGGCCGGTCCCCAGGGCTCAAACACAATATAGTCTTCGTTTGCGTGGGAGTAGAACTTGCGGTGGAGATCGCGAACCGTGAGCCATCCCAGCTGGAGATGACGGGGAGACCGGCTGCTTTGGCGAGTGACTTTGAGCCTGAGCATCAACAGCGGTTTTCCCCGCGGGCCGGTGGTGGTGAAGGATACCTGCTCGAATTGGAAGCCGGATTGCGAAAGACGCTGCGTCAACAGCGGCAGCCGCGCACCCTCAAAGCGCTGTTCGGTGTTCTCAAAATTGAACGACACCGGCGCCCCATCCCTCATAATTACGAAGCCGTAGCCGGTGGCATGGGCGGCGCGTGACGGTTGAGGCCGGGTGGCGTTGTAGACCTGAAACTTCAGATCCGGGCGGGCGGTGACGATCTTGTAATCGCAGGGCTGCTGGAGATAACAGCGCTTGGTTCGCGGACCTGCCGTGAGGGCCGCCATTTCCTGAAAGGTCGGAATCGCCGCCTGGTCGAAACGTAGCGTCTTGACCGGTGGGCGCGGCCACGGCTTGTGGATAGGGGGTTGGACCGCCGCGCCGGGCGCGGAAGGTTCGCCACGGGCGGCCAGCGCCAGAGCCGGCGCTCCATAACGGAGGAAGGTTCGACGATTCATCGCGGCGATTCCTGGTCAAATCCTACCCGGCCGCAGGATACAGTAAGAAGCGAGCGCTTTTGGATCGGACATGACCCTACGCCATCTGCTTTTGATAGCAGCCACGTTTTCCATTTTAGCGGGAGGGGCCGGAGCGCCGTCCCACGACGCCGCCGATTATGGTTTCTCCCCGGAGGCCACCGGCACCGAAAATACCCGCGCCCTACAACGCGCGGTCGATCGAACCGGCACAATCACCGTCAGCCAGCCGGGAACGTACAACCTGGCGGGCACGGTCTTGCTTGGCAGCAACACGACACTGGTGTTCGGCAATAACGTGTTCATCCGCAAGGTGGCCGAACCCGAACCGTTTACCCACGTGCTGCTCAACAAGGGCGCGCTGACGAAGACCTGGAACGAGCACATTCGCGTGTCGGGTCTGCGGGTCATCGTAAACGGCGTGGACGCGCGCAAGTGGATGGTCTACGGGCTGCATGGCCAGATTGCGTTCTTCTACGTGAAAGATCTTCGGATCGACCGTTTCCGGTGTCTTGATCTCGGCAGGCTGCAGTACGGCATCCACATCTGCACATTCCGGGATATCGTGGTGAACGATGTGGAGGTCCGCGGCGATAAGGACGGCGTGCATCTGGGCCGGGGGCGGCGGTTCACCATCCGCAACGGCACGTTTGAAACCGGCGACGACGCCATCGCCCTGAACGCACACGACTATTCGGTGGGCAACCCGGAACTGGGGTGGATTGAGGACGGGGTGATTGAGAACATGCACGACCTGGCCAATCCGGCGCGGCAGACCGGCTACTTCTGCCGGATTCTGGCCGGGGCCTGGGTTGACTGGCGGCCAGGGATGGAGGTGCAGCAATCGGATACCGTCGTCTCCGGCGGGCGGCTGTACCGCGTGCAGATGACGCCCGACGGCAAGCTGTACCGGTCCCGGACGCGGCCCACGCACACCAGCGGCCAGCAGGTGCTGGACGGCATTACGTGGGGCGTGGTGCAGGACGACACCACCTACACCGCCGGAGTGCGCAACGTGGTGTTTCGCGACATTTTTCTTGAAAAGGCCCGCACGGCGTTTTCAATCCATTTCGACAACAACCAGTACAGCCGTTCGTTCTATCCGGGCGCGGCGATTCCACGCCAGGAAAACATTCTGCTGGATAATGTTCGTGTGCTCCATCCCGCGCCGGCCGCCTTACTGCGAATTCGCACGCCGATCGATTCGATCTCTATCGCCAACTCCACGCTCCGCGACAACTCAATCGTCTTTGCGCCGCAAAAGGCGCTGGCCGATCCGGGCAGCACCGGGATCAACATGACCGGCTGTATCTTCGCCAAACCGGGCCCAATGCGGCTACTGGTGAACGAGTCGCCGGGCAAGAAGATCTTCCTGAAGACCTCGGGCAGCCTGGTACTGGATGACGGCTTCTCGGCTTCGATCGACGCCGGCGGTGGCGGCGTACGGGTGGATTCAGACCTTGCGGGGTTGCGGAAGTGAGGCAGGTGCTCAGGGCGTCGGCAGGGGTGGCGCCGTTTCTCCGCCCAGGCCGGCGTAGTCCTCGCGAACACGTACCACCTTGGAGCCGTTGAAGGTGACAAAGGTAATTTTGCCGGGCGGCTCTCCGTAGATCCAATCCTCCGACTCGTCACCGTCCTTGGTCTCGCGGATCTTGTGCCTGGGCCGGCCGAGCGCCATAAGAACCTGGTCGCGGTCCATGCCCTCGATGGCTTGCTTACGGGCGATGGCCTTCTTTATGGGTTCGGGCAGAGTGTCGATGTAGTTCTGGGTGGCCGAATGCTTATCGAAATCAAGCACTCCTCCGATACCCTTCTTGATTGCGGTGACATTGGCCGGCACGCCGTCCGGAAATTCCACCACCACCGACGTTCCTCCCGGCGCGGCGGTGCCCTGCGCAATGGGATTCATCACTCCGCCCATGCCGACCTGAACGTTTTGATACCACTTGCGGCCGCCCTTGAAACCGCGGTTGATCTCGAGCAACAGGCGGGTATCACCGATGGTCACCTTGGTCACCTGCACAAGGTCACCCACGCGCGCAGCCGGTCCGTACTCCTGCATCTGGCCATCCCATTTCTGGCGGTCGTAGACGCCCTGGGCGCTCAATGGCAGCGGCTTTTTGGCGCGCGGCAGTTGGACCTTGGCGGTGGCATACTCATAACTCAGGCCGCGAATAATACCGACCTTTTCCAGATCGGTTAGCTTTTCGGCCGCAGGCAGTGCGTGGGCGGTAAGCAATAGGATTACGGCCGCCGCCGGGATCGATAAACGCATTCAATCCTCCTCGAGCGAGCGCAACAGCACCGCCCGTTGGTGCAGAACGGGAGCCTTCCAGAGAAAATAGGCAAGCCCGAACAGCACCAGCGTGGTCAGTATGCTCGCTTCCGGCCCATAGGCGCCACCGCTCCACAATGCCGTGGTATGCCAGCGGGTGGCGATGCCCGTCACACCCATTGTAAACCCGCTCAGACTCACGCCGAACAACGGAAGAACCCAGTTCCAGCCAAAATGCATGCCGATGGGCAGCCACAGGTCTCCGCTGCGGTAGAAGGCGGTTCCCAGAATGATTCCCCAGCCGATGGTGTTGGCGAGTCCCATGCCGCTGAAATACTGGTTGCCGCCGTGAGCGATGCCGAACAACACGCCTACCGGAAGAATAGTGGCGAACGGGCCGAGGTTATCCATCAGTACCTGAAAGCCATAGCCGCGGAAGAGCATCTCTTCGCCGGCGGCGCCGAAAAACAGCAACAGGGAGACAAACAGCAGGGACCCCCAGTTCAGGGACTGGCCGGGTACACGGTAGAGTTCGGCTGTCCCGGCCATGACGGGGAACCCGATCACCACCAGCGCGGCGCCGCCCCCGGCCGCCAGTCCAAGCAGCAGGTTGCGCCGGGAAGCCGCCGTCCAGCCGAGGCCGATCGCCGTCAAGGTTTGGCGCTCGTAAATGCGCACGGCGATGGTATTCGCCACGGCGGCGGCGGCAAAAGTGCTGAGGGCGGCGGCGGCAAAGTAACCCGCCAGCGGGTAGATTACCCGGCCGAAGATCATCAGGCCGGCGATCTCGATGAATGCGAACACCCCCACTCGCAACAGCGCGCCGAGAAGTTTGGTCCGGGGGGATTCCGCCATACTGGTATCTTGGCAGAATCGAAGGGCGAAATCTCAGGGTTTCCGCTGGGGCTCCGGCTAGCGGCTGTTACCTGGCAACCCTGACCCGCACGCCTTGGGAGGCGACCTGTACCGGCAGCACGGTTGCGCCCTCGGCTTCAATGGCCCGGGCGACGCGCTCGCCGGCGCCGCGCTCCACCAGGAAGAAGACACATCCCCCGCCGCCTGCGCCACAGACCTTGGCGCCCTTGGCGCCCGCTTTACGGGTGACCTCAACCAGGCGGTCGATCAACGGGGTGGTGATGCCGGGCGCATTCCGGCGCCGGTGCTGCCACTCCTCCCGCAGCAGGCGGGCCGCTTCGGTCCAATCGGCCTTTTCAAGGGCGGAGCGCATGCCGCTGGCAATGGCTGCAATCCGCTCGAAGTTCTTGAAGACCGTCTTGTCCCCGTCGATGTGGGCCTTGGTCACTTCCCAATTATTGATGCCGGAGTTGCGGGGCAGCCCGGTATAGGCCAGCACAATGCGCTGGTTGAAATCCTCGAGATTCACCTGAATCTGCTTGCAGACGATCCCGGCGGGCCCCATCTCGATGGCGTTGACGCCGCCGTACATCGCCGGATAGTAATCCTGACATCCGGTGGGCACGTTGATGATCTGCGCCTCCACGTTCTGAGCGATCTCGCGGACCTTCTCGATCGGGTAGCCGGCGCCGGTCAGTTTGTTGAGGGCGCTGGAAATTGTTATCAGCAGCGACGAGGAGCCCGAAATGCCCGCGCCGGCCGGCGCTTCGGAGTTAGAGACCAGGTTGAAGCCCGTCCGAGGCTGGAAGAAGCGAACGATGCGCGCCAGCAGGGGCAGTTTGTACCGCTTCGCCTTCATCAGATGGTCCAGCGAGGCGAATGCCTCCTCGCCCTTCAGATCGAGCGAGGTGAGGTGGATCGCCCCGTCCGCCCGGGTGCTAATCTCCGCCGAGGTGTAGCGGTCGACAGCGAAGTTAACCGTCACCGAGTTGGCGTGAAAAAGGTAGAGCGGCCAGATGTCGAGCGTACCTCCGGCAAGATCGACGCGGCAAGGGGCCTTGGAGACGATTTTCATAGGAAACGATTACTATAGCGCAAGTGAGGTAAACCTCCCCGCCGGCAAGCGGCAATTCAGGGAAACAACACCGAGGTTTCGATCTTCCAGGCAGGTGGTCATAAGGTAAAATTGTGGCCCATTGGTTCTATAAATATTCCGGCGGAGAGGCCGATAGTTGGGGTGTATGGCAGACCGGCGCGTCCAACCAAGAATGATGTGTGCAGACCTTGTCGATCTCGGATGGCGGGATCAGACGGGCAAGACCAAGCGGCTAGTAGCAAACCTGGAAGATATCTCCCTGACAGGCGCCTGCCTGCAGGTAGACGCACCGCTCCCGGTGCATACCAGCGTGGTGATCTCTTACCCCAAAGGCGAACTCCAGGGACGTGTCCGATACTGTGTTTACCGCGAAATCGGTTATTTCCTGGGTATTGAGTTCGAACCGGGAACCAAGTGGTCCCAGCGCCTGTTCCGGCCACAGCACATGCTGGATCCACGGCGGCTGGTGGCCAAAACGGGCGAGCATGGCCTGGACCGGCTGGCGATCGCCATCCGCTGACGGGCGGACGCTTAATACTGAAGCAGCCAGCGCGCCTTCGCGGTCACTTTGGCCGCGGTCGGCAGGAACGCCTGTTCCAGTGGCGAACTGTAGGGCACTGGCGTGTCGGGGGCCGCGATTCGCACCACCGGCGCGTCCAAGTACTCGAAAGCCTTCTCGGTGATTCGTGCCACCACTTCTCCGCCAATGCCGCCGGTCAGCGTATCCTCATGGAGCACGATGGCGCGCGCGGTCTTCCTGACGCTGGCGAGCACGGTTTCTTCGTCGAGGGGAAAGACGGTTCGAAGATCGACGATCTCGACCGAATAGCCTTCGGCAGCCAGATCCCCGGCCGCCTGGCTGGCTTCATAGAGCATCGCTCCGTAGGTGATGATGGACAAGTCCGTGCCGTCGCGGTAAATGGCGGCCTTGCCGATGGGGACGGTGTACTCCTGCTCGGGCAGATCCTCTTTGATCCGCCGGTAGAGCGCCTTGTGCTCGAAAAACAGCACGGGATCGTTGTCGCGAATGGCGGATTTGATCAGGCCCTTGGCGTCGTAGGCCGTGGCCGGGCAGAGCACCTTCAGGCCGGGAACGTGCGCGAACCAGGCTTCGGGATTTTGGGAGTGAAACGGTCCGCCGTGGACGCCGCCGCCCGATGGAGCGCGGATGACGATGGGCACCCCGGCGCCCCAGCGGTAACGGCATTTAGCGGCGAAATTGACAATCTGATCGAAGCCGCAGGTGATGAAGTCGGCAAACTGCATCTCGGCCACCGGCCGCAGGCCGATAAATCCAGCGCCGATGGCCGCGCCGACGATGGCGGATTCCGAGATGGGCGTATCGACGACGCGTTTCTCTCCGAAGTGTTCGAGGAACCCGGCGGTGACCTTGAAGGCGCCGCCGTAGACGGCGATATCTTCGCCGATACAGAAGACGTTCGGGTCGCGCTCCATCTCCTCCCAGAGACCCTCACGAATTGCTTCGAGATAGGTAGTGGTGGCCATGGCTTTACGTTCCGGCCGGCCTGGTTTCGTAGACGTTATCGAGCAAGGTTTCGGGATCGGGATAAGGACTGTTTTCAGCCCAGGCGATCGCCTCATCCACCTCTTGGCGAATACCGGCGTGGATGTCGTCGATCTCGTCGCGGCCGGCATACCCGCGTTCCACCATCAGGCGCTCGAGCCGCTCGATGGGATCCTTCCTGGCCCACTCTTCAAACAGATGCGCCGGTACGTAGCTGGCCGGATCGTGCGCGGAGTGGCCGGTCATGCGGAAGGTCTTGCACTCGATCATGTAGGGCCCCAGGCCGGAGCGAGCATGATCGGCAGCGCGTTGGGTGGCGTGGTAAACGGCCCATACGTCGTTGCCATCGACGATCTCGGACGGGATGCCGTAAGCCGGGCCCCGGTCGGCAACGTGGGCGCAGGCCATCTGCTTATCCAGAGGCGTGGAGTAGGCCCACTGGTTGTTATTGCAGATGAGCACCACCGGCGCTTTCTGCACGGCGGCCAGGTTCACCCCTTCGTGCCAGTCGCCACGGCTGGTGGAGCCATCGCCGAAAAATGCGTAGGTGATATCGCTGGTACCCAGGTAACGCATGGCCATGGCGGCGCCGGCAGCCACGGGAATCCAGGCCGCCAGGGCGCTGATGATGGCCGAAATGCGGCGGTTCATGTCACCCATGTGCATGTTGCCGTCGCGCCCCCCGGTTAAACCGCCGGCGCGGCCCATGTACTGGGCGAACACCTCGCGGGGATGGACACCGCGGATGAAATAAAGCGCCATGTCGCGATGACTGGGAAATAGAAAATCGTTCGGACGGGTGGTGAGGCCTGCTCCCACCGGAATGGCCTCCTGCCCGCGGCCGATATAGACGCCGCCGAGAACCTTACCCTGCCGGTACAGTTTGTCCTGGATGCGCCCTTCCGCCTCACGCATCAGTGCCATGTAGTAAAGGAATCGCCGCGAGAGGCCAGCCTCCGAATCCTGCTCGGGGGCGGCTGCGGTTGGGGTCCATTGCATGGGTCTGACTGCCGCCATTGAAAACTCCGTCCTCTATCGAACGTTCACAACCGACCGTAAGATTTCAAACGGCCAAAGCGGTAGTATACGCCATTCAACACCCTGGGGGCTGAATGGAGCACACCACACCCGTACTATCCGGTACGGCATTATATGAACTTATAAACACCAGGCACCGGAAGGGGCGGAACCTCCATTTTCAGGTCGTAGCCGAAAGCTTTGGGCTGGAGGTCGAGTTGGGAGTTCATGATCATCTCCCAGGTGATCTCCAGGCCGGAATAGGCGGATTCACGAGCCATGATGGCGGTCATCGTGCTTTCAGCCACCTTCATGGCGTCGTTGCGGTAAGGCCCGTCGCCGCGGATGGAACGGACCATCGCGATGTGTTCGCGGACATAGGGGTTCTCGAGCGGATCCTTGAACTTCGTGCGAACGTCCTGGTTCGAACCAGAGCCAAGATCGTGAGCATTGCTGCGGCCTTTGGATCCGACGATGAGTTCGCTGACGTTGTCATAAATGCCGGGACCTTTAAACTGCCGGCAGTAGCTGCTCATGCGCACGCCGTTCTCATAGACGAAGTCCGATGAGATGTGGTCGTAGATGTTGCCGTAAATCTCGGTGCGGGGCCGCCAGGCGGCGCCGCCGGTGGCAACCACCTTCACGGGGTGAGTGTCCATCACCCAGTTACAGACATCGATGTTGTGAAGGTGCTGTTCCACCACCTGATCGCCGCAGATCCACACAAAGGAGTACCAGTTGCGATGTTCCCAGGTCATGTCGGCCCAACCTGGCTTGCGGCCGCCAGGCTGCTGGATGACCGGGCCACCGATCCAGTAAGCATAAAGGCCGGTCACCTCGCCGATGGCGCCGTTGCGGATCTTGTCGACGGTTTCCATGTAATCGGCGGCATTGCGGCGCTGGGCGCCGCTCATCACGGTCAACTTCAACTCTTCCGACTTTTTGGCCGCCGCCATAAAACGGCGCACACCCACCGGATCGGTGCCAAAAGGCTTTTCGCAGAAAACGTGCTTGTGGGCGTTGATCGCGGCTTCGAAATGCTGGGGCCGGTAGCCTGGCGGGGTGGCCAGCATCACGATGTCGATATCGGAGGCGATGACTTTGTGGAATGCATCGAAGCCGATGAAGCGGTGTTCGGCATCCACTTTTACCCGGGAGGCGACCTCCGGATGCTTGGCGGCAATGCTGCGCAGCGATCCTTCCAGGTGGTCCTCGAAGATGTCGCCCATGGCGACGACCTCGACATTCTGAGTTCCGGTGAGCAGATCCACCACGGCCTGCGTACCGCGGCCGCCGCAGCCGATGAGCCCCGCTCTCAGCGTTTCACTACCGGCGCCACGCACCAGTTCCGGCCTGACAATCAGAAAACTGGAGGCGCCGGCGGCGGTAACGAAGGATCTCCGGGTTCGATTTTCCATTTTGTGCTCCCTAAAACGAGCATTGTATATCACCCTGACGGGGAGCGGCGGAAACGGAAGTTTCCGCATGAGACTGGAATCGCGGCTTAATTCTGAGGGAGAATGAATTCTGCGGTTCCAGGAGAAAACCAAGCGATGAACATTCATGGTGTTTATGTAGCCGCGGCCACCCCGCGTAAGGCATGCAGTACGGAAATGGATCTGGGCGGCGCGCTGGGCGTAATTGATTACCTGAATTCGACGCGCGCATCAGGAATTGCGCTGATGGGCTCGACGGGCGAGTTTTTGCATTTCGAAATCGAAGAGCGAATTCGCCTGGCATCGTTCGTGGTAAAGCGGTCGCGCATTCCGGTGGTGGTGTGCGCGGCTCATTCGACGTTGGAGGGCGCGGTACGCCTGGCACAGGAAGCGGAAAAGGCGGGCGCGGCGGGGTTGCTGCTGATGCCTCCTTACTTCTTCCGCTACTCCCAGGATGTGGTGAAGGCATTCTTTCAGGCGTTTGTCGCCCAGGCGGGCGTCCAGATTCCCACTTACCTCTACAACATTCCGTTCTTTTCGAATGAAATCGAGGTGGAGACCGCGCTCGAACTACTCCAGACGGGCGCCTTTGGAGGGATTAAAGACTCCTCCGGGCGGATGGACTACTACGAGCGGCTGCGAGATTTGCGCAACCGGCAGGAATTCGCGCTGGTCATCGGCAACGACAACATATTCACCCGTGCCAAGTCGATTGGCATTGACGGCCTGGTTTCCGGCTGCGCCAGCGCCGTTCCGGAACTGATGGTAGGTCTAAGCGAGGCGATTGAAGCCGGCAACGCGGCCAAGCGCGACCAGTTACAGAAGCGCCTGGAGGAGTTTATCCAGCAGATTGACCAGTTCCCGACGCCGATTGGCGTCCGGGTGGCGACCGAGGCACGTTGTGCGAACTTCGGCCCGCTGGCGACCCCGCTTGGACCGGAGCGCGAGCGCCGGCTCGATGAGTTCAAAGAGTGGTTCAAAGGCTGGCTGCCCATCATCCGCCAGGAGGCCGAAGCGTAGGTCAAGGCCGAGCCGATGACGCCGAACGAATTCCGACAGGCCGGCTACGAGGCGATCGATTGGATCGCCGAATGGCTGGCCGATCCGCGGAAGTATCCGGTAACCCCCTCGATGGAACCCGGCGAACTGGTGGACGCGCTACCCGCCAGCGCGCCGGAAAAGGGAGACGCCGGCAGCGGCCTGATGGAAGATTTTCGCGAGCTGATTGTCCCGGCCTGCGTGCACTGGAACCACCCGCGATTCCTGGCCTACTTTTCCAACACCGCTCCGGCTGAGGGAATTTTAGGCGAGTTGCTGGCTGCCGCCTTAAACATGAACGGGATGCTGTGGTCATCTTCGCCGGCGGTGACCGAGTTGGAAGAAGTAGCGATGAGCTGGCTGCGGCAGTGGCTGGGTTTGCCGGAGCAGTTCTTCGGCATCATCTACGACACCGCCTCCATCAGTTCGTTCCACGCCATTGTGGCCGCGCGCGAGGCGGCTGATCCCGAGGCACGCCAGAGGGGCGGGCGAGGCGACCTGGCCGTGTACACCTCCGAGCAGAGCCACTCTTCGATCGAAAAGGCGGCGATCGCCGCCGGGCTGGGGCAGGACAACGTTCGCAAGATTGGCGTGGACGATGCATTCCGCATGCGCGCGGACCTGCTGGAAGAGGCTGTACGCGCCGACATCGCCGGCGGAAAAAAGCCCTGCTGCGTGGTGGCCACCGCAGGCACGACTTCCACTACCAGCGTGGACCCGATTGCGGCCATCGCGGCGATCGCCGAACGCTACGGACTATGGTTTCACGTGGACGCCGCCTATGCGGGACCAGCGGCCATGCTGGCCGAGTACGGCGATTGCTTCGCCGGGCTCGATCGCGCCGATTCCGTCGTTACCAACCCGCACAAGTGGCTGTTTACTCCGTGTGACCTGAGCGCGTTTTTCACCCGCAAGCCCGAGGTTTTGCGCCAGGCGTTTTCGCTGGTGCCGGAGTATCTGCGAACGGACGATGCGCCGCGCGCCCGGAACCTGATGAACTACGGCATTCAACTTGGCCGCCGGTTCCGCGCGCTGAAACTCTGGTTCGTGTTGCGCTCGCTGGGGCGGGAGGGGGTCTCGGCGCTGCTGCGCGGCCAGATTCGCATGGCGGCCGAACTGGCGGCGCGCGTGGAGGCCCACCCACGGTTCGAACTGGCCGCACCGGCTCCATTCTCGGTGGTCTGCCTGCGCTACAAGGGTACCGATGAGCAGAACCGCCGGCTTCTGGAGATGGTGAACCGGACCCACGAGGCCTATCTGTCGCACACGGTGCTCCGCGGCAGGTATGTCATCCGGATAGCGATCGGGAATATGGCGACCTCGGCCGAGGACATCAACCACGCGTGGGAGTTACTCCAAAAGACCGCCGCCAACCTTTGACGGAGCTGCGCCGCGGCTACTGGAGGAAGTGGTCCAGCCAGCCAAAAGCCATCCGGACCGCCTCTTCGGTGGGCGTGTGGCCGGTGTGGTGGTTGAACATGCCGACGTTCTCCGGCTTGCCGTAGGCCCGGTAAACGGCGCGGGCGGCGTTGATGTAGCGCCAGCTTTCGTTTCCGTCGTACTTGTCGCCGCCGATCAGCAGAAACGGGCGCGGCGCCATCAGGCCAATCAGTTCGTGCTGGTCGGTTCCGGGCGGCGCCGTGGTAATACGGTCGCCCAGATACCAGTAGTCCTCGTAGTTCGACATCTTCAGGCCGACTCCCAACTCGGAGCTGACCGCCGCCCGGATGCGGGGATCGAACGCTGCCGCGTACAACGTCATCTTTCCGCCGAGCGAGTGGCCGAACATGCCAATGCGGGAGCGATCCACATCGGGGAGGGTCTCAATGAAGTCGATCATCCGGCGGGAATCGGCGATCCACTTACCGAGGCCGGTGATACCGGGGTGGTTCAGCAGCAGGTTGGCCGATGCTTCGCTGTAATACTCGCCGTCGTTCTCGCCAAACCAGCGGACGGCGACGGCGATGTAGCCGTGTTGGGCGGCGGTGTAGGCAAAGGCATCCACACTGGCGGTACCCATACGCCGGCCACCGCTGTCGGCGCCCACCGGCAGGTCGATGTCGTAGAAGGGAACGATCACTACCGGAAGAGGCTTGCCCGAAGGGTTACGCGGCCTGAGGACACAGAGTTTCTCCCAGCTCCCGGGACTGGTCTCCACCTGGTAGATCTGGCCGGCGAAATTGCGCGGGTGGATCTGCCGGATGAGACGGGCGGCAGCCGGGGTGGTAACCGGCGCGGGAAGGCCCAGGATGGCGGTCCATTTGGCGCGAATGACCCCGGCGTGCTTCCGCCACACCTCGATGCCGCCGTTTTCCAGCAGCGGCGACAGGCCGCCAATGCCGTTCTGGTAACCGGCGGGCGCTTGATTGTAAGCGCGCCACCATTCGCGGCCGGCTTCGGCGGATTCTCCGGCGGGCAGGCTGCGGGCCAGGCGGAAGCCGGTGTAGCGGCTGCGGGTATCCGGCTCCATGGAAGAGCGGTAATCGCGCGACCAGCCTCCGGTAGTGGTAACAAAGGACCCGCCGTGCACGATTCGCATCAACCCGTCCAGCGGACCCCGCGGATCACGGATCGCATCCGGGCTGAGGACCGGGTCGTACCAGTCCTCGCACCACTCCCAGACATTGCCCCACATATCGTAGAGGCCGGCGGGGCCGGGGGCGCGCGACTTCACCGGCAGTGTGCCGCGTGTCAGGGCCGGCTGGAAAATCGCCAGGCTGGTGGTGCTGGAATCCCCCAAGTTGGCGATGCGATTCAGCTCTCGGGCAGCCGGTTTGGGACCAGCGGCGCGAATCCATTCGGCATCGGTGGGAAGGCGATAACCGGTGCAGGCGTAGCGGCGGCCCCCAGTCGCCAGGTCATAGCAGGGGGACAGCCCCTGCTGAAGACTCTTTTGGTTGGTGAAGCGGATGGCATCAAACCAGGAAACGTTCTCGACCGGGCGCTCATCACCCCGGTAGATGGAAGGGTTGGAGCCGGTGACTTCGCGGTATTCGCGCTGGGTAACCTCGGCCGCGCTCAACTCGAAGGCGCTCACGGTAACCCGCAGCTTGAGGGTGGTGATCTGATCGGTGACTTCGAAGGAGCCCTGTGGGATGCGGACCATCTCAGCGGCAGTGGCGAAGGCCGCCGAAAGCGCCAGGAGCAGAAACAGTTTCATGAGCGAAGTTCTCCGGGTGGACCGTAATTATTAGAGCAGGAACCGGAGCTAGACGGCCCGGACGGCCATGGCCACCGGTTTCGAGCCGACCGGAATCATGGTAAACAGGGGCGCCGATTTCATCCGCTTCATGGGCGCGGTGATGGCCTCCACCGCTCCGGTGCGGATCACCGACATGTCGCCCGACTCCTGGTTGAGCACCAGTGCGTACTGATTATCCGGGGTAACGGTGATCTCGGATGGCTGCCGTCCGACCTGCACCACGGCGAGCACTTTCTGGGTGGCGATTTCGACAATGGTGACGGTGTTCCCGGTGGGATTGGCGATGAACAGGAAGCCAGGGGTTTCCGACGCCGCCATGGCGCCGGGAGCCCGTCCGGCGAGCATCGTTCCGGCGACCTGCGGCACACGGTGCGGATAGACCATCGCCACCGCATCCTGCCCTTCGCCGGTAATGAACAACTGGCCACCGTCGGCTTTGAAACAGAAGTGGTCCGGACGAACGGCCAGTGGCAACTGGAGGATCAGCCGGCCGGTTGCGGCGTCGAGCACGACCAGGCGGCGGGTGGAGCGTTCGGCCGCCAGCAAGGTGCGCCCATCGTTACGGCGAAACCGTACGATGCCGGCATCGGTTCCGATCTCGACCAACGGACCGGGTTTGTGGCGCTGGAGGCCGGCAAACAGGACATTGCCGCTGCCGCTAATCGAAACGGCGGCGAGCGGGGCGGCGGGCGACAAGTCAAAGTCTTCCGGCTCGCCGGGCAACGGGATACGGCTGTCGGGGCGGAAGCCGGCCAGCGGCAGCCGAATCAGTTGGCGCGGATCGCGGGCGGTGATCCACAGCGACCGGCCGTCCGGCGCGGCGCGCATGGAAGCGGCTTCGGAGGCCACCCTGACGCGGCGGCGCAGCGTGAGGCCTTCCATGCCGATTTCATAAACGGTGCCGTTTTCGCGCGAGAGCACATAGACGGCGGGGCGTTCGGGATGAGCGATCAACTCAGCGGGAGCGCTGTCCAGGTGGATGTGGCGGGCCACCGTAAACGCGGCTAAATCCACCACCGCCACGGCGCGTCCTTCCTGGTTGGCGACGAAGGCGTAGCCATCAAACCGGGCGCCTTTTTTTCGGCGGCAGCCGGACAGGGCAGCGCCGGCGGCAAACAGAAAATAGCGGCGGTCCATCTGAATCCAGGGTAACAGCCTCCGGACCGCGCCACCTACTTCGTTGAAAACAAGCGAGAAGATTTACACATTCATTGATGGGACAGCATCAGTATGGTAATCTTTAGAGGGACTGCTCTGTTCCCGTCTTCCGATGTTTTCGGCCAGTTCCCTGAATAGCTCGCGCGGCAAACAAGCCGGCCCGGCAGTAGGCCCTTACATGCAGAACGATCGGCGTGCCGATCCAAGGAGTTCTAGGTTCCAGCGATGAATGTCCGCTCCCTTTTTAGCCTTTTTTCATCGGACCTGGCGATTGATCTGGGCACGGCCAACACCCTGGTGTTTGCCAAAGGCAAGGGCATCGTCGTCAACGAGCCCTCCATCGTCGCGATCAACAAGACCAACGGCGAGGTGGAAGCCGTTGGTAAGGAAGCCAAGGAGATGCTTGGCCGCACGCCCGGTAACATCGTGGCGATCCGTCCGATGAAAGACGGCGTGATTGCCGATTTCAAAGTTACCGAGCGAATGCTGAACTACTTCATCCAGAAGGCGCACGGCCGCAAGATGCTGGTACACCCGAGAATTGTGATCGGAGTTCCGAGCGAGATCACGCAGGTGGAAAAGCGGGCCGTGGTGGATTCCGCCTATCGCGCCAAGGCGAGCGAAGTACACCTGGTAGAGCAGGCCATGGTGGCGGCAATCGGATCCGGGCTGCCGATTACCGAACCGTCGGGAAACATGGTGGTGGACATCGGCGGAGGCACCACCGATGTTGCCGTCATTTCGCTTTCGGGCATCGTTTACTCGCGCTCGGTTCGGGTGGCCGGCAACGAGATGGACGACGCCATCATGCAATACCTGAAGCGGAAGTACAACCTGCTAATCGGCGAGCGCACGGCCGAGGCGATCAAGATTCAGATCGGCTCGGCATACCCGCTGGAGCGGCCACTGACCATGGAGATCAAGGGCCGTAACCTGATTGAAGGCGTTCCAAAGACCATCACGATCGACGATTCCGAGATCCGGGAAGCACTGGCGGAATGCGTGGCCACCATCATGAACGCGATCCGCGTTGCACTGGAGCGGACGCCGCCCGAGTTGAGCGCCGACATCAGCGACCGCGGCATCGTGCTCACGGGCGGCGGCGCGTTGCTGAAAAACCTGGACAAGCGCATTCGCGAGGAGACCGGATTGCCGGTGTCCATTGCCGAGGATCCGCTGGCCTCGGTGGTGTTGGGTACGGGAAAGATGTTGACCGACTTCAGATTGCTACGCCGGATCGCGATCGAATAGAGCCTATCGACATGCGGCGACATGCGGCGAGTCCGTGGAGTAGCGCGGGCACGGGATGCTGCCGGCCGTGCGGCGCGCGGGACAGGTCTCTTTCCGGCGGCAGCGCCATGGGCGGCTGGTAACATGGATTTTCTACTGAGCCGCTTCCGCAACCTTACCGTCCTGGTGCTGGTGATCTTCGCTCAGTTGATTCTGCTGGCCTACCAGGTAAAAACCCATCAGAACATGACGCTGCTGCGGGTGTGGAGCGTCACGGCGATCACGCCGCTGGCGCGCGTGCTGGAGACCTTCCGGAGCAGCACGGTGGGCTTCATCCAGGACTATTTCGTGCTGGTGGACGTGCGATCGCAGAACAAGAAGCTGAAGCAGGCGATGGATACGCTAAAGCTGAAGAATCAGGAGTTGGTCGAGCAGCTATCGACCGCCGACCGGGTCCACGCCCTTCAGATCTTCCAGGAAAAAACTCCATCCAAGACACTCGCCGCCCGAATTATCGCCAGCGGGACCGGCGCCAACTCGAGAGTCGTCTTCATTGATCGCGGTTCGGCCGCCGGGGTGCAGCGGGGCATGGCAGTCATCACCCCGGACGGCATTGTCGGCAAGGTATTGGCGGCCTATCCCACGGCGTCGACCGTGCTGTTGATTACCGACCCCAGTTTCGCCGCCGGCGTCATTTCCCAGAAGAACCGCGTCCACGGAACGGTCAAGGGACAAGGACACGGAAGCTGCATCGTCGATTACATTCAGAACGAAGAAAAAGTGGAGCCGGGCGAGTGGTTTTACACCTCCGGCGACGACCGCATCTTTCCCAAGGGACTACCCGTGGGACAAGTGACGGTGGCTCGCCCCGGACGCGGGCACAAGGAGGTTTTTCTCAATCCCAGCGGGATGCAGAACGGCCTGGAAGAGGTTCTGGTCATCCTGGAGGGCGTCCATCAGCCGATACCCGAGTGGCAGACAGCCTCGAGCGGAATGCACATGCAATCGCCGCCGCCACCGGAAAGCGGAGCGGCAGCAGTGGTGACGCCCGGAGCACGTTCCGGACCCGAAACGGACGCTGACAAGTTGATCGACCGCTACCGGGCGATCGGCGCGGCGCAAGGCCACGTATATGGTTTTGGACTTCCCGGCTCCAAACCGCCCGATTTTAATATCGATCCGGCAAAAGTTCCGCCGCCTGCCGCGAAACCCGCTCCCACAGCCGGGCAACCGGGTGCGGCGCCGCGTCCGGAACCGCGGCGTCCCGCCCCCATCCCGCTGACGCAGCAGCCACAGCCCGCTCCCGGCCGGGTTCCAGCACCGCCGGAAAAGAGCCCTCCGCCCAATCAATGAGCGACTTCAGCGACCAGCTACTGACCGACGTCCGCCGCCGCAGCAAAGTCTCGCGCTTCCGGCCGGTGGTGTTCGTCCTCATTCCGCTGGCTGCCATTCTGTTCCAGGTTTACGTTCCGTTGTTCTTACAGTACCTGTCGTACCTGGAGATGCCGCTGCTGGTCACCGTCTACTTCGCACTGATGCGGCGCTCACCGCTGGTGGGCATCTTCATCGGCGCGTCCATCGGACTGGCGCAGGATTCGCTGTCGCATCAGCCGATTGGAATGTTTGGCATTGTGAAGACGCTGGTGGGGTATTTCGCCGCATCGGTCAGCCTGCGGTTCGACGTGGACAATCCCCTGGTGCGGCTGATTCTGGCGTTTTTTTTCTTCTTCTTCCACCAGTTCTTCTACTGGGTGCTGGAGCGCGCGCTGCTGGCCCAGCAGTGGGATTTCGATATCCACCAGACGCTCATCGTGGGAGCGCTGAATGCGGCCGTGGCGTTGCCGCTGTTCCACCTGCTGGACCGGCTTAAAGAAACCGCTTCCTGATCAGAGCTTTTGCATCCTGCGCAGAGTGAACAGTTCCGGGTGAATGGTGGACTTTTCCAGCTTTCGCCAATCGTCGTTGACGTGAATCAGTTTCCCGCTGATGTGATTCGCCTTCTCGGATGCCAGAAACAGCGCCAGGCTGATTTGGCGGTCCGGCGAAATTCCTCCGGTCTGCCGGACATTCCGGGCGTCCTCGGCATCTTTCCAGCCAGCGCGGTCACCGGCACGGAGAATCTCATCGGTCATGCTGGTATAGGTGCCTCCGGGAGCGAGACAGTTCACCTGGATGTTGTAATCCCGGACCTCCTCCGCCAGGCACTCCACCATGCGCGCGAGCGCGGCTTTCGAGGCGGCGTAGGCGGAGAAATTCGGCCGCGGTTTGGAGGCGCCACCCCCGCTGAGCGCGACGATCTTGCCACGGCGATGGGCAATCATCGCCGGCAGTACCGCGCGGCAGACATTCATTACCCCGATCAGGTTGGTGTCGATGGTCTCGGCCCAGGCCTTCGGACTACATTCGACCAGCGGCGCGATGGGGCCTTGAATGGCCGCGGCGCACACCAGGATGTGAACGCCCCCATACTGCACGCGCATGCGGTCAACCGCCGCCGAAACCTGTTCGAAATCGCGGACATCGGCGCGGAGGCGAAGCGATGTGCCGCCCTGATGTTCAATCTCCAGATCGGCCAGATCCAGTTCGGCCTTGCTTCGGGCGAGCAGCCCCACCCGGGCGCCGGCCAGCGCGAATCCAATCGCCAGCCGCTTTCCGATTCCCCGCCCGGCGCCTGTAATCAGTACGCCTTTATCCTTGAACGTGCGCAAGCCTCTGTTACCCTCTAACAAGGTAGTACAGGTTCGGCGGCGACGGGGCGGACCTCAGCGGGAGGCGAGCAGTTCGGCGTGCGTGCGGCGCAGAAAGCCGTCGGTCATCCCAGCGATATAGTCACACACCTGGCGGTAGAGGGGTTCATCCCCGGGCGGATCCCAACTCTTGGGCGGCACCTGTTCGGGATGCTCCAGGAAAAAGCCGAACAGTTCCCCGATCATGCCGGTGGATGACGCCCGCTCCTCGGCCAGCAGGGGCGAACAGTACACCCGGTTTCGCAGGAATTCTTTCAACTGGACATTGGTTATCCGGCTGCCCGGAGTCATTCGCGCCAGCCTTGCAGGTAGCCGGCGCAGATCCTCTACGGACTCGGCGCCGGATTCAATGGCCGCGGAGCGGGTACCCTCGATCAAACCGCTGATCAAGGTGTCGATTAGCCGGCGCAGCACCTCGTGAAACAGAACCTTTTCGGAAGCGCCGGGGAAGTGTCCTTCCAGTTCATCGACGATGGCGGCATACCCGGGCACGGCAGAGGCGATCTCCTCCATGCCGAACATAGATGCCTCATAGGCGTCGTCCAGGTCGGCGGTGTTGTAGGCGATCTCGTCGGCCAAATCGATCAACTGGGCTTCGAGCGGCGGCTTCAGGCCGGGCAGGTACTGGTCGAGTTCGGGAATCTCGCCGGGAGCGAAATCACGGGAGTGCTTGGCGATTCCTTCGCGGACCTCAAAGGTCAGGTTGAGCCCTGGGAAGCGCGCATAACTCTGCTCGAAGCTTTCGACGATGCGCAATGCCTGAAGGTTGTGATCGAACCTGCCACCGAAGCGCTGCATCTGATGGTCCAGCTCTTCCTCACCGGAATGCGCGAACGGGGGGTGGCCGATATCGTGAGCCAGCGCCAGGGCCTCGGTCAGCTCTTCATCCAGTTCCAACACGGATGCCACGGTACGCGCCAATTGCGCCACTTCGATGGTGTGGGTGAGGCGGTTGCGAAAGTGATCGGAGAAGCCGGCGCCCCAGACCTGCGTCTTATCCTCCAGCCGGCGGAAGGCGCGGGCATGGACGATCCGGTCGCGATCGCGCTGAAAATCCGAACGGTAGGGGTGCGCCGGTTCGGGAAAGCGCCGGCCGCGGCTCCTGTCTCCAGGAAATCGCAGGTGGCGCAGGGTTTCGGCCATTTTGGAAGGCGCGGGGCTATTGCAGCAGGCCGGAGCCGGCGGAAATGGCAGCCCGGCTGACCGCCGCACGCTTGCTGCGGCGCAGCGGATCAAGCAGTTTGGCGGCTTCGGCCGGTTGCGTCTTTTGGAGAACTCCCGCCAGTTCGATGGTTGCCTGTTCGCTGGATACGAAGACGGTTGGATGGGCGATCAGATCGCGCAGCAATTTCTCGGCTTCGCTGGTTTTGTTTTCTCCGGAATAGATCTGCGCCAGGGCGAGTTTAGCGAGTGAAGCATAGGCTTTGTGGCTGCCATCGGCCACCACCTTGAAACCGGCTTCGGCCTGCTGCATCCTGCCGGCGTCGGCAGCCATGATGGAAAGGTAATACTTGGCGATCATGCCCTGCTCAGAGTCCGGGTACCTGGCATAGAGGTCGGAGAAAGCCTTCTGCATGGCTGTATCCTTGGCCTGCTGGGTGGGGTAGGAGAGCATGAACTCGTTGCCGGCCTGAGCCTGATTGACACCCGCCTGTTGAATGCGCAGCGCATCCATTAGCGCCTGTTGCCGTGCCGTACTCTGATGGCGAAAATAAGACAGCGCGCCCAGTACCAATACCAGAACCACGGCACCGATCGTGCCGTAGCGGGTAACCTGGCGGCGGTGCGTACTGACGTAATCGACGGTGTGGCCCACTTCCTGGGCAAAACGATCCGACTTAAGCTCTTTGCGCGTGATTCTAGCCACCGAAACCTCTTTCAGTAGGAAAACACTATCGTAACATGCCGTAATTCGCAGCGGTTTGACAGGGGCATAACGGCTGTGATGACCTGTTAGCACCGGAAGGAAAAAGGCTACCCCATCCATGCATCGGAGAAATTTTCTGCAGGCCGCGGCCGGCACAGGCGTCCTGGCACGACTGGCGGGCGCGGCTCAAGAAGCTGTCAGGCCGGTGTCGCCCGGATTTCATCTGGGCGCGGTGACCTACAACCTGTTCGCCAACGCCGATCTGGACACGATTATCGGCATGCTGTCCGAGACCGGATTCGAAGGGGTGGAATTACGCACTACGCACAAGCACGGTGTAGAACCGTCGATTGATGCCGCCGCGCGGGCGCAGGTACGCAGGCGCTTCGAATCGAGTCCGGTTCGCCTCTACAGCTTCGGCACCACCTGTGAATTCCACTCACCCGATCCCGCCGTGCGCCAGAAGCAGGTGGAGATTGCAGAATCGTTCGCCGACCTGGCAGCCGACACCGGTGCGGTGGGAATCAAGGTCCGGCCCAATGGCTTTCCCAAGGAACTGACGCGAGAGCAGACGATCAGCAATATCGCTGCCTCGCTGGCGAAGCTGGGTGACTACGCCGCGAAGAAGAACGTCCAGGTCTGGCTGGAGATTCACGGACGCGGAACCAGCGAACCAGCCGTCTGCGAGGCGATCATGAAAGCCACCCATCATCCCCAGGTGGGCCTGTGCTGGAATTCGAATGACGGGGACGTGATCAACGGGAGCGTTCGCCAGAATTTCGAACTGGTGAAGCCCTGGATTCGCCACTGCCACATTAACGAACTTTCGAAGCAGAACTACCCATATCGCGAGCTGTTCACGCTGCTTCGAGAGGCCAGCTACCACGGCTTCACCCTGGCCGAGTGCCAGGCCAGCAAGGAACCGGAGCGCTTCCTGCGGTGGTACAAGGCGATGTGGACGGAACTGAACCGGAACTGCGCCTGAGCTCAGCAACTGGTGGGAAAGAAGAGGCCTTCGGCGGTTTTGCCGAGCAGCCAGCAGCGGTCCTGTTCTTTAAGAAAAGGCAGATGGTCCCGCACCAGTTCGAGGGACGCGCGGTAGGTGTGCGGCGGCTGCGCCTGGAACGGAGAATCGGAGCCCCACATCAACCGCTCCGGGCCGAAGGCTTCTACCACCCGGCGAAGTAGCGGCGCGAGATCCTCATAAGGTGGTATTTTGCGGCCCAGCGCATAGAAGGCCGATACTTTCACATAAACCCGGGGATAACGAGCCAGGGCACAGAGCGCGGCAATCGACTGCTCATCGGGAGAGGACGCCATGCCGATACGCGCCAGGTGGTCGATTACCACGGTGGCGTTCCGGTGGGCGGCGCACATTGCGCCAAGCGCCGGGAGCGATTCGGGGCTGAGCAGCGGGCAGATGGCGAAGCCACGTTCGGCGGCGCAGCGCCAGATAGCTCGCATCGCATCCGTTTGCAGCCATTGCGGCGCTGTACCGGTGGAAATGCGGAAGCCGCGCACGCCCTGGGCCGCCAGGCGGCGCATCTGGCCGGCCGGATCGGGGGATTCCGGGTCCGCCAACGCAATGGCGGCAAAAACACCCGGGTATTGCCTCAGGGATTCTATCAGGAAACGGTGGTCCTGCCGGTAGAAGCTCATCTGCACCAGCACGACGCGGGCTACGTCGCAGGGCCGGGCGATGCTCAGCAACTGGGCCGGCGTGAACGAGAGCGGGCTGATGGCGGCCAGTGGTCCCCAGCGGGGATAGGTGGTGGTATCAGGGGACCAGACGTGGGCGTGAGCATCGATCCAATTCATCGCGGCACCTCACTGGTGGAGTATCCCGGCAGCCGGCCAGGGGTAGCTGCCGGGCTTGAGAATGAAACGCAGGCGCGGGTTCCGGCGCGGTGACAATACCACCAATCCGGGCGCGAGTTCGCCAAGCACGTCAAACAGGTTCCAGCCGAGGTTGGCAGCCACGGCCGCGGCGGTAGCGCCGCCTTCAATGAAGATCGCACCGGCATCAAGCGGTTCGATTACGGCGGCGGCGCCGGCGGCCAGCCTGGCGGTGAACCGATGGTCTGCGGCGGCACCGGTCACGGGGCGGCCGGTGATCATCGCCGTCCATTGCCGCTCGCGCAAGTTCGCCGCCGCGCGGTTCGTCCAGCGGTCGAACAAGCGTTCCGAGAGGTCGCCGTCGATAATGCGCTGCGGCAATCGTAGCACCCCGAGGCCCTGGCAGGAACGCGCTTCATACCAGAGGCGACTTTGCCGGGAGGCGGTGCCCGAGATCAGCAAATGAGGCAAACCGGTAAGCGCCACCGGCGGCCGGCTTTGAATCTTACGGCCGCGGCACTCCAGCAGGGCGGCGAACAGATCGGCTGCGCCCGCGGCCAGCGTCAACTCATCCACCTGGTGCGCCCAGTGCCGGACATCGGCGGGAGTTTCAGCCTGGCCCACAAACAGGCCTACTTCTCCCATCTCCTGCCACGGCCGCAGGGGCACCGCGCCCGGCAACAGATCGCGAATGCGTGAAGAGCGGGCGGGATGACCCGGGCCGCCGACAAACTCCGTCTCGGCGATGGGCACACCTTCAATCAGGTAAATGCCATCTTTGATGGTGCGGCCGCGCGTGGGATTAGCAGGGGCGATCAAGGCCCGGGTTACCGCCTGAGCGCGCATCGTGGCGCGGACCTGGGGAACAACCGGCCCGCGCAAGGCGGAATCGATCTTGAAGAAGAACAGCTCGGCCCCACCCAGCCAGCGGCTCAAACGGCGAAGATTCTCCACGGCATCAGGCGGATCCATGGACCTTGTTTCGGCGTCAATGATCGCCAGCCCGGAAGAGTCCTCGGGCGCCTGGTTGATGGCGATGACCGATGACAAACCATAGCGCCAGGCGACGCCTCCGATCTCGGCGGCGCCGGTAAGATCATCGGCAAATGCGATCATTCCACCTCGCTCGAAGCCATTCGCGCGGCGTATAGCACCGCCTGGCGCATGCTGGTTGCGGCGGCAACACCCTTCCAGGCGATGTCGAACGCCGTGCCGTGATCCACCGAGGCGCGAACGATGGGGAGGCCCAAAGTGACGTTTACGCCGGTGTCAAAGGCCAGCATCTTGAACGGGATGTGGCCCTGGTCATGATACATGCAGACGATGGCGCCGTAATTCCGGCGGCGCGCGGGAACGAAGGCGGTGTCCGGAGGGATGGGACCTTCGGTATCAATTCCCTGCTCCCGCGCGGCTGCAATCGCGGGAGCGATCGATGTTTCCTCTTCTCCCCGGCCGAAGAGACCGTGCTCGCCGGCATGAGGATTCAGACCACACACTCCGATTTTAGGAGGCCGGCCGCCCAAGCGGCGGACGGCGGTGGCGGTAAGGCGAATCACGCCGAGCACGCGTTCAGTGGAGATTCGGCCGGGCACGTCGGCGAGTCCGATGTGCGTAGTGGCCATAGTGACGACGAGCGGATCGGAGGCGAGCATCATACAGACGCCGGGACTGCCGGTGAGGGCCGCTAGAATTTCCGTGTGTCCGGGGTGGGGAATTCCGGCGCGGTGGAGAGCCTCTTTGTTGACGGGCGCCGTGGCGATACAGGTTACCTGGCCGGCCATGGCATCCTCCACGGCGCGCCGGATGCACTCATAAGCCGCCTGGCCGCAAGCCGCGTCAACCATACCGGGAACTACGGAGGCGGCGTCCAGAGAGCCGCACTCCACCACCGAGGATTCCGGCGCGGACGGTAGCCCACAGGCCCGGGCGACACGCTCCAGCAGCGCCCGGCTACCATAAATCAGCGGCGTCGTTTCGGCGAGCACGGCCGGATCGACCAGCATCCTGAGACAGAGTTCCGGACCAATTCCGGCAGGATCTCCCATCGTCAGCGCAACCCGGGGCGGCATGTGTTTTCGAGTTTGGCAGGTTTGGCGGTTCCGGCTCAACCATTCCCGTGAAGGGCCTCCCATGAAGGGCTATGCTATGAAGTCAGATGCTACGGTTCTTTCTGGCAGTGCTGGCGGCAGTGACGCTTTTCGCCGGCGATGGACGAGTCAACCATCAACTTTCCGACCTGCTTCAGATGTTCGAAGCCGGCCCGAAGGACGCGGCCGTGGAGCGGCATATCACCACGGCGGCTGCGTGGCAGCCGAAGCGGGAGGATATCCGGCTGCGGCTGCTGGATTTTCTTGGCCATGGACCGAAGGGGAGTCCCGCGCTCGATCCACGGCTGGGAACGCCGATCGATGAAGGTAGCTACACTCGAACCCACGTTACCTATCGGGATACGTCGGGGAATCCGATTCCAGCCTGGCTGCTGGTGCCGAAAACGAATGGGCGGCATCGGGCGGTGCTGGCGGCGCAGCAGACCGACGACGGCGCCAAGGACTCGGTTGCCGGACTCACCGGGAAGCCCTACACGCATTACGGCAAGGAGCTGGCCGAGCGGGGATTCGTGGTGCTGGCGCCGGACGTAATCACGGCCGGGGAGCGGGTTTATCCTGGCGCCGGGCAGTACGTGACGGCTCCCTTCGACCGGACTAATCCACACTGGTCGGCGATGGGCAAGATGCTTTCCGATCACCGGCGGGGGCTCGATTATCTGCAGACGCTGCCCACGGTAGACACGGGCCGGCTGGGCGTAATCGGGCACTCGCTAGGCGGTTATAACGCGTTCTTCCTGGCGGCGTTCGACCAACGCATCCGGGCATGCGTGGTGAGTTGCGGTTTTACCCCGATCGGCAATAGCACCCGGCCATTCGCCTGGAGCCGCGAAAGCTGGTTTGTCCATTTCCCCAAACTCAGACGCTACCTGCGCGCCGGGATTGTGCCCTTCGATATGCACGAAGCGCTGGCCATGGTGGCTCCCCGGCCGCTATTCAACTACTCGGCCGATGCCGACGCGATTTTCCCCGACGCGGATAACATCGCCGCGGGGGGCAAGCAGGTGGAGGCAGTTTACCGCCTGTTCGATATTCCTCAAGACCGGTTCGTATTCATCATGGGGCACGGACCGCACGAGTTTCCCGAAGCGGTTCGCAAGCAGTCCTACCAATGGCTGGAAAAGCAATTGGACAGCAAATAGCTCAGCGCTGCAACTTCTGCAACTCTTCGAGCGTGGTCCGGGACTGGCGGTAATCTCCCGCGCCGTACTGGTCCACAAACCGGTCGATCATCTTGGCTTCCTTCCAGAAGGCCAGCGTATCGCCTAGCGTGTAGCCACATTGGCTACTACCGGGCCGGTGATCTTTGGAACCACCCGGCGCGGCCTTCCCGCCCGGGTAGGGACCTTGCTGGTTGCGCGCATACAGCACTTCGCGGGTCCGCAGGAAGTAGAGTTCGCGGGCGATGTCGAGACAGTAACGTTTCCGTTCGGCCGAGGGAGAACGTTCGGCCTCGGCCAGATAGGCGTCGGCCAAGGCAGACGGGCCGCTGCGTTTCAATACCTCGATCAGTTCGCGGTTGAGGGCGATCGCCTCGGGCAGTACCCGCTGGTTGTAGTCCTTTTGCATCCAGTCGCGATCGAGAGGCGCCGGCGCGGTCTTGGCGTCGAACACCCGGCTGACGCGAACCGGTACGGGATTCTCTCCTTCGAAGACCTCCCAGGTATCCAGGTAGCCATCGCCGTCGGCGTCGCGATAACGAAACTCCAGATCCTTGCGGTCGTTCACCAGATGGCCCACTTCCATCCAACCTTCGGTGGCGCCGAAGAGATGGTAGCGGCGGTCGACCGCGGAATAGTAGAGCTTGCGTTCCGAAGAGGGCTTGGGCGAGTATTCGCGGCGCATGTTGAAACGCACCACCGGACCGCCGGTGTTGGGCATGTACTCGCGCTCGAAGATCCAGAACTGGCCCTCCCAGCGCCAGGCGCTACGCGCCTCGTCCCAGGTGAAGCCGGTGTGCTGAGCCGGATAGGAGAGGGCCACCTCCATGCCGCTTTTCCAGGGAATGCGCACCACGGTTTGCGGAAAGCGGCGCAGCCTGTTGGTGTATTTCATGCCCGGATAACGGTAGGGCTGCTCGCCGACCATGTTGAAACCGAAGTTGGAATGAGGCTTGTCGAGCGGATCGGCGCGCGGAGAAGGATCGATATTGTAGCTATAGCGCACGTTCATGTTGCCGGTCTCGGCGAGCGGTGTAGCCTTGGGAGCCCACATGTATTGATAGTTATTGGCGTAATCGGCGTCTTTGCCGGTATTGGACGTGAGCGGCGCGGCGCTGACGCGGAGGATGACATCGCTATGGCCGTCGTGGTCGAAATCCCAGAACGAGAAGGGGCACTCCGACAGCGGCACCCAGGTTCGGGCGGCCGGGTCGTACTTGTTCAGGTAGATCATCATATTGCCGCGGAAGTGATTGTAGGGGCTGTCGCCGCCGGCGTAGCTCCAGTTTTTCATCGCGAAGACGGGCAGCCCGTCGCCGTCGTAATCTTCCGCGAACCAGGCGTAGCGCAGATAGCCGTCCTGAAAGTGACGGTACTCCTGCTCGTCGGCCTTGCCGTCGCCGTTGTTGTCGATATAGACCACCATGCGATCCACCAGGCCCGTACCCTTCAGGCTGACCAGCCAGGCCGAACTGGACTGGTTGTCGATGCGGCCGGCGCGGCCGTTGCTGTCGTCGACGATCTCGATGACGTTGCCGTTCTCTTTGCGGATAAGCGTGTCGGGCTTGCCGTCGCCGCTGAGATCCAGCGTGAAACTGCCGCCTTCGGCAAGCGCCTGAGCGCGTGGCCACCAGGGCTTCTCAAGGAACGTCAGCCTGGCACCCGGTGTCATTGCGGTTTCCCGAAAGTTCCAGGGAAGCGTTTGCCGCGGCGGCGCCTGAGCGAGCGCAGCCTGGCCGAGGGCCAGCGCGGTGAGAACAACCGCCGGCCACTTCATGCGGCCGCCGGCTCGCCGGCGAAGTGGCGGGCAACCTTCAGAATCGCCGCCGCAATCTGTTCGATGTGCATGTCGTTATAGTTTTCGTTCCAGTGGATGGCGATTACGCCGGAGAGGGCCTTTTCGGCATTGGGACAGAGGCCCTTGGCAAACTTCTGCCGGCCCCATTCGCGGAATGGGAAGCCGGAGGTGCCGTAAGTTTTTTGTTCCGCGAAGATCGGCGAGCAGTAGAGCGGATCCACCAGGTAGCGCACCCAGGCCGGTACTCCCTCGGCCACCAGCGCGTTGCCGAAGTGTTCGGCATCCACGCCGGCCCGCTTAGCGTCCACGTGTAGCATGTAAAGCCAGTAGGCGGGCCGGGTGCCCGGCAGCGTATACGGTCCGCTGACACCCCTGGCTCGGGAGATCCGCGCGGTGAGCTTTTCGGCTGCCTGCCGGCGGCGCTCCACCACGGATTCGATCTTGGGCAGTTGGGCGACCGCCACCGCCCCCTGCAGTTCCGACAACCGGTAGTTCTGAGCCAGAAACAGGAAACGTGAAGAACCGAGCGCGGACGATTCCCGGGGCCAGGCCTTATCCGCGAACAGTACGGCGCGGCGCGCATACTCTTCGTTATCGGTGGCCATGATGCCGCCTTCCCCGCAGGTGATGTGCTTGCTTTGCTGAAGACTGAAGCAGGCTATGTCACCGATAGTGCCCACGCGGCGGCCCCTGTGTTCGGCCCAATAGGCCTGAGCACAATCTTCGATGAGCACTATGCCATGTTCGCGGGCAATCGCGGCCAGCGCGTCCAGATCGCAGGGTTGGCCGGCCAGGTGGACGGCGATAATGGCGCGGGTGCGGGGGCCGATCTTCCGCCGCACGTCGTCCGGATCGAGCGTCAGGGTGCGCCGGTCGACATCGGCAAACACGGGCAGGCAATTGTTCCAGATTACCGGGAGCATCGTGCCCAGGTCGGTAATTGGAGGAACGATGAATTCGTCCCCCGGTTCGGGATCGAGCGCGGCTACCGCCAAGTGAACCGCCGCGCTGCCGGAAGAGCAGGCCACGGCGTGGCGGGTTCCCAGACGGGCGGCGAATTCACTCTCCAGGCGATGTACGAAGGTTCCTCCGTTTCGACTCAGACAACCCGAACGCAGGGCTTCGAGCAGCAGCCGTTCCTCTTCGGCTCCGAAGGTGCGTCCGGCGGCGTTGAGAAAGTGCGGCAGTTCATCACGCACCGCCTTATCGCCGCCAAACAGGGCCAACTTGCGATCGCGCTCGGTCATCGTCTCTCCAAACGGACAGTTTGCCGGGATTTCGCTGATTCATAGGCCGCCAGCGCAACGGCCACTGCCGCGCGTCCGTCCTCACCGGTGATCGCAGGCTGGCGGTCTTCGCGGATGCTGGATAGAAACTCGTTACCCTGCCGCTGGTAGGCCTCCAGGCGCACCGGGTCGAGAGCGCCTTTACCCTTCCAGTCGATGGGCGCCTGCTCGGCGGCAATGCTCCAGGCGCCGTCTTTTCCCAGCCGCAGGCAGCCGTAAGCATCCAGATCGAGCAATCCTTTTTCGCCGACAACGCGGGCCGAAAAGCCGCTGGATGGAAAGCCCGGCGGCGGGATGTTCCAACTTACCCAGAGACTGGCCAGCACGTCGTTCGTCATTCCGAGAACGGCCATGGTGGAAATCTCGTGGCCTGGCTTTTCCTCCTGGGAGTGGGCCGCCACCGTCTCCACTTCAGCGCCCGTAAACCAGCGCACCAGATCGATATTGTGAACTCCGTGCGCAAACAGAGTACCCAAATTCTCCGGACGGCTCTGCCAGGCGGGCAGCGATGCCAGCCCGCCGCTATTCAAACAATAGCTGTGAATCATGGTGAGCCGGCCAATGGCGCCTTCCTGAATCAGTTGATACGCCCGCTGATTCACGGTGCGGAACCGCTGGCCGAACATGATCATCAGCTTGACATTGGAGTGCCGCGCCGCCTGAATGATGGCATCACAATCCGGAACGGTGTGCGCCATCGGCTTATCGAGCAGCACGTGCTTGCCACGCCGGACGGCTTCGAGCGCCTGCGCGGCGTGTTCGGCATGCGGGGTGCTGATGAAGACAGCGTCAATATCGTCACGAGCAAACAGCGCGCCCGGCGTGGTTTCACACGCCACGCCATAATCGGCGGCGAGCCCCGGCGCCCGCGTGCCGCCGGCGATGGCAACAAGCCGGGTATCGGACAGATAGCGGGTGATGGTCTCGGCGCTGGTGCGCCCCATGAATCCCGCTCCGACGATACCGATTCGAATGGTGTTCATTGGTCCTCTAATTTCAACAGCCGGAGGGCGTTGCCGCCCAGCACGGCTTCGCGGCCGGCATCGGAGATGCGGGCATGGCACACTTTGGCCATTCCCGCGGCTGCGTTCTGCAACGGCAGCCCGGTGCCGAATAGCAGCCGGTCGCTACCCACCTCTTCAACCACCTTACGGATGGCATCAAAACCCTGGATGCAGGAGGTCTCCAGGTATACCGTGGGGTAGCGCCGCATGAGCGCCAGCCCAACGCGCAATTCATGAAAGTAGTTCAGCCCGCTGAGAATCCAAGGCGTAGCGGGGTGACGGCCGACAATGGCCGCCATCCAGCCCAGATCCAGCATGGGCATCCCCCAGTTCATCAGCACGCGCAGCGGCAACTGCACGGGGATTCGCAGGGCTGCCGCCTGTTCGCAGAGCAGATCGACAAACGGCTCGTACAGCAGGTGATAGGTGTGGAACTGGGGGAACAACCGTACACCACGCACCGTGTTGTCCAGTTCCAGGCGGTGAGCGTCCAGGCTGTGACTGAGTTCGCCCGGGCCGGCCACGGCGAACGCAATCAACCGCTCGGGGCGGGCCGCCGCTGCCTGGCGCGCTTCCTGGTTGCCGTCGGGCCAACTGACGAACAGGCTACGCGTGGAGGTGATCACCGCGCGATCGATGCCGGCGCCGGCAGCCAGAGCCGCCACCTCGTCCCCAGTGCTGTCCGGCACCGGCCAGTATGGCCATTTTCCAATGTACGCGTGACAGTCGATAATCATGACGAGAGCCCCGCGAGGCGGGCGATGTTACCGCCCAGAATCAGATCGAGCGACTGCTGGTCGAGCCGTGTCTGGCGAATCTTAACCAACTGCGTCCAGGGGTCAAGCAGCGGCGTATCGGTGCCGAAGACGATCTTGTGCGGGCCCAGCGCCGCCACGGCGGACTCCAAAAAATTCGTGTCGATGGTGGAACTGGCGGTTTCCAGATAAAGGTTCTCGAAGCGCTGGGCCGCCATGATGGCCCGGTTCCAATCGCCCTTGGCGAAGGGCTGGCCGCCGGCGTGCGCCATCATGAATTTGCACTCCGGCACCGCGCCGAGCAGAAACTCACATTCCTGCGGGGTGGTATGCGCAAGCACGACAAAATCGAGTTCGACGCATTTTTCCAGAATTGGGATCATGGCGGGCTCGGCGATCGTGGCTTCCGGCGTCGAATAGATTTTCAGACCGCGCATGCCGTAGTCATTGCGGCAGCGATCCAGTTCATCGAGCGCCGCCTGGTGGAAGCGTGTCGAATGGATGCTGGCGTAGCCGATGATGCGGTCCGGGTGACGGCGCATTTCCTCAGCCAGCAGGCGGTTGCCCTCGAACATGTCGTAGAACAGGGCCGTCAGATCGGTACAGAAAATGCGGTCGAAACCGAGTTCGTCGGCCACCCGCACCAGCATGTCGGCACCGGCTTCAATCTGCAGCCGGGCCGATTTGCCGATATGGACGTGCGCATCGATAATCATGCAACCACCATGAAGGTATGCCCCAAGCTTACGTTTGTCAAGTACAAATTGATTTGACTAACGCAAAAGTAGAGAATCCGTAACTCTACCGCACGGTACTCGATTGCCGGGTCGTAGCTCGCGTAATCCGCTCCGGAGGCGCCGAAAGGGCAGTTACTGAACTGGGGGTGCCGAGCTTAGCCTGAATCGCTCCGGCGGCCTGCATCAACGCATTCGAAACGGCATTAACCTGCCGTTCGTTGAATCTGACGCGCGGCCCCGCAACGCTCATCGCCGCCACCGGCCGGTGGTCCTGATTGAGAATCGGAACGCCGACACAAAACGCTCCCAACATACTTTCTTCGCGATCGAGCGCATAGCCGCGAGCTCGCGTGCGCTCGAGATCGGCCTTGAGATCGGTGATCGCAACGATGGAGTGTGGCGTAACACGCGCCATGCCCGTCTCACGCATCAGCCGGCGCACTTCGTCAAAGGGTAGCCAGGCCAGGTGAGCTTTACCGAGCGCGGTGCAGTGCAGCGGATCGGTGCCTCCCACCATCTCCGCCAGGCGAAAACGCTCCAGGCTCTCACGGACATCGATATAGCGGATCTGGCCGTCAGCCAGAATGCCGAGATTAACCGTCTCGCGGAACTGCTCGCGCAGCGCCTCCATGTGCCCGCCGGCCACGGCGACCAGGTCGGTATGGCGCAGTTTCGCGTTGCTCAGGTCGAGCAGTTTGGATCCAAGCTCGTACTTTTTCGTATTCGTCTTTACCACGTAACCGTGCTCCACCAGGGTGTAGAGGAGACGAAACACGGTATTCGTGTTCTGTTCCAGGCGGGTGGCGATTTCTTTCAGTGTGAGCTGCGACTTCTGTTCGTGGACAAAAACCTCCAGAACATCGAGCGCGCGGCCCACCACCTCGATGTAGTAGACGGCTCGATTCGGCTTGGACATTGGCTGTGGTTCAACCATTATTGCGCTTCCTGATCCAATCGTTCAGGCCGCGGCGTGGCATTGTAAAGAACACCGCCTGTTTCCAGCCGGTTTCTTACTTCCGGCGCCAGCGCCGGCAGATAGCGGGCGGCGTCCGGTATGCCGCTGCCGCTCCAGGCGCCGGCGGCAGCGTACTCTCCCTGAACGGCATTACCGGCGGTGAGACGGGCGGCGAGCACGGCGATCTGGTTGGCCGATTCCTTCAGCACCAACGGGGCGGCCGGCTCGTAGAATGCCGGATCATAATAAACCGCCAAACCTATATTACCGATTTTCGGATCCTGGTTGCCGGTAGCCAGCAACAAGCCCGGGCGGGACTCGGCGATTCCACCCGGCAAATCCCGCACCCCGACACCCACCTCAAACACGTGGCCCGGCTTGACATCAATCGGCGCCACCTCAAACCGGCAGCGCGCAAACCCCTGGCCGGCGTCAATTGAATAGCGGGCCGTCAATCGTACCGTGTCTTCACCAATTTTCCAGCGGTCGAGAGTCGCCTCGACGACGGCGCGCAGCGGTCCGGCGGAGATAACGCGGTAATGGGGCACCATGGCGGGTGACGGCTTGTGAGCGTAGTCGGGAACATTGAATGGAGGGCGGTACACGACTCCATCGCGGCGAAGGAAGATTCCGCCCAGCCCCAGAGTATCGCCGGCATGAAAGATATCACGGCCAGCATCGAAATTCATGCGGATCGCCAGATATCCTACCAAGTCATTATTCAGGCCGGTGTGGCCCTGGAGGCGCGCCTGGACATCGAGAAAGAATGCTCCATAAGTACGGTAACCAATCACCTCGGACTCCAACGCGGCGGTTTGGGAGTTATAGCCGAAGCTGTGCTTCGCCTGCACCCGTTTGGGGTACGCGATGGAATCGTGGAGCGTCCTGGAGTAATAAACATCGACGCGCCGCGTCTCACCCGCAGCCAGCTTCATCAACACCAGAAACTGATCCGGCACGCCGTCGCCGTCCAGATCGACCGTCTGAGAGGGCACCACATTGCCGCCAGCGGCAAGCGCAATCGCCAGGGAGCCGGGAAAATCGGGCGCCGTGGCAGCGGCCTCCACGACCGGAATTGAGGCCACGGCTTCCACCGGAACGGCCGCGGGGTTGCGCACGTCCACGCTCAGCCGGCCGGAGAAGTTGGGTAGCAGCCACTGGCTCCAGGGCGACGCCTGCCCCGTGGCCAATCCGGCCAGCAGCAGCAATCCGAGTCCGCAGCCCGATATGGATCGCATCATAAACTCCTCAGACCGCGGCGATTCGAGTAGCGAGGCGGCCGATGCCCTCAATTTCGCACTCCACCACGTCGCCCGGGTTGAGGACGTTACTACCGGTTCCCAATCCCGCGCCCGCCGGCGTGCCGGTGGAAATGATGTCTCCCGGCTCGAGCGTCATTACCGACGACATGTAGGCAATCTGTTCAGCGATGTTGAAAATCATGGCGCCGCTATCACCGTTCTGCCGCAGTTCGCCGTTTACCCACAGTTTCAGCGAAAGCGCGTACGGGTCGGCGATCTCGTCGGCGGTAACAATCCAGGGGCCGCAGGGAGCAAAGCCGTCGAACCACTTACCCATCAGCCAGTCGAAAAACGGGTCGTACTCGCGCTTCCGGCGGCCCTCAACACGGGAGTTCAACTTGCGCTCCGACAGATCGTTGAGCACCATGTAACCAAGAACATGCTCCATGGCCCGTTCCACCGGGATATTCCGCCCGCCGCGGCTGATTACCACAGCCAGTTCCACCTCCCAGCCAACGGCGACGTTGTTGGAGTGCAGCACCACGGTGGTTTCCGGTCCGGTGAGACAGGTGGGCGGTTTCAAGAAGACCTGCTGGGTCAGAATGTCGGCCGGCTGCACGGTCTCGAAACCGCTTTCGGCGATATGTTCACGAAAATTCGCTGCCAGACAGAGCAACTTGCCGGGATGGCGAACGGGAGCGGCGAACAGGTTGGCGGTAATGGGCACCGCCGGCAGGGTAGGAACGTTTCCCAGGTTTCCGGCACCGATCAGATCGAGGAGCGTCCGGCCGGTATTGAAGTAGGCGATCGAGAGAGAGCCGGCCTCTCCGGAGATTACGCCGGAGCGGTCACCGGCTTCGCCCCGCACGGTGGCAATGCGCATAGCTCGAAGGTAACTTAACAGACGCCCGGCGGGCAATAGGTCAGACAAAAGCGGTTTGTTCTGATCAAATGGCGGGTTCGATTGTGCTATCTTGATCGCCGTGCTTAGCGTCAACACGATTTCACGCCGGTCGTTGCTCGGTGGGGCTGCCTGCGCCCTGGCAGCGGGCCGCGAGCGGATCATCGACATCCATCAGCACACGAACTACTCGGGCCGCACCGACGAGCAGTTGATTGCGCACCAGCAGCGCAACGGGATTACCCGGACGGTGCTGCTGCCGGCCGGCTCAAAGTACGGCCTGGCGGTGGGCGCCGGGGGGAACGACAGCGTGGTCGCGCTGGCGCGGCGGCTTGAGGATCAGTTCTCCTATTTCGCCAACGAGCTGCCCGGCATTCCGGAGACAAAAGCGGTGCTGGAGAAGTACCTGTCGATGGGTGCCATCGGAATCGGCGAGCAGAAGTTTCACGTAGACTGCGATTCGGCGGCGATGCGACTGGTAGCCGAAATTGCCCGCGACCACAAAGTGCCGGTGCTGATGCACATCCAGCATGACACCTATAACCTGCATTTCGAGCGGTTTTACAGGATGCTGGAAGCTTATCCGGCGGTGAACTTCATCGGCCACGCGCAGACTTTCTGGGGCAATATCGACAAGAACCACCAGCAGGCCGTGCTGTATCCGAAGGGTCCGGTAACGCCGGGTGGAATTACGGACCGTCTACTTTCGGACTACCCCAACATGTGGGGCGATCTTTCGGCCGGCTCCGCCTTGAACGCCATGCTGCGTGATGAGGAGCACGCCAGAGGCTTTCTTGAGCGCCACCAGGACCGGCTGATGTTCGGAAGCGATTGCAACGACACCGACGGCCACGACCGGCAGTGCGTCGCGCATGACCAGCAGGCGGCGCTGCGACGCCTGGCGCCCAATGAGACGGCCCTGCGAAAGATTTTCTACCAAAACGCATCGAAGTTACTCAGGATAACCTAGCAGCCAAGG
>JADZGD010000033.1 GCA_020854055.1 Bryobacterales bacterium | reverse complement strand
GTTCGCCTGGATGCGCCAGGCGATGCGCCGGAACAGGAACTGCTTGTGATTGGACCGGGATTGCTCTCCGAAAACCTCGCGGTACTTCTCTTTGAGTTGCCCCGTGGTCAGGTTGCGGAGGCCCTCGATCTCCTCGCGAATTTGGGTTTCTGTCTTCATGGCGTTAACCAGCAGTCACATGAGGGCTCTCTGTCTCTGTGAAGTCAACTTGCCGGACGGGTGAATCGGGGAAGAGTAGGCGCACGAGTGCATCACCGAGGATGGCGGCGACCTCGCGGATGGCGTTTTCGAGCGCGGCATCGTGATCGCGCATGAGCGGTCTCCTTGGGAAACCACCCGCGACGATCTCCGCTTGGCGGTCGAGCCGGCGTCTGGTGGATGTAGTCGGCGCGGCGTTCTGCCGCGTCCGTTAACTATATACGCTGCCCAGGTTCGATTTGTCCGGCTCGACTCGCCAGACTAGAGGTCTTGCTTCGCGCGCTCTCGGATCAGTGAAATCGCCAGAAGGACGTGAATCAACCGATCCGCAGCCTGCACGTCAATTTGTGCCATAGGGGCGAGGCCGTGCGTGATCCGGTTCCGCAGGTTCTGTCCCCTCGCATCGGCCAGAAAAGTGAGCAGGTACATTTGCAGATCCTCACCGAGGCAATTCAAGATCGCCTCCTCCCTCAGGATGTCGTTCAGGTTTTTGACCTGCATTGTCCCATTTCGGCCCGCCTTCCCGACTGGTTCTCCGAGAAGAGCAAGGACCCTGCGGAGGCTGTGCTCAATTTGCGGAACGAGAACGTGAACGGTCTTGATGTAGTCACCTGCCAGATATGCATCAATACCGGATTTCAGCAAATCTTTGCGGTCTGGATCGAATGCCGGCGATACATACAAAACATCGAGAATGCGTTCCGAATCCAGGCCGTGCTTGTCGATCGCCTTCCGAAGCGCACCGTTCAGGAAGGGCGCTGCCAGAGCAAGATTCTCTGCAAGCTGCATTATCAGTCGCCCGTCGGGATCCTTCTCAATGGACCCCGCCTTCGCGGCGAAGTGACCGTCTGCGATCTTCGTAACGCTGATCAGTCCGAGCAGCGGGTGCTCTTTCGCAATTTCTGACAGGAAGGCGCGGGCTTCACTCGCCTTGGGAATGAACTGTCCGGCGATCCTGAGCAGCGTATCCGTTGGCGACCCCTCCACCATAGCTGCGAGGAAATCGACGATTTCCTGCCTCGAGATTTCAACCGGCACCTTGAACTGCTGCAGATCCGACGCTGCGTCCTTCCCTTTTTCGGCGGACGCCAGTTGCACTCTGGTAGCGTCGTCTTTCATGCCTCGGGATCGGTAGTCATCGAAGACCGGTTGAAGCCAGCCCATAGCCAGAGTTGGGTTCGCCTTAGCTGCAATCTGCTCGAACGCGGTACCGTAGGCACGTACGACCCTGTGGACGTCCTCTTTCCGGCCATTCCGCTCATAGAACCCGGCAAGCCGGTCGGCCGCCGCTTGGGCTGCCCACGGATCGAACTGCTCATGGCCCATCGCTGAACAAGATGAAAGGCAGGACTCGAGGTTAGCGATGATTTCCTGAACCTCCACTTCATCGAGTTGTACCCGCTTGTTCTCGATGAGGTCGTCGAAAACAAAGGCCCACGTGCCAACTTGACGCGGATCGCGGATCTGCTCGGCGAGGGCGAGCATGGCCTGCTTGGCTCGTGAAAGCCGTTCTTTGTCATTGATCGATAGTGCAACGGATAGAGCTCGCTGCAGGTAGAGGACACCGTGAATCGGCTCCTTGTAGATGCCGGCATCTACCACCTCGAGGTAGGCGTCGCAAGCGCGTTGAGCGAACGCAACAGCCGGGTTTTCGCCGATTGCAGTCCTCTTGAAGTCCCATACAAGGTCCGAATACCGCGCCCGTAACATTGGGTGCTTCGCTGCGGTAGACCTCTCTTCCCAGTGCGAGATTATGTCTCTGTCAACTTCGGCCAAGTCCGGGACGTAGAACGGCGCGCCGTCGTTCTTGGTGCCTGAGAACACTGGGCCGAAATGGGTGTCCCACGGATTCGGTGTGTCTCCGATCCGCGCCATGAAGTTGAACGCGGCGGACTCCGCCCACGCGCCCTTTCGCTCCTCGGGAGAGAGTCCTTCCAAGTTGTGAATACCCGCGAGCCGGCTGCCAAGTTCATAGTCAGCCAGTTTTTCATTTGAGCCTTCGACTTCTGCGAGAGCGCGCAGCGTCGGCTCAGGTACCGTTATCGCCATGCAGGAAGACCCATTTTCTCGCATAGCGGGCCTGTGCAGAAATCGGTCAGACGCGCAGGCTGCTCGGCAGCGGAACCCAGAAGCTGTTGCGCTCGGGTTCGAGTCATCCGGCTTGGGGCTGGACAATCATCGCCACGCCGTTAACCAACTCCTGGTTTCCATATGGAGACGGGGAGAAACGGCCTCCGGCAAACCTCGCCGGGGCGCACGGCTGGCGCTTCAGGCGGGACTCGGCTCGAAACGGAGAGATGCGGAAGTGCCGAAAACACGGCCAGTTGCGGAGTTGCGGACGGAGAGAGGTGTTAATGAACGGGCAGGAATCGATGCGGAAAAATGAATTGGCTCCTCAGGTAGGACTCGAACCTACAACCCTTCGGTTAACAGCCGAATGCTCTACCATTGAGCTACTGAGGAGCAGCGTTTGTCCTAGTCATTACATCAGAGCATCTCTGTTCGTGTCAACGTCCGTAATCCGCCCGTGATCCACTCGCGCGGCGATTGACGCGCACTGTTGCGTTGACTACTATTAGCGCGTGGGCCTTGATGTCTCAACCGTTCGATTGCCTCGCGTCTGGTTCGGGGAAGGGAATACGCCGCTGATTCCGGCGAATCAGATCGCGCAAGACAGGGCCGCGCGCCTGTACTTCAAGCTGGAGAATTGTAATCCGAGCGGGTCCTACAAGGATCGCTTCGTCTCGGCCGAGGTCGGAAGGGCGATGCTCTCCCACGCGCCGGCCTGCGTGGCCGTCTCCAGCGGCAACACCGGCGCGGCGTTGGCGGCCTGCTGCACGCGTTATGGTATCGGCTGCCTGGTGGTGGTGGGTGAGTCGATTTCCGGGAGGCGCCTGGCGCAGTTGCAGGCTTATGGCGCGGCGGTTGTGCGGATACCGGATTTTGGAGTCGACCCGGATGTCACCCGCACGGTGCTCGATCAGAGTGTCGAGTTTACTGCCAGCCATGGTCTGCCGCTGGTGGTGAACTCCTACCGTTACTGTCCCGCCGGCATGGGCGCGGTGGAACTTATCGCCCGGGAGATCTCCGAGCACTGCCTGGGCGTCCGTCACGTGTTCATGCCCGTCGGCGGTGGAGGATTGTTCTCGGCCGTCGCTCGGGGATTCCTTTCAGGCGAGATGCACCGTCCGCTGGTTCATGCCGTGCAGCCCGAAGGGTGCCTCACCGTGGTTGCAAGCTGGCGGGAAGAGGCCGAAGAAGTTCGTCCGGTGCGCAGCCGGACCTCGATTCATGCGCTCTCGGTTCCCATCAATCTGGACGCGGGGCTTGCACTGGGACTGCTCCGCCAAGGAAGGGGCGCCGGTTATTCAGTGACCGATGAAGAGGTTTTCGCGGCACAACGAATGTTGCTACGCCGCGAAGGTGTCTATGCGGAACCGGCCGGAGCGGTTGCCCTGGCCGGATATCTGCAAGCACTGAATCGCGGTACGGTCCGCCCCGAAGAGCCCTCCGTCTGCCTGGTGACCGGCGGCGGATTCAAAGATTTGTCATCACTGCCGGGCATGGCGTCTGCCAACACATCATCACCGGCATCCGTAGACGCATTAACCACTACCCTCGTATCGTTATTGGGAAAGGTGGGAGCCTGGAAGGATTGCAAAAACGGACCGAACCAGCGAAGCGGCGTCTGAAACACCGTCCGCTGGCTCGCGGTTGGGCGCGGTTAAGCGCGCATTACATTCTCTGCCTGAAGTCCTTTGGGGCCGTGCTTCACTTCGAACTCGACCTGGATCCCCTCGTCAAGACTCTTATAGCCATCCATCTGGATGGCCGAAAAGTGGACGAATACATCCTCGCCGCTCGAACGCTGGATAAATCCGTAGCCCTTTGCGGCGTTAAACCATTTCACTACACCTTTTTCTCTCACTACACAAATCTCCTGGTCGCGTCGTCTCCGAATTGGCCTTGGGATGTCCAACGAACGAACTTCATGGCAGGGAAGTCACTCGGGAATCGAAGCCTCTGCGGTTACGTTCTCTCGCAGTCTGAAATTACTGTCTGCCTATTGTCGCAAAAGTCGATCCGGACAGCAACCAAAATCGAATGCGGATCGTCTACATTTAACTTTAGCCCGCCACTCTGTCCGCGTTAAGCAAGATTCGAAATCAATCCGTACACCGGACGTAAGGCAGGATACATTGCCCGGTAGACCTCGTGACCTCGCTGGTAGCGCTGCGATTCGTGCGGTCTGGGCCCAACCGAACTCACCTCCCGTATTGTCGCCTTGCACGCCTCCGGCACCGAGGAATACACTCCGGTTCCCACCATCGCCATCAGCGACGCGCCGTAAGCCGAGCCCTCCTGCGTCTTGAGCGTCGCCACCTGCTTGGCGAAGATGTCGGCCAGCAGTTGGCGCCAGAACTCGCTGCGCGCTCCGCCGCCGGAGACACGGACGCGCTCCACCGGGACCCCCATCTGTTCGATCACATCCAGACAGTCCTTCTGGCTGTAAGAGATGCCCTCCAGGAGTGACCGCAGCAGGTCCGCCCGCGTATGTTTCGCCGTCAGGCCGATCCAGCCGCCGCGTGCCGCCGGATCAAGGTGCGGCGTCCGCTCGCCCATCAGGTAGGGCAACCAGAACAACCCATGGGCGCCACAGGATGCCTTAGCCGCCTCCGCGGTCAACTGGTCATAGGAAGCGTCCGGCGCCAGTTGGTTGCGGAACCACTGCAGGCTCAAACCGGCTCCCTGGGTAACACCCATCACGTGCCACTTGCCGCGCACCGCGTGGCAGAAGGTGTGCACGCGTCCCTGCGGGTCGTAGTTTGCCTGTTCCATGTGCGCGAAGACCACGCCGGAAGTGCCCAGCGTGCAGGAGACAATGCCCGGTTCCACGATGCCGTTGCCCACGGCGCTGGCCGCCTGGTCCCCGCCGCCGCCAACCACCGGCGTCCCGGCGGCAAGCCCGGTTGCCGCGGCCGCCTCCTCGGTTACAAAGCCGGTGACATCGGTCGATTCATGAACGGCCGGCAGTATGGACGCATCCAGCTTCAACCGCTCCACCATCGGTTCGGACCAGTGCCTGTTGATGACATCGAACAGCGCGGTGCCGGAGGCGTCGGAGACCTCGGTGGCATATTCACCAGTCAGGCAGAACCGGATGTAATCCTTCGGCAGCAACATCTTCCGCACGCGGGCGAAATTGCGCGGTTCGTTGTCCCGCACCCATAGCAGTTTGGGCAGCGTGAAGCCGGTCAGGACGGGATTAGCGGTGAATGCCATCACGTTGGCTTTACCTACCGCGCGGTTGATGGCATCCACCTGCGGCCGGCTGCGCTGGTCGCACCAGATCAGCGACGGCCGGATTACGGAGTTGTCCTCATCCAGGATGACCAGCCCGTGCATCTGACCGGAAAGGCCGATGCCCTTGATCTGGCTGCCGGAAACGCCGGCCTCCTTCAAAACGCCGGCGATGGCAACGCGTGCCGCGTCCCACCAGTTTTGCGGACGCTGTTCGGCCCACATCGGCTTCTCCATCCACATCTCTTCGTGAGCCGCCGTGAAGCCGGCTACCACTGAGCCTTGCTCATTGACAAGGAGAGCGCGTGTGCCTCCCGTTCCAATATCGATACCTAACCAGTGCATAAGAGAGTTCCCGATTCTAAAACCTTACTTTATGCCCTCGCCCGCCTGGAATGCTAGTCGGAATGGCCTGCCTGAAAAGGAAGATAGGCGGCGCCATACAGCCCGGCCATGTTTGCGAGCGTTGCCTTGGCGACGCTGGTGCTGGTATGGCGATAGGTGAACGATCGCCGCTGAATCTCAGCCTCCATTGGCGGCGCGAAAAACTCCCATGCCGGCAGCATTCCGCCGCTCAGCAGGTAGAGCGGAAAATTAAAGATATTGATCAGGGCGGCCAGCGCGATGCCGAGCGCCCGCCCCACGCTTTCCCATATCATCAGCGCCAGTTTGTCGCCTCCGGCAGCAAGTTTGAAAACCTCTTCGGAAGTAGCGCGTTCCCCCAGATGCAGCAGGTGCGCCATCGCTTCCACCGCCGTCGCCGAGGCGTACTTTTCCAGGCAACCAAAACTGCCGCAGCCGCATGGATTCCCGGCCGGGTAGACGGTAATGTGTCCGACCTCTCCCGCCATCCCCACCGCCCCATGCAGAACCCGGCCTTCGCTAATGATGCCGCCTCCGATTCCCGTGCCCAGGGTCAGCAACACCAGATCGTTCACATCCTTTCCGGCGCCAATCCACTTTTCGCCCAGCGCGGCTGCGTTGGCATCATTTTCCAGCACGACCGGCGCGCCCAGGCGCCGCTGGATCTCGTCTCTCACCGGAAAGTTATCGAAAAACGGCAGGTTATTTGACCCGACAATGAACCCGCGCTTCATGTCGATGAAGCCCGGCACGCCGATGCCGACTCCCGCCAGTTGCCCGGCGCCCACCCGGCTGCCGAGTTTACGGATGAATTCGACGATCTCGTTGAGCAGCGCGTCGCGTCCCGCTTCCGGGTTTGTCTCGGTTGCTGCCTTTTCGATCAATTTCCCGTCGCGATCAATGGCCGCGGCCCTGAGGTTGGTGCCCCCCAGGTCGACACCGATGGAAAATTCGCCCATGACGCGCAATCATAGCAAACCGCACCCTGCCCGGCACCGAAGCGGATAACGGCGGGTCAGCGCTTGGTCAGGTCTCGAAGCCAGATTTCTTTGAACTTCATGTTGCCGTGGCCGCCGGCGTGCAATTGCAGGGCGATGGTGCCGTCAAATGAGCGCGGCGAAGGGTCGGTGAAATCGATCATCGGAACTCCGTTCAGCCGTGCGATGTAGCGGTTGCCGACTACCGTCAACAGATACTCGTTCCAATCGTCGCGCCGCACCACGGTCTCGTTTTCGGGCGCCGGCCACACCACCCAGCCGCGCCCGTCGCCATAGATGCCGCCGGTGTGGCGCATCATCGTGCAGTCGATTTCGAATTGCAGACCTTGGCTGACATCCGGAGTGCCCGGCTGGAACGCGGTGTGAAAGAAGACCCCGCTATTGCCATCGCCCTCACATTTGAACTTCACTGCCATCTGGAAATCTTTGTACAACTTGTCAGTCTGGAGGTAGCCGTAAGATTTGGTTACGGCCTGTCCGTGGAGGATACCATCGGCGGCGGTCCACTTCTCATTGCCGACGTTGTTCCACCCGGCAAGATCCTTTCCATTAAATAGTTGGATCCAATCCTCGCCCGGCAGTTTGGGTTTCTGGGCGAAGAGGGTCATCGTGATGGTAGCGAGCAGCAGTAGGGATCGAAACATGCAAGCTATGATATCAATGGAGGGGATGCCTGGATGGACAGCGTTGTAGTACTCGGCAACGGCAGCGAGGCGCTGGCGGCGGCTCTGCGGTCCCGCTTACCGGTTGTCGATATGAGTACGGAGCGGGCCATCTATGTCGCGTTTCCCGGGGCGCTGCCCGGCGTTCTCAGTCATACCGCCAGTCATCCCGGCCGTATCGCCGGCCTGATGATCATAAGGGAAGCGAGCGGCGAGGACGAACCTGGCCCCGAAGTCGCCTGCCCGCTGCAATCCATTTCGTTAGACCGGCCCGAAGCGATGGCGGATGCCGTGGTTCGCTTCGCGGCCCGGTTGCCCATCGAGTGGTCCCGGCGCGAACACCGGGGCATGGAAGCGCATCTTGACCGCCTGCAGGCCGCCCTCCGTGAGGGACTCGCCTGGCGGGAGCACTTCCACCGCGCCTGGCACGCGGGGCGGGCACATTACCTTCGGGAAGATGAGGAAGTGTTCCGTCCCAAAGCGGACTGGCCCCCGGCGCGAAAGATGATGATGCAGCATGAAGAGGCCTCGGAATTCGGGCGCACTCTGGCGGCTACCAACGATGCCGACGCCGAACGCCTGGCCCGCCGCTACTGGGCCATCTCCCAGCACAACATCATTGAGGAAGAACGCGACGTCTTCCCGTATCTCACTTAGCGGCTACGATCCATGCCGGCGGAGACTGTACGATGACCAATATGGTACGCAGAGACTGGATGAAGTTGAGCGCGGCGGCCGTTCTCGCTCCGCCGGCGCCTGGCGTAGAGGCGCGGGCGGTGTGGCTGCACTTGCCAACGATGTTCGACGCCTCGGCATCGAAGGGTAAGCAGCAGGTGCGCGCCGAGGTGCAAAAGCTGGCCGAGCACAACTTCAACCTGGTCCTGCCCTGGGTGCCCACCGAATACCTGGCGGCACTGGTCGACGGTGACGCCGAGTTTTTGAAACAGTGCCCCAATGCGGCTTGGGATTCGCTCGGGGTGCTGCTCGAAGAGTGCTCCAAAGCCGGCCTCGCGGTGGATATCTGGTATCCGCCCAGCGAGTACCGGTCGAGTCCAACCGCGCCCGACTTTAACCCTCGCCTTGGCGGAGACCCTGCCTGGGCTGCCGTACGCATTAATGAATTCCGCCCCGATGCGGGCGGCCGCGTCGCGCCGCGCAAGTGGGAAGACGTCTGCCTGCAACACCCTGGAGCCCGTGCCTGGCAACTGAGGCGGATGGTCAAGTTCCTCGACCGCTACCCCACCATCAGCGGAGTGCACATCGAAGAGCCCGGCTATACGTATCGAGGCAACTGCCTCTGCGCGTTGTGCCGCGAGGTGTTTGAGAAGCTCTACGGAGGGCCGCTGGCCGGCGTTATCGACGGATCCGAAGCGGAGGATTTCCGCGTGCTGGGTACCAGTTTCTTCATGTGGGAATTGCGTGAACTACTCCGCAGCCGCTCTCCCAAGCTGGTCTTTTCCGCTAACGGCGGGCCCAACTGGCGCAACGATCGCAAGATCGGCCGCGATTGGGGCCGCTGGGGACTGAGCGGCTGGCTCGATTACTATGCGTCGCAGGTCTACTCCACGAAGACGGAGGACTTCCGCAAACTGCTCGCGATGACGATTAGCGATCTCAAGCCAGGATGCCCGGTCTATGGCGGAATCGCTTTCGAGTGGAGCGGTGGAAAGAACACCGTTGAAGAAGTGATGCGGCAAATCGAAGTATCGCGTGAGTTGGGCGCCCCGGGGGTCTGTCTTTTTTACGCCGGATCGTTTACGCCGGAGTTCTATCAGGCCCTCGGGAAGGGTCCATTCCGTGCCCCGGCAAAGCTCCCCCGCCGATGACGGTATGCCATAATCATCGTTAGCGAAGCTGGAGGTGATTCTATGAGAAGCGAGTGGGTCAAAGTGCGCGCTAACGATGCGATTTGCACCCAGATGCACTATGCGCGCAAAGGCATCATCAGCGGGGAGATGGAGTATGTAGCCAAACGCGAACGGATCCCCGCGGAACTGGTCCGTTCCGAGGTGGCGCGCGGCCGCATGATCATCCCGGCCAACATCCATCACACCAACCTCGAACCGATGGCCATCGGCATCGCGTCAAAATGTAAGATCAACGCCAACATCGGCAACTCCTCTACTACGTCGAACATCGATGAGGAGGTGGCGAAGCTGCGTTACTCGATTCAGTTCGGCGCCGATACGGTGATGGATCTTTCCACCGGCGGCGACATACGGGCGATTCGCCAGGCGATCATTCAGAATTCCCCGATTCCCGTCGGCACCGTGCCCATTTATGAAGCGCTTTCGCGCGTCCGGCGCACGGAGGATCTGACCGCGCAGGTGATGCTTGAAGTGATCGAGGAACAGGCCGAGCAGGGCGTCGATTACATGACCATACACGCCGGCGTGCTGGTCCAGTACATCCCCATGACCGCGAAGCGCGTCACCGGCATCGTCAGCCGCGGCGGTTCCATTCTGGCCGAGTGGATGGTGAAGAACCACCGGCAGAATTTCCTTTACGAAAACTTCGACGCCATCTGCAGGATTTTCCAAAAGTACGATGTCAGCTTTTCGCTGGGTGATGGGTTGCGGCCCGGATCGCTGGCCGACGCCAGCGACGAAGCGCAGTTCGCCGAGTTGAAGACGCTCGGCGAGTTGACGAAAAAGGCCTGGGAGTACGATGTTCAGGTGATGATTGAGGGGCCCGGCCACATTCCGCTCGACGAGATCGAGATGCAGGTGGTTAAAGAGCGGGAGATGTGTTACGAGGCTCCGTTCTACACTCTGGGGCCGCTGGTGACCGACATCGCGCCGGGCTACGACCACATTACCTCAGCCATCGGCGCGGCCCTGATCGGCTGGCACGGTGCTTCGATGCTCTGCTATGTGACGCCCAAAGAGCATCTGGGGCTGCCCAACCGTGAAGACGTCAAGGCGGGCATCATCGCCTATAAGATTGCTGCCCATGCCGCCGACGTCGCCCGCAAACGTCCCGGCGCGCGGGACCGTGACGACGCCCTCTCACACGCGCGTTACAACTTCGATTGGAATAAGCAATTCGAGCTTTCGCTCGATCCGGAAACGGCCCGCTCGATGCACGATGAAACGCTGCCCGAGGCCGGTTTCAAGGATGCGCACTTTTGTTCGATGTGCGGTCCGAAATTCTGTTCGATGAATATGTCCGCCAAGGTGGTGGGAGAGTTTAGCGCGGCCGACGCCGAGGCGGTGCTGAACCAGCACGAACCGGCACATTCAACCGGCGATTAATCGAAGGACCATTTCCGATGCCTGCAAACCGCCGTGGCTTCCTGAAAAATGCGGCTGCTGCCGCCGTCCCGGTGGCCGCCGCCCAAGCCGCACAGCCCTCGGGTGAGCTTCATCATCGTCTGGAGTCGGCCATCGGCGCGATGGAGTGCGTGGACACGCACGAACACTTTTACCCGGAGAGCGTCCGGTTGAAGCAAAATCCCGACTTGTTTCTGCTGGCCAGCCACTACCTGTTCGACGATCTGGTCTGCGCCGGAATGCCGGAGGAATCGCGTAAGATACTGCGCGACCCCGGCCGGCCCGAACTGGAACGCTGGCGCCACTTCGAGCCGTACTGGAAGTCCGTTCGGCTCACCGGCTACGGCCAGGCGCTGCGCGTCGCCGTGGAGAACCTCTACGGCATTACCGAGATCAATGCCTCGACACTTCCGGCAATTAACAGCGCCATTCGCCGCGCCAACCGGCCGGGGCTCTATGACGACGTGCTGCAGCGGCGCGCAAAGATACGAGCCGTGCTGCTGGAGCCGGGTTGGCGGGCTTCACCGCTGAAGCCCGACCGGAGTTACCTGCGGCTCTCCAGGCAGTTTGATCGCTACATCATGATCCGCAACCGGAAAGAGGTGCAGGAGCTGGAACAGGCCACCGGCGTCTCCATCACCAACCTGGCTTCGTTGAAGCAGGCCGTGGATCGTAATTTTGCCGAAAGTCAAGAGATGGGCATGGTGTCGATTAAGACAACCCTGGCCTATCACCGCGACCTGAACTTCCACCGTGTGGACGCAGCCGACGCCGAGCGCGATCTGGGAGTGTTGCTTCGAGGCGAGCGCGAGACGGGAGTGGGCCGGGCACGTTTTGAGAACCGCCCGTTCCGCAACCTGGAAGATCACATGCTTCGTTATGTGGTTTCCCTGGCCGATGCGCACAACCTTCCCGTGCAAGTCCACACCGGCACCTTTGCCGGCCACTGGAACTACATCACCAACTCCAACCCGGCGCACCTGACCCAACTGTTTTTCGATTTTTCCAACGTTCGTTTCGACCTGTTTCACATGAGCTTCCCGTACATGGGGGAACTGGCGGCGATTACGAAGCTGTTCCCGCACGTCTATGCGGACTTCTGCTGGACCTGGGTACTCTCCCCGGCAGCGGCACAGCGAGCGATGCGCGAATTTATCGACACGGTGCCGTCCAACAAGATTCTCGGTTTCGGTGGCGATTACTGGTTCCCGGAACTGGCCTACGCGCACCTGCTGATGGCCCGGCGTCACATCGCGCAAGTGATGGCAGGCCTGGTTCAGGAGAGGTTGTGTACGGAAACCGAAGCAGTGGAACTGGCGCGGATGATCCTGCACGACAATGCCGCCAAATTGTACGGTGTCTAGTTAGCCGGTGAGTTGATCGAGCGAGTGAATCGATCGCAGTTGGATTGTAAGCTCCGGGAACTCCACGGCGACGGCGGCGGCGAAGCCCGGTCGCGCAGCGAAAGACTGAATCGTCCATGCTCCGCAGCGCCCGCTTTCGAGCGACACGCTGAGCAGCGGGAACGAGAGTCCATCGCCCACTCCCTTCACATACGCTTCCTTGCGCGTCCAGCAGCGGAAGAAGCCCGCCGTTTGGCCGCGTTCGCCGGCATCAGACATCGATAGCCGCTCGCGGGTGGTGAAATGGGAAGCGCTAATTGCGCTCATCTCCGCAATTTCGCGTACCCGCTCGATATCCACCCCCACCTCGGATCCGCCGGTGAACGCAAATGCAGCTTCTCCCGAGGAATGAGAAACGTTGAAGCGAAGCGCCGTCTCACGCTCCAGGCGCGGCTTTCCATGCAGCCCATAGGCGAACCGTATCCGAGCCGCATCCATCCCAAGATATCCGGCCAGCAGCAGGCGCAGCAGGATACGCGCGCGCCGATAGCGCACACGGTCGCGGTCAAAGCGGTAGCGCGCGGCGCGCACGGCTTCAGCGGGTTCAAGGATTACCGCCTGCTCCGCGTCAATGGATAGAGTGTCGAGCGAAGCCAGCCAGATCTCAGCAATTCCCTTGCCCGGAACCGGAAATCGTTCAGTATTCATACTGAAGGTGTCCCGGCCGGTTACGGATGGATCTGCCTCATCGCTTCGATCAGCGCGTCCGGTTCCGGCGTGCTCATCATCAGCGCATAGCCGCCGGATCCGCCGGGGACAATCGGAAATACACGCTCGGCCATTTTCGTATCTTCAATTCTTGCCGCTGCGCTCGCGGTGTAGTCTCGCCAGCGCGATGCCGCTTTCGCCAGCCACCGAGTAGAGCAAATACGTCTTGGTGCCTTCGCGATAGATGGCCGGGTCGCGCAATTGATGAACCGGTGATCGCGCCGGCCCGGACCGGGAGACTTGAACCGGCAGGTTCGCGCCCTCGTAGTCCCGTTCGGAAGCCAGCACTAACTTGGGTGGCGACGGCGTCCAACTGTTCCAGTCGCGGGTGAGATGGATGTGAGAAGAGAGTATCGACTCCGGGCTGTCGCCGATCCGTGAATAGACGACGGTGAGATTATTGCCATCCAGCATGACGGCCACGTGGCGCACGACATATCCCGGATCGCCGGAAAACAGTTTCGGGCCCTCTTCAAAGGGAGGCAGCCCATCGGGCGAACGGAATGCCTCGCCGCCCCGGGCAATGGCATAGTAGTAACCGCCCCAGCGAAAGACGCGGAAATAAGACGGCCCCAAAATCTCGTCGCGCGCGGTGAAATGAAGCCCGTCGCCGGAGAGCGAGACGAGACTCATCTGGCCCAGTTTCCTGCCATCCTTGTGTGCCGGTCCGTGGAAGTACATGCGGATCTGCCTGCGTTCGTGATCGACCAGAACGTCCGGCGAGGCGATATGGCCGGAGCACGGCTTCACGTCTTCCAGCCGCAACACGCCCGGCTGATACACCTTCCACGGCCCCTCTACCCGATCGGCATACGCCATTCGAATATACGTTCCGGTGTGCGATGCGAAATAGAGGTAGTACCTGCCGAGGGGCTTTCGCACCCAGCGGGGTACCCGGATCATCGATGGTCCGTTCAGGTTGCTGCCGATGGAAGGGTCGGATTCAGGGGTCAGAATCGGCGCGTTCCCAATCCGTACTGCCCGCAACTCCGCCGCACCCGCGCTCGCCAGCACCACCAACAGCCCGATTACAAATCGCACGATCTCACTTCCCTCACCTACGCAGTCTATCTGAACCATGACGGGGCCGGCTGAGTGTTTTATCGTGAAACTATGACACGAACCTGCCGACACTGCGGCACGGTCAACCGGATTCCAGCCCGGCATCTGGCGGACACCGGCCGTTGCGGCGCCTGCAAGCGCGACCTTCCTCCGGTTGATGAACCGCTCAATGTCAACACGGCCGAGTTTGATGAGATTGTTCCGGAAGCAACGGTGCCGGTGTTGATTGATTTCTGGGCTGCCTGGTGTGGTCCGTGTCGAATGGCAGCACCCGAGGTTCATGAACTGGCGCGGGAAATGGCAGGATCCGCGCTCGTATTGAAAGTGGACACCGAAGCGGAGCCGCAGTTAGCTGCCCGCTTCGGGATTCGTTCCATACCGAATTTCGTCGTGATGCGCGAGGGCCGGATGTTGAAGCAGACTGCGGGGCTCGTGGGGCATCAGGAAATGAGGCGCTGGTTGGAAGCGGCTGCCGGGAAATGAAAGCAATTAACTCGCGGACGCGCGCCATCGGCTGCACGCCCGCGAGTTAATTCATCTACTCAAACACGACGCGATCATGAGTTCCTCGAAGTTCAATCGACTCCAACTGGGTCGTACCCTTCGCATTGGAAACGGTAACAGCAGTGTTGTCGAATTTACGCTTTGAGGTTTGGACCTTCATCGGCGTGTTGATCTGGTGACCTCGGCTGTCCTCGAGGATCGGTTTCTGTCCATCGAGTTTCACTTTGTAGTCGCCCGGGGCCAACTGGGTGGCGCTTGTGTGCGCCGCCTCGGAAATCGTAAATGTGTAGGTCTTCGCACTGAGTACCGCGAAACTCATCAATGCGAGAATTGCTACGCGTTTCAGCATCTGATTCTCCTTGCTTAGCGAACGTCTCCGTATTTATTGACGCAATCGCTACACAATCGCGTTACGCACTTCCGCGGAGCATTCGGTTACATTCATCGTGTAACTTAAAGGGATTTTAATTAACAATTGGACGCACGGGCCACGGTTTCAACTTCTTCCAGACGCGCCGGGCATGCCCTGATAGCGAATCAGACTGTCTACTACTGCAATTTCCACTCGCCTGTTTTGCTGCCGGGCGGCGGCGGACTTGCCGTGCGCGCGTGGACTTGTCTTACCGAAGCCGCGGACATCGACCACCCCCGGATCGATGCCCGACGCCTCCAGATACCTGGCGACGCTGGTGGCGCGGCGCTCGGAAAGTTTCTGGTTGTAATCGTCCGACCCGATATCGTCGGTATGCCCCTGCACGGACAAGCGATATCCGTTCGACATCAGCAACACTCCGGCTATACGGCTAAGAATTTCGCGATTCGCGGGGCGCAGATCCGATTTGTCGAAGTCGAACTGGAACGAATCGTTTGTCAATTCCACCACCATTCCCGAAGGAGTCCGCCGTGTCCTGGCGATGCGATCGAGCACTTCCTGCATGTGGTTGAGTTCCCGCTCACGCTCCGAACGTATTCGATCGAGTTCGCGGCGGCTCTGCTCGGAGTTGGCCTGCGCCTGGCGCGCCTCGGCCTGCGCGGCATCGCGTTCGGCCTCTGATTGCGCCGCCCGGTGGACTGTTGCCGCCGTTTGTGCTTGGGCGGCCGCGGCGAATTTCACCGTGTTCTCCAGTTCGTGCGAGTAGCGCTCGGATAACTGGCGAAGCGATGCGGATTCGCTTCTCGCGGCAGCCAACTGCCGTTCCAGGCCTGCGTTGCGCCGATGGAGAAACAGAATGAAACCAGCCGAGAGAACCATGCCTGCAAGTAGCACTCCCGCCGTGACCGCTCTTCTCATAATGCTACTCATAGGATACCCACGTCCTTTTTATCGATCCGCTACCTTGGAGACGGGAGTTTGCAGGCAAAAAGGCGTGAGCCGGCGGCTGATCGGATTCCTTCAGCGGGAGGATCCGGGCGCATTGCGGTGCCCGCGGTCCGAAATCGGCGGAGAGGCGCGCTTTGCTACCGTGGAAGTAGATGGCAGAGGGCAACCCGTTTCAAGATGCGCTTCGCTTTGAACGCCGCGTTCCCCCGTGCGCACTGGTGATTTTTGGCGCCAATGGGGATCTTGCCCGGCGTAAACTCATACCGGCTCTGTACCGGCTGGCCTATGACCGCCGTCTTATGCCGGCGTTCGCCATTATCGGAATCTCGCGCACCCGCATGACGGATGACGAGTTCCGCAAACGAATGCGTTCGGCGATGGAAGAGTTCCTCACCGAGACGCCGTTCGACGCTTCGCTGTGGAGCAGTTTCGGCGCCGGGCTGCACTACGTCCCGGGCGATGTGAACGATCCGGAAACCTACCGCGCACTGGGAGCCCGGCTCGAACAGATCGGCAGCCAACAGCAGACCGGCGGAAATGTCCTGTTCTATCTGTCCACACAGCCGAGCCAGTACGCGGCCGTGGCGCGGGGGCTTGGAGCCGCCGGCCTCGACAAGGGATCCGGCTGGCGGCGGTTAGTGGTGGAGAAGCCGTTTGGACACGATCTCACAAGCTCCCGCGAACTCAACCGGGAGTTGCAGGAGGTCTTCGCGGAGCGCGACATCTACCGTATCGATCACTATCTGGGCAAAGAGACGGTGCAAAACATCACCGCCTTTCGCTTTGGCAACGGCATCTTCGAGCCGGTCTGGAATCGCCGCTACGTCAATCACGTGCAGATCACCGCGGCCGAGTCGATCGGCGTTGAAGGCCGCGGCGCCTACTACCAGGAAGCCGGCGCGCTGCGCGACATGATTCAGAACCATCTGCTGCAGTTGATGGCCACCATCGGCATGGAGCCGCCGGCCACCTTCGAGCCCGATACCGTACGCCACGAGCGCGCCAAGCTGCTGCGCGCCATCCGTATCCCGCGTCCGGAGGAGGTAGCCGAGATCGCGGTGGCGGGCCAATACGGCCCCGGGCGCATCGGTGGCGAAGACCTGGCGGGCTTTCGTGAAGAGCCAGGCGTGAGCCCCGACGCCCGGACCGATACCTATGCCGCCGTAACGCTATTTGTAGAGAACTGGCGCTGGGCGGGAGTTCCGTTCTACCTGCGCAGCGGCAAGCGCCTGCCCAAGCGGGTCACCGATATCGCGGTTCAGTTCAACCCGGCGCCGTTGTCGCTGTTTGGCGAGGACTCCGCCGCAGCACTCAGTCCGAACCTGATGATTGTGCGCATTCAGCCCGAAGAAGGCATCTCGTTGCGCTTCCAATCCAAGCAGCCGGGCAGCGGGATGACGTTGCGCCCGGTGACCATGGATTTCAATTACGGATCGAGCTTCGGCGTGCGCTCGCCATCGGCTTATGAGACGCTGCTGCTCGACGCCATGGCTGGTGATGCCACGCTGTTCGCCCGCCAGGACATGGTGGATGCGAGTTGGGGCGTGGTGCAGCCGATCCTGGACGCCTGGAAAGATACTCGCCACGACTTTCCCGACTACGCGGCCGGCAGTTGGGGACCGGCGGCGGCCGACCGGATGCTTGCCCGCCGTGGGCACACCTGGAGGGTACCGTAAATGGCTACGCGTGTAACGCCCGAGACCATCCTGAGCCAATTGCGGGAACTCTGGACCTCACTCGCCAAGCCCACGCAAACCAGCGGGGAGCCGGGCGTGCTGCGCTCCTGCACGATGACCCTGATCGTGGTGACCGACGAGCCCGAAGGCGACAACCTGGAAGCGACCCTGGCCGAGTTGATGCAGTCTCATCCCAGCCGGACCATCGTGGTTCGCCTGGCTCCCGGAGAAACGCCGCGCCTCGAGGCCGGCGTGCGCGCTCACTGCTGGAGGCCGTTTGGAAGCCGCCAGCAGATCTGTTGCGAACTGATTGCCGTGAAGTTCAGCGGGCAGCGCCTGGAAGGCGCCGTGAATTTGCTGCAAGGTCTCTTGGTGCCCGATTTGCCGGTGGCACTCTGGGTGCGCAGCCGGCTTCCCGCCAATGCGCCCCAGTTTCAACCGTTCCTGCCGCTGGCGCGCCGGGTGATCGTCGATTCGATGCTGGCTACTGACCCGTCCAGCGCCATTGAAACCGTACGCCGGCTGAAGGCCGGCGGACTGCGCATTGCCGATCTCGCCTGGACGCGCCTGACACCCTGGCGCAAAATGACCGCCGACCTGTTTGACGCCTTCGAGTGCCGCAGCCGCCTGGATAGCATTACGAATATCACCATCACCCATCTGGGCCATCAGGCTCCGGCCAGCGCTTTGTATTTGGGCGCCTGGCTTGCGAGCGGACTGCCCGGCCGTCCGGCGGTGGAATATCGGACGGCCAAACCCGACGCGACCGGTGAGCCGCCCCAGGGCAGCCTACGATCGGTCGTAATGAGCGCCGCCGATTTCCAAGTCGTATTGAGAGTCGCCGACACCGCCCAGGGCGTACGGCAGATCGAATTACGCGCCGGGGCGCTCGAAAGCCATCGCGTGCTGCCTGCGTACCGGGAGGCTTCGCTGATGGCGGATGAACTCCAGGTCACCGGCGTCGACCACCACTTTGAACGAACGCTCCGTGCGGCCTGACGGATCAGGAGGAGCCTTGAAACCAGTAGTTCACTCATTCCCCACGGCTGCCGCCGCGGCTGAAGCCTGTGCCTGGGAGATTCTGCGGCTGCTAACCGGCCTGGCCTCGGCGGGACGGCCGCTGTCGATGGCCATCTCCGGCGGCAACACGCCGAAGCCGATGTTCGATGTGCTCGCTTCCGCCCGGTTTGACTGGGCCCCGGTTCATATTTTCTGGGTTGACGAGCGCGCGGTGCCTCCCGATGATGCGGATAGCAACTATCGCCTGGCCCGGCAGCACCTGATTGATCCGGCCAACATCCCCGCGGCCAACGTGCACCGGATCGAGGGCGAACTCGAGCCGCAGGAGGCGGCCCGCCGCTACGTTGAGGAGATCCGTAAGTTCTTTCATCTTGCCCCAGGCGAGTTGCCGCATTTTGATGTTATCCATCGCGGCATGGGGCCGGACGCGCACACCGCCAGCCTGTTTCCCGGCGAAGCGCTGATCGAAGACCGGCAGCACATTGCGGCGGCGGTATACGTGAAGAAGTTCGACCGCTGGAGATTGACGTTGCTGCCGGGGGTGCTCGCTGCCGCCACTCAGACTGTGATGCTTGTGTCGGGTGAGGATAAAGCGGAGTCGCTGCGGGCCGTTTTTCAGGAAAAGTACGATCCAATACAGTACCCAGCCCAATTAGGGTCCCATAATCCTTCGCGAATAACATGGTTCGTGGATGAGATATCGGCAAAATTAATGCAGTGAATTTCGATTTATGTTGTACGCTATAAGGCGGAGACTGGGGCAGGAGCGATTTCGCATGCCGCGGAGTGAGGGGATTGCGACCCCCCGCGGCAGACGATTTGAGCGCATCCTCCCTGGTACCCGCCGGGCGTTCCTCGATCAGGGCGAGCCCATTCAGGGCTTGACGGTCGCCTTGCGGATGTAATCCAGACGCGGAAAAGAGCGCTCCAGGTAGGCGTTGCCCTGGAGTTCAACCTGTGTCGGATCGGGACCCGCTCCGCGAGGCGCCATCTCACCGTAGGTGTAAAGCCGCTCCAGCACTTCCATCCCCGTGGTCACTTTGCCGAAAGGGGCGAAGCCCTGCTTGTCGAGCGACCGGTTATCCCGCATGTTGATGAACACCTGGGTGGTTCGCGAGGCCGGACCGCTCCTGGCAAAGGTGATGGTTCCCCGGGTATTGTGGCCTTTGACCGGGTCATCCAGGATCTTCATATTCGCCCAGAGTTGGGAGATAGACGGGTCGCCGTTGATTCCCCACTGGATGACGAAACTCTTCAGCACGCGATAGAACCTTGTGCCGTCATAAAAGCCATCGGTGATTAATTCATAGAATCGGTCCGCGCCACGAGGCGCCAGCGCGCGGGTCACTTCGATTGCAATATCCCCCTTGGAGGTTTCGAGCCGGGCGATGTAGGTGGCCGGCGATTGGGTTCGTTTTGCCGCGGTTTTTACGGATTCACTCTTCTTTTGCGGCGCGGTGGAGCAACCGGTCACCAGAAGCAACATCAGGAGGGGGAAGATCGGTTTTCGGGTCATTGGCAAGGCTCCTCACTCCCGCCAAAAAAGCTCGGCGTCGGAGCGGCGGACGTAATTGGCGTCGAGGGCGGCGGGGTCATTGGCTTCGTTTTGCAAAAAGCGATGATACGCGATCCGGCCGATGGCCGCGGCCAGAGCACGAGGTACGGCGGTAAGCGGCGCGGAAGCGAACCGGCCGGCGGCGAGAGCCGCGCGAAACGGGGCGGGATCCGGAGTGAGAAACTCGACCGGCGCATCGGGCAGGGAAGCGAGCCAGTGGGGAAACCTGGCCACCACTTCGTCGCCGATGCGGCCGAGCGCGGCATCATACAGTGCCGCATAGACCTCGCCGCGGCGGGCGTCGAGAACGGCCGCCCGCAGCCCCGCCTGCCCGAATGAGGCGGCGGCCTCCAGGTTCGACACGCCCACGGCCGGTTTGCCGGCGGCTTCGGCCAGTCCCTTGACCGCTGCCAGCCCGATGCGGACGCCGGTGAATGATCCGGGACCGGCGGCCGCGGCGAAGCAGTCGATCTCCCGAACCGGCCAGCCGTGGCGCTGGAGGAGGCGTTCCAGATGATCGAAAAGAATGTGGCCGAAACCATCGGGGGAATGGAGCAGGACTTCCTCCACGGTTCGACCGTCTTCGATCAACGCCAGGCTGCCGAACTCCGCCGTGGTATCGAGCGCAAAGATACGGACGCTCACTGGACCAACCCGTTCACCCGCACAATCGAATAGACCTTGCCGTTGGCATTCATCCCCATCAGCCGGATGGTGAGATTGGCCGGGAGTTCAGTCGTAATGGAAGGAGGAACGCTGAGGGTGCCCTCGGCTCCGGTTCCAATCACCCGGAAGCTCTGGCCGCTGCCGGCCACCTCGCCCGTCCACAGATACATCATCGTTCGGGTGGCGCGGGTGTGGCGCTTCAGTTTGACCGCGAAGGGCGGCGGGTGAGAGAGGCTGATCTCACCGGCCGGCTGGGCAATTTCAAAAGGCAGCTTCTGCGGATTGTTCTCGACTTCCTGCATCCCGATGACGCGCGATTCAAACTTGTAGGACCGCAGCATGCCTTCCTTGTGACCGCGGCGTTCGATGTGCAGAACCCAGTCGTGGGCGCGGTCCGGAGGCTCGCCGACAAATTTCTCGCCCTTCCAGTCCTTTAATTCAATGGTCTGGCCGTTGATGGGATTCATCCAGGAGATATCGTACTTGTGCTTTGCCACCAGTACTTCGACCGGGCCGGAGGGTTTCTCGACGTAGACCACGTACTCCACGTCGTCCAGGGCGAGGGCGCGGCCGCCATCGACATCGAAGTAGGGCTCCAGCTCCCAGTGCCGGGTGTCTTTGAAGAAGTTGAACCAGGCTGTCATCGCCTGCGCTCCGGCCGATTCCAGATAACGGGCATTGGCGGCGATGGCGCTTCCACCGGCCGTTCCCGTGTTGCCGAAGGTAGGATACTGGCCGTTCATGGTGGCGTTCCACAGGCGGCGCCGGAATTCGTCGCTGGTGACATCGAATGGTCCGGCCTTCCCAGCTCCGGAATTCTCCCAGCCAAAGCAGGTGTTGACCTGGGCATACGGGTAGAGCTGGTGTTCGATGGCGCCAAGGCCGTTGGCTGGCGAATGTTCGGTGATGTAGTTCATCCAGCCGTCGCCAAGCAATGGGGATGATGTGGCGGCGGAACCGGTGGAGCGGGGGTGGTTATAAGGATCGCTGTTTTTGAGCAGCGTGCCGATTTCCTTCAAAAGTTTACGGCCGTTCGGGTACTGTTCAAATTCCTGAACGCCCTGCCAGGTGACGTTCATGGGCGCGTAGCGCGAAACCAGATAACGGATAAAGCGCCGGCGCTGCTCCCATTCCGGGAACAGGTCTTCCAGCCGGTTGCGGCCGCCGGCCAGGATGAGGTCAACGATAATGCCCCTGGCGTTCAGGGCGCGGACCCGGTAATCGAGTTCGTCGAAATAAGCGGGATTGGGCAGGTCCGCCCTGGCATAGGCCGCCGATGGGCCGGGCCCCGGTCCGATCACCAGTCCGCGCAGATGGTTGAACTTTTGGGTGGCGCGCGCGGCGGCGATTTGATCGAACAGCGCCCTGTCGATGGTGGCCAGGCCATAGCAGGTGTCGCCCATCCATAAATGCGGCTGGTTGTTGTCGTACTTCCAATGATGAACGTTGGCGGGTTGAATGAAGCCGGGGGAGTCTGACGCGGTGGCTTCTATATGCCCCATCTGACCTTCGAAGCGGGCGATGTTACTGGTGACGCGATAATCCCAGTTGCCGGGTTCGGTAGGCGCAAAGCGGATGATCAGCTTGCGGCCACCATCCCAGAAGGCCGGCAAGCGGAAGGTCTTGAAGCGCGGAGACCGAAATTCGGCCTCCAATTCGACGGTCCAATAGGGATTGGGGTGCGCCTGGGCCTCCTGCCCGTTCAACTCAAAAGCGAGATCGCAAACCGAGTATGCCGGAGTGGGACCGCACGAAGTCTGCGCGTACAGGGGTGCGAGCCCCGGACCGAGGGCAAGCAACAGCACACCGAAGCGAGCGCTCATGTTCACCAGTTTATCCCGCGTTCCCCACTTCCCTATGATTGGCAGGGCGGGCGGCGCTGAATTCGGGCTCAGGCGGCGCGGCCGGGAGCGCGGGCCGCCGGCGCCAGGAGGCGGGCAACTCGCTCCAGGTCTGCGAGGCGGTTCGCGATCAGCTTGTGCGCGCGGGCGCGGAGCGCGCGGAGATTGCCGGCGGAGGTGTCGTCTATTGACTGTCCATTCGGTTCCAACGCGGTCTGGAGGCGGAGGTAGCGGCCGGGCAGCAGCCGATTCAACTGGTAATCGACCGTTCCCGACACCCCGTCGAAAACGATATCGAGCAACGGTTTGGCCCATCGGGCAATTCCCCAGCGGCGGGCCCGGTGATAGGGTATTGGGCGCGTCACAACGCCGGTGCCGAGCGAGAGCAGGCAGGCCGGTTCCTCCGCCGTGGCCAGTTTTGCATCGACGTAGGCGCACATGGCCGGGTTGTTCGCAAACACACCGCCATCGATCAGCGCCCAGTATCCGGCCGGATTCGCGGCCGGCAGTCTCGCCGGTTCGAAGTAAGTAGGCGCGGCCGAGGTGGCACGCGCGGCATCCTTCATCAGAAAGTCGTAAGCGACGTCGCGGCGGGCGCGGGAACTGCGAAAGAAGAAGGGAGTCCGGTGCTCGATTTCGTAGCCGGTGACCAGAACATCCGTTCTGGCTTCCGACAACCGGGTGGAGCCGAAGTAACGATCCAGCACGTGTTCGATGCCATGGGCCGGGTACTTTCCTTCGGCCAGGCGGAAGAGTCGCAACAGACGCCTTTCGGCGGAGCGGCCGAAGATGGCCGGCCCCTCCCGTTCGTAAAGCCGCGCCAGTTCGGTCGCCGGATACCCCTTAGCGAGCCCCAGGGCCAGAATGCCGCCGGTGGAGCTTCCGGCGATCAGGTCGAACAGCGACGCGCAGGGGGTTTGCGTGATGCGCTCTAATTCGGCCAATACCAGGGCTGGGATGAGACCGCGAATGCCCCCGCCATCAATGGAAAGGATCCGGTACAAGCTGTGCCACCTCCGCCCCGATTGTAGGGCGAAGATATCGGAACCCCTTGCCGGCATGAATTACGGCCCTTCGTTAATCGACTGATTAATAAGCAGAAGTAAACTTCGCAATTCTTGTGAACGCAAAAGATCTCATCCCCCGATTTCCGTGTGACCGGAATTGCCGTGCGAGCCAGCGGCGGGCAGGCCTGGCGCACGCGCGGGTTAACGTCTGTTCCCGGGTTTACGTTATCGTGGAGACGATGGAGGAGACGACGGTTTCTCCGGCGAGGAGCGTTCAAGAGCGCGAGCAGTTGATGGCGCTCTACCACGTTGTCCTTCTCGATGATGACGAGCACACTTACGACTACGTGATCGAGATGCTGCAGCGGCTGTTTCTGCTTTCGGCTAACGAGGCATTCGAGCGGGCGCTTGAAGTGGACACTACCGGGCGGGCGATTGTGATTACCTGCGAGCTGCCTCAAGCCGAGTTCGCCCGTGACCAGATTCACTCCTACGGCCCGGATCCACGCATGCCCAACAGCCGCGCCTCGATGCACGCCGCCATCGAACCGGCGCGCCACTGACGCCGCTCCATTGCCGACCCAAAAACTACTGTGCGTAGAATGAAGGGTTGGTAGCGTTATGAATCGGTTTTTCTCTGCCATTACGCTGGGGACGGTTCTCTGTTCGGGACTGTTCGCGGCTTCGAAGCCCACGATCTGCGGTACAACCCGCGGAAGACTTCCGGAGGAGCTGGCGCTGCACAGCCATGCCCTCCGGCTCCACAAGCGGGCGCAACTGCGCGGAGCGCCGGCCGTGCCGCTTCCGGCCGATGCCGATGCCGGACACATCGCGGTGCTTCATGACTCGGGCGACCTGGTGATCCGCCAAAAGCCGTTCAACCTGGACCAGCGCACCATTACGTTCCAACCGGCGGCGGACTTTCGCAGCTACACCTACAAGCTCTCCGGGCCGAGTTTTGACGGCGCGGCCGCGCAGAACGGAGTGCCGCTTCCCAACCCGGCGGATGATGGCGCGCTACCGTTCAAAATCCCCTTCGAGTTTCCACTGTTCGGCGACTTTTACAATGAGGCGTACGCCGATTCGGATGGCAACATCCAATTCGCCTTCAGCACCAGCGGAGGCGACCGTTCGCTGGGCCAGTTTCTCAGCGGCGCGCGGCGGATTGCGCCGCTGATGACCGATCTCGATCCTTCGGCCGGCGGTTCGATCACGGTGTTTGCCGATGCAGACCACGTGGTGATCTCCTGGGCGAACGTTCCCGAATACGACGAGTACGGCTGGGGACGGGTGCAGAATTTCCAGGTACGCCTCTACGCCGGCGGACGGATTGAATTTGCGTACGACGGCGTGGCGCTGGAGAACGCAGTGGTGGGGATCGCCTTCGGCGGCGGGGTGCAGGGCGAGGTGGTGGATTTCATTGAAGATCCGCCGGGCGCGCCCAGCCAGGCGATTGCCGAGGTCTTCACCGATTCGGATCGCGTCGATATGATTGCCGTGGCGCGGCGCTTCTACCAGACCCACGATGATGCCTACGACTACCTGATGGTCTACAACAACATGGGCGTTCCAGCGCTGGATGCGATCGCCTATGAACTGCCGGTGCGAACCACCGGGCAAGGCTACGGCGACGATCCGCTGGACATTGGCGACCAATACGGCTCGGCGAAGCGACTTCAGGCGGTGATCAACCTGGGCCCGATCAGCCAGTACCCGACGGATCCCGACGCTCACGTCTGGGGCCGCGGCCCGACCAAAGACACTCCAGTTTCCATCATGGCTCACGAAGCGGGGCACCGATTTCTGGCCTATGTCTCGGTGCCGGATCCCGATAATCAGGACTATCTGCCGATGCTCGGTTTCCAGCGCGCGCATTGGGCCTTTACCTACGATTCAGAGGCATCGCTGCTCGAAGGCAACAAGATCCAGGACAACGGCGAGGGGCAATCTCCACGGTTCATAACGACAGACAATGTGCAGGTTTACTCGCCGCTGGACCAGTATCTGATGGGCTTCCGAGCCCCCTCCGACGTGCCGCCCACGTTTGTTATCACCTCGCCCAGCATCGGCACCAGCTACCGTGTGCCACAGGCGGGGGTGGGCATCAACGGCGGACGCCGCGACATCACGGTGGAAGATGTGATCGCAGTGGCCGGCCCGCGAATTCCAGACTACACCACCGCCCAACGGCGTTTTCGCTTCGCCATCATCATGCTGGTGCCCGCGGGCTTGCAGCCATCGACGGTGGAGTTGGCCAAAGTGGATAGCTTCCGGCAGCGCTTCGAGCAGTTCTACCACCGGGCGAGTTCGGAGAACGGCTGGGCTGACACTACCCTGGCGCGCGGCGTCGACCTCTCGCTGGCGCCCGCAGCGGGTGTGGTCGCCGGCGGCAGTGTCACCGCGACGATCTCCATTCAGGCAGCGGCCGGGACCGATCTGATCTTCCATCCCAGCGCGCCCTCACGGGGCATCGGCGTACCGGAAACGGTGATCATCCGCGCAGGCAAGACCCGGGCGTGGTTTCAGGTGTGCGGATTCAGCGCGGGTGTTTACGACCTGGTGGTGCGGCCGGCGGCAGACGGGTACGAAACCGCATATGCGCGGGTCCAGGTGACCGATTCCTCACAGACGCTGCAACTGCAGATTCTTTCGGGCGACCGGCAGGCGGTGGTGGAGGGGCAGGCGCTGGAACCGGTGGTGATCCGCGTTACCGATGCCAATCAGCTTTCCTACGCCGGCCTGAAACTGGTGGCTTTCACCGGTAACGGCGCAGTGACCCCGCAGTGCGCGGTGACGGACCGCTCCGGCACGGTGCGTTTCCACTGGGCTCCGGCCGCAGCCGGAGAGGTGCTGACGGTGAGACTGGAGAACGGCGGCACGGTGGAGGTAAACACGGGACCGCCGGCCGGGGCGGTCACGATGGGCGGCGGTTAGCCGGAACGGGCCGTCATTACTCGCGGATTATTCGAGCAGGATTAGCGACCGGTACTGGTGCGGCCATGGAATGTCGCGTTCAGTCCGTCGATCAACCGTTGCTTTTCGGCGGCTTGAAGGCGCGCCTCGGGATGAGCTCGCAAGTAAGAGGGAAGCGGCATCTTTCCGTTCAAGATGACCTTGACCGCGTCCTTCGCCTCTTTCTGGGGAAGGTTCCATTCCGACAGGTTCAACTCCCGGCGGCCTTTGTCAACGTGATGCTGGATGATCCATGACACCGGAGCGACACTGGCGTACCAAGGCCATTTGGTCTGATTGCTGTGACAATCGAAACAGGCGCGCTGGGCGAGGCGCCGGGTCCCGGGTTGGTCCCAGGGGGGCTCCTGTTGAACCGGTGGATTCGTATGTTGGCGTCCGTAGGGCAAAAACTGGATTCCGACACCCATCACGATTATCAACACCGCTGCAACCTTTATTTTCCCGCCGATGGTTCCGCGTGTCATTTGTGTGAGACCCCTCGGTGACTGTTATACCGGAAAATGGCAGCGGTTCACAGTGCGGCTACTGACGGACGGTGATGGTGGTCACCACCCGGTTGCCGGACGCGTCCATGTTGCTGGCCAGGTTCTTGTACACCACGGCGATCTGGATGGTTCCCAGCGCGGCATTGGGAATTGCCACCCGGATCTGCCACAGACTGAACTCACCCGGGACCAGCGACGAACTGGAGGCGGTTACGATTCCACCTGGGCTGACGGGGAAATAGACGAGCGGCATCTCCGGCGTGGGCAGTTCCGCGCCTACTTTAGTGCCGTCCTCGGGCACGCCGTCCACCGGTCCCTGACCGGTGGCGAACAGGGTGATGGTATCGCCGGCCTTGGCCGGGTGGGCGGCGTCGTTCTTTGTGCCATCGGCGTTTACGGCGACTACCTGGCCCTTACCGTCGCCGCTGACCGTGAACAGAGACGGCGTGGCTTCGGCCGTGGCGAACGTGCCGGTGGCCAGGATTCTGCCGGTGGAGGGGTTCATTACCACCACGTCGGAGACGCCTTGCGTCTGGGCCTTCCAGGGCACTATGGCGGAGATCCGGTTGGCCGATACCGATCGAATCGGGCTGGGCGCTCCGTCGACCAGCACCTGGACGTCTTCGAGCACGGTGGGCATCGCATCGGCGGGTCCCTCTTCATCGAAGCTCCTGTTCAGCGGCGAGAGCATGGCTTGCGACCCATACACGACCTGGAGTCCCGGCGACAGCGGCCGCGTCTGATAACTGGCGGCACTGACGGCGGTGATGGTTGGATAGTAGAAGGTCAACCGATTGCCGACGTCCGCCACAATCGGATTGCCGAAGGTGTCAAGAGTGACCGCGAGGGGCTGCAACGGCGGCTGGAAGACGAAGTCGGGATCGCTGTTGAGGATCATGTTGTTGCGGTTGGGATAGCGCAACAGGCGGCGTCCGGTGAAATCGGCTACCCAAATCTCGCCGGTATCCCGGCTGACGAACAGCCCGTAGGGCGCGCCAACCTTAGTGAGGCTCATCACCATGGGAACCGCCGGATCGCCGCCATTCACCCGGCCGTAGATCTGGATGCGGCCGTTGCCACGGTCGGCGACGTAAAGGTAATCGTCGGTATCGGTGGCGATGGCGAGCGGCTGGTTGAGTTGATTCTCTTCGTTCCCCGGGCTGACGGTAGTGAAATCCGGTTGTCCGAAGACCTTTTCGGCCTGCTGGCCGCTGGTGAAATCGCCCTCCGGGGGGCGGCGGAAGTACAGTACGCGGTTGAAGGCGGCGTCGGAGACCAGCAGGTCACCGCCCGTGGTGAGCGCCACCTGTACGGGACGGCCCATGGTGGCAGCGGTAGGGTCGGTCAGACGCGAAGTGAAGTCCTGCTGGCCCAGCACCAGGTTGGAGGCAGGCAACTGGCCGGAGTCATCGGGCTGCTGTTCAAATGGCGAGGGAAAGCGCAGCACGCGGCCGTTGCCGGCGTCGGCCACCCAGAGGTCGCCGTTCGAATCGACGGCGAGGCCGGTGGGTCCCCAGAGTCCCCGGGCGCCGCGGGCGGCCGGATCGTTCGAAGGGTAGTTGACGATTGCGCGCCGCGCATCGGGCTGACCGATGATGATGTCGGCTACCGAATCGGTTTTTACGTTGCGCGCATCGCGGAACCCAAGAATGCGGTTATTGGCCGGGTCGGCAACGTACAGGCGGGGCGGATCGCTGTTGCGGTCGAGGGCCATGGCACCACGGAAGTCGGTGGTGATGGTGTTGCCGGAGACACGGATTTCGCGCAGGTTGAGTTCACGCCCTTCGACCAGGTTGACACCGCCATACCAGACATCGAACTGGCCCCAAACGCGGGCCGCGGTGGCGAATGTGCCATCGGCGCCGGCGGGGAAGTCCAACACGCGATTATTCCCCGCATCGGCGACGTACAGATCGTTGCCGTCACAGGCGACCGCTACCGGAGCCGAGAGGCTGAACGGTCCCGGTTCTCCGATGCCCCGGTTGGCGCGGCCGGAATTCATGTCGTCCTGACCGATAACCCAGCGCGCCGGAGGAGAGGGAACGGCGGCGGTTTCGGCGTCCCAGGCGCCGTAGGGATCGTAGATCAACACGCGGTTGTTCGATGCATCGGTGACTACCGGCCTATCGCCGATCATTGCCACGCCTTTTACCGAACCCACCGCCGCGGCGCCGAGCGTGGTGTCGTTCACCGCCGGCGGCAGCGGCTGTCCGGCCACGGCCACGAGTACTCCCATCACGCGAACGGCTGACATGGCAGTGGAAAAGGGCGGTTCGAAGACCAGCACGCGGTTGAGATCATCGGCTACAAACAGGCGGCCGCCCGGATCGAAGGCCAACCCGGTGGGGCGGTAGAAGGCATTACGCGTTCCAAGGCGCGCCGCGCCGGAAATGGCGATGGCCTGCTGGCCCGACGCCATGCCGGCCTGGCCCAGCACCAGGTCGGCTGCCGGGGGGCCGGAGGCCGGGTCGAGGCTCGATGCCGGGTAGCGCAGCACGCGAAAGTTCAGCGTGTCGGAGAACCACAGATTGCCATCCCCGTCAAAAGCGATGGAAGAGGCGGTGGCGGCGCCCGATGCGGTGCCCGGGCCAAGGTAGATGGATTGGGCGCTGATTCCACCGGTGTTGGGAGAGGATTTGGAGAAGTCAGCCTGCCCGATGACGATATCCGGCTGATTCGGGTCGCCGCTTGTGAGCTTGTCTTTCGGAAAACGCAGAATACGATTGTTGCCTGAATCGACCACCCATAGATTTCCATGCGAATCCACGGCCAATCCGGTGGGTTGGTTCAAGCCGCGGGTGAAGGTGGCGTTTCCGCTCGGCCCCTGGGCGAAGGTGGTGTAGAAATCGCGCTGGCCGATGACCAGATCGGCCCTTGGCGCTCCGTTGTTGAGCGAGGTCTGGTTAAACCATGCAAGGACACGATTGTTGTATGTATCGGCTACATACAACACCGTGGGACTCGACTTGCTATCCACCACCACCGACTGGGGCGAATACAGTTCCCGGCCATCCACCTCATTCGGGTTGGTGGTATCGACGCCCGCGGCGCTGAAGCGGGCCGAGCCGAAGCTCCGAGCCGGGCGCGTGTTCAAGGGGAGCTGAGCGTGCAGAATCTGAACCAGTGACAGGCCGGCACATGCAAGGACACAGAGAGTCTTTTTCATGAAAGCGTAACCATCTCACCCGGGACTAACTCTCTTGAACGATAACATACCGGAGGCGCGCCGTAAGCCCAAACCACAGGCTAACCATGCACAGTACGCAAGTACCCTGAAATGTTCCCCAGCCGGCCCGCTGGAATGGCGGCAGGCCACTCGCGTATGCTGTTATTTGAGCACCACAGACGCATCATCCACACGGCTGCCGCGCGTCTGCGCCGTCAGCTTTCTCAACACCGTTCCTCTCATCTGGGGTATGCTTCACGGCGAGCAGAAGGAGCGCTTTGATCTTTCGCTGGCCATTCCCGCCGAGTGCGCCGACCGGCTGGCATCGGGAGAGGCCGATATCGGTATCGTGCCGGCGGTGGAACTGCTGCACCAGGATCTGGAGATACTTCGTGGAACCGGCATTGCCAGCGATGGCGCGGTGCGCTCGATTCTGCTGGTGACCAAGGTGGCGCCCGCCAGCATCCGGACGCTGGCGGCGGATTCGAGTTCACGCGCCTCCGTAATGTTGTCGCGTATCGTGCTCGACAAACGCTACGGCGCGCGCCCGCGGTACATCTCGCGGCCGCCCCGTTTGCGCGCCATGCTGGCCGAATGCGACGCGGCGCTGCTGATTGGCGACCCGGCGTTGCGCATCGAGCCGGCGGCGCTCGAGTACGAATGTCTGGACCTGGGCGAAATCTGGACACAGATGACAGGCTTGCCGATGGTGTTCGCCGTCTGGGCCGGAAAGCGGGAGTTTGCCAACCCGGCTACCGAGCGGCTGTTCGTGGACTCGTGCCGTTTCGGCAAGGCGCATCTTGACGACATCATCCAGGAGCACGTTCTGCCGCGCGGGCTTCGAGCGGAGCTTGGCCGCGAGTATCTGACCCGGCACATCATCTCCGAGTTGGGGCCACGGGAATACCAGGGACTGGATCTGTACCTCAAGTACGCCACCGAGCACGAGAGGCGCGCCTAGCCGCCTGGTATCCGCGTTATCCTGTTGTTATCAGCGGTTATGATGAATCCTCAAGAAGCGATCGACCTGTTTGCCAGCGATGATCTTATCGGCATCGGCATGGCCGCCGACGCCGTTCGCCGCAGACTCCATCCGGAGGGTGTGGTGAGCTATATCATCGACCGCAACATCAACTACACCAACATCTGCACCGAGTACTGTACCTTCTGCGCTTTCTACCGCACGCTGGGTCACAAGGAAGGCTACGTGCTGCCGAAGGAAGTGATCTTCGACAAGATCCAGGAGACCATCGACCTGGGGGGCACCGGCGTTCTGATGCAGGGCGGTCTTCATCCGGACCTGAAGATCGAATGGTATGAAGACCTGTTCAGTTCCATCAAGAAGCGCTTCCCGATCCACCTGCACTGCCTCTCCTCGCCGGAGATTGTCAATATTTCCGAGGTGAGTGGCCTCCCTTTGCGGGACACGATCATGCGCCTGCGCGATTCCGGGCTGGACTCGATTCCGGGCGGCGGGGCGGAGATTCTGGACGATGCCGTGAGGCATCGGATCAGCCGTCTGAAGTGTTCCACCGCCGAGTGGACCGAGGTGCACCGGGTAGCGCACTCACTCGGCATGCGGACCACGGCGACAATGATGTTCGGCTGCGGAGAGACCATCGGGCAGCGGGTAAATCATCTCGAACTGATCCGCCGGATTCAGGAAGAGACCGGCGGCTTCACGGCCTTCATTCCCTGGACGTTCCAGCGCGAGAACACCGCGCTGGCCCGCTCTGTAAAGCAGGAGGCCACGGCAACCGAATACTTGAAGACGCTGGCCATCTCCCGCATCTACCTGGAAAACTTCCTCAACGTGCAGTCTTCCTGGGTGACCCAGGGGCTGAAAACCTGCCAGGTGGGCCTGCGCTTCGGCGGCAACGACGTGGGCAGCATCATGATAGAAGAGAATGTCGTGTCGGCCGCGGGCGCGCACCACCGCGCCTCAGAGGAAGAGTTGCGCCGCATCATTCGCGACGCCGGTTTCGTCCCCCGCCAACGTGACACGCTGTACCGTGCCTATTTTTTGAACTGACCATGCTGAAGACCGCCTTGCTTCTGTTGCTGGCCGCGTCCATCTGTCCGGCCGAGGTGGCGCTTACTCCGTCATCATCGCTGCTGATCGACCCGGGCGAACCCGGCCCGGTGCAGAAAGCCGCCCACGATCTGGCCCGTGACCTCGAGGCGGTGTTCGGGAAACCCGTGCGAGTGGTTCACTCGCCCGCCGAAGCCTCGCCGGTTACCATTGCTATCGCCTTCGAGCACAATCTGCCGCGTACGGTGGAGCGCCCCTCCGGTTGGGAGACCTTCGATGTGAAGCTGGTCGCTTCGCCCTGGCCTGATTCGCCCGTCCGCCATGCGCTGGTGCTGACGGGATCCGATGTGCGCGGAACCATTTACGCCATCTATCACGTCTCGCGCCAACTGCTTCATGTGGACCCGTTCTACTGGTGGACCGACAATCTGCCGGCGCGCCGCGACCGGGTCGTCATTCCCGCCTCGTTCGGCGGGCGCCAGGGACCGCCTACATTCCGCTACCGGGGTTGGTTTCTGAACGACGAAGACCTGCTCACTGCCTGGCGTCCGGGGCGAAGCGGAGAAACCGGGATCGCGTTGGACGTGTGGGAGCGCGTGTTCGAAGCGATTCTGCGGTTGAACGGCGACATGGTGGTGGCAGGCACGTTCCTGTTTCCCGATGAGCCGCAGATGAAGGCCGCCACCGCCCGGGGACTCATTCTCAGCCAGCATCACATGGAGCCCTTGGGGCTGAACGTCTACCGCTGGCCCGAAGGCAAGCCTTTCACGCTCGATCTGCTTACCGAAGCCTGGCGCTGCGCCGTCCGCCAGTTTGATCCCCAAGCCGAAGTGATCTGGACGGTCGGCCTGCGCGGGCGCTACGACAATCCGTTCTGGATGGATGCCACCGGCGGCAAGCCCACGCCCGAAGCGCAGGGACGGGTCATCCGCGCCGCCATCGAGCGGCAGATGGCGCTGGTGCGCGAGAACCGCCAAGAGGCCGCGCCGGATTTCATCATGAACACCTGGATGGAGGGGACGCGGCTGGTACGCTCCGGCGCGTTGAAGATTCCCGAAGGCGTACACCTGGTGTGGGCCGACGATGGAGCCGGTAATATTATGGACGGCGGCAACATCGGCAAGGACAACGGCGTTTACTACCATACGGCAGTGATCGGAGGAAACGCCAGCACCTACACCGAACGGGTGCCCGTTGCCCGGATTCGCAGCGAACTCAGCCGCGCGGCACGGGCCGGCGGGACGCACTACCTGCTGCTGAATACCAGCGACATCCTGCCCGTGTCCATGACTACCCGGGCGGTGATGGAGGCCGGATGGAATATCCGCCCCTGGCAAGCGGAAAAGTACGATGCCACCTATCTGGCCGCCTGGTCGCGGCAGCAGTTCGGCCCCCGGGCCGGCCCGCTAGTAGCCCGCTACTACGACGCGTACTTCGCCGCTCCATCGCGCTATGCCACCCGCGACAAGCTGGAGATGGGCGACTACCTTTACCAACAGATCGGACGCGACCTGCTTCTGCGCATCCTGCGCGGCCCGCGAACCAGCGGCAAAGTGGTGGAGGGCGATGCCAGCACGGAGCAGCAACTGAAGCGGCTCGGCATTACTTACGAGCAGTACCTGTCGGGTCTCGAAAGGGGCTGCGCGGAAGCCGAAGGCCGGTGGGCGCGGGCGGCTCAAATCGCCGCCCAGGCCGCGCCGCTGGTTCCGGTCAACCGCCGGGCTTTTTTTGACGGACACATCCTGGCGCAACTGAGTGTGCAACGGAACTCGAACCTGTTTCTGGGGGCGGTGGCGGCGGCTGCCGAACCGGGCATCGCGAACCAGCAGCGTCTGGACCGCCTCGCCGGGGCCATCCGGCACAATGAGGCCGTGCTGGCGGCGCTCAACGAGGCCGGCTATGGGCGCTGGCAGGGATTCTTTACCAGGGGCGACTGGTTCGTTAACGTCCCGGTAACGCTGGCCCTGGCCCGCATCGCGGTGAAGCATCTGGAGGGCCAGCCACTCACCGCCGAAGATCAGAAAACCGCTACCCTGGCCGATAGTTTCATCACCGAGAACTCATCCAAGTGGTACACCCGGATCAAGGCCTATCAAGGCAGCCGGCGGGTGGAATTCTGCCGGCCGTAATCGGGTTCACCCCACCGTTGTGAGCCGGGCCTGCAGGCAGGCGTAGGCACGTCGGGCAACGATGATCTCTTCGTTGGCCGCTACGGCCAGCACCTTCACGCGGGAACCCGGCGCTGACAGCAGGCGGTCGCCCGAACCGTTCCCGTTGGCGGCGGCGTCCAGCTCGACGCCCAGGAACCCAAGCCCCGCGCAACACTCCGCCCGCAGGCGCGGCGAGTTCTCTCCGATACCGCCGGTGAAGGCGATGGCGTCGAGGCCGCCCATCGCGACTGCATACGCACCGATGTATTTCCTGATTTCGTAGACGAAAACGTCCAGTGCCAGGCGCGCCGCCGCGCTGCCTCCGGCGATGGCCTTCTCGATGTCGCGCACGTCACCGCCGGGCACGTTCGACAGCCCGGCAAGACCCGAAACGCGCGAAAGCTGGCGGCGCACTTCGTCGATGGTCCATCCGTTGCGCTCCATCACGTAGAGCACCGCGAAGACATCCAGGTCACCGTGCCGCGCCGCATTCTCCAAACCCGACTGCGGCGAGAAACCCATCGAGGTGTCGATCGAGCGGCCATCCTTCACCGCGCACATTGACGAACTTCCGCCCAGATGGCAACTCACCAGGCGCAGCCCTTCGGCCGGCACTCCCAGCAGTTCCGCCACCCGCTCGGCGATAAAACGGTGCGAAGCGCCGTGAAAGCCATAGCGCCGCACGCCGAAGCGATCGTGCCAGTCCGACGGCACGCCGTAGCGAACCGCGTACTCCGGCATCGTGGCGTGGTACTCGGTTTCAAAAGCCGCCACCAGGGGAACTCCCGGGAGCGCGCGCGCGAAGGCTCTCATTCCGGTGAGATAGATGGCGTTGTGGGCCGGCGCGGCTCCAAGGAACTCTTCCTGGGCGGCCATCACAGCGTCGTCCACGACGAAGGTGCCCTGGTATTTCGGCCCCGCGTGAACCGCCTTAAATGCCACCGCGTCCACTTTCACCTCGCCCAGAGCGACTTTCGAGATCACCTCGTCGTAGTCGCTCACCCGCTCAAAGTGCCCTTTGGTGAGCACTTCTTCCGAGGGCATCGCAACGATACGGTACTTGAGCGAGGTCGAGCCGAGATTCGGCACCAGTATGTTCATCGGATTCGGTACTTAGCGCGAATGACCGTAATGTTCTTCTGCGCCTGTCCCTGGAACTGGCTTTTCATCGCGGCACATTGCTGGAAGAACCTGTAGGCTTCCAGGATTCTTTCGGTGTTGCCCTTACCGGCATCGCCTAACCGGAAGTTTACCAGACCGAGCTGGAACAACGCCGGGGCGAGCAGATCCGGATTCTCGTGAATGAACGGCAGCGCCTCGCGAAGTTCCTTGTCCCCGGCCGCCGCCTTGTTCTGGCCGATCAGCATCATGCCGGCCATCCAGTGGCCAAGGCCGAGGGTAACCTTCCTTTTATGCTCCCAGTCGGCATCGCTGGCGCCGGCCGGCTTGGGCTTGGTTGACATTACCTGGACCAGTTTGCCGGCGTAGAGCAGCACTTTGGCGCTGTCCTTTTTGCTCATATAGTAGTCGGCCACTGCCAGCAGCATGTCTTCGTTGGATTGGTCCTTCTCAAGCACCTTTTCGGCCAGCGCCACTGCTTTTTCCTTCTGTCCGGCCTGTTGGTAGGCGTTAAACAGCGCTCCCACCAGTTGAGGTACGTACTGGCTATCGGGAGCCCGGGTCATCAGCGCTTCGCCCAGGGCGATCCGCCTGGCCGGATCGGTGGCCTCGGTGGCCGCCTTGAACAACGCGTACTGGGTGTAAACATCGACCTGCCTGGCGTAGTCAACCGCCTGTTTCCAGTCGTCCACCTTATCCTCGTCGGCGGGCTTGGGCGACGCCGCCACTTTGCGCGCCACGTCGGAGGTCTTCACGGCCCAGGCCAGAATCAGATCCGGCGACTTCATGGCCTCGGCCGCCTTCAGCGCCTCATGGGCCGCCGACGTATTGTCCGGTTCCAGCGCGAGAATCTTGTCGGCGGTGTCGATCACTTTCTCGTTGTTACCCGCCTTGGCGTAGAGTGGTTGCATCTGCCCGTACACCCAGCCGGTGGCCTCGTGCTTGGGATACTTGGAGACGAACTCCTCCATCAGCGTCAATTTCTTAGCGCCGTCGGACTCCTGGCCGATTGCCTGTAAGGCCTGGCCTTCCGGCGTGGTGGCATCAATCGTGAACTTCTGCTGCTGCGCTCCGGCAGGCAGCATTATCCAGGCAAGAACCAGCAAAGCTGTCATCAATCGCATAGAACCTCCGGATATGGCGCAAAGTATTATAGAACGACTCCAGCCCCGGTTGCTTCGGTAGCCGAGCGAGCCGCCAGCTCAGGGCGCGGCACGCCGTGGTTGTGGATCCAGGCGGAAAGTCGGCGATCGCCGGATCGTAGGGCTGAATCATGCAGCCTTCCGTTTGTATGCCGTCGTCCAGTCCACGCACCAAAAACCGTTTCCGGAGATTTTTATCAAGATTGCGCGCCATTTCCGTTCGCTGTTTGAAAAACTCCATTCGATTGTCAATTAATCCAAATCAGGTCTTATAGTTGTAATAACCGGAAACGGCTGTTACGATCGTGGTTCAAGCGGCACTGTTATGCGCAAGGTTCCACTTCTCGATTCGATTCGTGTCATCGCCCGCGGCTCGGGCAACTGGTTCCAGGCCCGCCCGATCGTGGTTTCGTTCGAGGTGACCGATGCCTGCACCTGCTACTGTAAGCACTGCGACCACGGCGGCCCGCGCGACGAATCCCGCAACCTGAAGCCGGCCGATTACCGCCGCTACATGGACACTCTGAAACCCTGTGTGGTGCAGATTTCGGGCGGCGAGCCGCTGATGCGGCCGGACATTGTCGAGATTGTCCGCAACATCAAGCCCGAAGGTAGCGGGTTGCCCTACACCATCCTGGTTTCCAACTGGTCCGAAATGACGGAAGATCTCTATCTCCAGTTGCGTGCGGCGGGGGTTGACCAGTTTTCGGTAAGCCTCGATTTCCCCGACCGGCGTCACGATGAGTTCCGCGTCTACCCCGGCCTGTTCGATCACCTGAGCGACCTGGTTCCCCGCATTGCCCGTCACGGCTTCGACGACGTCGTGCTGAACACCTGCATCACCAGCGAAAACGTGGGCGAGATCAACCGCGCCGCCGATAAGGCCCGTGAGTGGGGCGTCAATATTTGCTACAGCGCCTACTCGGCCCGGCGGACCGGGTGCCGCGACTACTTCCTGGACGACGCCAGTCAACTGGAGGTGCTGAACCGGGAACTGGACCGCATCGAACAGCGCCGGGACGGCAGCAACTGGATTGTCAACGCGCCGACTACGCTCGAAGCCACACGCCGCTATTTCGCCGAGAAGGGCACGCCAGGCTGCAAAGCCGGATTGCGTTTCCTGGTGGTGACCGCTGATGGCGCCCTGCAGCCATGCTCCATGCAGTTCAAACGCTACAAGCTGGAAGACCACAAGCGGATGATTGAGGAGTTCACCCGGACCAACGCCTGCGACCAGTGCTACGTCTCCATCCGGTCTTATCTCGACAAGACGTTTCCGCAGATTCTCAGTGAGAACGTGCGCGGCTTTCTGTCGCTCGATTCGAGCCG
>JADZGD010000032.1 GCA_020854055.1 Bryobacterales bacterium | reverse complement strand
TCGGAGACGATGCCGCGCGCCATCGTGATGGTGTAGAAGGGGAGCCGGGAACGCTTCAGAAATTCGGAGAACTCCTGTTCGGCGCCCGCCCACCAGACGCCGCTGCCGGCGATGACGATGGGGCGCGTGGCGTTTGCGATCAACTCGATCGCGCGATCGATTTCCGAATCCGCGGGTACGGCTGCGGGCGCGGCGTAGGGCTCCGGCATCCGGAGAGGCTGCGCAGCCTCGGCGACGAACAGGTCCACCGGGATGGTGAGATGGGCGGTGCCCATGCGCCCGGCCATCGATTCGGCATACGCGCGGCCGAGATGGAACGGGATCTGTCCGGCGGAGGCGGGTTGCGCCGCATACTTCGCCACGGGCGCGGCCATGCCCACCTGATCGATCACCTGGAACAACTGCCGCCCGGCCATGGAGGCCGCCGGCGCGCCACTGACCAGAATCAGCGGACTCGCGGCGAGATGGGCCGTTGCCAGCCCCGTCATCGCATTCGTGTGTCCCGGGCCGCCCGTGACGATGGCGAGGGCGGGTTTTCGATAAATGCGCGCCCACGCATCGGCGGCGTGCGCTGCGCCGGATTCGTGACGGAAGTCGATCACCCGCACGCCGCGGTCGGCGGCCACGCGCAGGACTTCGTTGAGGTGGTCTCCCACCAGTGTAAAAAACTCGTTGATTCCCAGACGCTGTGCAGCGTCGACGAACAATTCGGCACCAGTTGGCATATCAGATCATTTGATCGTATGTGCGCCGGAGGAATCCATCGGTCATGCCCGCAATATAATCGCAGACAACGCGGTGAACGGAGTCTTCCGTGGCCTGCTCGACATAAGGCTCGGGCAGCTTCTCGGGATCTTTCATGAACGCTTCGAACAAGGCGGTAATCATACCGGCCGATGCCTGCCTTTCCCGCAAGACCACGTCGGACTGATACACCTTGGTTTGCAGGAAGCTTTTCAGGGCTGCATTTGTGGCCTCCGCCGGCGGGGTCAGGCGTGCCACGCGGGAAGAGTGATGCCGGACATCGTCGACGGTCTCCAAGCCGGCCTGCCGCGCGGATTGGTTGGTGCCTTCGATGAGCCCGGAGGCGAGCGTGTCGATCAGCCCGCGGACTGCTTCGGAGAAGCGGACCTTCTCCGGCGCGCCCGGGAACTGGAACTCCATGTTGTTCCAGACCTCGGCGAATTCGGGAACAGCGGCGCACACATCGTCGACCGAGAAGAGCCGGGCGGTGTATCCATCATCGAGGTCCGCCGTGTTGTAGGCGATCTCATCGGCGGGGTCGATCAACTGCGCCTCTACAGGAGGCTTCTGGCCGGGCAGGTATTCATCCAGCATGGGAAACTGGCCGGCCTTGAAATCACGGGAGTGTTTCGCCATGCCTTCCCGAACCTCGAAGGTGAGGTTCAACCCCGGAAAGCGGGCGTAGCGCTGTTCGAAGATCTCGACGATTCGCAGGGCGTGCAGGTTGTGATCGAAACGGTCGCCGTACTTCCGCATCTGGCGATTCAACTCCTGCTCTCCCGCGTGGCCGAACGGCGGATGCCCCAGGTCGTGCGCCAAAGCCAGCGCCTCCGTGAAATCCTCGTCCAGATCGAGAACCGCGGCGGCGGTGCGGGCGATCTGCGAGACTTCGATGGTGTGCGTCAGCCGGTTCCGGAAGTGGTCGGAGATGCCGGGAGGGAAGACCTGGGTCTTGTCTTCCAGGCGGCGAAATGCGCGGGCATGGACAATGCGGTCACGGTCCCGCTGAAACTCGTTGCGATAAGGATGGAGAAGTTCGGGGTAGCGGCGGCCCCGGGCCTGGCTGACCGGAAATCGGAGATGGCCGAGCGTCGGTTTCATCTGCCGGGGCGGCTTGCTACTGAGCTGGAATATCGGAGAGAGCCGTCAGTGCCATGCGGCTCACAGCACTGCGCTCCGTGCGCAGCGGTTCGAGCAACTTCCGCGCTTCCGCGGGATTCTTCGGCGCGATTACCTTTGCAAGAGCAATGGTGGCCTGTTCTTTCGATACCAGCATGCTGGGACGGTCTATCAGCGCACGAAGCAGTTTTTCCGCCTCGGCGGTCTTGCCCTGCCCCTGATAAAGCTGCGCCAGCGCGAACTGCGCAAGCGATGAGTAAGGATTGCGGCCCGCATCGGCCACTTCCTGGAAATGCTTGGCAGCGTCCGCTTCCTTGCCCGCTTCGGCAGCGATCACACCCAGGTAATAGCGCGCGATAGTCGCCTCTTCGGAGCCTGAGTGGTCATTGATGATCTGCTGGAACGCCTTTGTGGCTTCCTCGCGGCGTGCTTCGGCGGTAGGGAATGTTTTCACCAATGGATTGCCGCTTGGAGGCCCCACGGCGGAGTTCTGAATATCCAATGCCTGGGTCAAAGCCTGCTGGCGCACAACTTTCTGTTTACCGGAATACCAGTACGCGCCCCAACCGACGAGCAATACGGCGAGTGCGATACCGCCGATGAGGATGACCTGGCGGCGGTGCTCGTCCAGATATTCGACGGTACTGCCGACACGCTCCTGAAACCGGTCGCTCTTCAATTCTTTACGGCTGATTCTATCCACAAGAAACCTCAGGGGAACTTCTATTTTAACATTCGCTCGCGGTGGTACCGGCGCAAAAGGGCAACCAGGTCAACGGGTTCGCGCTCCCGCCGTGGCCGGCCTGGGGCCGTTTTCCGGCGCGGCGGGTGCCGGGGTTTCGGGCCGGATCAGACCCAGAACTTTTCTCAATTCCGTATCCACATGGTCCCGGACATCTGCGTGGTCCTTCAAAAACTGACGTGCGTTCTCCCTGCCCTGCCCAATCCGCTCGCCCTTGTAACTGTACCAGGAGCCGCTCTTCTCGACGACATTCTGAGCGACGCCGCAGTCAATCAGATCCCCCTCCCGCGACACTCCCTCGCCTTAAAGAATGTCGAATTCGGCTTCGCGGAACGGCGGCGCGAGCTTATTCTTGACAATCTTCATCTTCGTCCGGTTGCCGGTGACGGTATCCCCGTCTTTGATGGCGGCAATGCGGCGAATGTCGGCGCGCACGGAGGAGTAGAATTTCAGAGCGCGGCCTCCGGTGGTGGTTTCCGGGTTCCCGAACATCACACCGATCTTTTCCCGAAT
>JADZGD010000031.1 GCA_020854055.1 Bryobacterales bacterium | reverse complement strand
TGTTCGAATCTGTAAAATCCTCCGGCTGCCCCTCCATGTCCTCACGCCATTCATCCACGATTGTTCCTTCCCACAAGGGCACGCGCGTGAGATACGCCGCACGGGCGATCACGTGAGTGGAAACCGGCGACGTCAACATAATAAACGCTCCAATGCTGATGGCCCGAACCACCGTAGATAAATCGGCGAGCTGAATCGCCGCTCCTGCCAGTACGCAGCCGAGTCCCAGGGTCGCTGCTTTCGTTGCCGCCTGCATCCGTGTAAACAGGTCCGGCATCCGCAGTACCCCGATGGCTGCCAGCAACACCAGTGTGGCCCCAAGCACCATCAGAAAACCCGTCACCCACTCCATCATTCCCGATTCTCCTTCCTGGCAAACCCAGCGTACGCAATCGTCCCAAGAAAGGCGACGAGCGCAATAACCATTGCAGCGTCCAGGAACGCACGCTCTCCGCTAGCGGCGGCTCCCAGCACAATGAGCGCGACCGAGGAGGTACCTATCAGGTCCACCGCGACAACACGGTCCGGTAGCGTCGGCCCGCGCACGAGCCGGATGAATGAGATCAACAGCGCGGCCGAGACGATCACCAGTGCCGCGAATACGGCATCAGACGGCATGTGGGTTCTCCTTACGCTCGCTGCGAAGTCCAATCACACGGCGCTCAAATCCTTCCTTGATGATGCGCCGGGCCTCGTCCGGACTGCGCATGTGCATGACGTGCACGTACATCACTTTGCGGTCCTCGGAAACACCCAGAGCCACGCTACCGGGGGTAATGTTGATCATCGCGGCCAGCAACAGAATCTCGCCGTCGGTGACGACATCGAGCGGCAGCCGGATGACTCCGGGCTTCATCCGGTGCCGGATACTGACGACGTCGAGCGTGACACGGACATTGGCAAGGAAGATCTCCCAAAGCAGATAGGCCAGCAGCGACAACGCCCGTTCCACGCGGCTTACTTCGCCCATCACTAACACGCCGCCCTTTGCCAGAACCAGCAGCACCAGGTGTCCGGCCGCCAGGCCCGTAACTAGGCTGTCGAGAGTAAAGCGGCCATTCAGCGCCGCCCATGCCAGCGCCAGAAGCAGATTCGCGAGAATCACGGTTGGGGTCCTCCTTTCAACACCGCATCGATATAGAGGGCCGGATTGAGCAACTGGTCAGACGTCTTCATTGCGAGTTGGTATAGGGGTCCGGCGGCAACCGTCATTGCTACCGTGATCGCGCTGAGAAACGCGATCGGAAGCAGTATCACCCCAGGCAGCCGTGACTTATCTTCGTGAGGCGCAGTCTTCCAGAAGGATTCGGACCACAACCGTGCCATGGATAACAGTGTCAGTAAGCTCACGGCCAGGATGATGCCGCCGGTCCACCACGCCCCGGCACCGAAGGCGCCTCGCACCAGCGCCAGCTTGCCGATGAACCCGGAAAGGGGCGGCACTCCCGCCAGCGAAAACACCGGGATGGCGGCCAGGATGGCGACCAGCGGGCGTTCGCGAAATATCGAACCCAGCTCCGGGAGAGACGTCGTGTGCCGAAGCCGCAGAAAAATGCCGCTGATGAGGTAAAGGTTGGTAATCGCGGCGATGTGGTGAAGGATATAGAAAATGGATCCGGCCATCGCGGCGGAAGTACCCAGGGCCACCCCCACGGTCGTGTAGCCGAGATGCCCCACCAGGTTGAAAGACAGGATACGCCTGAAATCCTGTTGCGCAAGCGCCCCCACCAGTCCCACAATCATCGTGCACCCCGCCTGCGCCAGCAGCAGAGTATAAAGCATTGCGGGATCGCCCGGGAACAATAACGTGAATACCCGAATCATCGAGTACACGCCGACCTTTGTCAGCAGCCCGGCGAAGATCGCGCCCACGGCCGCCGGCGGCGTGTGGTACGAAGCGGGCAGCCAGAAAAACAGCGGAAACATCGCGGCTTTGATCCCGAATGCCGTCAGAAACAGCATCGCCAGAATAGTTTCGTACGCCGTGTTTTCCCGCGCCGGCAGAATGGTGGCCAGTTCCGCCATGTTCAGCGCGCCTGTACCGCCATAAAGCAGGCCGAGCGTGGTCAGGAATAACGAGGATGCGATCAGGTTCAAAGCGACATACTTGAAAGCCGCTTCCAACTGTGCGCGTGTCCGGTGGAGCGCCATCAAAACGAAGGACGCCACCAGCATCACTTCGAACCAGACATACAGGTTAAAAAGATCGCCGGTGAGAAATGCCCCCGACACTCCCATGAGAAGCACGTGTATCAGCCCGTGATAGCCGAACCCTTCGCGCCTGGGGTCGACGCCGGAAAAAGACGACAGGGTCACGGCGAGTCCCACAACCGCCGTTGCCACTACCAGCATGGCTGACAGAACGTCCGCCACCAGAGTGATGCCGAACGGCGCCGGCCATCCACCCAATTGCAGCACGAGAATTCCGTCGCGCTCCACGCGCACGAACACCAGAACGGCCGCGATTGCTAGTACGCAGGCGCCGGCAAAAGAGATCCATCGTTGAAGCAGAGGGCGGCTGGGCGCAAGCAGCAGCACGGCCGCGGTAAACAGCGGCAGCGCGATAGGAAGCACCAGAGCATTCATCCGCTGCCGCTCCTGATCTCATCGATGTCGTCCGTGCCGGCCATGGTGTGAATGCCGTGTGCCAGCACCAGCGAAAACGCGAGCACGCCAAAGCCGATCACGATGGCAGTGAGGACCAGCGCTTGCGGTACCGGGTCGGCGAACGGGCGGGCCAGTTGAGAGGCATCCTCAGCGATCACCGGCGCACGGGCGCGAGTCAGACCTCCAGCGGTGAAGATCAGCAGGTTCGCCCCGTTGCTCAACAGGCCCAGGCCAATGATCAGTTGCGCCAGCCGCCGTCTCAGCATCAGGTAAAAGCCCGTGCCGAACAGAACTCCGGAGGCGATGGCCAGTATCAATTCCAAGTTCTATTCCTCCGCAAGCGTAAAGGCCATGATCAACACGACGCCAATCACCACCAGGAATACGCCCAGGTCGAACAGCATTGGAGTGCCGATTCCACTTGCCGGATCAAACCAGAGCGAGGTAAGAAACGGGCGGCCGAACAACACCGGAAGAATTCCGCTCCCCACCGCGAGCAGCAGACCTGAGCCGATCAGCCGCTCCGGCCGGGTCAACAGAGCACGCCGCGCCGCATCCAATCCGAACGCGAAAAAATGCAGGATATACGCGGCCGCCACCACCAATCCGCCGGCAAAGCCCCCCCCCGGCGCATTGTGGCCGCGCAATAACAGAAAGACGCCGAACAGCAGGAGGAGCGGCATCAGCACGCGTGCGCCAGTGCGCAGAATCAGCGATGTTGTCGTCGTCATCCGTTCTTCCTCTCCTTCCGGCTGATGCGCATGAGCGCGCGTACTCCGAAGGCGGCGGTAGCCAGCACGGTAATTTCGCCCATCGTGTCCAGCGCGCGGAAATCGACCAGAATCACGTTTACGATATTGCGGCCGTGGGCCAGCGGCAGGCCCGTTTCAGCGAAATAGTTGGCCAGCCGGAAAGGAGTGATATTAGCGCCGACAAACAACAGCACCACCGCGATCGATCCTCCGAACAACACCGATACCGCCGCGCCGCGCAACCGGTCGGTCCAGGGCGACAGCGACCCGAAATCCCGGAAATGATAAAACACCAGGACGAAGATCACCGCCGTCAGAGTCTCCACGGAGAACTGTGTCATCGCCAGATCCGGAGCGCCAAAGAAAAGATACGTGAGCGCCACACCGTACCCGGAAACGCCCAGTGACAGCACAGCCGCGATGCTCGATTTCGCCCGGACGGCGGAGATGGCGCCGGCCACAATCAGAAAGGCTGCGCAGGCTTCATGCGGTTCAACATCCATCACCGCGGGCCAGCCCGGAAGCCCCTCAAACACGAGTGTTGCGAAAATCAGTACACCCGCGGTTGTGACGAGTACAAGCAGATACGACCGTAGCGAAGCGCTCTGAAGCATCGGCGAGGCCCACGCGCTGAGAGCGTCCAGGCCGCGCTCCGTCGATGTATAGAGCCGTTCCGAGCCGAGCGACCGCGGCCAGATGCGGCGCCGCAGCGAATCGCGATAGACATAGAGCAAAGCGACCAGCGCCAGCGTGGCCAGACTCAGGCCCAGCACCGGTGTGAAGCCGTGCCATATCGAAAGGCTCGCATCCACCGGGTGGCGCAGGATGCCGCCGGAGGCAAGTCCGGCGGGGAGTTCCACCAAACCGGGCACGATTCCCGCAATGAGACCCGCGAAAGCCAGTACCAGCGCAGGTACGGTGAGCCCTGCGGGAACGCCATGTTCCGGCGCCCTTCCTCGCAGAGGTCCAGTGAATGGAGAAACGCCGGCGATCAGACCGGCCGTGCCCAGCAGTGCACTCGCGGCGATGGCCCCAATCAGCAGCGCGATCGACCATGCCAGCAAGGATTCATAGAGCAGTTCCTTGCCGAGGAAGCCCAGAAAGAGGGGCAGCCCCGCCATGGAGCAGGCGGCAAGCGCCCCGGTAAGCGCCGTCGCCGGCATGGCATGCCTGAGCCCGCCGAGTCCGGTTATGTCCCTTGTGCCTGTCTCATGTTCGATGGTGCCCGCGACCAGAAAGAGCGCGCCTTTATAGCAGGCATGAGCGAGCAGGTACACCAGGGCCGCCATTACCGCCTCTTCGGTGCCGACTCCGAGCAACATCATCATCAAACCGAGCGCGCTCACGGTGGAATACGCCAGCACGCGTTTCAAATCGGTTTCGGCAACCGCACGCCATGCGCCCACGATCATTGTGATGGCACCCGCGCCGGTTACGAGCCCCGTCCACAGGGGAGTGGCGCCGGCGAACGGCGTTGCTCTGGCTACCAGGTAGATGCCCGCCTTCACCATCGTGGCCGAGTGCAGGTAAGCGCTCACCGGAGTAGGGGCTGTCATCGCGTTCGGAAGCCAGAAATGAAACGGCGTCTGGGCGGACTTGGTGAACGCCGCCAACAGCAGCAGTGCGACGATGGCCGGATAGAACTCCTCGTTCGCAAGATTTAGTCCTCGCCCCAGCAGCGACGAGAGAGCCGCCGCGCCGGTCGATTGCTCGATCAACACGGCGGCGGCCAGCAGGCCCAAGCCTCCCAATCCGGTTACAATCAGCGCCTGCACCGCGGAGGCACGCGCTTCCGGACGTTCATGTTCGAAGCCAATCAGGAGGAAGGAGGTGAATCCCGTCAGTTCCCAGAAAACGAACAGCAAAAACAGATTGTCGGCGAGCACCAGGCCCAGCATCGAGCCCATGAAGGCGAACAATGTTGCCTGAAAGCGCCCGGCACCCGGTTCGCCGCCGAAATACCGGCTTCCGTAGAGCACAATGAGTGCGCCGATACCGGCGACGACCACTGCAAACAGCAGGCTCAAGCCATCGGCATAAAAGGAGAGATCAACCCCTATGGATGCGGCCCAGGGAAGAGATGCTTCGATGGGTCCGGAGACCCCCACGGACCGCAGCATCAGGCCGAAGTATAGAGCGAGCGCCGCGGGCCACAGTGCGAGCAGGCCCGCCACACGCGCGGATCTCCCACCGAGCCAAAAGGCCGCCGGAATCAACAGATACGGCGATAGAACGAGGAGAGGGAGCATCAAATGTCTTCAACATGGCATAGCCCGCTCCGGAGTGCATAGGAGCGCGCAGACCGTGCGCCTGACGACGCTATTTTGCTATTGTAGCCTTCGGCAGCACTCGGGTACA
>JADZGD010000030.1 GCA_020854055.1 Bryobacterales bacterium | reverse complement strand
GTTCGGGAACCGGCTCGGCCGTATCGGCGGAATACCAGTAATTGATGCCGCTATCCCGGCCAATCAGCGGGAGGTAGGCGTCTGAGGGCAGTGGGACTTCATTCCCAAGGCTGTCGAAAGCCCGGATCCCGGTGATCCCCCGCCAGGTCATGGTATGGCCGAAATCGGCGATGGCCATGACATTAGGGTCGCCCCATGGGGCACGAGCTTTACCACCATCGGCACGGGCGCTGGCCGCCATTGTCAGATTGAACGTCCCTCTCCTGTTGACAGTGAACTCGCTCTTGATGATGCCGTTCCACACTCCGGTTTGCGAGGTTCTACCAGTAGATTCCTTGTGCCAGGATCCACTACCGCTTGAGTCGCCAACGGCATAGTTGTACATCAATTCCGCCGAACTGGGGATCGCGCCATAGCCCTCGGACGCTGCGGATAGATTGCCCTGCACACCGATTTCATACTCGAGTGTGTACGATGAGCCCATCCCGTTGTCCCAGGATCCCCATTCCGGAATGATTTCTTCGCTCATTGTGGCGGCTGCTTCCGACGTCACATAACCGGAATCCCAGTTGGTCATGTTGTGGATGCTTACCATGGTAAGCAGTGCCAAACGCCCGCTGCTGGCGTCAGCCTGCGACATAAGGTTGAGATCCCCGGAGGTGTATTGCTGAAAAAAACTCGCGCCTGTGGGGCTGACTGACGAACCGCCTGGAGAACCCGCGGGGTAGAAGGTCTGCGCTACACTCCCACTGGCGAAAAAAGGCCCGGCAAGAATTGGAACCGGGCAGATCAGCGCCGTCAGAATGAAGCTGAGGAACGGCAGGATGGCAACAAACCCCATGGCAGAGTGCCGGCCGCTCTCCACAGTTCGAACCACAATGCTTATCTCGCCGTTTACAGCCGATGTGAGCGGCATATTCTTTTCTCCGATCATGTATACCTCCTCAAGCTCTAAGCGTGCGAACCCTTCCCGATATGGCGCGAGCCTTCCTCGCAAGAGAAAACTCCGGCATAAGCTGGAGGTTTAACGGACAAACCGCCAAGCCCCCAAGAGTCTGGAATCCAGATGGAAGCTGCGCCGGAGATTTGTCCGCGCGCCCGGCCGTATCTGGGGTTTCAGAAAGACATGCGAAGAGCCTCGCGAAAACGGACACCCGGGTCCCGGACGACGGCCTGCGTGGGTGTCCAGGGGTTCTCCATCCGGGTAACTCCGTTGAGGAGGGCTCGGCCCCATGCAAGGTCGAAGCTGACGCCAGTGACGCTCATTGTGCCCGGCGCGCCTGGTGGTGGGCACGCCGAGGGAATGAGTATCAGATGACATGGACAGCCGCTGCCAACAATGGAGCGTTGGTACCATTCGGTTTTCGAACCCTGCGTGCTAGAATGTCGAGCCATGGGTACGGGGATCGATCCCGGCACGGTCATGGCACTCCTCCAACGTTGGAGCCACGAGGAGCCCGAAGCGCTGGCGAAACTGCTCCCTCTGGTTTACGACGAACTCCACGCCATCGCCCGTTCCTACATGTCCCATGAACGGCCGAGCCATACGCTTGGAACCACTGGCCTGGTTCACGAAACTTTCCTCCGGTTGGCCGGACGAACACCGGAAACATGGCAGGATCGCAGACACTTTTACGGCATCGCCGCGCGGCTCATGCGCCAGGTTCTGGTTGACTATGCACGCTACCACGCGGCTGGAAAGCGCGATGCCGGGCTCGCCGCGCCCACCCTCTCCCCCGTGGCGGACAGAGCGGGACGTCTCGATGCCGACTATCTCTTTCTGGACCGGTGCCTGAGTCACCTCGAACGCACGAACGAGAGAAGGGCACAGATTGTGGAGTTGCGCTTTTTTGGCGGGCTCACGGTCAACGAAATCGCGGAAGCGAAGGATCTCTCGCCCACCACGATCAAGAAAGAGCTGACCATCGCCAAACTTTGGTTTTTTCGCCAGTTCCAAGGAGAAGGCTGTGAACTCCCGATGCAGCCCCCAGGCTGAAGCGGCCTTTGCCCTTCTGCTGGATCAGGACGAATCCGGACGTTCGGCATCGCTGGCTCAGCTTGGCGCCGATGATCCAATCACCGCGGCGGAGGTACGGGAAATGTTCCGTCAAATGCCTGCTGCTGAGGCGTTTTTCGCCGAGTTTTTTCCGGAGATCCATGAACCCCACTTGCGCTTCGACGGGCGGCGAGTGGGCGCCTATCGACTAATGAGCGAACTGGGACGTGGGGGGATGGGCGCTGTCTATAAGGCAGAGCGGGATGATGGCCAGTTCGCGCGCCAGGTGGCCGTGAAGTTTGTCAGCGTGCTCGCCGCGGGTGGCGAGGCCTGGCGCCGGTTCGAGCGGGAGAAGCGCATTCTGGCCGCCCTTCGTCACCCGAACATTGCGCAACTGCTGGACGCGGGAGTGAGCGAAGAGGGCGTCCCTTACATTGTGATGGAGTTGGTCGAGGGTGTGCCGCTTGATGTGTATTGCCGGCAACGCCAACTGGACGCTGCTTCCCGCATCCGCCTTTTTCAGCAAATCGCCGGAGCCGTCGACTTCATTCACCGCAATCTGATCGTCCATCGCGACATCAAACCCGCCAACATCCTCGTGACATCCGAAGGGATGCCAAAGCTCCTGGACTTTGGTATTTCGCGGGTGCTGCCGGTGGACGGCGAAGAGAGCGATGCCACGGCTCCGGAGCGGCGCGTGATGACGCTCAACTATTCGAGCCCCGAGCAGTTGCGGGGCGACCCGGTTTCGACCGCCACCGACATTTACGCGTTGGGGTTGCTGCTGTACGAACTCCTGGCCGGACGGCCGGCGTACACGCTGTCAGGTTCCTCGACCGTGGATCTGTTACGGCAGGTGCTTGAGGACGACCCACCTTCACCCGGCGCCGGTAATGACCTGGACCAGGTGGTGATGAAGGCAATTCACAAGCTGCCAGCAGGCCGGTACGCCTCGGCTCGCGACCTGTCGGCGGACCTCGACAACTACTTGGCGGGGCGGCCGGTGACGGCCGTCCGGCTGACAAACCTCTATCGGCTTGGAAAGTGGGTGCGCCGCAACCGCTACCTCGTTTCCAGTGGAGCGCTGGCGGTGCTGTTGCTGCTTGCCACGGCCACCGTAGCGGTCTGGCAATCGCACGTCGCGCGCCGGGAACAAGCGGCCGCGGAGCGTCGATTCAACGACGTGCGCAAGCTGGTCAACTCGATCCTGTTCGAGTTTCACGACCCGATTTCCAGACTTTCGGGTGCGACTGAGGTTCGCCGGCTGATGGTCGCACGGTCCATCGAGTACCTGGATTCGCTCGCCGGCGCCGGCTCCAGTGATGTAGCGTTGCAACTGGAGTTGGCATCCGCCTACCGGCGTCTGGGCGATATCCAGGGAAATCCGAACCGGGCCAATCTCGGTGATACGAAAGGCGCGCTCACCACCTACCAAAAGGCGAGAACGATTCTGGAAGACGTGCTGCTCGCCGCTCCGGGTAATCGGACGGCGGAGTTGGAGATGGGCAGCCTGCTCATCCTGATCGGGGCTCAACTCGTTCATGTTGGAGAGCCGGCGGCCTCGTTGGAGATGAAACGAAAGGCTCTCGTCCATTGGGAGCGTCTGGCCGCGCATGCGCCGGAAGAGGAACAGTTTCGTCGCGGGCTGGCCGCTGCGTACTCAGAAATGGCAACGGCCACCATCGATGACCTTCGAGTGGAAGAACGGTTGGAATTT
>JADZGD010000029.1 GCA_020854055.1 Bryobacterales bacterium | reverse complement strand
TGTAGAGGGCGGCATCGTCACCGGCTACGGCTTTTCGTAGCCCGACGATCGCGTCGGACCGGTCGCGGGTCAGCAGGGCGGCCCGGGAGAGGTTCCGGCTGAAGGTGTAGACCGCGATCGAGTCGGCGCGGTCGAGCCCGCGGACGAAGTCAGCGATGGCGTCGGAAGCATAGACGAAGCCGCGATACATGTAATTGCTGGTATCGAACAGCACGAATACGTTGGTTCCCACCAGAGCGTCGGTACGGATTTCGCTGTCGCCGGTGCTGATTAGCGGGCGCGTGGAACCATCGGCCAGTACCTGAAGAACCGGCTTGTTCCCTTCGGCGAAGGTGGAGATCTTCTGCGGAATTCCATCCTCGAAAATCTTCACGTCGCCGGGTTTGAGACCGTTGATGTAGCGGCCCTTGCTGTCGGTGACGGTGAAGCTGTGTACCACCAGTTCCACCTTCACGCGGAACACGGGCCGCTGGCCCTCCTGCGCGTTCGATCTCTGGGCGAGAACAAGAAACGAGCCCGCCGCGATCACGCCGGCCGCGGCCGCCAGCATTGGTTTTCGAATCGCCTTCACCGTAGCCTCCATCTGGCTCTTCACGCTGGATTGATCTGAAGCCATCGTATTCCGTCCGAATCTGATGCGGGAGCCTCTATAAAGCCGCTTTCTCGGCGGCGGCGGGCTTTGAGCCGCGCTGCCGCACTTCGTTGCCCACTCCGCGCAGTGAGCGCAGCAAGGCCGGCCAGTCCTCCAGATGCGTGGCGAAAATACGTTCCACGGTCTGCTGGGTCCAGGTGGGAACCATCAGGTTCAGTTGCTGCGGTGAAAGATGCATTTCGTCGGCCAACGCCGCGTAATAGATGAGGTTGGATTCCCAGCTCTCGGCCATCACCCGGCTGGAGAAGCCCATCAGGGCCGGGAAGGTCCGGAGATTCAACAGCCCCGGCTCGTAGGAATTGGTCAGGGTTGGCTTGGGCGTTCCGAACGCGCGTCCGATGCTGCGGTAATTGATGCGCTCGGGATGCAGCCTTTCGAGCGTACGGATCTCGCTGGCAATCGGGTCGCCGGATTCCTTATTCTCCTCGAGCAGATTTCTGGCGATGACAAACAGCTCCGATGGGGTGATGTAGTCCAGAGCGCCTCCCACGTCGCCGCGTTCCAGTGCGCTGGCGACGCGGTAGACGCGCGCGGGAGGCGCCTGGCGGGTAAAGTCCGCTAGCAGCGTCTTGCGGAGTTCAGGCTGGAGCGATGATTCCGCAATCGCCGATTCGGCCAGCCGGACATGCAGCCCCACCCAATGCATCTGGTCCCCGGTGACGTTCCACCATCTGGGGACCGTAGCGCTCTGGAGCATCTGAGGAACCAGGTCGCCCCAGATGAGCGCCTGCTGGCGGGAGGGAATCAGAAAGTTCTGTTCCGCCTCGGCCAGGGCGTAGGAGAGCCCGCTCAGCGAGCCCACCAGCCGCCCGCCGGCGCTTGAGGGCCAGCCCGAGCCGAAGACTTCCGTGGTTCGCCAGGTCTGCGGAACGCCCTGAACTCCGATGAAATCGTGGCTGCGTACAAATAGCGGATTCGTCAACAGAATCTGCGCCCCCGGCGGCGCGTAGTGGATATAGACCAGTCCCACCAGCGTATCGCGAAGAAACGGCGCTAGCGTTCCACGCAAATCATGTAGTTTTTCGGGATTGTTGGCCGCCTTCTCGATCAAAGCGCGCAGGTTTAATTTCCTCTGCACATCGATGTGCTTGTCGGTGTAGTAACCGAAAGACATGGTGTTCTTTTCGATGGCGCTCATGGCCGACCGTGGCAGTTGGATGTCGGCGATGCGGGAAGCCATCCGCTGCACCAGTTGGGTGTTCAGCTTGCCGCCCTTGGTGAGCCCCTGGAGGTTGTCGTCCAGATCGAACAGCGTCTTGATCGATATCAGCCGCTGCGCCTCAAACACGCGGCCCATCTCCTGGCGCATCTGATTCTGCGCTTCGCCATCTCCGGAATCGGTCATACCCCCGGCCAGGTCCATGAGGCGGTCTTGGGGGGACATGCCGGCCGGCGAGTGCGAAGCCTTCAATAAAATACCGACTCCGTTCCGGCCTGCATCGAACACGTCCCGGGCGTTCTTGACGTTCCCGAACAGATTAAGCAACTCGGGCAGACTCCCGTCGGCGGTCTCCAGCGGGATGGAGCCCTGGCGCACGAAAATCTGCCACAGGCTGGTCAGGGCCTGGAACGTTCCCACCGCATCGGTGCGCAGCATCGCGTCGCGGGTGACACCGACGTTGGAGGCGGTGTCGATAAAGCTCAGAATGGTCTTGTCGGAGAGAGTGGGCACCTCGGCGAACATGGAATACTGCGCGCCCATTTTGCGGTATTCACGAGCCAGGCGGCCAGCCGTTTCAGGCAGCAGCGGGGTCTGTCGCTCGCGATCCACGTCGCTGAGCGCCATGAAGATCTTTAGCGGTTCGTTGTCCACCGCTTTGCGCGACAAGGCGAACAGCGCATCGAGCAGGTCATCGGGGCTATTCCAGCCGGCTGCGGCCTTGGTGAGCTTGCCGTCATACTTGCCATGCGGATGATGAATGAACAGATCCTTCCACATGTCGAGAGTGCCGGGAACGTGAATCTTCCCGGACGAATCCAGCCGTAGCCGGGTGGTAAGCAGCATCAGGTCCGTGTTGGCCCGGAACACGGGCCGGGCCGGACCCGGACTCGTGATTTTGCCTCGTAGCGCCAGGTAAACGCGCTTCATCCGCGCAGGCTGGGTGAGGTACTCACTGACCGGCCCGTTGATTCGCGCCAGCGCATCGAAATACCCTGCCAGCCAGCCGTCATCACGGGCGATCAGCCGTTCGAAAAAGGCCGCGCCTTTGTCGGGAGAAACACCCACCATTTCGCTCCAGGCCTGAGCGCTGGCCGCGCCGCCAGGAACCACCGCTTTCCCGTCGCGCACTTCAAACATGATGCCGAAGAAATCCAGCACGTGAGCGAAAATCTTGATTTTCTGGACCGGAACTTCTTTCCGCAGCGCTTCGGCCGTTTCCGGATCCAGCCTTGACATGCCGATGTAGAGCCGGCACAGTGAGGGGTCGGCGATAAAAGCGTCGATAAATTCACCGGTCTGTTTGTCGCGCGCCGCCATCCAGTACTCGGGACCGAACAGCACGGGAACCTTGGACGGTTTGAAATCATACAAAAATGGCCGGTTGGTACGCAGCGCCTGCTCCAGTTGCGTCAGCGGGAATCCGGAATCGATCGTCAGGAAGGCCCGGGTTGCGTTGACGGTTTCCAGCACCAGGTCGGAGCCGCACGCTCCGCGCATCCGGTACCCGAGTACCCGGAGCAGGTCGGCAGTCTGGGTGGATTCGCAACTGGCGATGTGGATGGTCTTGCCCGCGCCGGCCAACTTCTGCAACTCCCGCGCCTGTGAGAGGTATCGCACGACCAGCTTGAGATATTCGGTCTGGTCGAGAGCCTCGTTACCCGAGACAGCCTGGTAACCGTTCGTGACAATGTTGCGAGCCAGTGCAGGCAGAATATCATCGGGGCGCAGATCCGGCGCCAGGGCTGCCATGCGGGCGAAGGAGTGAAGCGGACCGGGAATCTCGATCGCCGGGCGCGTCTCCACCTCCGAGCTTCGCTTGTCCACAGCGGCGGGTGGCGTGAGCGCACGGCCTCCGGCATGGCGGTACTCCTCCAGATGGCGGACCGCCGCGGTACGGTCGTTAGCCAGTAAATCCAGAATCACCAGCCGGCGGGCGATTGCCACCTTGTGTTTGCTCTCGCCCGGGCCGGCAAGCGCGCCGAGGAGTTTTTCGTAGGCGTCGCGCGCGCCTGGATCCCGGTGTGTGTCCAGAAAGCCGGCGTAGGCCTCCAGCGCCGCGCGATCCTCAGGCGCATTCTCAACCGCGGCTTTCAAAAGCGCCAACGCGGCGGCGCCATCGCCATCACTTTCCAGTTGGCGCGCCCGCGCCGCCAGACCGTTATCCTGTGCATAGCCCAGAGTTGATAACGCCAGAAGAAACGACACCACACCACGCATTGCTTGGGTCTCCTCTCACTAGACGCTCAAGTGAACTTAATGTAGCACTCCCGTGCGGTTCTCACCGTAAGATCGATGCAATCTTTAGGTTTCGTCCCCGGCCACATCGCTTCCCGATCCCGTGTATTC
>JADZGD010000028.1 GCA_020854055.1 Bryobacterales bacterium | reverse complement strand
TCTCCCTACCACCCCTACTCACCGCAGTACTTCGGCGGCACAATGGGCATGAACTGCATCTTCTGGAACATGTACCGCGACTTCGGCGTGGGCCAGATGGGCGACATGGGCGCCCACACGATGGACCTGGTGTGGAACGCCATCGATGCCCACGCGCCCACGGCCATTGAGGTGGATCAGGAGGTAAGCGACAAGTACAACCCCGACATCTGCCCGGTAAAACTGAAGGTGACGTTCGATCATCCCGCCAACCATTGGCGGGGTCCGTTGCAGGTGGTATGGTACCAGGGCGGCTTGAAACCCGATGCCCCGTTGAACTATCTGGATGTGGAGCGTATTGGCAACGGCGCTATCTTTGTGGGCACCAAGGGCGCCATTCTGTCCGATTTCACCACTCGTATTCTGATTCCGGATTACAAAGACGGCGACTTCACCTATTACAAGCGGCGGACCAAGGCCGAACTGCTGCCGCTGATCGGTGGCACCGGACAATCGTCCCGGCCGGCGGCGAAGATTCGTCCCAAACCCCAGGCCGGCGCTCCGCGGCAGGCGCAGACGCTGCCCTACGGCTGGACGGCGATGCCCAACCCGGCTCCGGGACCTGGCGGCGGATTCCCGCAGATACAGTTCATGGAAGGATCCAAGCTACCTCCCGCGCTGGGGTTGCCGAATCCCGAAGTGGACGCCATTGTCGCCGACGAAAAAGCCGGCCGGCCGCTGCCGTCGCACGACCACCTGTTCCAGGAAGACTGGCTGAATGCCTGTAAAGGCATGAGCGACAACGTGACGCACGGCACCAGCAGCAAGACCCACTGCGACTTCGACTACGCCGGCACGATGATGGAGGAGATGCTGTTGGGCCTGGTAGCGCACCGCGCGGGCCGCCGCCTGGAATACGACCCGGCCACCGGCCGCATCACCAACTACGAACAGGCCAATGCCTGGCTGAAGCGCCAGTATCGTCCCGGCTGGACGCTGAACGGTTAGCGCAACCGGCGATACTCGATTTTGCGCAAGGCGCCGGTGGTGTTGTAGGAAGCAAAGCCAAGCGGCGCCGATAACTTGATCTCACCCGGCCGCAGCGAAAGGCTGCGGCCTTCAATTTTCAAATTGACGACGGGCCGGTTGTCGATCCAGGCGAGAATCCGTTCGCCCGTCACCTTCAGGCGGAACGCGTACCAGCGGTTCGTATCGAAGTAGTAGTAGGAGCGCGTCTCGTTGTCCGAAGCATCCCAGCCGTCAATGCTGGAGATGCCTACAATGTCTCCGCCCCAACCACCGGTAACCCAGGTGCAGTAGCTCTCCCCCACCGGGAAGGTCAAGCTGGCAAAGAAATCGCCGCCCTTGACGCGCATGGCATCAAAGCGCAGCTCATAATTAATGCGGGGAAAGGGCTCCGTGCGGGTAATGCCGGTGAGCGGCTCACCGTACGGCAGAACGATCGAGCCCGCTTCCACTTTCACCGAAGGCTGCCGTGCGAAGCCGGACTCCTTCCAACCCTGAAGCGATTTGCCATCGAACAGCGGCTTCCAATCCTGCACATCCGGCTGCGCCCACAAGGAACACACCAGGACGATGCCGGCAACGGGCCTCGGGATGCTCATCGTGCTATGGAGGATATCATGGCAGTCCGGGCTTCGTTGATGTGTACCACCTTGGCCGGGGAAAAACCATTGAAGAACGTGGAGGATGCGTTGCTGTACGCCCCGATACTTCCCGAAAAGACAAGATCGCCGATCCGCAGCTCGGGCAGCGCTTCAGAGTGAGTGATGGTGTCCATCCCGTCACAGGTCTGGCCGAATACGGTGCACAACTCCGCCCGGCCCTTGCGGAACGAGTTCACCCGGTACTGGCAGTGATCGAAGATGATACCCGAGTAAGTGTGATACACGCTGTCGTCGATGTAGTAACAGGTCCTGCCATCGCGGAACGCTTTGCCGATCACCCGGGCAACCACCGTCGCGGCAGTGGCCACCAGGAACCGCCCCGGTTCGGCCAGGATCTCGACGTCCTTGGAAAACAGGCGGCTGATCTGGGCATTGATGGTCTTGGCCAGGGCGCTGAACGGCTTCACGTGCGAATCGTAGGGCACCGGAAAGCCGCCTCCGATATCGATAATGTTGATCCGGTGGCCTCCGCGCGACGCCGCTTCCTCCCGCACGGCGGCGGCGATGTTCAGCGCCTGCGCAAAGTTCTCGAAGTTCGTACACTGGCTGCCGACGTGAAAACTGAGCCCTTCCACAACCATCCCCAGCCGGAAGGCTTCCAGGATCAGATCGGCCGCTTCCCCCGAATCGCACCCGAATTTGGAAGATAACTCCACCATCGATCCGGTATTGGGCACACGCAAGCGCAGCACCAGGCCCGCGTTCGGGGCGTAGCGCCTGATCTTCTTCAGTTCATCGAGGTTGTCGTAGGTGAGCAGCGGCTTGTACTGATTGAGCGCCTCCAGCGTCTCTTTAGGCTTGATCGGGTTGGCGTAAATGATCTTGTCCCAGATGTAGTCCTGGCGGGCTTTGGCGGGAAGATGCTCGATGTTCCGGTGAACCAGCAGGAACTCGGGCAGCGAGGCGACATCGAAACTGGCGCCGGCCTCGTAAAGCGTGCGAACGATCTCCGGCGCCGGGTTGGCCTTTACGGCGTAGTAAGCCTGCACGTTGGGCAGGTGCCGGCGGAAGAGCTCATAGTTCCGCCGGACCACCGCGTGGTCAATCACTACCACCGGAGTACCATGTTCCCTGGCAGCGGCTAGCAGTTCTTTTCGCGTCATGAAGCGATCAGAAAACCGGCTCAGAGCCGTCGACCATCTTCACCTTGTTATGCGTGAAGTATTCCTTGGTGAGCGCCTTCACCATCTTCCCGCGCTGATCGTAGAGACGCCGCAGCTTGCGGGGCTTGTGCCGCGCCAGGGCGTATTGCGTCAGCAACGGCATGGCGATGGTGGTATCGGTGTAGCAGACCACGGCATCGGGCAGCCGTTCGGGATCCACCTTTCCCCAGCTCACCGCTTCGCTCGGGGTGGCGCCGCTCAGGCCTCCGGTATCGGGCCGGGCGTCGGTAACCTGAAGGAAGAAGTCCTGGCCGTATTCTTTGATTCGCAGCACTTCCTGAATCTGCGGCTCGGTCTGCAGCATGAAATTCTTCGGACTGCCGCCACCCCACAGCACCACGCCGCTGCGGCCCCCGGAACGCTTGGCGGCCAGCACAAAGGCGGTGGTCTCGTTCACGTCGATCGATGGATTCACCCGCAACTTGTTGCCCCGAAGCTCCACCCCGGCGACGTTCATGCCGATGGTGGAATCGCCGGGTGACGAGGTATAGCACGGCACACCCGCGCGGTAGGCGGCGGCCAGCAGCGAGGCATCCTTAACGCCTGCCTGGTGCTCCCACTCGGCGGCGTACTTGCCGATGAGGTTGTGCAACTCGGCTGTCCCCATCTCCTTTTGGAACTCGGGCTGCACCAGAATATCTCGCAGGATCTCATCGGTGGCCATCAGGCAATCGCTGTAACCCATCAGCACGTCGTAGACGCGCACGATGTCGTTGTCCCGCAGTTCGGTGTCGTCCATCCGGAAGTTGCCCATGCGGATCGGATAATTCAACGCGAAGTGCAGGTCATGGTAGAGGATGGCGCCGGTGGAAACGATCCAATCGACAAAACCGGCCTTGATCAGCGGGACGATCGAGGAGCAGCCAAGGCCGGCCGGCGTCAGCGCGCCCGAAAGGCTCATGCCGATGGTGACATCGCGCTGCAGCATCTTCTGCGTGAACAACTGGCACGCTTCACGAAGCCGCGCGCCGTTATAGGCGAGAAATGCGTTGTCAATCAGGTCGGCCGTCTTCTCCTGCCCGGTGATATTTTTCGGCAGGATGCGTTTGCCCGACATGTACTTGCCGCGGTTCGGGCACTTCTTCTGCTTGAGCCATTCCGGCGTTTCAGACAGGTCTTCGCGATAGCGATGCTTGGTAGTGGGGGTTTTTGCCATGATCAGGATTTCCCCCTGATTCTATCAGCCCTCCCGCGCTTCCCGCGCACGTTGCTCATAGATGGCGCGGCCCCGCAGGAAGGCGTCGATCGAAGCCTGCTTATCTTCGGCGCGCTTGAACCGGCCGCTGGACTTCAGCCATTCGATGGAGTTATCCAGATAGCGCATGTAATACTCGGCGTCATCGTAGCTGCGGATCGGCCGTCCGTCGCGAATCACATAGACTGGAGAACTGTGCGCAAACACGGTTTCCGGCCGGCGCGTGCCGAAATAGTTACTGACGGTGGTTCCCTGGGCGGCATGCACCGTGGTAAAACGGAAACCCTGGCGCCGGTATTCGCCCAGATCTTCCACCGCGCGGGCGGCGATCCAGCAGCTTCCCGTCACGCGGTGCTCATGATGGATACGCGTCCGGTGGCGCGCGCCACTGGGACTCGCTTCGGCAATCACCTTCCCGTTAGCGATGATCTCCAGGCGGTGGTAAGGGAGTTGCGATTCCGCCTCGGCGTAAATCCGCGCCACCTTATCGCGCGAGGAGTCAAACTCGATGCGCGCCCCGGCCTGCCGGCCGTTGACCGTGAAGCGAAGCACCGGGCTATTTGTGATGAACGTGCGGCCGGCGCGCATCGCGTCAATCCATGCCTGGTAGGTGAAATCGCCATCTACCTGCGCGTAGACGCGGTTGGCGCCCGCCGTGACGAAGGTTGTCATCTTGTCCGTGCCGGCGGTGGCGGTGAGACGGAAGCCGCAGTTGAGGAAGCGATACCACAGGCGCAGTCCGTCGTTACCCGCGAGGTCCGGCACCACCTGCTTCATGAAAATCGGGAAGTCGCGCGGCTCCAGTTGGCAGAGAATTTCCAGCCCGTCCAGCTTTTCCATAGCCACATCGAGCGGACCCTCAACCCCCGGCCAACTGGGAAAGTGAGCCCAGGAGACATAGCCGCCCTGCGCGCGCCTGATCGCAGATGCCCAGGTGCAGCGGATGGTGCGTGTGCTGCATGGTCATTAACGGCTCGATCAGATGCTTCAGGTTCAGCAGGTTGATGTGCCCCAACTGGTCATTACGAAATTCCTGGCTGACGTAGATGAGGCGTTTGCCGCGGGAAAAGGAGTTCAGCTTCCCCTCGAACTGGTCCTGGTCTCTCGTGAAATCCGAGGTGAGAATGTTGGCCACGTGGAGATCTTCGGCATCCATCTCCAGGCTGCATGTCTTGGGCGCGATGTGGTGGATGTGAACGTCACCCCCATACCAGCCTCGGGAAGAGAGATCGGACCACCGGGCTAAGGGAATCGTGACGGCGCCATCCCGAATGTTCGCCGCGGCCAGTTCGCCCTCCGCGAAGACATACTCATAACCCTTGACTACCTGGTACTTCAAAGGGAAGGCCGTTGGAGGCAGTTCAAAGAAGCCGTCCACGTAAGCGAAGCGGCGTGATTGAAAACCGACGTCGCCCTGCTGCGCGTCCTTTTCGAGGGTCGCTGGATGGCCCAGCGGCGCCACCTCGCCTCCCCGTGCATCCACCAAACGCACACGCGCCGCCAGAGGCTGGCCTGATTCTTGGTCCACCACCCGAACCGGCACCGGCCGGCCAAAAGATGGAGCCAACATTCCGGCGCCCGCCAGCAGAAGGTCTCTCCGGGGAATCGGCATCTGGCACCTCCACCATCTACTATCCTCAAATTTATACATGTCTATCGAAACCCCAGCGCCGCTCGGCTTCACGATGCCCGCCGAGTGGGATGCGCACGAAGCAACCTGGCTCGGCTGGCCGCACAACCCCACCGACTGGCCCGGAAAACTCGACACCATCCGCTGGGTGTACGGCGAGATGGTGCGCTGGATCGCGCCGGGCGAAAAGGTGCGAATGTTGGTGCGGTCCAAAGCCGAAGCCGCTTCGGCGCAGCAATATCTGGCACGAGCCGCGGCGCCGGTGGACCGCGTCGAATTCATCATCCACTCCACCAACCGCGGCTGGACGCGCGACAGCGGACCACTGTTTGTCCGGCGCGAAACGGATGAAGGAGCCGAGACAGCCATCGTCCATCTCCACTTCAATGCCTGGGCGAAGTATCCGGACTGGCAAAAGGACCGGCGGATTCCCGGCATCGCCGCCCGCTACCTGGGCAAGCGTTTGTTCAACGCCCGAACGGCGAATGGCGAGTTTGTTCTGGAGGGCGGCGGCATCGACGTCAACGGACGGGGCACCCTCGTTACCACCGAAGAGTGCTACCTCGATCCGGAAACGCAGGTGCGTAATCCTGGAATGACGCGCCGGGAATACGAGATCGCGCTCGGCGAGTGGCTGGGCGCGACCAACGTACTCTGGCTTCCCGGCGGAATTATTGGAGATGATACCCACGGCCACGTGGATGACATCTGCCGTTTTGTCAACCCCACCACCATGGTGCTCATCCGCGAGGATAGCCCGGCCGATGAAAATCACCACGCGCTGGCCGAAAATTGGGAGCGGGTGAAGGACTTCCGGCTGGAAGACGGCTCGAAACCCGAGGTGATCGCGCTGCCGATGCCCGGACCGCTGTACTTTGCCGGCGGCCGGCTGCCGGCCAGCTACGCCAACTTCTATATCTCGAATCACGCGGTGATCGTGCCCACGTTCAATCACCCCAACGATCGGGTAGCGCTGGGAATTCTCGGCGAATTATTCAAGAATCGAACCGTGGTCGGCATCCACGCCGTGGATCTGGTGCTCGGCTTCGGCACCCTGCACTGCCTGACACAACAGCAACCGGCCGCCTAGCGGGCCACGAACCGCCGTCCGGCCTGGCGAACGAATCGGGAAGCGCCACCCGATCATTCACTCAGCCGGCCATATTTCTTCAGCACCTGCCGGAGCCGGTCGTGCGGTAGTGCAACCAGTGTCTGGCCGCGATAACCGGTCATGGTTTCCGCTGCTACCAGCGCATTGACGATGGCTTCCTCGGTGGATTGCACCGTGGCCGCAAACAGCGGGTCCATGGCGGCATTGGGCAGCATCTGGACCGCCTGCACGCCGTCTTCACGCGACGCTCCATCATTGGCGGTGGAGAACGCAAGGAAGATATCGCCCGAGCCGTTGCCGGAAATCGACCCGGCACGCGCCAATCCCATGGTGGCGCGGTGCGCCAGACGCTCCAGTTGGCTGGAAACCAGCGGAGCGTCGGTCGCCACGATGATGATGATCGACCCGGCCTCCTGATCGCGCCGCAGCCCGGAGATCGGGGGCAGAGGCTTTTCGAGCGGAATCTCACGCCCTACCGGAACACCCGCGATGGTCAGTTGATCACGCAGTCCACAGTTGCACTGCACCAGCACGCCAACGGTGTAGGGGCCCGCCTTGCGGGACGCCGTCCCGGTACCACCTTTGAACTGGAAGCAGTTCATCCCGGTTCCGCCGCCGACGTTTCCCTCCGCCACCTTTCCACCCTTGGCGCTCTCCAGCGCCTGCGCCACGTCGGAGGGATCGAGATGAAACCCGTTGATGTCGTTGAGCCGTCCGTCCCAGGTCTCCGCCACCACCGGCAGCAGCCAGGTCACGTTCCGGTGGAGCGCCGCCATTCGCTTCACCTGCCACCGAATGTAGGAGTCACGAACCAAACCGACGCTGTGCGTGTTGGTAATCATCACCGGACCCGCCATGAAGCCCGATTCGCGAATCCAGGTAGTACCGGTCATCTCCCCGTTGCCGTTCTGCGAGAACCAGTTGGCGAAGACTTCATTGGCCAGCGGATTCTTGCCGCGTGGGAAAACCGCCGTTACGCCGGTCCGAACGTCCTCGCCTCGAATCAGCGTGGCATACCCGACCTCAACACCCGCAACATCCGTAATGGCGTTGAGCGCTCCCGGCGTGCCATCGAACGGGACACCGAGATCCCGCGCGCGTGGCTTGCGGCCCTGCGCGAACAGGCTGGCTCCGAACAGAACAGACAGTATAAAAGCGCCGGCCATCCGACGAGAAGACATCAAAATCTCCTTGAAAAAATGATCCATTCGACCAGGGGATGATTCAGCGTCCGTCAATGGCCGCCAACGGGACGGTGGCGCGAGTACAGCCTCTTGCCGCCCAACCACGTCTCCTCCACCTGGATATCCTTCACCTGGTCCACCGGGCAGGAGAGAATATCCCGGTCCAGCACGATAAAATCGGCCAGCTTACCGGCCTCAATCGATCCTTTTTCCTTCTCTTCAAACGTGAGAAAGGCGTTGTTGATGGTGTAGAGGCGGATGGCCTGCTCCCGCGTGATGCGCTGTTCGGGATGAAGGGGCTTGTCTGTCCAGCGCGGCTGGCGGGTGAGAGTGGTCCACATGGCCAGGAACGGGTTGTACGGATTGATGGACCGGAAGCTGCCGATCTTCTGCATGTGGTCCGAACCGCCGCCCACCACGACTCCCGATTCGAAAAGCGTCTTATAGGGTTGAAACAACCGCGTGCGCTGCTCCCCGAACTGCTTGCGCAATGTTGCTCCGTCCAGATAGAGCCACGCGGGTTGAAGGTCGGCCACAATGCCGATCTGTTTCATCTTCGCGATGGCGACTTCGGTCATGAAGTTGGAGTGCGAAATGCATGGGCGCCCGGCGCGTACCGGAAATTCGTTGTTCACTTCCGCGTAGGCATCCACCAGCGCCTGAACGGCGCCGTCGCCCACCGAGTGCGAGGTGGGCTGGAAGCCCATGGAAAGCGCCAGCCTGGCGATCCGGTAAAGCTTCGGTGGGTCGATATACCGCATACCGCGGTACGTGGGATCACTGATCGAATAGATCCGGCTCACACCCCACGGCTCCAGCATGTAAGCGCTACCGGTGAGCATGCCGCCGTCCAGATAAGTCTTGATACCGCGCAGCCATAGCATGTTGTCGTACTGATGAAGCGGATCGCGCGCGGCAGCGCTTAGCCGGGCTTCGATCTTCCCGATAGGGTCCTGCGAATCCACATGGAGCATCACGAAGACGCGGCAGGTCAATTCGTCCGACTGCCGCAGTCCGCGGTAAATTTCCAGTTCATCCAGGCTCAGATCACGCTCCGAAATACTGGTGATTCCCACCGAGTTGTAATCGGCAAGCAGTTTTTTCAACTGGCTACGGCGGTCCTGTAACGTGGGCCGCCGGCCCGGCTCTGTCACTTTAAACCAGCGTTCGCACTTGCGCAGAATTCCTGTGGGTTCGCCGGCGGCATCACGTTCCACGCGGCCGGATTCTCCCTGGGGAACCCGGAAATTACGATCGACGCGGTTGACCTTCAACGCCAGCGAATTGACGCTGGCATCCGGCCCGGTGCCAAAGAAGACCGGGTTGTGGGGCGCGGCGGCGTCGAGCTCGGCCTTGGTTGGAAAACGTTGATCGCGCAGCCGTGTAATGAAAACCTGAGTCAGCACAATCCAGTCACCAGGGCGGGTGACGGCGGCCCGCGCTCGAATGTAAGCGAGCACGTCGGCAACGGTTTCCATATCGGGAACCGGATGATCCCATTCATACATTGCCGCATCGGCCGAGTGGGCATGCGAGTCGATCAACCCCGGCAGCACGGTACGCCCTTTGAGGTCCAGCACCTGCGTTCCGGGCCCCTTCCGGCGCCGAATCTCGGCCGTGGTCCCGGTGGCGATGAAACGTCCACCGCTGACCGCGGCAGCCTCGACAATGCGAAACTCCCGGTCCACGGTCACGATCCTACCGTTGGTGACAAGCAGGCCGGCCGGTTGCGAGCAGAGCATGGATGATCCCCAAATCATCCCCGCTATCAGTGGAATACGAATCGACGGCACCCCGCGATTATACGGCAACCATGCTACGCTCGGAGACGGGACGGGTACCGTGGCCGGCGACGAGCGAAATTCCTGGCGGATGATGGGGAACTACCTTTCGCTGGGGATGATGTTGCCACTGTGCACGTTAATCGGCTACGCCATCGGCTACTTTCTCGACAAACTTTTCCAAACCCGGTTCCTTTATCTGGTTTTTCTGCTGTTTGGGATTGCAGCCGGCTTCATCGAACTGATCCGGCAGCTTTCCAAGGATTCAACCGGCCGTGGAGACTGAGCTTCGCCGCATTTACCGCTGGATGCTGGTGCTCGCTCTGGCCGGGGCGGTGGTGGCTTTGAGAGTGGGCGGGATAACGGCCGGTTGCAGCTTTCTACTGGGATCAACCGCCTCCTACTTCAACTTCCGCTGGATGGTGCGGATGGTGGAGGCATTAGGACCCCACGGCAGGAAGCCGGGCAAACTCCTGGCGGTCGTTTTGGGAGGCCGCTATCTTCTTTTCGGGATTCTTGGCTATGCTATAGTGAAGTACTTTGGGGTCAGTCCTGTGGCGGCGCTTGCCGGGTTTCTGGTGGTGGCCGGCGCGGTGATGTTCGAAATCCTGTACGAACTTATCTATGCCGGAACATGAACTCTGGTTTACCGCTCTTTTCAATGACTACCTGGCGGGATTGGGAAACGGGTTCCTGTCGCTGATCGGGCGTCCGCCCGTGGATCGCCCGTGGGCCAATTTCGTCACCATGCAGATTCTGGTGGTGTTGCTGCTGGCGGCTCTTTTCACTGTGCTGCGAACGCGCTTGTCGATGGACCGGCCCGGTAAACTGCAACACACCTTCGAGTTGATCTACCAGTTCATCCGGGAGCAAACCGACGAAGTGGTCGGTCACCATGGCAGTAAGTACGTCGCCTTCTTCGGTACTATTTTTACTTTCATCCTGTTCGCCAACCTGTTGGGCATTGTCCCCACTTTTGAATCGCCCACCATGTTCCCGTATGTTCCCGCCGGCTGCGCGATCGCGGCTTTTTTCTATTACAACCTGATGGGGTTCCGGGAGCAAGGCATCGGACGGTACCTGCTCCAGTTCACCGGCCCGGCGCTGCCACTGGCGCCGATTATGATTCCCATCGAGATCATCAGCCACCTCGCGCGTCCCCTTTCGCTCACCATCCGGCTTTTCGCCAACATGTACGCCGGTGAGATGGTGACGCTGGTATTTATCAGCCTGGTTCCCGTGGCTGTGCCGGCCGTCTTCATGGGACTGCATGTTTTCGTATCGTTGCTTCAGGCCTATATTTTCACCCTGCTGACCATGGTTTACGTGGCTGGTGCGGTGTCGCACGAACATTAATGGAGTCATACAGGCTTTATCCGTTTCCAGTGTGAGCCCGGCAACTCCCCCAGGCGTCGCCGGGGACCACCTCCTGGAAACGACTTATTTCCGATTAGGAGAAACACCATGATGAATCGAAAGGTATTTCTGCTTCTGGCAGTGCTGTTCCTGGTAGCGATGCCGATGTTTGCCCAGGGAACCGACGCCGGTCAGAACGAAGTGAAGAAGTGGGTAGTGATCACCTCCGGCTTCTCCATGGCCATCGCATCGGCGGTCTGCGGCATTGCACAGGCCAAGGCGGTGGCGGGCGCGGCCGAAGGAATGGCACGCAACCCCGGAGCCACGGCGGCAATTCGCTTCGCCCTGATCCTCGGCCTGGCGCTGATCGAATCGCTGGCACTGTATACGCTGGTCATCATCTTCGCCAAGGTTTCGTAGTTTACAACGTCACTTAGCATGGCGAATCGTGGCGGGGCCGGCCGCAACCGGTCCCGTTGCCTGATTCAGGTTTATGAAACTGCAAGGTATTTATCCTCCGATCGCCACCCCGTTCGATCACAATGGAGATCTTTACAAGTCCAAGGTCCGCCACAACGTGGAAAAGTGGAACCTCACGGCGCTGAGCGGGTACGTCGTTTGCGGTTCCACCGGTGAGAGCGTGATGCTCACAGCCGAAGAGAAGACCATGCTGTGGGGCTGGGTGGCCGAATACGCTGCTCCGGATAAACTGCTGCTGGCCGGCACGGGCATGGAAAGTGTCCGCGAGACAGTGGAACTGACCAACCAGGCCGCCGGTCTCGGCTACAAGGCGGCGATGGTGCGCACACCGCACTATTACAAGAACCTGGTCAACAATGCTGCTGCCCAGGCTCTGTACTTCCGCGCGGTGGCGGACCAGGCCAAAATTCCGCTGATGATTTACAACTGGCCCCAGGCTACCGGGGTGGATATACCGGTAGATGCCGTGGTCAGGCTGTCGGAACATCCAAACATCATCGCCATCAAGGAGAGTTCCGGAAGCCTCGAAAAGGTAATGCAGATGCTCCGCGAGGTGAAGCCGGGATTCCAGGTTCTGGTCGGTTCCGCCCCCACGCTATGGCCATCGTTCGCCGTCGGCGCGGTGGGCGCCGTATTGGCTTACGCAAATGCAGCGCCATACTCGACCATCGCCATCTGGGAGGCTCACCGTACACGGGAAACCGAAGCCGCCAGGGACTGGCAGAATCGGATCGGACGGCCTTCCTGGCTGGTGACGGTGAAGCACGGCATCCCGGGCTTGAAGTATGCGATGGATCTGAACGGATACTATGGCGGCCCGTGCCGCCTGCCGCTGGCGCCGTTAACTCCAGAGGCCAAATCGGAGATCGAAGAGGCGTTCCGCGACCTTCGCGGGTAACGCCGTGTTGCCGATGTTCGTCCGCTAACGCGACTGCCCGAATCTTCGTTCGAATTCATTTTGCATTCGCTTCACGGCTGGCTACAATTTCTTCGGCTGGTGCTCAATTTGAAACCATCTTTTTGAATCCAGTTTAGTACTATAAGATAAGCGGGTCATTTTGTCCCGTCGCTTCTGGCGAACGGGCACGTATGAGAGATAGGTGAGTATGAGGAAAATTTCGCTACTGAGTTTGATCGCGGTTGTTGGCGCTAGTCTCGCCTTCGGGCAGGCTACCGCCGGTTTGGGCACAATTTCCGGTGTTGTTCGCGATGCAACCGGACTCGCGGTTCCCTCGGCGCAAGTCACTGTCGTCAATGAATCGAAGGGGATCCGCCGGATGCTTACCACCAACGACGCGGGTATTTTCTCGGCGCCGGCGCTGATGCCGGCATCGGGCTACCAGGTGACGGTCAAGGTTGACGGATTTGCCACCTATGACGTCAAGGACGTTCAACTGGAGGTGGGTCAGACGATGAGCCTGAACGTGGTGCTTCAGGTGGCTCAGGCCGCAACCCAGGTGGAAGTATCCGGCCAGGCGCCGGTGGTGGAAGACACCAAGACGGATGTCTCCCAGGTTGTCAACCAGCTACAGATCCAGGAATTGCCCATTAACGGGCGGCGTGTGGACTCGTTCGTCCTGCTCACCCCCGGTGTTACGAACGACGGCTTTTACGGCCAGGTCACCTTCCGCGGTACCAACGCCAATAATTCGTTTCTTACCGACGGCAACGATACGACCAACAGTTTCTTCAACGAAAACGCCGGCCGCACGCGCATTTCGTCACAGATTTCGCAGGATGCGGTACAGGAATTCCAGGTGCTTTCGACCAGTTTCACGGCCGAGTTCGGCCGGGCCAGCGGCGGTGTGGTAAACACGGTCACCAAAAGTGGTTCCAATAGCATCCACGGTACCGGCTACTGGTTCTTCCGCAACCAGGATTTCAACGCCCGTGACCGCTACGCCCTCACCAACCCGGACGAATCGCGCCACCAGGGTGGAGGCTCCATCGGCGGACCGATCAAAAAGGACAAGCTGTTCTACTTCTTTAACACCGAAGTGACGCGCCGCGACTTTCCGGGAGTTTCCAGCGTCGTCAAGCCGGGCGTGATCGACGCCAACAGCAATTGGATCGGCTGCGGCGCGCCGGCCACGCCCAGCCAGTGCGCTGCCGCTAACACGGTCCTCCAGCGTTTTGCCGCGATCGTCCCCCGCACCGTGAGCCAGGACCTGTTGTTCGGCAAGATCGACTGGCGGCCTAATGACCGGAACTCTTTCAGCGCCAATATCAACTATCTCCGATGGGTGTCGCCCAACGGTATTCAGACCGCCGCCGCCTACAACAACGCCGCGCTGCTCGGCAACAACGGCACCACCACCGTTCGCGACCGCTATGGGCGGCTCTCGTGGACGGCGGTTCCCACCAATAGCACGGTGAACGAGGCTCGTTTCGGCTGGTTCAAGGATCGCCAGGCCGACGATCTGACGCAGAGTTCGATTCCCTCTTTTGGTCCGGTTACGCTGACGGTGGCCGGTGTTTCGAACCTGGGCATCGCCAACTACCTGCCCCGCATCAATCCCAGTGAGAACCGCTACCAGTTTGCCGACACGTTCTCCTGGACCGTCGGCCGCCACGCACTCAAGTTCGGCATGGACGTATCCAACACGGAAGACTACGTCTACAATCTGTCGAACCAGTATGGTACTTACACGTACAACACAGTTACCGCTTTTGCCCAGGATCTGACCGGCAACACCGGCGGTAAGAATTATGCCAATTTTTCCCAGGGCTTAGGCAACCCGGCGCTCGATTTCACAACCCGGGAATGGAGTTTCTTCGCTCAGGATCAGTTCCGCATCACTCCGAAGCTGACTTTGAACTACGGCCTGCGCTACGAATACTCACAACTGCCGCAGCCCACCGTCGCCAATGCCGACTATCCGCAAACGGGCCGCATTCCCGGCCGCAACACCAACTTCGCTCCCCGCGCCGGCCTGGCCTACGCGATGAATGATAAGACGGTGCTTCGCGCCGGCTATGGGATTTACTATGCCCGCTACCCCGGCGGTGTCCTCAGTACGCTCCTGCTGCAGAACGCCACTTACCAAACATCGATTTACTTCTCGAGCGCCAGCGACATCGCTAACAAGGGACCCGTCTTCCCCGGCAGGCTTCCGGCGAATTACGCCGGTACCGGTTCAACCAGCATTTATTTCGCCGATCCCAACTTCCGTTCCCCGTACTCCCAACAGGGCGATATCGCTATCGAACGGGCGCTCGCCGGCGATCTCGGCCTGACAGTCTCCTACCTCTGGACGCGCGGCTTGCAGTTGTACACCAACCGCGACCTGAACATCGGACCGGCTGTTGGTTCCTATGTCTTCCCGATTCAGGATTCCTCGGGCAACACCGTAAGCGCATTCGCTACCCCCGGCTACCTGCTGGCTAACCGCGTGGACCCGCGCTACCAACGCATTTATCAGATGGAAAATGGCGGACAGAGCTGGTACAACGGACTGGCCGTTCAGTTGAACAAGCGCTTCGCCAAAGGCTTCCAGTCCAACGTGGCCTACACCTGGTCTCATGCCATCGACGAGAATCAGAGTTCCGCCACCGACTCGGCCACCGTGTTCCAGAGTTATGGCGTACAAAGCCTCTACAATGGCGACTACCGCCGGGACAAAGGCTCGAGCGCGCTCGACCAGCGCCACCGCCTGGTCTGGTCCTTCGTCGCGGCGCCCACATTCACCCGGCGCGATGATGCGTTCAGCCGGTTTCTAGTGAACAACTGGCAACTCTCCGGGATCACCACGCTTGCCAGCGCCCGGCCGGTGTCGGGTACTATCCGCATCGTGGACAAGGCTCCATACACCGGCGCCGCGTTCAATACCACACTGAACGGACTGGGAGCCAATACCCGCGTTCCGTTCTGGCCGATCAACAGCCAGGATATCGACCAGACCTACCGGTTGGACGCCAGGCTGAGCAAAATTCTGCCGTTCTCCGAACGTTACCGGCTCGTGCTCAACTTTGAAGCATTCAACGTGACCAACACGCCGAGCAACACCGGTATCCGCACGGAAGCGTACAACCTCACCGGCGGCGTGCTGAAGCCTTCGGCCGGGTTCGGTGACGGCACCTCCTCGGCCGGCTATCCCGACGGAACAAACGTCCGCCGGCTCCAGGTGAGTGCCCGATTCACCTTCTGATATCGCTTTTTCCCAGATAGGTTGGGCGGCGCGGTGCTGAACGAAACCGCGCCGCTTTCTTTTTTGGTGCCAAGGTACCTCCTCCCTACCATTGGATCAGTACGTTCTAATGCCCGTCGTCCTAATGGGATGCTTCCGGCGTGCCGATATTCCGGACAGAGGTTCGAACCGAATCCGAACCGCGCGCAGGAAGATCATGTCTGTCCCAGAGGTAACCCGAACAACACATCTTGTTTCCGCCGAACCCGCCCGGCAGCCGATCGCCCCCGCCCCCCGGATCCCCGAATCCCAGGAAGCCTCACCCACCATCCTGATTGTCGATGGGTTGAAATTGAATCGCGATCTGTTAAAGGCGGTGCTGCGTTCCTCCAGCTACAGGATCCTGGAGGCGACGCGGCCATCCGAGGCATCCGCGATCCTGGAGATGGAAACGGTCGACCTGGTTGTCCTCGACCTGATGATGCCGGAGCTCAGCGGTCCGGAGTTCTGCCGGCAACTGAAAGCCAATCGCAAGACGCAATTGATCCCGCTGCTGATTCTCACCAGCATTCAAGGCGTGGAGAACGAGATCGCCGGCCTCGATTCCGGCGCCGATGAGTTCCTGCTCAAACCACTGCATCCGGCGCTGGTCCGCACGCGCATCCAGACCATGCTGCGCCACAAACGGACCGTCGATTCTCTCGAAGAGGCAGAGACCATCCTGTTCGCGCTGGCTCAGTCGGTGGAACAGCGGGACAAGTACACCGCCGGACACTGCCAGCGCCTCTCGATGTACAGCGTCAGCCTGGGCGAGATGTTGGGATTGAATTCGGAGCAATTGAAAGCCTTGAAGCGAGGGGGCTATCTGCACGACATTGGTAAGATTTGCGTTCCCGATTCGGTGCTTTACCACAATGGCCCGCTCTCGGAGGAGCAATGGCACGTCATGCGGTCGCACACGATCATTGGCGAGAGCATCTGCCACCCGATGAAAAGCCTCAGCCAGGTACTGCCCATCATCCGCAGTCACCACGAGCGTTGGGACGGCTCCGGCTACCCCGATGGACTGGCGGGCGAGGGCATTCCCCTGCTGGCGCGAGTGCTGCAGTTGGCCGATATCTACGACGCGCTGACTACCGCTCGACCCTACAAGCCGGCGTTGAGCGGGGAAGAGGCCGTCGAGATTATCGAAGAGGAAACCCGGCGCGGCTGGCGCGACCCGGAACTCGTACTGGTGTTCCGTGAGCTATGCCGTAACAGGTTTGACGGGACGCTGGCCGGCGAAATCTTATACGACAACCAGCAGATGGTGACCAGGTCGCTCGAAAACATGCAACGGCACCTGCTGAAATGACAGGAAGTTCCCGGCGCGGCACGTTCGCCGCCGCGCGTTGTGGATGATTCCGGACCGGGCGCGCGGAGTGCTACTTCTTCACCGCACCCATCCGGTACACATAGATGTGGTGCTCCCGATTGTAGGCAAACACTTTTTCTACCAGTCTGGGAGTCCATCCCCGCACCTTGAACTCGTAGGAAACCACCCGCGCGCCCGGCTTCAATGACTTCTCCAGCTTGGGACGGAGCTTGTCGTTGGATAGGGTCTCCAGGTACAGCGTAACGACATCGGCGCCGGAGATATCCACGTCCAGCAAATCACCCTGCACAATCCGTACGGATTTCTCCAGGCCCAGTTCGTGAATGCGATTCAGCGCCTGCCTGACCAGCCTGGAGGACAATTCGACGCCAACTCCGTTTGCGGCGAACTTCTGGGCGGCGGTGATCACAATGCGGCCATCGCCGCAACCGAGATCGTAAACCGTCTCACCCGGCTTCACTTCCGCGGCCTCCAGCATCCGCTCCACCACCGGTTGCGGCGAAGGCACGAATGGCGCCAGGTTCTGATGTGGAATCGTATGTTGTCCGAACGCCAGACCCCCGAACAACACTGGCACACACAGCCGCAGGACGTGACGCGACATGGCTCCCCTATTGAGTAGACGCATCGGCGGACTGTTGCAGGTTCTTCGATTTCACGATATGTGCCATCATTTCACTCACTGCGAACCACACATCCCGCGGCCGGGTGATTGTATACTCCTGCCCGCGGAAGAACTTCACCGCCCGGCTGATCGAGTCACGCCAGGGCACTGCCTGCGGATTCAGGTTGTAATTCATGTAAAAGACCGGGTAGTCCAACTGTCCGATCGCTGCCAGGTCATCCTGCTCGACGTTTTCATCCAGCATCACCTTGGGTCCGGCGAAAATCAGCGCGTCCGGATGATTGGCGCCGGTTGTCTCGCTGCGGATCAACTGCGTGAGAAACTGCGTGTCGCCATGCTTTTCCTCCAGCCGTTTCAGGTCGATGGTGCCGGGTGAGACCGACTTCAGCGCCTCGCCGAGTTTTGGAAAATCGATACAGTCGGCGCTGTCCTGGCGGTAGACGATGCGCTGCTCCTGCAGGTTGAAGGCGACCAGCGAAAACTTCGCGATCCGGGGCTCGCGGGCGATGCTGCGCAGTATCGACACCAGCGCGCTGGTATCCATCGGCTGCAGCATCGGCGCATTGGGATTCTGGGCGGCGAAATTAATGAGTACCTTGACGTTTAGCGGTGCATCGTTCCTGGCTCGCTCCACCGGGGGTTCCTGCTTGAACTGTTCGGAATCGGCGGCCTGAACCACTCCCGGCGCAATCACCAGGTTCACCTGCTTGTCTTTGGCCGGTAGTTCGGCGGAGAAATCCCAGTAAGACGAGCAAACACGCTCACTCCGGTCCCGCAGCAGCCAGTCGACGTGGTAGCTGCCCTGGCCAACATCGAATACACCCTGAAAGAAGGCATCCCCCTTCGCGCCTTCTTCAATCGACGGTACCCGTACCCGCTGCGTCAGGTAGAGCGGCTCGTCTTTCCTGTCCGCCGGGATCACCCGGAACAGGACCGTGATCATGTTCTCGGCGCCGGCCAGGTCGCGCAGTGGAACCGTCACCTCGTATCCGGCATGGTAGCGTAAGTCGAAGCCGAGTTGGGGCTTGACCGGTACCACCGTGCAAGGCAGGTCCGCGCGGGGTTCCGGCACCTCCAGGATCGCCATATCGGAAACGAAGATCCGTACGGTCCCTCCGGGTCCGGCGCCCACGATGGTCGTCTGGGCGTTCAAACGGGATGTGCATCCACACACAAGAACAAGTCCGGCGAGGAAATATCCGCGACCGGTCCGAGTCAGCCAGCCGTTGCGCATGTTCCTAAATCCGCCTATGAATCGAGTGCCGTCACGCCGGCGCCGCAATCACCGCGTCACAGTTTGGCCAATCCGGTTCCAATCGTGGCCAAAGTCCGGAAAACTGCACTGGCGAAATGCCAAGCCTGTCTTCCGCCTCCGATTGTAATGCAATCTCGCTGCCAGATGTGAAATTTCCTCACCACCGCCCGGAATCGCTACGCCCGGCGTTACCACCGTTGCCGGCCGGGCCGGGAAGATCCGGCACATTTCGGTTCTGCCCCCTGGGCAGGTCTGAATTTTTTGCCACCGGCCCGGTAGGATTCACTTGCCGCGCCCGGGGGTGGTCCCGCTCAGCGTGGCACTGTGCTATGGTTCTGGGTTATGGCTTCGCGGAGTGTCAACAAGGTAATCCTGGTAGGTAACCTCGGCAGGGACGCCGAGACTAAATTCACGCCATCCAATGTCGCCCGAACGACGTTTTCGGTGGCGACAACCCGGCGCTGGAAAGATCAGCAGACCGGCGAGTGGAAAGACGAAACCGACTGGCACAACATCGTTCTCTGGCGTAGTGAGAACCTTGCCAACTTTCTCACCAAGGGGAAACAGGTCTACATCGAAGGGCGGCTGCAAACGCGATCCTACGATGACAAAGACGGGCAGAAGCGCTATACCACCGAAGTCGTGGCCGAAGAGGTAATTCTCCTCGGCGGCCGTGGCGGCGACGTTCCCGATGATGCCTCTTCCACCCAACCCGTCTCCATGCCCCGGAGCGCAACCCAGCGAACCTCCCGGCCGCAGGGCCAACCCGATCATTCGCCGGGCTTCGACCAGGCAATCGGCGACGACGACGTCCCCTTTTAGATCTCCGGCGGGAGCAATCGGAAGGCTGCCAACCGACTGCACGGGCCGGATGCCGGGACCCTACCCGCGAATCAGTCCTTACCCGAAAGGACTTCCTTCAACTGGCGGTAGGCGGTCTCCTCGAAGTCGTACTTCAATCGTTCCAGGCCGGCGGCGCGTTGCTCGGATGGCTTCGGGCCACTCGATTCCCGGCAGCGCGCCAGGTACTGGCGGGCTTGTGCATCCTCCGGAGCGCGGTCGAGCACGGCCTGAAAATTCGCGGCTGCTTCACGAAATTCACCCTTCTTCCACAGCGCGTATCCCAGGTTGAAGTGGTAGGTCGGATCCGTGGGATCGCCCTCCAGCGCCTTGCGGAAACTCTCCACCGCCGACGGCTTTTGCAGGCGGGATTGCGCCGCGCCCAGATTGTTCAGCACCTCGTTCAGGGGAACCACTTTGACTACCGAGGAGAACGCATCCTCGGCCGATTTGTAATCGGCCAACTGGAAGCAGGCAACGCCAAGCAGGAAATTGGCCTCGTTGTAGTGCGGATCCACCGGGCTTACCTTGCGCAGCCAGTCGGCCGCCACCGCCCAGTTCTTATTGGCCGACTGCAGCCGTCCCAATTGGAAACAGGGTGGCGAAAATCGTGTATCCAACCGTGCCGCCTGGGTAAAGTAGCGATGCTTCTGCTCATCGGAGGTAGCCAGCAAACCTCGTATATAGTGCTCCAGCGCATCGACCCGGATGGAAGGACGCTGCTTGCGAAACTCCTGCTCGGTCAGCGCGAGGGATGGACGGGTGGCGCGCAGAATTTGCCAGGCAAGATGGGTTTGCAGATCGGCCAGGTCGTCGAGTGCTCCGCTTTCCGTAAACAGAACGCTCTGTGCCAGATGCTTTGGATCTATCACCCGGGCGGAAATCGTAATACTTCGCTTCTCGCCGGGCGCGGGAGGGGGGTACACCCGAAAGGTTCCGTAAACAATCTGTCCGGCATCGAGCATGTCGCCGATCTTCACCACCGAAGCGCGGGTGAGCACCGCGCCCACGTGAATGCCCAACCGGTGATAAGCCTCATCCCGATCCTTGCGGTCGAGAATGATTACACCCTCGCTGGCCAGCGACTCGCGAACGGTCTCTGACACGCTCTCGCCCACCCAATCCAGGTTTGGTCCCTCAGAGAGGTTGAACAGCGGAAGGACTAGAAACGTATCGGCGCGAAGAGGCGAAAAAAACAGCAGAATTCCAAAAACAAAAGCCGCGGTATGCCTCAGCGTCATTCCCTCATATTTTAGCAAGCGGCATGCCGCTGCATCGAAATGCGCGCCTGGGGAGTTTGGAAAGATGTCGTTGGTCTGACGGACACAGTGGAGACACCCATGGCTGGCCGGCGGAACGCTTCCGCAACCTCGGGTGGCACGGATTGTGTTTAATGGTAGCCATGATTCGGCGCGCTTGGTTGCTGCTTGGGCTGGAAGCCGCGGTTTGCTTTGGCTCCCCTGCCCTTTTCACCAGTGAATTTGCGTTCCCTCCGGAGAAGATTCACAACCACTCTTCCTCGATTGTGGAAATGCCCGGCGGAGGACTTTTCCTGTGCTGGTATCACGGTTCCGGGGAGCGGAAGGCGGATGATGTCAAAGTGCAGGCTTCGCGGTTCGAACCGGGCTCGCGGACGTGGGAGCCGCGATTTACGCTGGCCGATACGCCCAATTTTCCCGATACCAACCCGGCGTTGCTGGTCGATTCTCACCGCCGGCTGTGGCTGCTCTGGCCGCTGATTGTGGCCAACGAGTGGCACACTGCGGTGATGAAATACCGCATCTACTCCGATTACCAAAAGCCCGGCCCACCGAGGATGGAGTTTGCCGACACGCTGTTCTTCATCCCGCGCAACTTCGAGTCGAAGGCGCGGACCGTGCTGGGCGGAATGCTGCCGGCGGCATCTCCCACGGACCGCGAGTGGATACAAATGGAGATCGGCAAAGCCGGTGATAAATATTTTTCACGCATGGGCTGGATGACGCGCGTCCATCCGCTGGAACTGGCTTCCGGGCGAATCCTGGTGCCGCTCTATTCCGATGGCTACAACTTTTCAATCGTGGCGATCACCGACGATGGCGGCCTGACCTGGGCCAGCTCCGAACCGATCGTCGGCGCGGGAAATGTGCAGCCAAGCCTGATCCGGCGCAAGGACGGTACGATTGCCGCCTACATGCGCGATAACGGTCCCGAACCCAAGCGCGTGATGGAGAGCGAATCGAAAGACGAGGGTGTCACCTGGTCTCCCGTGGTGGATACGCAAATTCCCAATCCCGGCGCGGGATTGGAGGTGATCCGGTTGCGGGATGGATTGTGGTGCCTGGTGAACAACGACACCGAACGCGGCAGACACTCCCTGGCCGTCTGGCTGTCGGAGGATGAAGGCGCCACATGGAAATGGAAGCGGCATCTGGAACTGGCCACCGGACGGAAGGAGTCGTTCAGTTATCCTTCGCTGATCCAGGCCGCCGACGGCACGCTGCACGTCTCCTACAGCCATTCGACGGCGCAGGGGCAGACCATCAAGCACGCGCATTTCAACGAAGAGTGGGTCAAGGAAGGAGACCGTTAGCTCCGCCGGGCATCAGCGGGGAATAACGGTCAGCTCCAGGTTCGATGCCCAGTTCCCTCCACGCCACACCGCATTGCGGGCCACACGGATACGGCCGGAATTCCAGGGCCGCTCGCCGGTGTTCGGATTCGGCTCTGCCCGCGGGAAGATGCTGCTCGAAATATCGAGACGCACCCGATGGCCGGGCGCGAAGAGGTTGCTGGTCTGGCCAAGATCGACAACGAGTTCATAGATTTCGCCGGGCCGGGTCGCTTCGGGCTTCCGGCTGCCATTGCGGTAACTGGCCCGGATGCGGCCATCTGCCACCGGCATGGCGTAGCCGCCCGGGTAGACATCGATCAGGCGGGCGGTGAAATCGGTATCGGGTCCGTCCGTGGTGATGAAGAGATGGACGCGTACGGCGCCGGTGGCGTCGATAGCCTCTTTCAACGGCTCGGTTTGGTAGGTGAGCACATCGTCACGGGAGTACTTCTGATCGACGATGCAGGCGGCCGTTCGGCCTCCGGCCGGCTTGAACGGATTCGCCGGATCGTAGCTGTAGGCCTCCGCGCTACTGGAAAGCGGCGCGCGCGAGGCGAGCGTACTTTTTGGCCCCAGGTACAGCCGGCGAACCGCGGCGCCGCCGGGAGGCCAGCTGCCGCTGGCGAGCCACGATCCCCCGGGGAAGAAGCCGGAAGGCTGACGTCCCGCACCGCCCCCCATGCGGAAGTAACGCACGGGCGGCGATTCGATGACACGCAGGCGCTTATGGCGTAGAGTGTGGTTGAACCAGTCGAGTTGCGCGTTGTGCTCATCCAATGCTGCCACGGGGCCGAACTGAGCGTCGCCGCAAGCCGGCTTGCCGTAGCCATGGGGCCAGGGACCGACCTGGAGGCGCTTCTCCGTCTTCTGGCTGGTCCGCAGCCGTTCGAAGGTACGCGTCATCGAGCCGATGAAATCGTCATACCACGCGCCGACGAAATAGATGGGGACGTCCTTGATCTTGTCCAGCAAGCGTTCATTGTCAAGCCCCGGACGCTGCCAGAACTCGTCAAACAGCGGATGATCGTGAAAGCCGCGATAAAGGTTCCGCTGGCCGGGAAGCTGGTCGAATGTAGCCATGCGCTGGGCAGGCGGCAGAGTGAGCCAGGCATCGGGTTTCGCAAGAATCGACGTGACCAGGGCGCGCTGGGAGGCGCTGAGGTGAGGATCGCGCGAGGCGGAGTCAAGGATCCAGATCGGCCAGTGGTAACTGGGAGTTCCGCCGGCATAAGCAGAGTCGCGATAGAAGTTGGTAGCCGCCACGGCGATCCACATGGAAGCGAGGTGCGGCGGGCGCTCAATGGCCGCTGAGAACTGGTCCATGCCCAGATACGAAGCTCCCGTGGTTCCCACCTTGCCGTTGGACCAACGCTGGCGCGCGGCCCATTCGATGGTGTCGTAGCCATCCGGCCCCTCATTCACGAATGGCTCAAAGGCGCCGCCGGAATCATAGCGGCCCCGTACGTCCTGCGCGACGAACGCATACCCGTGCGCGGCGAAAAACTCGCCCCGCTTACGCTCGCCTTTGCGGTTATAGGGGCTGCGCGTTACGATCACCGGATGGCGGTGGTGGCCGTCGGGAAGATACAGGTCGGCCGCCAGGCGGACGCCGTCACGCATCGGAATATCGACGCGTTCAACTGTGAAGGCGGCCAGCGAGGCGACCGGAATGAAGGCAATCAACAACGCCCGTAAGGCTGGAGATTCGGCAAGCGGAGTCACTGCTCAGATTATAAGAAATGCCGCGCCGGCGTTCTCCGGGACCTGCCGCATCGGACGGGATAGCGTCAGACCAGCTTTGCCGTCAGATGGATGTCAACTCCCGCCAGGGCTTTCGAAACAGGACATCCGGCCTTGGCGGCTTGGGCTTGCGCCTGAAAGTCTTCTGGTGTAATTCCCGGCACTTCGGCCTCGCTCGTCAGATCGATACGATTAATGGTGAAACCGCTATCCTGCTTGGCCAGATGAACCCTGGCCTGGGTGTGGACCCGCTTCGGCGCGTAACCTGCCTTTGAGAGCCCGGCGGAAAGCGCCATGGAGAAACATCCGGCGTGAGCAGCACCCAACAACTCCTCGGGGTTCGTGCCGGCGCCGTTCTCGAAACGGGAGCGAAAATCGTACTTACCGTCAAAGGCGCCGCTGCCGAACTTCATGCGCCCCTGGCCTTCCATGAAATTGCCCTTCCATTCCGCTTCAGCGGTACGTTCAGCCATTGAATACCTCCTGGCTGTTTGATGCCGCTAGCGAGGGCAACGATACCGTTTGTTCCACTGGTTCAGGAAAGTTCGCCGGTAATGGCCACGGCGCGTTCGTAAAGCATGCCGAACTCGCTATTGCAGCCGAGCAGCAGCATGCCGTGGTCACGCCAAAAGCGGGCCAGTTCCACGGTACGTGTCTGGGTGCCCGGAATGACTCCGTGAGTCAGGCAACTGTCGCGCACCTTCTCCATCGCTTCCACTACCTTCGGATGCATGAAGTCGCCAGGCACGCCCAACGAGATCGAGAGATCGACCGGGCCGATCATGACGGCATCCACCCCGGGAACCGATAGAAGCTCATCGCGGCGTTCCACCGCCAGCGCGGTCTCGATTTGAAGCACCACCAGCACTTGTTCGTTCATGTGGGCGGCAATTTCGGCGATCGATACCTTTTCGAAATCGACGTGCAGCGAGGCGAGGCCGAAGCCACGAATGCCGGTAGGCGGAAACCTGGTCCAGCTCACCGCCCGCTCCAGCAATTCGCGCGATTCCACACGGGGAAAAATGATGCCCTGGGCGCCGGCATCGAGCGACCGAGCCACCAGCGAGTATTGCAGATCGGCGACGCGAACAATCGGAACCAGTCCGGCGGGCACGGCGACGCGGCAGATGTCCTGGATGGTTTCCAGGTCGAAGCCTCCGTGTTCGGTATCGAGGAAGGCCCACTTGAAGCCGGCCGCGGCAAGGATACGGGCGACATCCGGCGAGCGGAATTGCGCAAAGCCGGTTCCTAACTGGACCTGGCCCGCGCGTAACGTCCTCTTGACTTGATTGATGCGCATTCGAGTTCCGGTGACGCCGTCAGACCGTAAGCAACTGGTGGTCCGGGCAGTCTAATTGCACATTCTCATAGATTCGCGAAACCAGATCAACTCCGTGGCGGGCAAGAAACGGCACGATGCTGTAGAAACGCTCCTGTAAATGCTTCTGCGGAAACAGCAAATCGGAGAGATACGCGGCAGCGGCGGTGGCGCGCTCATCGCGCCGGATGGTCTCGCGGGCGATCTTACGCTCGTTCTTCGAGAGTTGGTAGAGAATCTTGGCGCAGCTCTTTTTCAGCGCGGCTACCAGGGTAGGATCAAAGGCGGCCAGATCTGTCTGAAGCCGGTCGAGTTCTTGTTGGACGGAGGCGCGGGTTTGCCGGTAGGAATCCATCAGAGTGGGTGGAATGAGCGCCCGGGCGATATGATCGTGCAAGTGCTGGCTGCCGTGGAACGCATCGGGAAGCGTCACGCCGTATCGCTCCATCAGCTTGACGGCGCGGTTGTCCAGGAGTGTAAATCCGGCTCGCGGAACCACCACTGGCATGCGGCCAAGCAGAGTGTGATAGAGCACCTGCGACTGGGCCATGTAAGCCAGTTCGGCGGGACCGCCGATGTAAGCGACCGTGGGAAAGATCCAGTCCTGGGTCACCGGACGCAGCAGCGCATTGGGCGACAGATGCGTGGCATCGGCGGCGAGTCCGGCAGCGGTGAAATGGGTATCCACGGCCGCAAATTCGCCATCTTTTTCGTGAAGCGTGAGCCGCCGGCCGTCGCGCAGCAGAAAGAAGAAGGAAGTGTCCGGCTCAACATGAACTTGCGCATGATAACCGGAGCCAACCAGTTCTTCGCTGCGGGCGATCACCTGTTGCTTCAACGTCGCGGCTTTGAGCACCGCCCTTTCCAGAAACGGCGCGGCGATCTGGCGGATGGCGGGATCGAGAGGATCCACAAAGAGAATCTCCATCGGCCCCATCAACGACCGCAGCAACTGGCGAAAGGCTTCGCCATATGTGCGGCCCGGCCGATAGGCATCGGCAATCATCGCGGCGACGGCACCGCCGAAGGGAAACTCGTGCAAATTCCCGTTGAGAGGCTCCGGCGGCAGAGACCCGGCTTCCAGATTTCCCACCGGCATCTGGAGCTTGTTTTCGCCATCCGCCTGAACGGAGAACGGATGCTGGCCCGAGTCGAACAACCACACATGGTTGATCTCCGCCAGATCGTGATCCTCGGTGGCGAGCCAGAAAATAGGAACGGCAGGAACGCCGTGCGCGGCAAGGTGCGCGGCGAGTTTCACCGCGGCAAGCGCTTTGTACAGCGTGTAGGCCGGACCGGAAAGCAGGCCAACCTGCTGGCCGGTAAGTACGGCAACGGTGCCGGGCGTAGCCAGCTTTTCAAGAAGCGGCGAGCCCGGATTCAGGCGTTCCATCGCCGCGGCAAGCGCGGCGCGCCGGTCATCCGGATAGTGGATTGCGCTCGCCGATTGGCGAAAAGATTCCAGGCCGAAGGGGCGGTGATCGTAATATTTCGCAGCGCGCTCAAAATCGTAGAGGTAGTCCGCAAAGAGCTTGGATGTGTGTGGAAGTTCAGTATGACGGATACAGTGTGCGCCCATTCAAGACTACCCTAACAGATGCCTTTGCCGGGCTGAAAGTAGCGATTTTGTTAACCTGTGATTGTCAGTGTTTTTGTGATGGCTGGCGTTTATCTTTCCTATCCTTTTTGCCGGCAGAAGTGTACGTTCTGCAATTTTGCGTCGGGAGTGATGCCCGCATCGCTCGAAGACGGCTACCATCGCGCGCTGTTCGAAGAGGTCTCGCGATTCGGTTGGCCATGGATCCCGGAAACGGTGTATTGGGGAGGAGGAACCCCGGGGAACCTCGATCCCGAAGTGCTGACCTCGGTGATGCGGCTGATTCCGGGCAAGCCGTGGGTGGAAGCCACCATCGAGGTGGCTCCCGGCGGGGTGGCCAGGGAAAAATTGCGGGCGTGGCGCGCGGCGGGAATCAACCGCATCAGCTTCGGCGTGCAGTCGTTTGCCGCGCGGGAACTGCGAGCAAGTGGCCGGCGGCACACGGCCGCGACGGTAGCCGAAGAGATCGCGCTGGCGCGTGAGGAAGGGATTGCCAATTTCAATATCGATCTGATCGCCGGCCTGGCATTCCAGACCCCCCGGAGCCTTGCCGAATCCCTCGATTGGGTGGAGCGGTTGGAGCCTCCGCATGTGTCGGTATATATGTTTGAGATCGACACGGACAGCCGCCTGGGAAATGAAATATCTTCCGGCGGCGCGCGGTATGGCGCTAACCAGGTGCCGCCGGAAGATCTGACGGCGGAACTGTATTTGACCGCGGTGAAGCGGCTGGAGGCGATGGGTATCGCGCGTTATGAGATTTCGAATTTCGCCCGGCCGGGATTCGAATCACGGCACAATTTGAAATATTGGAGGCTGGAGCCGTATGCCGGATTCGGCTCGGATGCACATTCTTTCGACGGCAGCCTGCGCCGGCGGAATGTGGAAACAGCCGCGGAGTATGTGGCTGCGTGGCAGGATCGGGCAACCGCTTTGCTGGAGGAAACTCCCGCGAAACGCGACGAGGAACGTTTGTTTTTGGGCCTCCGTCAGATGGCCGGCATCCGGCTTTCTCAAGCGGAGTGGACACGCTGGTCCGCGCCGCTGGCCCGGTACTTCAACGAAGGGCTGCTGGCGCGCGATGGCGAGGTGCTGCGGCTCACCGATCGCGGCGTGCTGTTGTCGAATGAGGTCTTTCAGGAGTTTCTCGCCGAATGAGTGAATGGATTGATTTGCGCAGCGACACCGTGACCAGGCCGACCGCGGCGATGCGTCGGGCCATGGCCGGGGCCGAAGTGGGCGACGACGTTTACCGGGAAGACCCCACCGTGAACCGCCTGGAGGAGTTGGCCGCCGAGAGGTTCGGTAAACAGGCGGGCCTGTTTGTTCCCACCGGAACGATGGGCAACACGATTGCCATCAAATTGCTGACCCGGCACGGGCAGGAAGTGATCTGCGATTCGCGCTCGCACATTCTGAATTACGAGTTGTCGATGATGGCCTGGTTTTCGGGCTGCGTCGCCCGGCCGGTTGCAACCAGCGATGGACGGCTGAACTGGAGCGCGGTGGAGCGCGAGATCCGGCCGCCCGGGCCGCATTGGGCGCCCACCGGGGCGATCGAGATCGAGAATACGCACAACATGGCCGGCGGAACCGTGTACCCGGTGGAGGCTATCGACGAGATCTGCGGCCAGGCCCACGCGCGCGGCCTGAAGGTACACATGGATGGGGCCCGCATCTTCAATGCCGAGGCGCGGCTGGGTGTCCCGGCCGTCCGCATTGCCGCCCAGGCGGATACCATCATGTTCTGCCTGTCCAAGGGGCTGGGCGCCCCCTCGGGATCGATGCTGGTGGGCACGCGGGAGGCGATCGATGAAGGGAGGCTGCTGCGCAAACGCCTTGGCGGCGGTATGCGGCAGGTGGGAGTGCTGGCGGCGGCCGGATTAATCGCGCTCGAACAGATGCCGGCGCGACTGGGCGAAGATCACGACCACGCCAGGCTGTTGGCCGAAGCGCTGGCGGCGATCCCGGGCGTCTCGCTCGACCCGCGGGCGGTGGAGACCAACATCGTGATCTTCGACGTGAGCCGGACCGGAATGACATCCCCGGTGATCAGCGCGCGGCTGAAGGAACAGGGCGTACTGATCAACGGCATCAGCCCCACGGCCATGCGGGCGGTAACGCATTACGACGCCGGCTGGATCGAGTGCCAAAAGGCGATAGAAGTTCTTCGGAAGGTGTTAGCGCCGGTGGCGGCTTGAAGCCGCTATGCTGATCGGATATGGCGTTCACACTCGAAGGTAAAGTGGCGCTGGTGACCGGCGCCGCACGCGGCATTGGACGCGCAATCGCACACAGGCTGGCCGGTTGCGGCGCGGCGGTGTTCGTCAACGATCTGGACGCGGAGCCGCTCGCCGCGGCCGCGCAATCCATCCGCGATGGCGGTGGGCGGGCGGCGATGCTGGCGGCGGATCTGACCGATCCGGCAACGCCGCAGTTGGTGGTGGATGGCGTGCTGAAGGAATTCGACGCCATCGACATCATCGTGAACAATGCCGGATACACCTGGGACAGCGTGATCCAGAAGACCAGCGACGAGCAATTTCAGGCAATGCTCGACATTCACCTGGTGGTTCCCTTCCGCATCCTGCGGGCGGCATCCGGATGGATTCGCGAGACGGCCCGCCGCGAGGCCGCCGGGCAAACTCGGGTGACGCGCAAAGTAGTGAATATCACCTCCATTTCCGGCACCGATGGCAACCCGGGCCAGGTGGGCTACTCCTCCGGCAAAGCAGGTGTCATCGGGTTGACTCGCACGATGGCCAAGGAGTGGGGCCGGTACAACGTGACGGTAAATGCCGTCGGTTTCGGGCTCATCGAAACACGGTTGATTCAGCCTCTCACCGGCCAGGATGCGAGGATCGAGGTGAAAGGACGCGAGATCGGCGTCGGCGTGCAGCCCGCTTTACTCGAAGCCGCCCGGCAGCGATGTCCATTGGGGCGGCTCGGAACCCCGGAGGAGGCGGCCGGAGCGGTTCTGTTCTTCTGCTCGCCCCTGTCCGATTACGTTTCGGGCGAAGTGTTGATCTGCGGCGGGGGTATGCATTTCTAGCGATACCCGGGCCGGTTCCGCCGGCGGTTCAAGCGCTCAGAGGCGGACGATCTTGTCGGAGCGGTAGGCCTTGAGCGCATTTCTGGTGTCGACAATCAGTTTCGCTTTGTCCATCACGCCGGCGTAGTCGAAGCCCTTGTGGTCGGTGATGACTACGACACAGTCGGCTTGGGAAAGCACCTCCGCCGGAGGTTGCGCGGTAAGCGTGGTTCCCGGTTCTACCTCCAGCGCGGAGACGAACGGATCACTGTAGGTCACCGTGGCCCCACGTTGCATCAGCAGGTGCATGATGTCGAGGGCCGGGGATTCGCGCATGTCGTCGATGTCGCGCTTGTAGGCCACACCCATCACGTGAACGTGCGAACCGCGCAGCGGCTTGGTGGCGTCGTTCAGCGCATTCTGCACCTTCTCCACAACGAAATGAGGCATCTGTCCGTTGATGTAGCCGGCCAGTTCTATGAAGCGCGCTTCGATGCCCGCCTGTTTACTCTTCCAGGAGAGATAGAACGGATCGATGGGGATGCAGTGGCCGCCCAGCCCGGGACCGGGATAAAAGGGCATAAAGCCAAATGGCTTGGTGGCGGCGGCATCAATAACCTCCCAGACGTTGATCGCCATCCGATCGCACATCAGGGCGATCTCGTTCACCAGGCCGATATTGATCATGCGGAAAGTGTTCTCCAGCAGTTTCACCATCTCCGCCACCTGCGTGGAACTGACCGGAACCACCGTCTCCAATGCCTGTTGATAGAAGAGACGGCCGGCGTGGGTACAATTCTGCGTCGTGCCGCCGACCACCTTCGGGATGTTCGATGTCTGGTACTTCGGGTTGCCCGGGTCGACGCGCTCGGGTGAAAAGCAGAGAAAGAAATCCTCACCGGTACGGAGGCCGTTCTTTTCCAGCATCGGCCGCATCAGTTCATCGGTAGTGCCGGGGTAGGTAGTGGATTCGAGGATGATGAGCATGCCCGGATGCAGAAACTCGGCAATCTGCTGGCAGGCGGTGATGATGTAGCTCATATCCGGGTCTTTCGTCTTACGCAGCGGCGTGGGAACGCAGATGTTGATGGTGTCCAGATCCCGGATCACCGAAAAATCATCGGTGGCTTGAAACCGGCCTGCTTCGACCAGCGGAGCCACAACGCTCGATGGAACGTCCTGAATGTATGAGCTTCCCTGGTTGAGGGCATCTACCTTCGCTGTCTGGACGTCGATACCGGTAACGGAGAATCCGGCCTTGGCGAACTCGACGGCGAGCGGTAGCCCGACATAGCCGAGGCCGACAATGCCCACCCGCGCGGTCTTATTTTGAATCTTCGCCTCGAGTGCAGCCAGGCTCGTCGTGGCGGTAGCGTTGGTTTCGTTCATCCGGATATTCCCTTCTCCATCTCGTTGTAGTAAAACTCGCCGGCCGCGATGACTTCCGCCGGGCCGGTCAAAAAATAGGACCCTTCGATTCGCAGGTCCAGCGGACCCGCGGGCGTAAGCACACGAACCGGGCTATCGACCAATTCACGAAAGAAAGCGGCGGCAACGGCTCCGGTGGAGCCGGTTCCGGAGCTGAATGTCACTCCGACGCCGCGTTCAAAAAAACGGACGTCGAGAGTGTGGCGATCGAGGACTCGAACGAAAGAGACGTTGGTGCGGCGCGGGAATCGTGGGTGGCGTTCGATCTGGGCGCCTACCAGGGGCCAATCGGCGGGGAAGTCAGCGACAAAGACGGCGCACTGCGGATTACCAGCATGGACCGCGGTGACCTCCACGGATCCCGCGTCCAGTGGAAGAGAAAAAACAGTCTGGCTGCCCTCCAGGCGCGCCTCTCCCATGTTCATTTCGAACTGATAGAGAAGCCCCTGGGACCCGGCCAGCCGCAGTTGTTTGACTCCGGCGCCCGTAAGCAACCGGACATCGTCCTGATGAACGGCGCCGGCGTGAAGCAGGAAGGCGGCGGCGCAGCGTGTGCCGTTGCCGGAAAGTTCCGGCTCGCTCCCGTCGGCGTTAAACAGGCGGATCGACGCATCCCAGCCGCTCTCACCCGGCGGGGCGGAATCCACCAGCATCCAGCCATCCGCCCCCACGCCCGTGTTACGGTCGCAAATGGCACGGGCTAGCGCGGGTAAACCGGAGCCAGGAGCCTCGCTGACCCAGGTGAGCAGAAAGTCGTTCTTCGCGCCGTGAGCCTTGGTAAACGGAATCTTCATCTTCGCCGGTGGTAGATCTCAATAACTGGAGCACCCGGTATAGCGATTATTTTTACACACTCGAATCGCAAACCCATCTTTTTTCCTTTCAGCAGGGCCGTGGAGACCGTGTCGCCGGCAATCGCCAGTGCCCACTGCTCATGCAGGAACAGGTCGGGACGGAGCGTGGCGGCCACAAAGGCCGGACCGTTGCCTTCCTGTAGCACCCGGCGGAAAGGAATGCGGGCTTCGGTGAGAACGCCCGAAAGATCGCTCAGCGTGGTGAAGATTCCGTCACCCGGACGACGGTTTGTCTTTAAGAATGAAGCCGCTTCGGCGGTCCACCGGAGGCGCGCGGCGGAGTTCACCTGCGCCTCTTTCCAGCAGACCGAGTTGTCGGCCCGCGGGTAAAAAATCCAGGGCGACAGCGCCAGGCCCATCACCATCCAGGCCGCAAGAAACCGGACTTTGCCTGGAGCAAGAGCCACCAGCGCCGCGGCGCCGAAGACGATCAGCCCATACGCGGCTAGGCCGTAACGGGTGTTGTAGTACGTACCAGGCCACAGCTCCGGCACGAAAATCGGCGTGCCGGAGCTGTGAATGCTCCACACGTAGAAAATGGCGGGCAGCAGCAGAAACAGGACCGGCCAGGCGGCGCGCTTCAGGGTGGCCGCCACCAGGCCGGCAACGCCCATCCAGAACAGCACGGAGCCGGCCGCAAGGCGCGCGGCGGTGCGAAAGTAGAGCAAGGCCTTGAGCCAATCCCCATCGCCACCGTAACGCTGCACACCCTGGGCAAGGGCGCGCTGATAGATGGCCCGGGCAGACCAGGGCCCTCGGGCGAACTCGAACGCATCCGAGTAATACCAGGCATTGTGCGCCAGCCAGTAGAGAGGCGCGGCTCCGGCGATGGCGGAGTAGAGGGTGGCGGCGAGAAACCGGTGGCTGCGGGCCGTAACCAGGAAATAGAGGGCCACGAAGGGGATGAGAAACCATCCTTCATAGCGAATGAGGGATGCGGCGGCTGAGGCAACCCCTGCGGCCGCGGCCCACACAATCGACTGCGTGTCGCGAAAACGGATGGTGAAGTAGAGAGTAGCGAAGAAGGCGGCAAAGAAGGGCGCCTCCGTCATGGCGGTGCTCTGAAGATAGAGAACGTTCGGATTCAGGGCGAACAGGGCTGTGCCTGCCGCCGCGGCCGTTGTGCCCAGTGTCCGGCGAATCGTTCCGAACAGGAATAGGCCGGCCATGATGAAACAAGCCGCCGATGGGATGGATCCGGCCAGGCCGGTCTGCCACAGCCAGTCGTTCGTCACGAAAGGCAGCATCAGCGCGTGTGGTAGCGGCAGCCAGACGGTGCCAAATTGTTCATAACCCGGGGTGCGCGAATCGACGATGCGGCGCGCAATGTTCATGTGTGCCAGCGCGTCACCGTACCACAGCAGTTGGCCACGGTGGAAAAAATAGAAGACGGCGGCGGCCGAAAGCGCTGTGAGCAGGGCGGCGGCCAGCAGCCCGGCGGCTGCGCCCACACGCGAAGCTGCCGGCTTATACGTCCGGGTCTGCTTGCGGGGCCTGGCGTTCGTAGGCATTGTGTGAGGTTAAAGGGCCGGCCGGCCCTCGCTTAAGTGAAGAATCCGCCTCACAGGATCAAAACTCGGTAAAGGACTTGAACTCCCGGTAACGGGCATCGATTTCGGATCGGGTGAGCGTGCGGAAGCGGTCAATTCCAAACTTTTCACAGCAGAAACTTCCCATGACGGAACCGTAGATCACCGCCCGGCTCAGCGTGCGGTGGTCGATGTGGCGGTCGGCAAGATCGAAGCCGCACTCGGCCAGATAGCCGGTAAAGCCTCCGGCAAAGCAATCCCCGGCTCCGGTTGGATCGAAGACTTCATCGAGCAGGTAGCCGGGCACGGCGAAGTACTGGTCACGGCGAAAAAGCATTGCGCCGTATTCGCCGCGCTTGATGATCACCGTTTTCGGCCCCATATCCAGAATTCGCAGGGCGGCGTGCTTCAGGTTCGACTCGCCGGAGAGCAGCCGGGCCTCGCTATCGTTGATCAGCAGGAAGTCCCACTCGCGGATGGTCGGCAGCAATTCATCCCGGAAATCGTTGATCCAGAAGTTCATGGTGTCGCCCCCGGTAAAGCGGGGGGAGTTCATCTGGGAGCGGACACTTTTCTGTAGCGCGGGCTGGATGTTACCCAGAAAAAGATAGGGTTGATCGAGATAATCGGCGGGTAGTTTGGGGTCAAAGCCGGCAAAAACGTTGAGGTCGGTGCGGAGCGTGGTACGGTCATTCATGTCCTCCGAGTAAACGCCGCTCCAGAAAAAAGTCTTGCCGGGAACCTGCTCCAGCCCCTCCAGGTCGATGTTACGGGATCGTAGGAACTGGTAATCGCCCGCATCAAAATCCTCGCCAACCACGGCGACAACGGAAACCGGCGTAAAATAGCTCGCCGAAAGAGAGATATAAGTGCAGGCGCCGCCGAGCGCGCGCTCGACCTTGCCATGCGGCGTTTCGATGCCGTCATAGGCAACCGAGCCGACCACGACTAATGACATAGTCTTGATTGTAGCGTGGCCGGCCAATCAGACCAGCTCTGCCGCCAGGAAGCTTCACATCAGCGCCGGAGGAGAGCAGCCGAGACCCGGTTGCAAGGCGGCAGATTGGCGTTGGGCGGACTGTCGGATGCGCCTGGTGGCGCCCTTCTCGCAAGCCCGCAATCAGAGTAGACCCGGCATCTCGCCAGGCACTCTTAAATCTAAGCAGCGGTTGTGACAGGGCGAGTGTCGTCTGTGGCCGAGCCGGTCCGCACTTGGCGGCCACCCGGAACAATCCGCCGGTGCAGTGCCCGTGCGGGTATCAACGGTAGCCGAACGCCGGCGGAAACACCACAACCACCAGTGCCGCCCATGCGGAGTAAACGGGCAGATAGGTAATCTGCCATCGCTCCAGGGCGGCAAACGAACCCCGGTGGCCCAGGAAGCGCGCATAGAGCCACGCCGACCAGGCCAGGTTCACCAGCAGAATGAGATTCTCGGCAAGAGCCGCCATCCGGTTGGGAGTAAAACCAAACTCGGAGATGCGGGCTGCGATGGCCGCGAGCGCCACCACATCAACCACCAGCGAACTGACCACCAGCAGCAGTTGCAGGCGGTCGAAGAAGTCGGGCGGCGCCTGGGGGTCGCGCGCGGAGGCGGCGTAGAGCACCAGCCCAACGACCAGCACCAGCAGCAGGTCGAAGCCGATAAGCACCTCCCGCTTTACGTTGATGGGGCTGCCGGTCCACGCCATCGTGGCCAGAAACACCAGTAGCAGAACTGTGAACAGTGGCGTGAACAGCCTGGTCAGCACCGGCGCCATGTTCTCGATGACACTTTGCTTCGCCTCCACAAGCCAGGATCCGATGATAACGGCCCCCGCCGCCCCGCACGGAATCAGCCAGCCACCTACGAACCACTCAGGGCTCATCCCGATGGCCTTGAACATCATTACCGTAAAGCCGGTGAAGACGCCTCCGCCGAGCGCGATGAGCACATAGTAGATCGCCAACTCACCCGAGAACCGTACGAAATTCATGCGCCCGCCATCGCGGAACCAGCGGCCTCGGACATACGCGAAGCCGACCGCCAGCCAAAGGGCGATTGGCAAATGCAGAATGGTCAGCACCTCCGTGTCGCTGCCCTTGGGTGCGTTGCCGGCGACAGTAGTCCCCCACGGGTAGACGTTGGCGAACACCGCCCCAGCCGCAAAGGGCAGCGCGAGCCAGAGGCGGCTTTTCTCTCTCCACCCACGCTTCCACATGAAGTAAATAGTGAGCAGCGGGAAAACGAACAGCGTGGCGTTGCGGAGATAGAAAGGGGGCACTTCCTCGTGAGGGCTGAGCCGAAGACCGAACAGCGCCGGCACCTTGACCGCCAGCGCCGCGGCGACGGCAATGCTCAGAACGACCAGGACCTCGGCGCGTCCGGCGTTGACCGGCTCATCGGCAGCGTCGGCGGTAATGACCAACTGCTTCCAAAGCCGCTCGGAGTGCGCGCGCGCAAATTCGCGTGACAGTGCATCGAGGTTGCCCATTCGCTTGACCGCAACCAGGAAAGCTTCATCCCCTGCCAGGCCCGCCTCCGTGAGCGCCGCCAACTGGTCGCGCAGATGTCCCTCGAGCTCTTCCGCGTCGGGACCATGAATGCTCTGCCGCCGGCGTACGTACGCCCGCCATTGCGCGATCTGCTCCTCGAGCGGTTGATCGGCGAATGCCGTCATGCCGTGCACCCCTTCATCCAGATGCCTCGAAGGGTACCGTCCACGACCTGCCACTGCTGCCGCTGGGCTGCGAGTTGCGCCCGGCCTTCTCTAGTGATCCGGTAGTACTTGCGCCTTCGGCCGTTCTCAGACGCGGACCACTTCGCTGCGACATGGCCTTGCCGCTCTAGCCGGTGCAGCACGGGATAGAGCATGCCGTCGGTCCACTGCAGGCGCCCACCTGACAACTCGGCCACTCGCTTGATGATGGCGTAGCCGTAGCTGTCGCCTTCGGCAAGGATGGCGAGCACGAGCGGCGTAGCGGAAGCAGCAACCAGGTCTTTACCTACGTCCATACATAGAAGCATTATACATAATTGTTCTATGTATGGCAGGAACCTGAGGTCAAAGCGGGTGTGCGGTATGAAAGTGCTGCGTGCAGTGGATTCTTCTTAGGGGGGCTTCTTAGCCGGGCGGTCAGGATACGCCCGGTCGTGGAGGTTGCTCATGCCCAGTTCCTTGCCGGAACTGGAGAGCCGCCGCGCCGGGCCGCAGGCGGGCGGCTCGCATCCTTCGAATTCCGCTATCGCGCCGTAGTTACTTCTTTTGCGCCCTCGCGCAGTACCTCGCTCATCTCGTCGGCTCCATCCATGACAATGGTCGGCATGCGGCGCGCCTGGCCGTAGTCGGGATCATCCGGATCCTTGGCCTTTTCCGGGTCGAAGATACGCTTGTCTACCGCCACCGCGGTGTAGGGCCGGAAGTCGGGCTTGGTGGTGAAGCAATCGGAGAAATCGTTCGCCAGCGCATCGAACATGTTCAACGGCTGCATGCCGAAAATCTGGTAGAGCGTGCGGTGCATGCTGAGGATCGTAGTGTGGCGGTGTGAAACGTAACCTCTCTTCACCCATGGGCTGATCACCAGGAGAACGCTGCGTTGCGCATCCACGTGATCCGGTTCGCCGCCCGAGTCATCTTCGGTAACGAAGATCACCATGTTCTTCCAGTACGGCGTGCGCGAAAGAAACTCCACAATACGGCCCAGCGCAAGGTCGTTATCCGCCATCCACGAAGCGACATAGGGATAGCCTTTCTCCGGGCGCGGCTTGGCGCCGTGATCGTTGCACAGCGTGATGTTGACAAACTGCGGCAGCTTCTTGCGGCCGCGCAGAAAACGTTTCTCCACGTCGCTCATAAACCAGTGCGCGCGGTACTGGTCTGGAATATTCATATTGAAGACGGGAAAATTCCAGGCCGTGTTGTCGTAAACCACTTTCGACATCGGGATGTTTACCTGTTCGCGCGCGCCGGTGGGACGTTCATTCTCGCCCAGGATGACGCCGGGAAGCTCAAACGCCTCGCCATAGTTGCGGAAGCTGATCCCGCGCCGCGCCAGGTGCTCCCACATCGATCCCGCCTCGGGGTAATCCTCCGGAATGAGCGACCCGGCCGAACCCATCGAGTAACGCCGTCCGGGAGCGGTGCTGTCTTTCTTGAACCGCCATCCCAGTGTGTACGTCATCTGCATCAGGTTGTCCGGCTGAACGCCCACCAGCCAGCGGTGGCCCACGCCCGAAAACTCGATCTCCACGTAAAAGTTGTCGCTGATGGTAAACTGCCGCGCCAGCGCGTTGTGGTTGGTCATCACGGCAACGTCCTCCAGCGTCGGCTGGCCGTCGGCCTTGATGTTCTGGTGCAGCCCCCAGCGCAGCAGCGAAGGATCATGACGCGCGCCGGGAACGCGGTCGAAGATCGTATCGTAGGTGTGGTTCTCCTTGGTGATGAAAACCACATAGCGAATCTCCTTGGAGACCTCGCCGGGAATGGTGGGAATGACCGGCGAGGACATCTTCTTGCGATCGGCCGAGCGGTCAACGATGCCGTTATTCTCCAGAACGCGCCGGCTGAGCGCGGGCAGCTCGCCGTCAGCCGGAGTATCCACAACGGTAACCGCGCCACGAAGGCCAAGAAAATCGCTCGCCGGCTTCTCCGAGCCGCCGCTCGGGCCATTGCCGAAGCCCTTGAAATTGATGCACGCCAACCGGCGGCCGTCGGGCGCCATCGCCAGCCGGTAGGGATACCAGGCGGTGGGAATTCGTCCAATCACGTTCAGCGTGGCGGCATCCATCACGGCAATGGAATTGATTCCGCTCTCGGCAACATAGAGCCGGGAGCCATCCGGAGACAGCACCATACCGGCCGGACCAACGCCGCGAAAACGCGCCACCAGCGGAGACGGCACAATGTGCTTTTCAGCCTGCACTTTGCCGGTATCCAGATCGAGACGCTCGATAATATCGTTGTTGCTATTGGAGACAAACACGTCCCGGCCGTTGAGTAATACAAAGTTGGGAGCGCTGCCGCCAACGGTCTTGCCGTTGTCCGACGGCGCGTCGATCAGCAACCCGGTCTTCCAGCGCGCGGTAACCTGCGGCGCGGTTGGATTCGAGACATCAACCCGGAACACCGAGAACGATTCCGGTACGTTCGCCTCGCCCAGTCCGGGAATCCATCGGCCTTCAAACTTCACCCCGTCGCGAGCCTGCCGGCTCGGATAGCCGAAGGCCGGCCGGGAGATCCCCCGCGGGTCCCACTTCTTCGGGTCGTCCGGAGCGCCGATGGGGCTGTATTCGAACAGGCCGATGTTGGCCACCACGGCGTTATTTCCCGAAACCGAAACGGCATAAGGATAGCGGCCCACCTGCACCGAGCCCGCCACGCTCCGTTTGGCTGTATCGATCACGGCGAGACGGAAGTTGGTGACATCCGTGCAGTAGAGGTAGCCGCCATCGGCTGAAATCGCAAGACCCGAGATGTAGCTGTCTTCAAACTTTCTGCCGCCGGTTTCCACGTTGACCGGGATCTCGGCCAGCAATTCACGCGATCCGGTGTCGAAAACGAGAACGCTCCCTGGTTCGCCGCTGCTCCAATAAAGCAGCTTGCCGTCGGGAGAGAACGCCGCCGCGCCGCCATTGAGCTGTGCCTTCTTCTTGTCGGGGGTGGACGTGAAAGAAGGATGCACTTCCTCCACCTGCGGCGTGCCACTCTGCCAGCCTGTAATCAGGTAGCCCATGTCCTTGGCCGCAACAAAGAGAACCTTGCCGTCACGGCTCATCGCCAGGCCATTGGGAAAACGCCCCACCGCGACCAGCCTGCCGGCCGGCTGCAGGAACCTCCCGTTGGGCAGGATGGTGATGCCTGCCGGATCCTGGCGGGCGTATTCATCCACCGCCGGCGCGCGAAGATACGGCTGCGCCATCAGAGCCGGCCCACTCAATAACGCGAATGATGAGAGGAGTGCTGCGAAAGTCCGGATAGCCATTTCTATGCGATCGTATCAAAGGCTACGTTCGGATTCAGAGAAGGCGCTTCCTGCCCTCCAGCGGAATTTCGAAACTCCGCTCGGCGGGGTTTCCCTTTACGTAAAGCTCATGCGTGGGGTGATCCCGGTCCGTGTAGTCGAACGTGTAGCGGGGCCGGCCATGCAAGTCGGTCTCTCGCGTCCGCAGATGGGCCGGAATTTGAATCATGCGAACCGCGATCCGGTCCGGGTAGACCTCATACTCGGCATAGTCGCAGGGGTAGCTCGCCGTGCCCGAAGGCACAATGTGGTAGATCCCGTTGCGCTTCACCATACCCGTCAGGTGCAGGTGGCCCGCCAGCACGGCGATCACCGTATCGGCGTCTCCTCGCACCAGTTCCTGCAAGTACCAATCACGCGCCGCGTAACTGACAAACCCGAAACTCTCCCTCAGCACGGCGTCGTCACGAATGGGAACCAGCGGGATGTGACAACACAGAATCTTGGGCGTGTCTTTGTTCGCCTTCAAGACGTCGCGAACCCACTTGTTACGGCTATTGCTGGCGTTGCTGACCGGGGCTCCGCTGTTGTTGAAGGCGACAAAAAGGATTCCCCCATGCTCGAACGTATAGTCAACGCGGCCGGGACCGTACTCATCCACATACGGCCGCAGCCATTGCGGATCCGTCTCCTGTTGCTTTACTTCGTGGTTGCCCACCAGCGGATAAAAGGGCACGCCCAGATCAGCCGTCAGGCGGCAAAAGACCTGAAGATCGGCGCGAATCGAGGGCAGATCCTCGCCCTGTATCAGATCACCGCTATTAAGGATAAAAGCCGGACGCCGGTCCGCAGGCAGTTGCTTCACCATGCCGGCCAGATATTCCTGCTTCCGGTTCGCCTTGGCGTATGCCTCCGGCTGGGTGGCATCCACATGCTGGTCATTCCACTGGATGAAACGGAACAGCGGTTGGCCGTTCCGCTGCGCCCCCTTCAGCCCGTTTTGAAGCAAGGACAGCGCGGCGCCGCCCCGAAGCAGCTGCCGCCGCCCGAACGAATCGGCACAAGAGTCCTTCATTAACTTTTAAGATGCGTATGATGCCGGCTATAGCCAAAGTAAATGCACAGGCCAATCACCAGCCATACCAATAATCGAAGCCAGTTCTCCCAACCCAAGCCAAACATCATGAGCGCGCATACGCCGATTCCAAGAATCGGCGTCACCGGCACCAGCGGCGTGCGGAACGGACGCGGCACCTCCGGGTGCGTGTGGCGCATCACCATGATGCCGGCGCACACCAGCACGAACGCGAACAACGTTCCAATACTGGTCATGTGACCCACGGCGGAGATGGGCGCGAATGCCGAGAACAGGCTCACAAACCCCATGAACAGCAGGTTCGACAACCACGGCGTCTGATACTTCGCATGAATGTGACTAAACACGTCCGGCAGCAGTCCATCACGCGACATGGAGAAAAACACCCTCGACTGCCCCAGCAGCATCACCAGGATCACCGACGTAAACCCGGCGATAATCGCCAGCTTCACTGCCGTCTGCAGCCATATGAATGGCGTCTTGGCGATGGCCAGCGCCACCGGCGCGGCATTGCCCCGGAACGCCGTGTAGCGTTCCAGCCCGGTCATCACATAGGCGAACAGAACATAGAGGATGGTGCACACAATCAGCGAACCGATAATGCCGATGGGCATGTCCCGCTGCGGCCGCTTGGCTTCCTGCGCCGCGGTGGATACCGCATCGAATCCGATATAGGCAAAGAAAATTACGCCTGCCGCGCGGACAATGCCGCTCCATCCAAACTCACCGAAGACTCCCGTGTTGGGCGGAATGAACGGCACATGGTTGGCAGGCTTCATGTAGTTCCAACCCACCAGCACGAATACGATCACCACGCTCACCTTCAGGACCACCACGATCGAGTTTACAGTCGCCGATTCCTGAATGCCGGTCATCAGCAATAGCGAGATCAACACCACGATCAGGACCGCCGGAAGGTTGATGATGCCATAAACGGTTTGGCCATCCGGCAGGACCACCGGCTGCCAGGGCGAAGCAATCAGTTCGTAGGGAAGCGCAATGCCCATGTCATGCATCAGCGAAACCACGTAACTCGACCAACTGATGGAAACCGTGGCCGCTCCCACGGCATACTCCAGCACCAGGTCCCATCCAATGACCCAGGCAATCAGCTCCCCCATCGTCGCGTAGGAGTACGTGTAGGCGCTCCCCGCGATCGGAATCATGGTGGCGAATTCGCTATAGCACATGCCGGCGAAAGCGCAGCCCACCGCCGCCAGCATAAAGCTGAGCACAATGGCCGGCCCCGCATTTTCCGCCGCCGCAATGCCGGTCAGCGAGAACAGCCCCGCGCCGATAATCGCTCCGATGCCCAGCGCCACCAGGCTGCCCGGGCCGAGCGTACGCTTCAACTGGTGCTCGCCGGCCTCCGACTCCTCAAAAATACGACTCAAAGGTTTGGTCGCGAAAAGACTCATGCCTTGACCTTTTCCGGGCGATGCGCGCATCCGCCCATTTAAGCAATTCCCCTGCCGGCGCGGCGCCAAAGAAAGTACACCGGGATACCCAGCAGCACAATCATTAATCCCGGCCAGGTAAAGCTCGGTTTGTACAACAGCAGCAGAATTTCAATTACTCCCGCCACCGCGATGTAAAATGCCGGTAGCGCCGGATAGCCGAAGGCCCGGTAGGGGCGCTCCAGATCCGGCCGGGTACGGCGCAGCACAAACACCCCGGCAATGGTCAGGATGTAGAAAAGCAAGACTGCGAATATAACATAATCCAGCAGTTCGCTATAACTGCCGCTCAGCACCAGCAACGAGGCCCAGGCGCACTGTACAACCAGGGAAACAACCGGCGTGTGCCGCGCCGGATCCAGCCTTCCGACGGCGCGAAAGAAAACGCCATCGAGCGCCATCGCGTAGTAGACCCGGGCGCCGGCCAGAATCATTCCGTTCATGCAGCCGAAGGTGGAGATCATGATTGCGGCCGCCATCAACTGCACCGCCACCGGTCCGAAGATCACTCCCGCTACGGCCGTGGCCACACGATCCTCGGCCGCGTGCTCAATCGCTCCGAGCGGCAACACGCTCAGGTAGACCAGGTTGCACAGGATGTAAATCAAACAAACCGTGCCCACGCCCACCGCTAGCGCCAGCGGCAGATTCCGCTTCGGATTGCGGACTTCGCCCGCGGTGAAAGTCACATTGTTCCAGGCATCGGCGGAAAACAGCGCGCCCACCATCGCCACGCCCACCAGGCGGATCGATGGCCAGCCCCAGCTGGCTCCACCCCAAAAATCCGAAAAATTACGCGAGATCGCCTCTGCGTTCCGCCCCAGCGCCAGCCCGAAACCCGCCAGCGCCAGCAGCGCCGCCACCTTGGCCACTGTGAAGACATTCTGCACCACCGCCCCGGTCCGGACGCCGCGCGTGTTCACCGCGCTCAACAACACCAGCATCGCGATGGCAACCAGTTGCTGGGTATTCACCGGGCCAAGGCGGTTATCCCGCGCGATCCACGGCATAAAGATGCCGGCGAACTTGGCAAAGGCTACCGCGACCGCGGCGATGGTGCCGGTCTGAATCACCAGGAACAGCGTCCAGCCATAAAGGAAGCCGAACAGCGGGCCGAACGCTTCGCGCAGATAAACATATTGCCCCCCGGCGCGCGGCATGGCGGCCGCCAGTTCCCCATAGCTGAGCGCGGCAATGATGGTGAGCGCCGCCGTTACCACCCAGGTCATCATCATGAGCCCGGGCGATTGCACCTGCCGCGCAATATCCGCGGAAACGATGAAGATGCCCGAGCCGATCATCGAGCCCATCACCAGCGTGCTGGCGTCCAGTAATCCGAGCCCCTTCACCAGGCCGGCATCGGCGTCCTTCATGGCTACCGGGTGACTTCCATCCATTCCTCAGCCCTCTCTCTGATCTCGGGCAACAGATCTCCAATTACCGCCACAGCATCGGCGCCGGCAGCAAATACCGCATGCGCGCGCTCGCGACGAAGGCCGCCGATGGCCACCAGCGGGCGCGCGGTGATGGAGCGCAGCCGCGCCAGTTCGGCCAGCCCGATCTCGGGATCCGGCTCCTGCTTGGACGCGGTTCCAAATATGGGGCCAATGGCCAGATAGTCCACCGGCTCCCCGTCGCCGGCCCGAAGCTGCGCCTCGTTGTGGGTGGAAAATCCCAGCACACACCCGGTTCCCAGCAGCCGCCGCGCATCGGCCGGAGGCAGGTCCTGCTGGCCCACGTGCAGCCCCGCCCCCAACAGCATGGCGATATCGGCGCGGTCGTTCACCACGAATAAAGTCCCGGCCTCGCGGCACAGCGCCGCCACCTGCTCCGCCACCGCGAACACGGAACGCGAGTAGTGCCCTTTGTGCCGGAATTGAAGGATGCGCGCGCCCGCCGCCAACAGGATCTCCGCGGCCGCCCTGGGATCCATGGCGAATCGCGCGAGGGCGTCTGTGTCCAGGATCGGGTAAAAGCGCGGCAATACTGTCATGCGCGATGTTCCATCATAACCGGATCGGCTTCCAGGTTTGTCCCACCACGGCTCAACGTCCGGCCCCGAACGCGCGAACGTAGATGTTACGCAAGGCAATCAACCCGTGGTCGCCCTGGATCAGCACCGGATTCACGGGCGCCTCACCGGTGTCCAGGCCGCCCCGCGTCGCCCCCGGCAACTCGACATTCTCCTGCACCAGCGTGTCGTTCAGAATCACGCGAAGGATCCTGGCGTTCGCCGTTTTCCGGCCGGAGGCATCAAACCGCGGAGCGCGAAACCAGATGTGCAGCGATTGCCAGTCGCCCGGCGGCCGCGCGGCGTTGTGCATCGGCGGCGAACCGCCGGTTCCATCGGGTTGTTCATAAATTCCGCCGCAATCACCCACCGTCAGTTGCCCATGAAATCCGTAGCTGTCAAAGATCTGCACCTCATATAAACCCTGCAGGTAGATGCCGGAGTTGGAGGCCTTCACCAGCATGAACTCCAAATAAAGTTCGTGGTCGCCGAACTTTTCGTTCGAAATCAGGTGTGCCGTCACCCCCTTGGGTCCATTAACGATGCGGTCTCCGGAACCCGGCCGGGCATCGAATCGCGCCGGACCGAACACGCGGCGGTAGCGGACGCTGGCCGTAGTGAACCACTCGTTTGGACGGCCCGGCGCGGCGTGCCAGCCGGATAGATCACGTCCATTCAGCATTGCGCGCCACCCGGGCTCGGAAAGATAAGGCGGGTCGCCGGATACCTCGCTGTGATAATACTGGGGCACATCCTGGGCCATCAGGCCGGAAGCGCCAACAAGGCAAAGCATCGCAAAGCGTCGCATGAGGATTCCTTGGGCATCATGCCACAGATCCAACCCGCCGGCGGGTGTAAGATAGTCGCTGTTCTTCAGATAGGAGCCTGTCATGCAAAACGAACCATTGCCCAATCCCCCGCGCCGGCGGTTTTTGAAGCGGGCATCCGCGGGAGTGCTGATCCTCAAACCGGAAACGGTCTTCGGCTCCCAGGCCAACTCGACGGTGGAAGTCGGCCTGGTCGGATGCGGCGGACGCGGCAATTGGATCGCGCCCTTCTTCGTGGAATATGCGGGCGCCCGCGTGGTGGCCCTGGCCGACGTCATCAAGAGCCACCTCGATCAGACACAAGAGAAGTTCAAAGTGGATTCCTCCCGCGCCTACTACGGCCCGGATGCCTACAAGCAGTTGGCCCACTCCAGGCTGGATGCCGTTATCCTGGAAACTCCTCCTTATTTCCGCCCTGAGCACGCCGCCGAAGCCGTCGCCGCCGGAAAGCACGTCTATCTGGCCAAGCCCGTCGCCGTTGACGTGCCGGGCTGCAAGGCAATCCTCTCCTCCGCCGCCGCCGCGCAACAGCAAAAGCTGAACTTCCTGGTGGATTTCCAAAGCCGCGCCCAACCCGCGTTTCAGGAAGCCGCGGCGCGCGTCCACCGCGGCGACATCGGCAAGCCGGTGATGGCTCAGATCTACTACTACGCCGGCCGGCCGGCCAAGGACAGAGGCACGCCCGGCATGGATCCAGGCCAGCGCCGCGTCCTGAATTTCTACATGGAGCGCATTCTCGGCGGCGACATCATCGTGGAGCAGAACATCCACGTCATCGACATGGCGAACTGGTACCTCCAAAGCCATCCGCTGCGAGCCAGGGGCACCGGCGGCCGCACCAACTGGCAAGGCACCCCGTTTGACGCCGGTGACGCCTGGGATCACTTCCTGGTCACCTACTGGTACCCCAACAATGTCCAGGCTACCTTCAGTTCCCACCAGTTGACCAACAGCTTCAGCGATCTGTGCGTTCGCTGCTTCGGCATCGACGGCGCGCTCGATTCCCACTACGGAGGCCTGGTCCGCATCACCGGCCGCAATCGCTGGGATGGCGCCGCCAAGGACGACACCTTCCGCTCCGGCGCCATCACCAACGTGAAGGACTTCGTCGCCGCCATCCGTGAGGGCAAAGTGCTGAATAACGCCGCAGTGGCGGTCGAAAGCAACCTCACGGCCATCCTCGGCCGCACTGCCGCCTATTCGGGCAACGAAGTCACCTGGGACGAGATGATGCGCTCCAATGAAAAATGGGAGATCCCGCTCAAGCTGCGCTGGTAATCACACCGGTTGCGCGCCGCGGCCGTAAAGGAGCGGAACTTTCCGCCATGCCGCGCCGGCCCGCGCATCATAATCGGTATAGCCCATGGATTCCGCGCTTACCGATCGCTTCGAACACGCGCTGGTGTTCGCCCATCGCCTGCACGCCCGGCAGAAGCGCAAGACCTCCGGCGCCCCGTACATTTGCCATCTCCTCGGAGTAGCGTCGCTGGTGATCGAGGACGGTGGCGGCGAAGACGAATCCATCGCCGCGCTGCTGCACGACGCGCTCGAAGACCAGGCCCGCCACTACCCGGGCGGTGAACCGGCGCTGCGCGCCGAAATCGAACGGCAATTCGGTCCGGCCGTCCTCGAACTCGTCACCGCGCTCACCGAGCGTGCCAGCCCGCGCGAGTTGTTTCTACCCGATAAGGTCGCCCGTTGGCGGGAGCACAAGGAAGGCTATATCCGCCAGATCCTGGCCGCCACTGCTCCGGTGCGGCGCATATCCTGCGCCGACAGCCTGTTCAACGTACGCTCCATGATCAAGGACTACCAGCGGATGGGCGAGCGCCTCTGGAGCCGCTTTCACACCCGGCGCCGCGAAGACCAACTCTGGGCCTATTACCGCATCGCGCAGGCGTTTGTTGAGCGCGAAGCCTCCCCGCTCACCCACGAACTGGTGCGCGCCATCACCGCCCTCCACCGGTACTGTGGCGTGGAGCCCGGCAGCCTACAATAGCGTGTCAATCTATATGAAAAGATACAGTATTCCGCCAAACGGGTCCAACCCCCTTGATATAATTAAGCTTTCTGGAGGAATGAATGGCTGCACAGCCGCGCCGCAACTCGGTGGTGGTGAATGTCGGCACAGTAAGGGTTGGCGGCGCGAATCCGGTGGTCGTCCAGTCGATGACCAACACCGATACGGCCGACGTCACCGCCACGGCCAGCCAGGTCATGGCGCTGGCCAATGCCGGTTCTGAACTGGTCCGGATAACGGTAAACTCGGAACAGGCTGCTGCCGCTGTTCCAAAAATCGTCGATACACTCAAACTCCATGGCGTGGATGTGCCCATCATCGGGGACTTCCATTACAACGGCCACCTTTTGTTGCGTAAGTACCCCGCCTGCGCCCGGGCGCTCGCCAAGTACCGTATTAACCCCGGCAACGTAAACATCGGCCGCAAGCATGACGAGAATTTTCGCATCATGATCGAAGCCGCCATCGAGTACGGCAAGCCCGTGCGCATCGGCGTCAACTGGGGCTCGCTCGATTCGGCTCTGCTCACGCGGATGATGGACGAAAACGCCAGGCTGGCCGAACCCCTGGACGCCCGAGCGGTGATGATGAATGCCATCGTCGAGAGCGGTATCCTGGCCGCCGAGGCGGCCGAGCGCTACGGCCTCGGGCACGACAAAATCATCCTTAGCGCCAAGGTGAGCGGCGTTCAGGACCTGATCACCGTAAACCGCGCGCTGGCCGCCCGCTGCGACTACCCCCTGCACCTCGGCCTGACCGAGGCCGGAATGGGCGCCAAGGGCATTGTCGCTTCCACCGCCGGCATCTCCATCCTGCTCCAGGAAGGCATCGGCGACACCATCCGCGCCTCGCTCACGCCCATGCCCAACGGCGACCGCTCGGAAGAGGTGCGCGTCTGCCAGCAGATCCTGCAATCGCTCGAACTGCGCAGCTTCACGCCGCAGGTCACCGCCTGCCCCGGCTGCGGCCGCACCACCAGCACGTTTTTCCAGGAGATGGCCGACCAGATCCAAACCTACCTGCGCGAGCGCATGCCCGAGTGGCGCGAGCGCTACGCCGGTGTCGAAACGATGAAGGTGGCCGTCATGGGTTGCATCGTCAACGGGCCCGGCGAATCGAAACACTCCGACATCGGCATCTCGCTGCCGGGCACGTTTGAGGAGCCTGTGGCGCCCGTCTATGTCGATGGAAAACTGGCCACCACCCTGCGCGGTGATCACATCGTGGCGGAGTTCATCGGCATCCTGAACGGATACGTGGAACGCCACTACGCCGCCACGGCCGCAGCCGCCAAGTAAGGGCCGAACCGGATAGAATTTGCGAAGAATGTCTTCGCACACCATTTCGCGCCGCCAGGCGATGGGCGCGGCCGCCGCTGCCATCGTTCCCTCGCGCTCGTTCTCCATCGCCAGCTTTCACGCCGATGTCACCCCGCCCCTCGGCGCGCCTCTGTTCAACGCGGTCATTGCCCGCTCCATCGCCGACCCTCTCCAGGCACACGGCGTGGTACTCTCCGGCGCCGGCGCGCCCATCGTGCTGGCAGCCATCGACTGGTGCGAGATTCGCAACGATTCTTATGAGCACTGGTGCGCCACGCTGGCCCAGGCCGCCGGAACCACCCGCGATCGCGTCATTGTAAGCTGCGTTCACCAACACGATGCGCCCTATTCCGATTGGGTGGCCCAGCGCCTGCTCGAAGCCAATGGTGTCGCTCAGCCCATGTGCAACCCCGCCTACGATCAGCAGGCCCTGGACCGCGTAACCGCCGCGCTGCGGGAGAGCCTCGCGAAGCCCCGGCCCGTCACCCACGTCGGAGCCGGAGAGGGCAAGGTGGAACGGGTGGCCTCCAACCGCCGTTATGTGCAGCCCGATGGAAAGGTCTCCTGGGGCCGCACCAGCGCCACCCGCGACCCCCGCCTCCGTGCCCTGCCCGAAGGCCTCATCGATCCGTCGCTGAAGACCATCAGCTTCTGGAATGGCGATGAACCGCTCGCTGCCCTGAGTTGTTACTCCACCCACCCCATGGCGTACTACGGCGAGGGGGATGTATCCTGTGACTTCCCTGGTCTGGCCCGCGCCCGGCGGCAGAAAGAAACCCCACAGGTAGCCCAAATCTACTTCACCGGTTGCGCCGGAGACACCATCGCCGGCAAATACAACGACGGAAGCCACCAGAACCGGCCTATCCTCGCCTCCCGAATGCACGCCGGCATGGTGGCCGCCTGGGAAGCCACCAGGCGCTACCGGTTGGATCGCATCGGCTTTCGCGCCACCCCCATGAAGCTCGCCCCACGGCACGAACCCGGCTTTGAACTGGACGACTACCGCCGCACGCTGGCCGACCCCAGCCGTTCCCGCCTGGACCGCTTCGAGGCCGCCCTCGGCCTCAGTTGGCGCCGGCGGCTTGATTCCGGCCACGCGATCGCCGTGCCCGCCATCGACTTCGGCCCTGCCCAGCTTCTACTGCTGCCGGCCGAAAGCTTTGTCCAGTACCAACTCTGGGCCCAGCAGGAACGTCCAGGCTCCCTGGTGATGACGCTCGGCTTCGGCGAGTGCGCCCCCGGCTATATTCCCACCGCCCGGGATGCCGCCGAAGGCTACGACGATCACTACAGTTGGATCCAGTTTCCGGCCTGCGAAAAAGCGATGCGCCAGGCGATTCGCCGCGCGCTCGTCCGCTGAACACGAAATTTTCGTCAATTTTCCTTCTGCCAGTCCGATAAGACGTGCGGGGAGGCGATGGGGCTCACCCCGGGGAATATGCCGCCACGCCCGGCTCGCGTGACGCGCTGGTGAGGAGGTTACCAACAGAAACGATGGCAGCGGCGAACGGCATCAAACTAGGGTCCGTGCTGGAATTACATCGCGCCTGGCTCAATGGAGAACCTGCGGGAAGGCAGGCCGACCTTTCCGGAGCATCTCTGTGCGATTTGAAGGCTCACTGCCTTTACCTGCCAAAGGCCGTGTTGCGGGCAACACGGTGGCTCGATGCGGACCTTACCTCGGCGGACCTCAGCTCCAGCGTGCTCGAGGCGGCCGATTTCCGCCAGGCGCTACTCGCCGGCGCCGACCTCAGCCAATCCGACCTGAGCGGAGCCAAGTTCGAATACGCCTGGATGACTGGAGCCAATCTCAGCGAAACCATCCTCAAAGACACCGCCTTCCTGCGTACCGCGCTCAGCGAAGCGCGCCTTCACGACTCCAACGCCGTCGATTGCGATTTCACCGGCGCCGTCGCCCAGCAGGCCGCCTTCCACCAGTGCGGCATGACCGATTGCAGGTTCAACGGAGCCAACCTCGAACAGGCGCTGTTCCCGCACGCGCGCCTCAACCTCTGCTCGTTCGCCGGTGCGCTGATCTCGGAGGCGAACTTCACTGCCGCCCGCTGCGAGAATTGCGACTTCTCCCGCGCCGACGTCTCCTGCTGCCGCTTCACCAAGGCAACCCTTAGTTACTGCCGCTTCTATCGCGCCACCGCCATGGATTGCGATTTTCGCGACGCCAACCTGCGCACTGCCGACTTCAACCGCGCCAACCTGGCCGGTTCCCGCTTCGGCGGAGCCAACCTGCAAGGCGCGGACCTGCGTGGAGCCGATCTGACCGGCTGCCGCGAGTTGACTAGCGATCAACTCTGCCAGGCCCGCACCGGGGAGGACACCATCCTGCCCAACGGCCGCAAAGGAGTCTACATCCGCTACTCCGGCTCCGAGCGGCCGCCGATGCTCATCCGGTAATGGACATAATGAGAGCGGAGGTATCCCGGGATGTCACTCGAACCTGCGGCCGCCGCCGGAATTACTCATCTCCGCAGTCCCTTTAGCGTCGATGAGACTCTCATCCGGCTGAAGAACGCCTTTCGATCCCATGGACTGAAGCTGTTCGCGCACATCGACCACAGCCGGGAGGCGGAAGGTAGCGGCCTCGCGATGCGCCCCACCCATCTGTTGCTGTTTGGCAATCCAAGAGCCGGAACGCCACTAATGATTGCCTCGCCCACGCTTGCCATCGACCTGCCCTCGAAGGCTCTGGTCTGGCGCGATGAGGCCGGCGCCGTTTGGGTGAGCTACAACGATCCGGAGTACCTCCGGCAGCGCCATTCGCTGCCCGCTCACTTCATCGGGAAGCTGTCGGGAATTACCGCGCTCGCCGCCAAGGCTCTTGAATAACGCCACATCGCCGCCCCTGGCCGAACCCGGCCATGCGATAGAATCTCTCAATACATCCATGCGACACCTTCTACTCGCCATGCTGCTGGCCTCGGCCGTGCTGACCGCCCAGACCCGGAAAAAGATTGTGCTCCGCACCGGAGACATCGCCACCATCGAGCAGATGCGCCGCGCGTCTCCGCTCGCCGACATCGTCCCGGTCCGCAGCGAAGCCGACATGATGCGGGAGATCGTCGATGCCGACGGCTTGATCGGCCAGATCCGCCCCGCGGAGGTGCGCGCCGCCAGGAAATTGAAATGGGTTCAGATTACCAGCGCCGGGGTGGAAAACTCGCTGCATCTGAGCGGCGGGAATGACCTGCGCGACAGTAACATCGTCCTCACGAACAACAAAATCGTCCAGGGTCCGGAAATCGCCGACCACGCCTTCGCCATGCTTTTATACCTGACCCGCGATCTCGGTCCCATCCTGGCCGGCAAGCATATCTCGCACATGGGCGGAACCGAGTACCACGGCATCGAACTGAACGGTAAAACGGCAGTTGTCATCGGCGTTGGCGGCATTGGCACCGAAATCGCCGTCCGCGCTGCCGCCTTCGGCATGACCGTAATCGGCGTCGATCCCGAGGAGAAGCCTTACATGCCGTTCCTCCGCAAGGTTGTAAAACCGGATCAACTCGACCAGGTGCTGCCTTTGGCCGACGTGGTCTTCGTCTCCGCCCCGCACACTCCGGCCAGCGACAAGATGATCGGCGCCCGCCAATTCGACCTGATGAAGCAGAACTCCTACTTCATTGCCTCCAGCCGGGGGAAGTTGTTCGACAACGATGCCCTGGCCAGGGTCATCGACAGTAAGCACCTCGCCGGCGCCGGCCTCGACGTGACCGACCCCGAACCCTTGCCTGCCAACCACGCCCTCCGCCAGTTCCCCAACGTGGTCGTCACGCCGCATGTAGGCAGCCGCTCAGACCATAGCCGGGAGCGCATGAACGCAACCATCGTGGAGAACATCCGCCGTTTCACCAACGGCCTGCCGCTAATTAACGTCGTCGATAAGCGCAAAGGCTACTGATCTTCTCTTTTTCTTCGTGTTCTGGTAATGTGAAGTCGTGTCGCTCCGCATCTACCTGGTGACCATGGACCTTCTGCTAGCTGAAGACTACGCCTCGCTCAAAACCCGCCTGGTAAGCCTGGGCGCCCGTCAGATCCTGGGAAACCAGTGGGCGTTGAGAAGCACCTACACGGCCGCCGAGATCAAGGAGATTCTCCGCGGCTTCCTCGATCCGCGGGACCGCATCGTGGTTACCGAGGTGGGCGCCGAATGGGCCAGCCGGCGGGCGCTCGCGAACCTCGGAGAGGTGTGACCCGGGCGGGTATGTTACAACGGAGACGTGGAAGCTGTTCCACCCGTATCAAATAGGAGAAAAAAAGATGAACGTTCGCAGCCTTGCTCTCGTTCCGCTCGCAGCCGTTCTGCTGTACGCCCAGGCCGACGACGTCAAGCGTCTCAACGCTGCGGCAACCGTATTTTCCGAGGTGATGGCTACACCCGACAAAGCGATTCCGCAGGATCTGCTCGGCAGAGCCCAGTGCGTCGTGGTGGTCCCCGGCGTTAAGAAGGCAGCTTTTATCATTGGCGGCAAGTATGGCCGGGGTTTTGTCTCCTGCCGCCGGTCGACGGGCCGTGGATGGTCCGCTCCGGCGTCGGTGCGCGTGGAAGGCGGAAGTTTTGGCTTTCAGATCGGCGGATCGGAAACCGATGTCATCATGCTCGTAATGAACAAGCGTGGCATGGACCGTCTACTCACCAGCAAGTTCACGCTGGGCGGCGATGCCTCGGTCGCGGCCGGTCCGGTGGGCCGGTCGGCGGCGGCTGAAACCGACGCCATGCTCACCGCCGAAATCCTTACCTGGTCCCGTAGCCGCGGCCTGTTCGCCGGCATCTCGCTCGCGGGCGCTACCCTGCGGCCCGATGAATCCACCAACAAGGCAATTTACGGCAGGTCCCTGGAGAACAAGACCATTCTCACCAGCGATATGCCCATCCCGCAGTCGGCCCGGCACTTCGTGTCGCTGCTCAATAAGTACTCCGGCCGCAAGTAGGCTTTAGAGCGGCCACTCCACCACTTCGGCGGTCGAAAACTCGATCCACCCCTGCTGGGGCAATGCATCCATCGGCAGGCCATCTTTCCACAGCGAAAGCTGGAACCGCAGCGAATGGCCTGCCGCCACCCCCGCCGCCGCCAGCGAGATCCGCATCTCCAGCACCCTCGCGAAGGCCGCCTCCACCGGGTGTGCGCAGCCGTCGCGCACCGCCATCCCGGCGGAAGTGACCAGCGCGCCGTGGTCCAGCCGCGCCACAATCGAACTTTGCAGCGTCTTCTCGCCCATCGCCTCCACGCTCACTCGCAGTTCGGTGTCCGTCAGGTGGGCGGTATCCGATTCAAAGTCCACACGCAGGAAGAGGTTCGTGCCCTCGGTGCCGTAAAACATCTCCCGCGTCAGAAAGCGCTGGCCGTGCATGGCGCCGGTGCGTTGATCCAACCGGTAGCTCCCCGCCCCCAGCCATTCGAAGTAGGACGTTACCTCGCCCTCGATGGTCGGGCAAATGGGCCCGGTGGGCGGCTGATGGAACTCGGTAACTACGGTTCCCGCAATCGGCCGGGAGAGTTCGTCGGGTGGCGTCAGGTGGAGCGCGCGGTAGACGTTGGCCAGGTGCTGGCGGAACAGTTGGTCGAATTCCGCGCGATTGGCGGACTCGTGTTCCGGACCATACCACCAGCACCAGTCGCTGCCCTCGGCGATCAGCAATTCCTGCTCGGCCAGATCCAGCCCGCCGGGCGCCAGCGACGCCTTGCTAGCGGCGGAATTGCACACACGGTCGTACATCTGACGGGCGCGAAGCAGATACTCCCAGGCCTTGTTATCCTCCTCCGCGCCGATCCAGATATCAAAATTGGCATTAATCCAGGAGGCCGGAAAAATGTGATCCAGAGCGCCCGGCTCCATCCGGCCGAGCGCCTCGGAAACCGTCAGCGCCTCCAGATCCTTCGCCTCGCTGATGCGCCCGTAGAGCGCCTTGAGAAATGGCCGCCCGTTGCGTTCGTAATACTCCCAGGCGTTTTCGCCGTCCAGGATGATGGGCACCAGCGCATTCCGCCCGCCCGCCAGTATCGGCGCGCAGTTGGTGCGGATCTGTGACAGGAAGTGCTCGGCCGCCTCCACCGCGCCCATGCGTGAGTAAACAAATCCGATCAGGTCGCTGAGGAAGTGATCGCGAAACAGGCAGTGGATCTGTTTGCCATTCTGGCGCCACAGATAAGGCTGGTAGCTGACCGCCGGCGTGGCGTCGCGTTGGAGGGTCCGCGCCAGCACGCCGTTGTCGGTGGCGATCCACCGGAAGCCCAGGTCGGCGGCGATCGCCATTACCTCATCCGATACCGAACCCTCGGACGGCCAGACGCCATTGGGCGCCGCGCCGTTTTTCCCGGCCATATATTCACGCGCCAGCGCCAGTTGTTTCCGGGCGTCGCCCGGGTAACGGAAGCGCGGCGGCAGGGGCACGTAGGGGTGCGCCACCTGGGCGATGTCGGAGTCGCACAACAGCGGCAGGATGGGATGGTAGAAGGGCGTCGTCGAGATCTCTATCTGTCCGCTGGCGGCAAACTTCCGGTAGGTGGGCAGGACCAGGCCGGTAATCTCCAGCTCCTTGCGGCCGATCAGCGCCTGGTCGTCAGCCGTGTAGTTGCGCCCCTTTTCCACCAGCCGGCGCACCTCGGCGTCGTTGTCCAGGAACTCTTCGTCAAACCACGCCAGTTGCGAAAGCACCTGCAGATCGCGAAAAGCCTGGGTGTCGAACAGCCAGCGGATGCGGCCTGCGTTGTGATCCGAAGCCCGCCAGGCGTCGTGCAATTCACGGTAGCGCGGGTAACGGTTGATCAGCCGCGCTTCGTTGGCCTGAAAGAAGTACTGAAGGATAAACTGCTGGTCGGCTTCGCTCAGCTTCTCCGCCGGCGCCAGCGCGCGGACCAGAAACGGGTCAATCGCCGTGCCGGCGGCGTACTCGTCAATCTGCACCATCATCGACGGCACCAGGTTGAACGTCTGATGCACCGCCGGAAAATCCTTCAACACCTCCACCATTCCGTAGTAGTCCTTGAGCGCGTGCATCCGCGTCCAGGGAAGGCTGTACTCGCCGCTCATCAGGTCCTTGTAGAAGGGCTGATGCATGTGCCAGATGAAGCAGAGGTTAATCTTCGGCAAAAATCACTCCCGTCCCGGGTCACTCGTCCAGCCCGCTCAGCGGGCAAAGTAGCTGCGGACCGGCGCCGGGGCCTCCGTTCCCCGAACCGCCTTCCACAACATTGCGTTCATCAGGTCATCGTCCACCCGATCTTCTTCCTCCAGATCCAGTTCCGGCTGCCGCGCGCCGGCGGCAAGCGCCGGGTTTCTCGTCTCCAGCGGGATCCGTGGCTTCTCACACATATAAGGACGCGTGTCGGCCTTCGCCGTGAATGCGGAAGCCATTAACCGCGAACCGGCATCGAACACCGTCATCGGCCGCAGCCCCAGCACCGCTTCCATCGTACGCAGCATCGCGGCGGTATTGTACATCGTGCTGTCCACCGCCCCGCGCCGCGTGTAGGGCGATAGGATGAACGCCGGCGAACGGTGCGAATCCACGTGATCGGGTCCGTTCTGCGCGTCGTCCTCCAGCACGAAGATCGCCGTCGTCGGCCAGAAACTACTCTTCGATACCGCCTCTACGATCTGCCCCAGCGCATAGTCGTTGTCGGCGAAGGAGGCGAGCGGCGCAATCCGGCCCGGCGCGGTTCCCGACGTGTGATCGTTAGGCAGCCGCATCACGATCAGGTTCGGCATCCGGCCGCTCGTTTCGAACCCGGCCAGGTCCGCCAGGAAGATTTTGGCCCTGTCCACATCCGGGTACCCCAGGTCGAAGCCGCGATATTTTTCGTTGGTCACCGGCTGCAGGACGCTGTCCCGCACGCCGCTGATTTGTCTTTCGCCGGTGGGCTGCGCCTCCGGCCGGTTGTCCACCATGTAGCCGTAGTTGCGGATGGTTTTGCCGGCCGCCGCGGCATTGGTCCATAGGTAGCCGGCCGGTGGCAATGCCGCCGGATCCGACTCTTCGTAGTCGTAGTGCTTGCGCCGTTTGCCGTAGCTGTTAGGCCACAACTTCTGCACGTAGTCGGGAGCAATCGCCGCCGTCGACCAGTTCTGCCCGTCGGCGCTTACGTCGGCATTGACGTAGAAATTGTCGAACAGCACGAACTCGCGCGCCAGTTTGCGATGGTTCGGGCCGGCCTTTTCATCGAACACCACCAGCGATGGATCGCCGTTGCCGCCCTTCTCGTCGCCAAAGACCTGGTCGTAGCTGCGGTTTTCCTTGACAATGTAGATCACGTGCTCGATCGCCTTGGGAATCCCCGTCGCCGGCACATCGAACCCGGCATCGCGATAGGGCGAGTTCGCCATCACCGTGGCGCTGTACTGCTCCAGTTTGGCCGCGTCGAACGGATCGACAAACGCCGCGGTCCCGGTCTGGATACGCGCCACGTACTCCACATTGGCCACTCCCAGGTGCGCCGGTTCCGGCCGGCGCACCGGACTGGGGCCTAGACGATTGGGAAACGATCGTAAACCGCGGCCGTTCAGTATCACCAGCCGCCCGTCTTCCAGGCTGCGCGCCGCCGTGGGATACCATCCGGTGGGCACAAAACCCCGTACCTCGGAACGCTCCTCGGAGATATCCACCACCGCCACCGCGTTCACATCGGAACAGACCACGTACAGCGTCTTCTGATCGCTCGAAAGCGCCAGTGCCGACGGCGTCGACCCGGCCGGCTGCATCGGCGTCAGCGCGATGTTGATCGTCTCCAGGTGGCGCGCTTCGGTCCCCGCCTCGCTCACGCCGAACACGTAAACGTTGTTGGTGTTGGCCGCCGCCACAAACAGCCGCGCCGCCCACCACGGCTTCCCCGCCCCTTCCACCACCGGGACGCGCCCGCTCAGCACCATGTCGGTGGGATGCGGTCCCGCGTGGATCGCCCCCAGCCGCGCCCCATCCACGGTTGCATGTTGATAAACCGAGCCGTCGGCCCAGGAGGATACAAAGAAAGACTTGCCGTCGGGCGCGAACACGATCCGGTACGGACGCCGTCCGGTCTTGATGTGCTCCACCACCATGCCGGACTGCGGGTTCACCACCACCACTTCATCCCGGTAAAGATTGGCCGCATAGAGCATGCGCCCATCCGGCGACACCTGAACGTCGCCAATGAAGTCCTGCCACGTCCGTTCGGCCTTGTTGACAATCGGAAACACCCGCGCCGGCGTAAGCCGGCCCGCATCGAAACGGAATTCTAAAATCGAAGCCTCGGCGCCGCCGCCCGCGTAAACCATGCGCCCGTCGGAGGTGAACGTCAACCCCAGCCAGCCATCGGGCACCGGCACGCGTCCGCGCTCGCTTTGCGAAACGGTGTCCAGCACGCTGATCGACGGTGGCTCGTATCCGCCGTTCAATGCCAGCAGATACTTGCCATCCCGCGACGGCGCCAGCGACATGGGGAACGTGCTCAAGGCCACCTGCTTGCCCGCGGGCCGTATCTTCCACCCGCTCGGTAACAACACGGAGCCATCCGTCTGCGGGCCCGGCTGCTCGCGGCCGCCCGGTTGGGAGAGAAGCGCGGTAGCCACCGCGATCAGACCGCCAATCGTAACGAATCTCATTCGCTAAACCCCTGGGCAATGGGAAACCGGCGGCCCATTCCAAATGCCTTGCTCGTCACCTTCAACCCCGGCGCCGCCTGCTGGCGCTTGAATTCGCTGCGGTCCACCATCCGCAGCACACTGCCCACCAGCTCTACCGGATACCCGTGGGCGGCGGCTATCTGTTGTGCTGTCCAGCAGCTCTCCACATAGCCGCTCAGAATATTATCGAGGACATCGTAGCTCGGCAGCGAATCGGTATCCTTCTGCCCGGGACGCAGTTCCGCCGAAGGCGCTTTCTCGAAAACATTCTCCGGAATCGCGCCCTCGTGACGCCGGTTGGCCACCCGCGAGAGCCGGTAAACCAGCGTCTTCGGCACATCGCTGATCACCGCCAGCCCGCCGCACATATCGCCGTACAACGTGCAATAGCCCACCGCCAGCTCGCTCTTGTTCCCCGTGGTCAGCACGATCGCGCCGGTCTGATTGGACAGCGCCATCAGCGTCACGCCGCGCAGCCGCGCCTGCAGATTCTCCCTGGCAATGCCGCTCGCCTCGCCGCCCATTACCTGCTCCAGGCGGGTCACAAAGGTCTCATAAATACCGGAAATCGGCGCAACCTCGAAGCGAATACCCAGATTTTCGGCCAACGCCTTTGCGTCGCCCAGACTGTCGGCCGGCGAATAGGGACCGGGCATCGCCACCCCGGTGACGTTCTCCCGCCCCACCGCGTCCACCGCCACCGCCGCCGTCAACGAGGAGTCGATCCCCCCGCTCAAACCCAGAAGAACCCGGCGGAAACCGCACTTGCGGGCGTAATCGCGAGTGCCCAGCACCAGCGCGTCATACACCGCCTCGTCTTCCTCCGTCAGCGGCTCAACCTTCTCCGGCGGGTTGCCGTCGATATCCACCACCACCAGGTCCTCGCAAAACGACCGCGCGGCCGCGATCACCCGCCCGCGGCGATCCATCACGAAGCTGCTGCCGTCAAACACGAGTTGGTCGTTGCCGCCCACCAGGTTGACGTAAATCACCGCCATACCGTATCGTGCGGCCGTGGCGCTGAAAAGCTTCCGGCGAAGCTGCCGCTTGCCCATCTGATAGGGCGAGGCGTTGATAATCACCAGCATCGACGCGCCACGCTGCGCCAACTCCTCCACCGGATCGCGCGGGTACAGCCGCCGCCCCCACAGCGGCCCATCGTTCCAGGCGTCCTCGCAAATGGTGAGCGCCACCTTGCGTCCCCGGATCTCGCACAACGCCTGGCATTCGGCGGGCTGAAAGTAACGGACCTCGTCGAAGACGTCGTAATTGGGCAGCAGCATCTTGGTCTGCCGGAACGTCACCCGCCCCTGCTCGAACACCGCCGCGCGGTTCAGCGCCCTGGTGCCGTCCCCCTCGCCGGTCTTGTCCACATAACCACAAATAATGGCTAGATCGAGATCGGCCGTCTCTCGCCCCAGGCGTTCTAACTCCCCTGCCGTACGTTCCAGAAAAGCGGGATTTTCCACCAGGTCAAGAGGGGGATAGCCGGTGAGCGAGAGCTCGGGAAATATGACGATTTCGGCGCCCTCTGCCGCGGCCCTTCGCGCCGCCTCCGTCATTCGACCACGGTTGCCGGCCAGATCACCGACGGTCGAGTTAATCTGACCCACTGCAATTCTCATCAAATCACCATTTTACAGTTGACGGGTGGCGCTGACATCGGCCATCAGCGCAGTCCGGCCCAGCACCCGCACCCGCTCCAAAAGACTGCGTGGCCGCGCCATGCCCGAAAGCTGCCGGTAAATCGAATCGACGTTGATTGCCAGCCGTTCCGGACAATCCCAAGCCGCAAACGGCTGCGCCCGGAAGGCGTCGCCCTGCAAAATGACGCGCGCCGCGGCCCCGGCGGTGGTCCCACGCTCGAACTCGGCCCGTGCCGCGCCCAGCACGTATCGCCAGTAATCGCGCACCGCCTCCACGCCGGCGGCTCCGGTCACCGGACCATGGCCCGGCAGTACCACCTCCGGTTCAAGGTCCATGATCCGTTCGCAGGCTCGAATCCAGTTCTCCGCCGAACCCTGCCACATTACCGGAGTCGAACCGAGAAACAGCAGGTCACCCGCGAACACCGTCCGGGTGTCGGGCAGGTGCACCAGCAGATCTCCCTCGGTGTGCGCCGGCCCAGCCTCAATCAACTCCACCATCCGGCCCCCGGCCTCCAGCGTCATCCGCCCGCTGAAGGTGCGGTTCGGCAGTGCCGGCCGAATGCCGTTGAACTCAAAGGGCTGCACCATGCCGCCGAAGTATTCGCCCATCGCCCGCCAGCGCCACCGCCCCGGAGCCGGAACCCGGCCCGCGCCTCGTAACAGCACCGCCAGCCTTCCCAGCGTCTCCATCTCCGATGGCCCGTGGCCGGCCATCACCCGCGCCGCCGCTTCGGTGGCAATAATCGTCTCGGCCCCCACCAGTTCGTTGCCGAACCAGTGATCGCCGTCTGAGTGCGTATTCACCAGGTGCCGGATGGGCGCGTTGGCAACCACCGGTTCCAGCGCGCTCAACATCCGGAAAGTGAGCGGTAGGTCCCACAGCGTGTCCACCAGCAGCGACGCGCCGTGTCCGGCAATCAGCGCCGCGTTGCTCTCGCCCCAGTTTCCATTGGGGGTCAGCCAGCAGTGGACGCCTTCGGCCACCGCCTGCAATCCACCCTGATAGCGGGGTTCGCTGCCCGAAAGCGTGGTGTGGGACATGCGTTCGCGGCTAACCGCCGATGGAATGCATGGGCCGCGGCGGAGCAACGAATTGCGTGCTGTTGATCTCGTGCCCCAGCCACTTCTGGCGCACCACCTCCCGCACCACGGCGGCAATCTCCTCTTCCGGCGCGCCGGAGCGCAACAGCCCCTTCACGTCCGTCTCCTCCAGCGCAAACAGGCAGTAGCGCAGCTTGCCGTCGGCGGTCAGCCGGATGCGGTTGCAGTTCAAACAGAACGGCCTGCTCACCGGCGCGATGAAGCCCACTCCCCCCTTGCCGTCGCGAAACCGGTACTCGGTGGCCGAAGCCCGCGGGTCGGCGTTGTCCACCGGATCGAGCGGCCCGATCTCGCTTTCGAGCATCGTCAGAATGTCGTCGGCCAGCAGCACCTTCGACCGGTCCCACAACCCCTGCGCATCCAGCGGCATGAACTCGATGTAGCGAATCTCGATTCCCTGCTCGCGCCCGAAACGCGCCAGCGGCACGATGTCCGGCTCCACCAGGTTCTTCACCGCCACCGTGTTGATCTTGATCGGCCCGAAGCCCAGCCGTTGGACCGTCTCGATGCCCTTCATCACGCGGTGGAAGTTGTCGCGCCGCGTGATCCGCAGGAAACGCTCCCGGCTGAGCGTGTCCAGGTGGATGTTCACCCGCCGCAGTCCGGCCTCGTACAGCGCCCCGGCCTGCTCGGCCAGCAGCACGCCGTTGGTGGTCAGCGCCAGGTCCCGGATGCCCGGAATCGCCGCTACCAGCCGCACAAATACCTCCAGGTCCTTGCGCACCAGCGGCTCGCCGCCGGTGATCCGCACCTTGGTCACCCCCAGTCCGGTGGCGATGCGCACAAACTGCGCCATCTCCTCGAACGAAAGGATCTCCCCGTGCGGAGCGTAACGAACCTCTTCACCCGGCATGCAATAGAAGCAGCGGATGTTACAGCGGTCCGTGACGCTCACCCGAAGGTTATCGTGCACACGGCCAAACGTATCGACAAGTGGGGTGGCGCCCATTCGGCTGGATTATTTCAGCGCCAGCATGCGCTGGATGGGAACCGCGGCGCGCTCAATGATCTCGGGTGAAATCTCCACCTTCGGATCCAGGTTCCGCAGGCAGTCCCGCACCTTCTCGAGCGTGTTCCGTTTCATGTAGGGACACTCGCTGCAGTTGCAGTTTTCGTTGGGCACGAAGTGGAAACGCTTGCCCGGAGCCAGTCTGTGCAGCGAGTGGCTGACGCCGCTCTCCGTCATTACGATGAATTCGCCCGCGTCGTGGTTCACGCACCACTCGATAATGGCCGACGTGGAACCGACAAAATCGGACAGCCGCAGCACTTCGGGCGGGCATTCGGGATGAGCCGCCACCAGCGCGTCGGGATGCTCCGCCTTGGTCCGCAGCAGGCGCTTGGCGTTCCAGGTGGAGTGTACGATGCAGACGCCCTGCCAGATCTTCATGTTTTCGCGGCCCGTCTGCTGCTGCACGTAATTGCCCAGATTGATATCCGGCAGGAACAGGATCGGCCGTTCGGCGGGAATCGAATTCACCACCTTCACCGCGTTGCGCGAAGTGCACAGGATGTCGCTTTCCGCCTTCACTTCCACCGACGTGTTGATGTAGCTCACCACGGCATATTCCGGGTGCCGCTGCTTGAACGCCCTCACGTCTTCCACCCGGCAACTGTCCACCAGGCTGCAGCCGGCTTCACGGTCCGGAACCACAACCATCCGCTGCGGATTGAGCACCTTGGCCGTTTCCGCCATGAACCAGACACCGGCAAACGCGATCACGTCTCCATCAAACTGCCTCGCCTTGCGCGACAATTCCAGACTGTCTCCAACGGCGTCGGCCAGATCCTGAATTTCCGGCTCCTGGTAATGATGCGCCAGCAGCACGGCGCTGCGCTGCCGCTTCAGGTCCAGAATCTCTTCGGCGATTGTATTGGTTGCCAGCATTGATAAAAAGCGGGGATCCTCCTTATTGTAACAGGGGCGTTACCACGATCCTTACCCGCGTTGCCGGGCATCCGCCCAGATCATCAGGTTCGGCCTCAAGTGGTTCAATACCGCCAGGTGATCGGGCCGGACCCGGACCGTATAACCAACTTGCCCCCCTAACTCACAGGATATATCCGTTGCGGCAAAGACGGTGGCGCCGCTTGGGTCCTTGCCGGCCGGAGTCATCGCGCAGTAGGCCGGCGCGGCGATCGCCCCGTCGGCGCCGAGCCGTCCCATGCACAGCTCCACCACGACGTCGTTGTCCGCCAGCGCGCCCATTCGCACCGCGGTCCGCACGCTGAAGCGGTCACCCACTTTGGGCGCCGCCGGCAGTTCCGTTTTCACCCATGCCACCGACACCGAAGGCCACGCCGTTTCTACCCGCCGCAGCCAGGCCGCCAGTTCCCGGGCGCCCGCCGCGCCATCGGCTCCCAGTTGCAGGTACCGCCCGTGCGCCGGCAGATAAAACTCCTGCACATACTGCCGCACCATCCGGTGCGTATTGAATTCCGGACACAGCGCGCACAGCGACGCCTTCATCCGCGCTACCCACCGCATCGGTATGTCGTCGGAGCGCCGCTCGTAAAACGCCGGCACAATATCGCGCTCCAGCAGGTCGTATAGCGCATCGGCTTCCACCTCGTCCTGGTAGTTGCGGTCGTTGTAATCTTCGCCGTTGCCGATCGCCCAGCCCACCTGCCGGCTGGGCGCTTCCCGCCATGCCTCGTCCCACCAGCCGTCGAGCACGCTGGCATTCAGTACGCCGTTGGCCAGCGCCTTCATGCCGCTGGTGCCGCTCGCCTCCATCGGCCGCAGCGGCGTGTTCAGCCACACATCCACTCCCTGCACCAGGGAACGGGCCACCGCCATGTCATAGTTTTCCAGAAACACGATCCGGCGGCGGAACTCCGGCCGGCGGGACATGTCGACAATCTGCTGGATCAACTGCTTGCCGGCATCGTCGCGCGGGTGAGCCTTGCCGGTGTAGATCAGTTGCACCGGCCGCGCCGGGTCGTTAAGGATCTTGGCCAGACGCTCGGGATTGCGCAGCAGCAGCGTCGCCCGCTTGTAGGTGGCAAAGCGCCGCGCAAACCCGATGGTCAGGCAATCGCCGCTCAGCGCTTCGGCCGCCGTCTCCTGCTCGCTCTGCGGCGCGCCGCGCTGCTGCAACTGCTCGAGCAGGCGGCGCCGGGTAAATGCCACCATCCGCTCCCGCCGCCGGTTGTGCGTGCTCCACAACTCCTCGGACGGAATCTTTTCCACCCTCTTCCACAGCGTCGAATCGGCCGGTTCCTCACGCCACTGCGGGCCCAGGTAGCGGTCATAAAGATGGTTCATCTCCACCGAGATCCAGGAACGGAAGTGCACTCCGTTGGTCACATGCCCGATGGGAATCTCATCGAGCGGCACGTTCGGCCACAGGTTCGCCCACATCTTTCGCGAAACCTCGCCATGCAGCTTGCTCACCCCGTTGCTGGCCGCCGCCATCCGCAGCGCCAGCACCGTCATGCAAAAATCCTCGCTCTCATTGTTCGGATTCTGCCGGCCCATCGCCAGAAACTCATGCCAGGAAATGCCCAGCCCCTGGGCATAGGACCGGAAGTAGCGCTCCATCAGCGCCGGCGCGAAGTAGTCGTGTCCCGCCGCCACCGGAGTGTGCGTGGTGAATACCAGACCCGCCGATGCCAACTCCCGCGCCTCGGCAAAGTTCAGCTTGTGTTCAATCTCCAGTTGCCGCGCCCGCTCCAGCCCCAGAAAGGCCGAGTGGCCTTCATTCATATGAAAGACCGTCGGCTCGATGCCCAGCGTCCGTAGTGCCCGGAATCCGCCGATGCCCAGCAGAATCTCCTGCCGGATCCGCATGTCCAGATCGCCGCCGTAGAGCTGGTCGGTGATATCCCGGTCTTCGGCCCGGTTCTCCGGAACGTTGGCATCCAACAGGTACAGCGGCACCCGCCCCACCTGAGCCCGCCAGATCTGCGCCACGACCGGCCGATCGCCCAAATCCACCTGCACCGTGCGCGGCGTCCCGGCGGCGTCGTGCTCGAGCGTCAACGGCAGGTTGTAAAAGTCGTTATCGTCATAGGATTCCTGCTGCCAGCCCGAAGAATTCAGGTACTGCCGGAAGTAGCCCTGCTGGTACAGCAGCCCCACTCCCACCAGCGGCACCCCCAGGTCGCTGGACGATTTCAAATGATCGCCCGCCAGCATCCCCAATCCGCCGGCGAAGATCGATAAACACTCGGTAACGCCGAACTCGGCCGAAAAGTAAGCCACCGTGGCCCCCGCCGCGTCCTTGTGCCGGCGGTAAAACCAACTGGTGTTCACCTCCGGCGAGAGGTATTGGCTCAGATGCTCCGCCACTCGCTCCAGGTGCGCCAGAAACGCATCATCCTCGGCCACCTCCTTCAACCGCGACTGCTCAATCGAGGCCAGCATCCGCACCGGATTATGCCCGGAACTCTCCCACAGCTCGCTGTCAAGCCGCCGGAACAACTCAATGGTGTCGTGATTCCAGGCCCATCGAACGTTCCAGGCCAGTTCGCGAAGCGCTTCAAGGGAGACCGGTAGCGCCGGCGCTACATGGAATGAGCCAACAGGATGCATTCGCGATACCTCTTTCCTTCTATCAGGACAAGCTGCGAAATTTGGCTACATCTGATTATAGGATCTTCACCAGCCGGATTCCGGCCTCCAGCGCCGCCAGCCGCTGCAATTGTCCGCCGGCCCGGGAATTTCGTGGGTTGGGCCCCGCCGGTGATGCTATGTTCTAAGTATGGCCGTGCAGGCGATTCGGGACTCTCTCAAACAACGCGGCGTCCGCCTCACCCGGCAGCGCCAGATTTTGCTTGAGTTGATCGACAAATCAGGACTGCATCTGGATGCCGAGCAGCTCTATAAGCTAGCCAAGGAGAAGGACTCCAAGCTGAACCGCGTCACCGTCTACCGTACCCTCAAGTTGCTCAAGGAAGGCGGACTGGTGGACGAACTCGACCTCATGCACTGGGGCGGCGACCAGCACTATTACGAAACCCGCACCAAGCAGGAGCACGCCCACGTCATCTGTCTGCGCTGCGGCAAGGTGGAGGAGTTCTTCGGTGAACCGCTCCAAAAGCTCCGCCGCCAGGTGGAGTCGCACTTCGGCTTTCAGGTCGTGCTGGCGCGCACCGAAATCGGCGGCTATTGCGCCCACTGCCAGGTGCTCCGCGCCCAGGAAGCCCGTGAGGCGGCTGACCGGGCTGCCACCGCTCCACCACGCAAACCGGCATGATGGCGCCGCGCCCGGCCGCGCTGCTGGTTCGCAATCCCTCCGGCCTGGAAACGCGCATCGCCATCCAGCCGCTCCCGTTTCGCCTCGGCAGGGCGCCCGAAAACCAGCTCGTGCTGCGGGACAATCGCGCCTCCCGCTACCACGCCGTGATTTCGATCGACAACGGCGAGTATTCCATCGAGGATGCCCGCAGCCGCGCCGGCGTCTACCTCAACGGCAAGCGGATTGAGCGCGCCGCGCTCCACCACGGTGACCGTATCGACTTCGGCCTGACCGATTCTTACGTCCTCACTTTCGCCCTGGAAGACGCCGAAATCGACCGCCTGCTCGGGCGGCTTCAACTCCCCGCCACTACCCTGCCCGGAACCCCCGGCCTGGCCCGGTTGCGGGCGTTGGTGGAAGTGGCGAGGGCGCTGCAAACGTCGCTCTCGCTCGAGGACGTGCTCACCTCGGTGGTGGACGCCGCCCTCACCGTCACCGGAGCCGAACGCGGGTTCCTGTTGATGAAGGATCCGCGGGAACTTACCGTGCGCATCGCCCGCCGGCGCTCCGGTGCCCCTCTGGCCGCTACCGATCTCCAGGTGCCCACCCGGTTGATTCAACATGCGCTCGACCACCGCCGGGAACTGCTGTCGATGAACTTCGATCCCAGCGGCGAGGATGGCCTCAGGCCGGATCGTTCCGTGGCGAATCTGGAGTTGCGCAGCGTCGTCTCCGTGCCGTTGGTCCGGGTGCGTGCCGGCGACGCCGGTGAGACTTCGGTTCTATCCGCCGCCAACGAGACCGTCGGCGTTCTCTACATGGATTCACGAGCCGGCGCGGCCGACCTGTCGCACGGTGGCCGCGAACTGCTCCAGACGCTGGCGCTGGAAGCCTCCACGGTGCTCGAAAACGCCCGCTTGCTCGAGGAAGAGCGCGAAAAGCAGCAACTGGAGAAAGAACTCGCGCTGGCTCGTGAAATCCAGGCCGGCCTGCTGCCCAAGACCCTGCCCGAGACCGGTTGGTTCCGCGCCTCCGCTTCCAACCAGCCGTCTCACCTGGTGGGCGGCGATTACTACGACATCCAGATCACCGAAGATGGCAGCCGGGTGGCCGTGGTGGCCGACGTCTCCGGCAAGGGAATCGCTTCGGCCCTGCTTGCGGCGTTGCTGCAGGGCGCGTTCCTGCTGGCTTCGGAAAACCCCATGCCGCTCGACCAGATGCTGTCCCGGGTCAACCACTTCCTCAACGAACGTGCCGCGGGCGAAAAGTACGCCACCGTGTTTTACGTCCGCGTCGAACCCGGCGGCCTGTTGCACTGGGTTAACGCCGGACATTGCCCGCCCATCGTGCTGCGCCGGGGAACGCTCTCCACGCTCGGCTCCACCGGAATGCCGGTAGGGCTTCTGGCCGGCGCCGGATATGAGGTCCGCCAGACCCAACTGCTCCCCGGCGACAAACTCATCATCTACACGGATGGAGTCACCGAAGCGCAAAATACCGCCGGAGAATTCTTCGGCCTTTCCCGCCTGCGAAACGTGATCGTGGAGCACGCCGCCGGCTCCAGCGCTCGCCTTCATGACTCCATCTGGAGCGCGGTCGGCGCCTTCGCCGGCCAGGCCGTTCAATCGGACGACATCACCCTGGTGGTCATCGAATATAATCCGAGTTGAGGCTCGCGGCTGTGCCTCGGGCGCATGGCAGCAGCGCCGCCCGCGCCCGATGCCCTGTCTCATCCGGAGTTTGTCCGCTCCTGCAAGCTGTTGCGCGTAACAAAGTGTTGCATCATGATGCGAGTGGGTTTCACCACATCTCGCCGCGGGCAGATATGCATCCTCGCCGCTGCCTTTTTGTTGGTGGCGGCCATCGGCATTGGCGGCTACATCCTGCTGGGCGCGCGAAGCGCCCTGCGGAATGCGCGGGCCGAGTTTGCCCACGGCGCCGAACTCGAATTCGATCGCCTCTGGCTGGAGAGCACCCTGCCGCCCGGGTTTCAAAGCATCCCATCCACCCCCTCCTACGTCGACGCCGCCTTCTTTGAGGGGCATCTGTTTCTGGCCGGAGCCGCCGGCCTTATCCGCCTCGACGCCGATGGCAAACCGGACGCCCAATTCCGCCCCGGGCTGGAACTGCCTCCATCCGCTATCACCGCTCTGGCCCCGGGCCTGGCGTCCGACTCCGCCGAACCCGAACTCTGGCTCGCCACCGCCTCGGAGGGCATCCTCGCTTTTGATGGCCGCCGGTTGCGCCACCTTCGCCCACCGAATCCCGCTGCCCGCAAGGCAACCGCCCTCCTGCCACTCGGCAACGGCCGGATCGCTTTCGGTACCGAACGCCTGGGAGTCCTGGTTTTTGATGGCAAACGGATCGCATGGATCCACCCCGCGCTACGCAACCTCCACGTCACCGCCCTGGCCGGGGACGAAGCTTCACTCTGGATTGGAACCGCCAGTCAGGGCCTGTTCCAATTGCGCGCCGGGGAACTTCGCCACTGGTCCGAGGCCGAAGGGTTGCCCGATGCCCACATCACGGCCATCGCCATTCACAACGGCCAAACCTATGCAGGCACCCCGGCCGGCGCCGCCCAGTTGAGCGGCGGCCAGGTTTCGCGTCACCTCGCCACCGGCCTCTTCATCGAATCCCTCGCCGTGCGCGAGGGCGTTCTGCTGGCCGGCACGCTCGAACAGGGGCTGATCGAGATTCCACTGGCGTCTGCCCGCCGGCCCGGAGCCGCGGTCTCGTCTTCGTTGGAAGGTGAGATCCGGCGGATCGTCAGTCTGCCCGGCCAATTGCTGGCGGTAACCCCCGGCGCTCTCTACGTCCTGGACGCCCGCCGCCACTGGCAGCTTGTTGCAATGCCTGGCCAGGCCCGGCTCACCGATCGCAACATCTCCGCGCTCCACGCCGATCCGGAGGGAAGGCTCTGGGTGGGCTACTTCGATCGCGGCCTCGACATCGCCGTTCCCGCCGCCGCCACCCGGCACATCGAAGACGACCACGTCTTCTGCGTCAACCAGATCATCCGGGATCCGGCGCGGAACGCCACCGCCGTGGCCACCGCCAATGGACTGGTCTTCTTTGACTCTTCACTCCGCCAACGCGAAGTGTTACGCCGCGCCGAAGGCCTCATCGCCAACCACGTCACCGGCCTGGCCCCCATCCCCGGCGGCCTCGCCGTTGCAACGCCTGCCGGTGTCACCTTCCTCGACGCCGCCGGCCCGCGCAGCCTTTTCGCCTTCCACGGCCTGGTGAATAACCACGTCTATGCGCTTGCTTCCGAAGGGCAGCGCCTGCTGGCCGGTACTCTGGGCGGTCTTTCCATCCTGGATAACGGCGAAGTCCGTGCCAGCTACACCACCGCCAACTCCGGTTTGAAACACAACTGGATTACCGCCCTGGTGCGCGCCGGCCAGGACTGGTTCGCCGGAACTTACGGCGCCGGCGTCGAACGCCTCGACGCCAACGGTCACTGGACCCGGCTGCCCGAATCCTCCGGCGCCTTCGTTGTAAACCCGAACGCCATGCTCGCCACCGATGCCGCCGTCTATGCCGGAACACTCGATCGCGGATTGGCCATCTACCGCCGCAACTCCGGACGGTGGAGTTTTCTCACCCGTGGACTGCCTTCATCCAACGTCACCGCCCTCGCCATCGCCGGCGGCCTGCTTTATCTGGGAACCGACAATGGACTTATCTCTGTTCCGGAAGGAAACCTCTTTTGATTAGAACTATTTCGATACAAATATTTCTTGTTTTACTTTCGCTGTCGCATCTGGGCGCCGACGCGGGCGTTCTAGTGCCCTCCGGCCGCACCCAACCGGATGCCGCCGCCCTCTCCCTCGACGAGATGGCCATCGGCATCACGATTGACAACGGCGATGCGCGGATCAACGTGCGGCAAATCTATGGTAGCCATGTCGCCGAAGTACTTGAGGGCGCCTACAGCTTTACACTCTCCACCCGGGCGCTGGTCTCCGATTTCGCCGTGTGGGATGGGGTCACCCGCATCCCTGGCGTCATTCTGGAGCGCCGCCGCGCCGAGGAGATCTACACCAATCTGAAATGGCAAGCCATCGATCCCGGCCTGCTGCAACAAGGTGAACGCGACGAAACCGACGCTCGCCGCTCGTCATCGTTCACGGCTAAGGTCGTACCCATTCCACCCTTTGGCACCAAACGTGTGGAACTCGAATATCATGAGCAAGTTCCCGTAACGGACCTACAGTCGGTTCTTACCATCGCGCTCCGCCCGGAAGCCTTCGCTGCCCAAACAGCCCGTCAGTTCACCATCAATCTGGACCTCGCCAGCCATCACCCGCTGAAGGACTTTCAACAGGTGGGACAAATGTATCCATTGCAATTTTCCGAGCGGGGGGCCAATCGGATTCGCGCTTCCTTTAGCGGCCGGAACATCCCGCTGAGCGAAGATTTTGCCATTCACTGGACGCTCAACTCGGCCCAGGCGGGCAAACTGGAGGTCCTGGCACACCGCGCCGAAGAATCCACCGGCTACTTCCAGGCACAGGCACTGTTGGCCCCGGTTGAACCGGACGCGGAACCACGGACCGTGGTCGTGCTATTCGATACGTCGCTCTCCATGCAGTGGGAAAAACTGGAGCGCGGCTTCCAGGCGCTCGAAACCACACTTCATTCGCTACGCCCGGCCGACAAGTTCAATTTAATTATTTTCAACACCAATCCGGTTCAATTCTCGCCGGATCTGGTAAATGGTGAATTAACCACGGTTGAGAAGGCGCTGGAGTTTGTGCGCAAGTCCCGCCTGCGCGGCGGCACCAACCTTCAGGCGGCGCTCGAAGCAGGCTTGAAGCAATGCACCGAAGGTGCCTACCTGGTCCTCATCACCGATGGCGGAGCCACCAGCGGCCCGGTGGCCGGCCACAACCTGGCAGCCTGGTACTCCTCACGCTGGAGAACGGTGAAACCGCGAACGTATGTATTTGGCTCGGGCGACGACGCCAACCTGCCATTGCTCAAGATGCTGGCGGCCCATGATGGCTATTTGGAATGGGTTCGCGCTACCGAACCCGCCGATTTCAAAGTAAAGGCGTTTGTTAACAAAATCGGCCGCCGGCCGGTCGCGAACCTCAACCTCTCGGCGCAACCTTCCGCGAATATTTCTATGGTCTATCCTCTCGAGCCGGTCTGGTTTCCTTCCTCTATGCCAACCTGGATTGGACAATACCGGCAGCCCGGATCGGCCACCTTCAGCGCCGGCGGCATGACCGCTACCGTAAATCTACCCGCTAACGCCCCTCAGCACCCCCAGTTGCCGCGCACTTGGGCCAAGGCCCGGGTGGATGCGCTGCTGGAGGCGATCGACCGCAATGGCGAGGACAAGACCATGATCGACGAGGTGATCCGCCTCGCTCGCAAGTTCAAGTTCGTTACACCCTACACCACGTTCCTGGCCGCTCCACGCTCCCTGTTGCGCCCGCGCCTGATCCGCCCGGGCGATCCGGTCTTGCGTGTCCGCACCGACGCCTCCATCGAGTCGGTGGTTGCGCTGTTTCCCTTTGGGCTCGTCAAGCCGCTACGGTATCTCGAATCGGAAGACGTCTGGCAGACCCGCTTTCTGGCTCCGGCCGATCTGGCCGACGGAGCGCACACCGTGCGCCTGATCCTCCGGGACAAATCGAATCGTGTCTTTCGCGAAAACAAAACGTTTATTATCTGTAGCAAACCACCGATAGTTCGGGTGACACTTGATAAGGCTCGTTACCGTCCGGGTGAAACCGTTCACATGCGGGTTAGGGCTTCGTCGTCTACCCGTACCATCACCGCCCGGCTGTATGGCGCGATGCCCGCCTACCTCCGCTGGGATTCCTCGGCCGCCTCGAACACCGGACAACTCGTGGTGCCCGCCCATTTGCCCGCCGGCCGCTACTCGCTGACTATCAGCGCCGAAGATATCGCGCACAACATCGGAACCGGGGAGGTGAAGCTTGAAGTCCTCCCGTAAGTGGATCCTGATGCTGCTGGCCGGCGGAGCGCTGGCGCTGCACGCCGGCATCGCCGGCTATCTCCGCAACCTGGAAGCGACCAGCCTCCTGCAAGACGTCTTCTTCCGCCTGGTACCCGTCGGAACCACCTCCGTCCGCATGCGCCGGCCGCCGGCCGAGACACTGCCGGCGCTGGCGGAAAAGATTCGGCTTGCCCCCACGGACGCCGAACTGCATGCCTACCGGTCTTGGGAGTCGGAAAGAGCACTGCGCTTTGACGACGCCGAGAAGGAGGCGCAGGAATACACCCGTCTAGCCAGGGATAAGGAATCCGCCTACCTGTTTTTGGCCGATTATTACCACCGCCGAATTAACCCTGCCTCGGAACTGGCAGCCCTCAGCCACGCTGCGAACGAAACGAACCCGATTTCTGACCGTCTCATCCCACCCGCCGGGCGCCGCTCCTGGAAGATCTTCGAGCGGATGCTGGCCGTGGTCACCGACCAGGCCCTCTCCCCGGAACAGGGCATCGAGGTCTTCCAGGCGTGGGAGAGAAAATTTCAAAACGAACCCGAGGTTTTGCGCCGCTATTTCACCTATCTGGTGCAGAATAACAGGGTTACTGAAGCTCAGGTTATTATTGCCAGATACCGCCGGATCTTCCCGGCCGACCTCGTCTTCCCGGTGCAGGCCCGGGCTTCACTTGCCTCCGGCCACGAGGCCATTGCCGTCTACGATCAGAGTTTCCAGCCCCTGTGGCCGCCGGAGTTGGTGCGCAGCTATTTCCAACTGCTGGAGAAGACGCACTCGCTACGCCGTTTCCTTGCCGATGCCCGCGCCGCGGCCGTCAGCCACCCGGAGGACGTCGTTCCGGTGGCGCGCCTCTTTGACTACTGGCAGCAGCAGGGCAACCCCGCCGCGGCCCGGAGGGCACTGCTCGAGTATGCCCAGCGCAAATCGCGATGGACCCCCGATGAGCTACGCATCACCGCCCGTCTGTTGGAAGGGGTGAACAGCTACGACGACGCGGCCCACGCCTGGTACACCCTGTATCAACTCCCTTCGGCGGGCGATACCGGGAAGCGCGATGCGCTGGCCGAACTGGCCCGGCTGCTGCTGGCGGCGCCCGATCAGCCCATTCGCATCGGCGCCGGCGACCTCTCGATGTATCGTGACATCGGCACCGCCGATCCGCACCCCGGCTTCCTCAACGGCGTGCTCTCGCTCCTGCTCAACTCCACCTACCCGTCATCCGAGTTCGAAACCCAGCAGCGGAGCAGCGTCGCCTACTTCCACCGCGCCAAGGCCGCGGCGCTGATCGGCCTGCTCGATCAGCGTTACCCCGATGCGCCCCAGCGCGCTTCCCTCCACGCCGACCTGCTCCAGGCATACTCCGCCTACGGCCTGGATGACCCGGTAATCAAGGGTTCCAGTGACTTCCTAAAGCGATATCCCAAGTCACCCGAACGCACCCGCGTCGCCCTGCTCGAGGCCGAAGCCCATGCCCGCAAAGGGCAGGTGGCCGAAGAGATGGCCGTCTACAGCAGGCTGCTCGAGGAATTGGGCGCGGCCGCCGATCACGTCCCACTCGGCCAGGCGCTGGCCGAGGCGCTCCGCTCCCAAGCCGAAGCCCAAGCCGGCGAAAGCGATGCGTCTCCTTCTTTCGATAGCCCGGCCACCGGACAACCGGCCGCCAGGCGGACGGCCCGCTCACCCGAGTACGAACGCGTGCTCGATCGCTACCTCGCCCGCCTGGTTACGCTGAAGCGCTTGCCCGATGCGCTGAAGGTCTACCGGCAGGAGTTGTCGCGCAATCCGGACGACCCCGGCCTCTACGAGCGCTTCGCCGCCTTCATCGAGCAGAACAAGCTCGGAGCGGAGGTGGAGACGGTCTATCAATCCGCCATCGCCCAGTTCAAGTCCCGCGCCTGGTATGAGCGCCTGGCCCGCTGGTACCTGCGCCAGAAACGCCATGACGACTTCGCCCGCCTGGCCGGTCAGGTGGCCGCCATATTCTCCGGCAGCGACCTGGAGCAGTACCTCTCCGATCTGGTTACGCCCAGGTTCGACGCCGTGCTTTACCGGCAGGTGAACCTGTTTGCCAACCGCAGGTTCCCTAACAACCTGGCCTTCGTTCAGAACCTGCTGACGGCTTACTCCAGCGCGGCGACGCGGGATAACCTCGCCTGCCAGAGACTGCTGCGCAACTACTGGTACTACGACGACAATCTGCGCCAGCGTTATTTTGAGGAGCTCTCGCGAAACAACCAGCTTCCCGGCGCCATCGCCGCGGTCCGCCAGAACCCCACCAGCCCGGCCACCACCCGCTGGCTGGGCGAAGCCGAAGCCTGGCGCTCACACTTTGAGGACGCCGCCGGATACCTGGCGACCGCCGCGGGAGAAGACCCCGGCAATGTGGATGTGATGGCGCGGGCCGCGGCTGTGGAACGGTCGCTTGGCCACACCGGTTCGGCGGCCGCCCTCGCGACGAAACTGGCCTCCTTTGAGCCGGCCGATAGTGAGGTGCTGGCGCGCATCGGTGACATCTACGCCGATAAGGAACAATACGGTCAGGCCCGGCCGTTCTGGAATCGCATTCCATCCATCGCACCTGGCCGGCGCCAACTGTATCTGGAAGCGGCCACCGTCTTCTGGGACTACTTCCTCTACGACGACGCCCTGCGGCTGATTGGCGAGGCGCGCGCAAAGTTTCACGATCCCACCCTCTACGCCTACGAATCGGGCGCTATCTACGAGAACAAGCGGGAGCCGGAAAGAGCGGTCACCGAGTACGTTGCCGGGGCGCTGGCCGCCGATGGCGCCTCCGCGGCGCGGTCACGGCTGATGGTGCTTTCCACTCGTCCCAACTGGCAGCCGCTAATCGAGAAAAAGACCAGCAGCCTGGGGACGGATTCTCCGGCCGCAATCTCGTTGCGTACGGTCGTCCTGGCCAGACAGGAGCGCTGGAAAGACCTGGAGGCGATGCTCTCCACGCTCGCCCTCCGCGCCACATCGCTCGACCTGCTGGAACGGATCGGACAGGAGGCGGACCTGAACCGCTTCCAAACCGTGAAAGAGCAAGTGCTTCGGCGGCAAGCCGAGGTGACGCCCGATCCGGTGGAGAAGGTTCGCTACCAGTTGGCGCTGGCACGACAGTTGGAAGACCGCAAAGACATCAAAGCCGCCCGCCGGGTGATCGAGACTCTCTACAAGACGAACCCGGCGATTCTGGGAGTAGTGCGCGCCACGGTCGATTTCTACATGCGTGCGAAGGATCCACACCGCGCCGTGGATACGTTGCTGCACTCTGCCTCGCTGGCGCAACCCGTTTACCGTTCCGCGTTTACGCTGGAAGCTTCACGCAAGTTAACAGCCTCGGGCGACTCCAAACGGGCCAGAAAGTTGCTTCAGCCGCTGTTGGCCCAAAGCCCGTTTGACGCCAACTATCTGGCCTCGATGGCCGATACGTTCGCTGCCGCCAAAGACGACGCCGGTTTGCGGGACTTCTACGCGGCGAAACTGGCCGAGCCCGGCGCGCCGAAGAGCGTTCTGCGGCGTGGCATGATTCCGGCGCTGACCCGGTTGACCGAGTATCCCGCCGCCGTCGACCAGTACATCGAACTCATCAAGGCCTTCCCTGACGACGAGACTCTGGCGAACGAAGCAGCGGCCTACGCTTCCAGCCATTCGCTCAAGGACCGCCTGCTCGGCTACTTCACCACGGCGGAGAAGGACTCACCCAAAGACTCCCGCTGGCCGGTGGTTACCGCGCGCGTATGCACATGGTTCGAAGACTACCCGGCAGCCATCGCAGCCTGGACGCGCGCCGCGGCGCTGCGGCCGGACCGCCCGGAGATTTTGGCATCGAGAGCCGCGCTCGAGGAGCGTCTGTTGCGGCTCGACGCGGCGGCGAAGACCTATGGCCGGTTGTATGAACTGGCCTACCATAACCCGGAATGGATGGCAAAACTGGCCGAGATGCAGGCCCGCATGGGGAATGCCGCGGCGGCCGAGGGAGCGCTAAGGAAGGCCTACCTCGATGGCCGCCCCGCCACCGCCGCCAACTATCTGGCCGTAGCCGCAAAACTGGCCGGCTGGAACTTGCTCGATCGCGCCAAACCCTACGCCGGCCAAGGCGTCGCCGCGGACGGGAAATCGAGCCCGGTGGCCGACCGGATCTACGCCCGGCTGCGCGATTACGACGCCGCCCTTCAAAGCAACGGCATCGAGATCGGCGAGGTCGCCGCCCAATACTACACACCGGAGGAAAAGAGCCGGCTGGCCGATCGCCTGGTGAAGATGCCGCCCGCCAGTTCCCGTGGAGCCATCGCCGCGCAGGCATCGATGACGGGCCTGGAGGTCGAGTGGCTCTACCAGCAGATGCTGGCTCAGCCTGGAGAGCCAACCTACTGGCTCAGCCAGCAACTCGCCCAGGTGCAGGGACGCCGGCTGCAATTCAACCCGCTTGGCCGCCAGTTGGAGGCCTACTGGAAGGTCTTTCCGGACAACCCGCGGAAGGATCAGATTCTCGAAGCGGCCGCGGCGGCCTACCGCTCGGCCGGGAATCGCTCCGAAGAACTGCGGATTCTTACGCTTCGGTTGAATCATCCCCCGGTAAGCGACCGGGTCGCGGACCGTTACCTGGCGCTGCTGGCCGGCAATTCGGAACAGTTGCTGGCGGCCGCCGGCCCTGGAAAAAGCGACAACGTCAGAGACCGCGCCGTGACGGCCGCGATCGCCGGCGGCGGCGCCCCACTGGCCTTGAATGCGGTGGCCGCCCGTGGGACCGGGCTGCCCCCGGTCTGGACCGGCGCCTACACCGGCCTGGTTGGGCTGTACTTCCGCGCGCCCCAGGTTAACCACGCCTTTGTGGACATTCTTGGCCCTCGCACGGTTGGCGAACAGATCGGTCGAAAGCCCGACCTGACACGGGAGTTGACCGGCAACACCTGGTTTTACTATGCAGGGCGATACGGCGATTTCCTGGCGGCCACCGGGCAACCGGGCGGCGAGGACTTTCTGCCGGCGATGGTGGAGAACCGGTCCGGTAACCCGGCGGCCTACTTCGATCTGGCCGAGACCTTGCGCGAACGCGGCCAGTATGGCCGGGCGGTTGAAGAGTTCCAGCGATCGATCGAACTGAACGGCGCCTGGGCGATCGCCTACGACCGGATCGCGTTGGTATTCGCCGCCCGGAACCAGCCCGATCAGGCTGCCGCCGCCTGGCGCAAGGCCTTCGAGACGTTCACCCGTGCCCTGCGCGAGCGCCGGCCGGAGCAGGAGTTCTGGCCGAATGTTCGAGAGACCCTGAACCACGCCGGCAGCAGCGGTATGTTGCAGTCGCTCAAACCGGAAGTGGACAGGCTGCTACGGCTCTACATCCAGCGTAACGGCACCTACATGGTGAACCCGCTACTCGAAGGCCTGGTCGAATCGAGCAAAGACGCCACAGCAGCGCTCGCCTGGATTGCCTCTCTGAGCCGTTCGGCGGCCAATCCTTACGGTTTCCTGGAGACCGTATTGAGTTCGGAGTGGCTGCCCGAAACCGGCCGGGATATTCTCTACCAGCGGCAGATCGAGGCCGCCAGTACAGCGGCCGCCAATGCGCGCGGCGCGGAGCGAGAGTATGCGGAGCAGACTCCACGTAATGCGCGGCTTCAGTATCTGGAATACCTGTTGGAAGAGAAGCGGCCCGCGGCGGCACTGGAACTACTGGACAGCTTTAGCGCCAGTGACAGGCTGGCGCTGGGCGATGCGCTGGCCGTCGGCGAGGTACGACTGGCGGCGATGAACGGTGCCATCGGAGCGCTGATCGGCCGCTACCAACGGAACCCACAGCAGATGCCATCTGTGGAGTCGCTGCAAAAGGCGGCCGCCGCGACGCGCAAGGATGGGAACGGCAATGCAGCACAGCAACTGCTGGAATTTCTATACGCCAACTCACTGCAATCACGGCAACTTACCGCATCAAACTTCCTTGGGCTGGCGGAAATCCGGCTGGAACAGAACAGGCTTCCCGAAGCAACCCAACTGCTGAAGCGCATGACGCTGGTAACTGGTGAGCCATTTGAGAACCTGATGCCGGCAGCCGATCTGTTGCTGCGGTTTCACCATCCGGAGGAGGCTGCAACATTTCTGTCGCAGCGTGTTCAGGCGGCGCCGTGGGACTTCACGGCGCGGCGCAAGCTGGCGGAAGTCCGCAACGATCGGATGGCGCTGAAAGCCATCGCCGCCGACGGGCAAGCGCCCTACGCCGACCGTGTCGCGGCAGCGCGCAAAGCGGCTCCAGGATCATACGGTAGCAGCGAACTCGATCTGATCGCGCGCCCGGGGCCGATTTCGGCCGCCGAGGCCGGCCAGCCGTACTTCTTCGCGGCACGGCTGGAGGCCGCGGCCCGAGCCCACGAACCGAAAACCAAGATCCCGCTGCTCGCCGGCGCGCTGGCCGCGCGCCCCAATGATGATGCTCCGCGGCTGCCGCTGTTCCGGGCGGCGGTGAGCGCGGGCGATTGCCCGATGGCCATCGCCGGCATGTCCGCCAAGCTGGATTCGGGATTGCAGTTTCAACTGGAAAACAATTCGGATGTGACGAATGCCGGGTCGCTACGCTACTACGCGCAGAGTTTCCTGCCGGAGGCCGGGCTCGATACGCCGCAGCGGCTGGAGGTGGCCCGGGCGATGTCGGCCTGCTACGAGAACATGGAGCAAACCCGGGCGGCTGCGCTGTTGCTGCGAATCGCCCAACGATTGGAACCGCCCGCGGCGGAAGCGGCATCGATTCGGACGCGGCTGGGGGCATTGGCTGCTGCCAGCGAACGGGCGGAGGCGAACGTCTCCCGCCGGCCGGTGATCTCGAAAGCGTTGGAACAGGGGCGCATCGTACGCCCAAGACTGGTGAAGGGAGGTGCGCAGTGAAACGGGTGATCCTGTTGGCCGCTTCGGTAGCAGCCGTGCTGGCGGCTACGGCTGCCTTCCGGCAGGCTCCTCGCGTTGTCGCTTTCAACAAGGCGCTGGCGCCGGGCGCCCTGCTGGTGATCGAAGCGCGAGACTTTTCTGCGCTGATCACCGATTGGAACCAATCGGACCGGAAGAAGCTATGGCTTCAGTCGGATAACTACGCCGTCTTCTCGCGCTCGCGAGTGTTCCAGCGGCTCGCCGACTTGCAGGGAGAATACTCCGCCGCAGCCGGGTTCGTACCGGACTTTAGCCTGGTCCAACTGTGCGCGGGCAAGGAATCGATCTTGGCGCTATATGCCATTCCGGAAGCAGAATTTCTTTATATGACAAGAACTTCGGCGGCGAATGTAGTGCAAGAGGTGATGGCAAAAAGCAGCGCTAAGTACGAACCGAGGGAGTCGGCCGGGCAGCCCTACTTCATCCGCGCGGACAAACAGAGCGGCCGGGCCGCGGCGTTTGCCTCCTTCCGTGACATACTACTGGTGGCTACGCGCGAAGACCTGATCGCTTCGGCGCTGGCGGCGCTGAAGGGCGAAGCGCGGGCAAGTGTCAGCGATGAACCCTGGTACAGCACCCCGGTGACGGCTGCCGGGACACCCGGTGAGTTGCGGTTGGTGATGAATCTGGAAGCGCTGGTGAAGACACCGCACTTCCGTTCCTATTGGGTCCAGCGTAATGCGAGCGAGATCCGGCAGTATCGCTCGGCCATCTCCGACCTGAACCGGCAGCCAAACCAGATCGATGAGACACGGCTGTTTTTCCGCGCTCAACCGGCCGCGGTATCTCCCGATTCCGGCAGTGCGGGCCGGATGCTGGCGCTGGTACCCCCTACCGCGGGCTTCTATCGCGCGGAGAGTACGCCGTCCACGGAAGTGGTGCTGGAGCGGCTAACCCGAAAGCTGCTCGACCCCGGACCCGAACCCTCTGGGGCGTCGCGCGAGGCGCCGGCCGCCGCTTCACCGGATTCGATTGCGGGAACGGCGGCCGATCTGGAGACGCGAATCGACGAACCGCCGCTCAAACTGAACGCACGGGCAGATCTGAAGCCGGTGCGCGATCTTCTCTCGCAAAACCGCCTGCTGGCGGAACTGGAGATCGGTTCCACCGCGCTGCTCCCCGGTGGAGTCCTGCTGGAACCGCGGCAGGCGGTGGCGCTGCTGGCCGCGAGGCCCTGGAATGAAGCAGCGGTGCGAGCGGCGTTTCCTTCCGAGGTGGCACTCCGGACGCGGGGTCCTGTGCTGGTGGCGGGGCGCGATCCAAAACAGGTTCAGGAACTGGTTGAGCGCACGCTGAGTAATCGAACAAATAACGTAAGTTATGTTGCTGGCTTCCGTTACACCCAGGAGTTCGACCGATTTGTGAACTTGTTCCGGTTTCTCGAGTTCGGAGGCGGAAACGACTCTTATCAGTGGCAGCCGGGAGGCAATGCGGCCCCGTATTTCTTTTCCGGTAATCTGGCCAGCCTGGGCAGAACATTACTGAAGATGGAATCGGCCTCGATTACCATCCGTGAAGCGGGAGACCGGGTGGAAGAGCGGGTACAATACCGTCTGGCGCCATGATCCTGCTGGCAGCGGTTCTCACGCTCGGGGCAGAATCGCTGGCCGCGCTTTTGGACCGGCAACTGTCCGGCGGAGCGGAATACATCGTCATCGAGACGCGATCGCCGGACGCAGTGGTGGGATCGCGCTGGCAAGGGTATGACGAACCGGCGCCGATGGGCTCCCTCATGAAACCGTTGATTGCGGTGGCCTATGCGGCGAGACACGGCTACCGCTATCCGGTTCTAAACTGCCGGGAACGGTGTTGGTCCCCTTTGCCGCACGGCCGGCTGGATCTTCCTCATGCGCTGGCGATCTCCTGTAACAATTACTTCAAATCACTAATGGAAAAGACAGTACCTGCACGACTTACGCCGCTAGAATTGCTACGATGGTACGCTGTACTTCCAGGCCGCGTTGGTGAACCGGGGATCGCCCCGGTTCTTCGCGGTCTGGCGCTGGCAGCCTCGGAAGGCACGGCTCGAGGTATCGGGCGAGGTTTTCTGGCGAAAACCGGTACCAGTCCATGCAGCCATCGCCTGAAGGGATCGGGAGATGGTTATGTGGTGGTGCTTGCGCCCGCTGTCCGTCCGCTGGTAGCGGTAATGGTTCGTCTGCATGACAGGCCCGGTTCGCATGCCGCGATCGTTTGCGGCAGGATACTCCGGGAGTGGAGAGGAGACGAGTGAGGAAGCGGTTGCTGCTGGCGCTGCTGCTGTGCGTTGGGTGCCAGGCGCAGGATCTGCGAATTTCGGTCTTCGGTTTGTTCAAACCATACCGGCTGACCGTGCGCCCGGCACCAGGGGCGATACTGCGGATTGGCAACCAGAAGCTGGCAGACGCCGGCGAAGCAACCTTCGAAGCCGCGACGGTAGGCTCAAAACCGGTGCTGGTGGAATCGAGTAACGGGGAACTGACGCTCAGTGTGCCGGGGCGCATCCGGCGGCGGTTTCACGGGGCGCTGGAACTGTACCAGTCCAAAGGACTGCTCCGGGCCGTGATCAGGACCGACGTGGAGACGGCTGTGGCCGCGGCGGTGGCGGCTGAAAGCGATCCCGTGGCGCCGATTGAGGCGCTGAAAGCGCAGGCGGTTGTCAGCCGGTCTTTTTATCTCGCCTCCAGGCGGCGTCACATCGATTTCGACTTCTGCGACACCACACACTGCCAGTTCTTCCGGGAAGTGCCTTCCGTGAATTCCGGATTCTGGCGGGCGGTAGACGCGACCAGAGGCGTGATTCTGACTTACCAAGGTTCGACGCTGGTGGCGTTCTATTCGGCCAATTGTGGCGGACACACCCGCCCGACGCGCCTGGACAGCTACCCCTATTTCGCGGTGGACTGCCCGGTGGGCGGGCGCAAAGCCGGACACGGGATGGGCTTCTGCCAGAATGGCGCCTCCGAACTGGCGCGGCAGGGGCTCAGTTTCCAGCAGATTCTGGACCACTACTTCCCGGCGACGGCGCTGAGCATGGGCGGGGCCAGGGAGCGCCAGCCGTCGAACGCCAGGCTTGTTCCGTCCCTGAATCTCCAACCCTGAGCAGCCGGGTTCCAGGCGCTACAGGCGACACCCCCTCATGTCTGCTTCGCAAATCGCCGATGGATTGTTAGGATAGGAGTTCCGCATGCTCTCGCTCGCAACCAACCCCTTTGAAGAGCGTATCCGCCGGTTCACCGAGGCATTTGTGCGCGAGGGATTCATCTCCCGGCGCAAACTGGCGGCTCGCCTCCGTTATGACGAAGGGGATCTGAAGCGTGTGCTCGAGGGCGAGCAGAAAATGACCGCGCACCTGGCCAACCGCATCATGAACGAACTCTCGATCGAGCCCCATGAACTCTACCAACCGGAAGAGTTGCGTGCCCTGTTTGGCCGCTGACCGGATTGCCGGCGCATTTGGCAGGGCGCGCGGGTAAAATGAGGGCGGAGATCGCACCGGATGCCGCTACCCCCGAAACAAGATGATGGCCAGGCTTTCCTGGTCACCTTCTCGCTCACGGGTATCGTCTTTCTCTATCTGATCCTGGCCGCGGTGATGATTGCTCGGCGCCCCGGCCTGCACTATGACGAGGCGCTGCCGGCGTTAGCTCCGGTGCATCTGCTCGCAAGCCACGGACGCGCCCCGATCCCCGTCCCGCACGATCCGGACACCTGGCTGCCGGTGTTCGGGCGTTGGGTGCCGCTGATGGAACTCCGCTACGTGGGCGCGGTGAAGGAATACCTGCTGCTGCCCGTTTTCGCGTTGTTCGGCCCCAAAGCAGCCTGGATCCGGATCGTCTCCGCGCTGCTCGGGGCGGTGGGCGTCTTCGGCGTGGGGCGGCTGTTGAGCCGCCACTGGAGCGCGCCGGCGGGAATGGCGGCGGCATTCCTCATCGCCATCAACCCGTCCTACATTGACCAGACCGTATTCGACCACGGCACGATTGCCACATCGATGGCGGCGTTTGGGCTAATAGCCCTGGCGTGGGACCGCTATCTCACCCGGCAGACTCTGTGGACGTCTCTGTTTCTCGGCCTGGCGGCGGGCCTCAGCATTTGGGCGCGAGCGAATCTGCTGTGGTTTCTGCTACCGTTAGCGGCGGCGATTCTGTTGGTTGCGCACCCGTGGCGGCAGACACCGTGGAGCCATTGGGTGGTAATGGCGGCGGGCACGCTGGCCGGGTCATCGCCGTTCCTGGTGTACCAGTTCTATTCGCGCGGCGGCACCTGGCAGGCCCTAAGCATGTATACCGAACATCAGCCGGTGCACGCCTTGCTGCCGGCGAGATTGAAGATGTTGGGCCTGGCATTCATTTCCAATGCCGAACACCGTGCAATGTGGAATGGCGGGCCCGTCCCGGCCTGGGAAACGTGGCTATTCCCCACCCTGGCGGCAGTAGGCTTGGTGGCGTGCCTGGTTATGAGGCCGCGGTCGCGGATGGCGATGATTACCAGCCTGACGCTCGCGGGATTCACCGGTTTTCTGCTCACATCGCGGCTGCAGGTGTCGGAGCATCACCTGGTTGCGCTGCTGCCATTGGCGGTAGTGGTGGCGGTGCTGGGATTCTCGATCATGGCCCGGCGATGGGTAGCGGTGCGCTATCTCTCCCGGGGCATCATGGCGCTTTATGTAGGAGTGTGCGCGTACTGGCTGTCGAGCGCGGCAATCGGTCTGAACGAAACACGCGGCGTGGGACCTTGGTCCGATGCGATGGTAACGACAGTCCAGGCAATAGAGCGTAACGCCGGCGGGCGGCCGGTAACGGTCCTCGACTGGGGCTTGGGTAACAGCCTCTACGTATTGTCGGGCGGACGAATCGTACCGCATGAAGTCTACGAGCAGCAATTGGATGCCGGCTCATGGCGGAACGCCTTCCGCAACGGCGGAATCTTCGTGATCAATGGTCCGGCACACCGGTTTTTTCCCGCTCCAGCGGAGTCGTTTCTGGATGCGGTAGCCGGGGTGGGCAACAAAGCGCGCCGGATCTCCATTCCCGAACACGGCGGCGCCGAGTTTGCCGAAGTGGTCGTCGTCGCGCCCGTGGAAGCTCCATCGCTGGCGGCGCGGAGTAAACCCGCCCGCGCGACGCGTGTACTGATGAGTGATCCGGCGGCAGGCCAACTCCTGCACGGTTTTTATTCGATCGAACCGGGGGGATGGCGGTGGACCGGGCGCAATTTCTCGATTCGGATGGCCTCGCCCGATCCAGCCGATAGCGCACCCGTGAGGCTGATATTCACGCTGTACGTGCCGGAGGTGGTGATAGAGGACGTGGGTCCAATCTCGCTCGTGGCAAAAGTGGGCGAACACCGGCTGGCCGCGTCGGCATGGCCGCGGCCCGGCCGCTTCACCTATGTACGCGAGATCGAAGCGGGTTGGTTGAAGGCGGCCGGAAACAGGATCGATTTCACGCTCGACAAGTCGCTGGCGCCGGGCGCGACCGATAACCGCGAGTTGGGAATCATCGCCATCGCGGTCACACTCGAAGCGCGGTAGCCGGCCGTTAGGTTAGTTTCCAGGGTTTGCGATACTTGCGCGTCACATAGTGGCTGGCCCTGGTGTGCCCGGTAATGCGTTCCCTGCTGTCATCCCAATGGACGCGCTCTCCAACGCGGAAAGCGATGTTAGCCAACAATCCTCCCTTGTTCAGCCTGTGGCCGTATCCGACGTTGCAGGTGGTCAGCTTGCGTGATTTGATCGAATCCAGAAATTCGCGGATGTGGCCCGGCGAGTTGGGAATGGTCTCGGGAGGCGGCTGGAAATGGTCTTCCTTCTTGCCCTTCACATAGACTTCGTACTTGCTGTAATTGGCCACCAGGGTGGCTTCAGAGCCTTCGAAGATGACGCTCGAACCCATGTGGTCAAAGCCCGGGCGCCCGTTGGGATTCACCATCCAGGTGAGCGTCAGCTTGTTCGGATACTCAAAGAGCGCATCGAAGGTGTCGGGCGTTTCGCCGTTGTCGTCGTCGGCCCAGCGCCCGCCGGTGGAAGAGACGCTGAGCGGCGCGGTCAGATTGAGCGCCCAATAGGCGAGATCCGTGTAGTGGCACCAGAAGTCGATAAACATACCGCCCGAGTAATCCCAGAAATAGCGGTAATTGAAATGGGAGCGGTTGGGGTTGTAGGGCCGCTTGGGGGCCGGGCCGAGCCAGAACTCATAATCGAGTTCCGGCGGCGGAGGGCAATCGGCCGGATGGCCGATGGGTTTGAGGCCCGTCTTCAGGGAGCAATCCACGCGATGAATGGAGCCCAGCTTACCCGCCTGGATGACCTCCACTACCCGCCGGTAGTTGGGCAGATCGTTATGAATGTGATTGCCCATCTGGGTGATGCGGTGATACTTTTCGGCGGCATTGGCCATGGCGCGGCCTTCGCCGATGGAATAGCTGAGCGGCTTTTCGACAAAGACGTCCTTGCCCGCCTGGCAGGCCATCACATGCGGAAGCGCGTGCCAGTGATCGGGCGTGCCGATCATGACGGCATCAATATCTTTGCGGTCGAGCACGCGGCGGAAGTCGCCGTAGGCATCCGGCTTGTGGTTTTGCGTTTTGACGACCAGCTCCACGGCGCGATCGAGGTGCGTGCGATCGACATCGCAGACCGCCGCCGCTTCGACATCGGGATGTTCCATGAAACCCCGCAACCGGCCCGTTCCCTGGCCGCCCAGCCCGATGAAACCGACGCGGATCCGGTCGCTGGCGGCGACAGCCGCGGCGGCGGGACGGTGCAGGGCCATGGCGCCGAGGCCGGCGGCGGTCATTTGAACAAAAGTCCGCCTGGTTGTTGTTTGTGGAATATTGTCCGACATCGATATCTCCCGGAAGCTGACAGCCTATCAAACCGGAAGGGCAACACTCAAATCGTTCACTTGAGATACGTGCCAAACCATCCGGCCATGCGATTCAGTATGTCCTGGCGGTGATTGAGGTCGCGGATGTTGTGGCCTTCGCCCTGGTAGACCACGAGCTGGGTACTCACCCCGAGTGTCTTCAGCGCGCGCCAGAACTCGAAGGACTGGGGCGCGGGGCACTCGGCATCGTACTCGCCCACCAGCACAAGGGTCGGGGTAACAACGTTCCTGATAAACTCGATCGGCGCGCTCCTGGCGTAGACGGCAGGGTCATCATAGACACTGGCGCCGAAGTAGGGGAGCATCCAGGTGTTGATCTCGTTCTGCCCGTAGTAACTGCGCCAGTCTGAGATGCCGGCCCCGGCGGCGGCCGCGGCAAAGCGGGTGGTCTGGGTGACGGCCCACATGGTCATGTATCCGCCATAACTCCAGCCGGTGATGCCGACGCGATGCGGATCGATGGGCGCAACGCGAATCGCCTCATCCACCCCGCGAAGGATATCGCGCAGATCGCCGCCACCGAAGTCCTTCACGTTGGCGCGGGTAAACTTTTCCCCGAAGCCGAAGCTGCCGCGTGGATTCGGACAGAAGATGTAGTAGCCTTCCGAAGCGAGCAGCGTAAAATCCATCGTGCGAGGCCAGGCGGGTTCTCGCGCCGACGCCGGGCCGCCGTGTACCAGAACAATCATCGGGTAGCGATGATTCGATTGCATGTTCCTGGGCGCGATGAGCCAGCCCTGGACGGTATACTGGTCGCTTTTCCAGCTCAGGCTGCGCACGTCACCGAAGATCGGCTTGCGATGCGCGTTGACCGCGGTGACCGGTTTCCAGATGCCCGGCGCGCCGAACCAGACCTCCGGCGGCCTGAGAAATGAACTGCGCACCAGGCCGAAGATTCCGCCATCGGCGCTGGCCGAGGCGTACACATTTTCCGCCGAATTCCACACCATCTTCGGCACGCCGCGCGTGAGTGAATAAAGCGCGGTGCCGCCGTGATGATGAGCAGAGAACCAGATACCGCTGGTAGTCCACCACAGCGCGCGGGCCGAAGCATCGAGACCGGGCGTGCGATTCACGGCCGGTCCACCGATAGCGGGCACCTCGTAGACATCTCCCCCAACCACGCCCTGGTCGCTCATCAACCCGCCGACGAACGCGATACGGGCGCCCTCGGGAGACCAGCGCGGCAGGGCGATCTGCATGTGCGGTACAAGGATACGGGTGGCGCTGTAAGTGGCGGAGTCCAACGCATAAAGGGAGGCATACCACCAGTTCGCGTTGCCCGGCGGCGGCGCGGCCACGGCTGCGATGCGGCGCGAATCGGGCGCCCAGGAGAACTCATAGATATTCAGGCCGGGCGGCGAGCAGATGTGAGCATCGCCGCCACCGGTATTCACGGTGAGCAGGCGCGCCACCGGTACGGTGGCCTGAATAACGCCGAACTGACGGCCGACCGGGTCCAGCGGCCCGCCGGATTGCCAGCGGTTTTCGGTGTACAGTACCGCGATGCGGCGGCCATCGGGCGACCAGGCGGGATGTTGCAGGTAACCGTCGGGGAGCGTGAGCGTTCGAATATGGCCGCCGCGCGCGCTGGCCACGTGCAACTCGTTCGCGGAAAGATACGCTATATGGGTGCTGTCGGGGGACCAGGAAACGGAACCGCCCTCTTCGATGCGGCGTGCGGCGTGGCCGGCAAAACGCACCCGGACGGCAGCCTCACCCGCGCCATACTTTTCCACCCAGGCGATGGAGCGGCCGTCGGGCGAAACAGCGACGGAGTCGAACTGGACGCTGGCGGAGGCCTCCTGGAAGGCCGCGTCCAGGTTCTGCCATTTGGCCGGCGCGGGGAGCGCCGCCAGCAGGATCGCGGCAAGACACAGCGTGAGCGGGCGACGACGGATCAATCGAAAAACTCCCACTGCCGGAACTGGTGCTGATGGTCTTTCATGACGATGCGCGAACCGGAAAACCGCACTCCTTCCATTTCCAACCGGAGGCGCTGTTCACGGCCGGCGTCGCCGCGAAGTTTGATCTCGCCTCCCGCGCCCACCACCCGCTGCCAGGGAAGCGCTTCACCGCTGTTGTGCAGCACGCGAGCGACGTGGCGGTGGTAGAGCGGGTAGCCGGCGGCGGCCGCTACCTGTCCGTAGGTGGCCACATACCCGCGGGGAATCTGGAGAATAATGTGCCGGATCGCGGCGTCACGCTCCGCCGAAGGACGCGCCTTCTGAATGCGCCGCAGGACTTGGGCCGTTGGTGGATTCCCGCGCTTCGCCACTAATTTCAGTGTAGCGGGGAAGCGAACCTGATAGCGGGGCGCGGAATGTGTTAAAAAGTGATTCGCGAGGAGAACATGATGAGACGCCGGCATTTTCTGGCCGCCACCCCTGCGCTGTTTGCCCCCCAATCGGCCGCCGGCAGGCCGGCCTTTCAAAAGCCCAAGGACTACCGCAAGGAACCGTTTCGCCGGATGGTGATTCTTGGCGAGAGCACCGTGGAGGGCGGAGGCTGGCTGCTTCACCAGCAGGATCGATACGCGGACGTGGTAGCACGGCTGATCAACTCCTGCCAGGACGGGACCATGGAGTATGTCAACAAAGGCATTGGCGCCAACGCCATCTCGCCGCGGAGCCCCGGTTATGCACAATCGCGCAAACCCAGTGCGATGGAGCGGTATCACAGAGACGTGATCGAGCTCAAGCCGGACCTGTTTCTGCTCTGTTACGGATTGAACGACATGCGCGCGGCGATGCCGGTGGCCGAATTTCGCGCCGATATGGCCAGGATCATCGGCGACGTAAAGAGGGCGTGCAATCCGATGACCGTATTAACCACGGTGTACTATATGACCGGGTGGAAGAGTTGGCCGCCCTATGATAAAGGTAGTGTGCAACTGGCTCTTGAGTACAACGACGCCATCCGCGGCCTGGCGCGGGAATTCGACGCCGTGGTAGCCGACACGTGGGCGAGCGAGGGCGGCGCCGATTGGCTGATCAATCCCGACGGTGTGCACGCTAACAGGATTGGCAACCTGCTGCTCGGTCACCGCGTATTTGAGGCGATCGCGCAACACGCCAGTTGCCTCACCAACCGGGAACTGGAATTGAACCAGGATACCCGGTGGACCCGCAGCGCCAAAGCCGCGCGCGAAAAAGACGGCGACCCCTGGCGCAAAACCTGGTAGGCAAGCGGAGTCATGTCTGTTTCAAGAAGAGGATTTCTGATATCCGGCGCCGCTCCGGTGGCGGCTTCGCTCGGCGGGGCGGCGCCCAACCCGTCCGCCGGACAATTACGCAGCGACCACGACTCTTCCCTGCCCGATTGGGGGCCGTATACAAACCGCTACATCGGCGTTTCGCACATTGCCGACCGCCGGCGCGGAGTGCGCTTCGACCTGGCGATTTTTCCTGGATACTACCGGCGGAAGGTTACGCTTCCCAATGCCCGCTGGGAGTCCGATTATCATCCCTGGGAGGCGACCGCGGATCTGACTCACTATTCGTTCCGGCACCAACTGGAGTGGAAAGACCGGGTCTATTGCCAGGCATCGTATACGCGGATGGATGAACAGTCGCGGCTGGTCCGCTGCGAATGCGTGAATAACACGGGACGCCATCAGAACCTGGTGGTTAATTACATCGCTTCTCTGGTCTACCCGTTCAAACAGTACGAGGTGGTGCTGCCATCGGGCGGTGTTTGGCTCGATTCGCTGGATTACCGGACACTACAGTTCGCAACGCCGCGCCCGCAGGACAACCTGACCTACGATGGACTCTTTCGCGGCGAAGCCCTGGACGAAGAGTTTACCGGTCATAGCGGGGTTGGAAAAGCATTCGGCAAGGATGGCGGCGACCGGATCGAGTACACGCTGGAGTTGCAACAGGAGATCCCGGATGCGGCCCTGATGCTTCGCTACCGGATACCCGGCGGGACGGCGCTCGATGTGACGCTGGCGCCTTTGGTGCAGGGCGTGGTGCGCCTGGAAGGTGACGGCGGATTCCGCACAACCACGGTTGGCTGCGGGCGGTTGGCCGCGGGACATCATCAGTTTCAGTTAGTGAGCCAGGGCGGCGCGCCGATGGATTTTGACGGCGTGGTAATCGCGCCGCGGAGCGCGATTGACCGAACCCTATTCCGGCCCCGGCAACAGGACGTGCATCCGGAAAAGCTCGAACCGGGTTCGCGGCCCAACAGCCTGTTGATTAAATACAAGGGCATCGGACATTGGTATGGCATTGCGTGGAATCATCCTCGTTCGCAGGTGCGCCAGTATCTGTGCGATGACCTGGACACCCTGTTCCGCTACCGGGTGCAGGACCACGTCGCAACGATGCTGCGTGGACCGGGTGAAGGCCACTTTACGAATGTCTTTCTGAGGCCGATCCCGATCCGGCCGCGATCGACAGAAGTGGTTTCCGGCATGGTGTGCAATGGCAGCCGCGGCGACGTGGAACGCATGTTGGCGGATTTTCCTGCCGGCGCGGCGTCTTTGGAACAGCGGTTCGAAGCGGGCCGGCGGAATCGTGTTGTGGTAAGCGGCAGGGAGCAGGGGCGGCATTACGAATTCAGCCAGCAACGGCTGGCGGTATGCTCGCTGACGAATGTGCAATACCCGGTTTACATTCGCCGCCACTTCATCAGGGACACCACACCGGGAAAATTCTGGACCACGCTTTACAGTTGGGATGCTGGATTCACCGGGCTGGGTTTACTGGAACTGGATTTGAACCGTTCGCTCGATCTGCTGAACGCCTACCTGACCCCGCCGGGCGATCCTCACGCCGCCTTCATCCTTCATGGCACGCCGCTTCCAGTGCAGATTTACCAGTTTCACGAGATCTGGAACCGGACCGGGTCGCGTGAACTGCTCCGGTACTTTTACCCGCGGCTGCGGCAATACCATCAATTCCTGGCGGGCAGGCTGGGCAGTTCCAGCACGCGCCGGCTGAAGTCCCAACTGCTGCAAACCTGGGACTACTTCTACAACACCGGTTGGGACGATTACCCTCCGCAGGTGTATATGCACGAGCACAAGCTGGAGAAGCGAATGGCGCCGCCGGTGACTACGGCCCACGCCATCCGCGCCGCCAAGGTGCTCTCGATGATGGCGGCCGAACTGGGAGAAGACTCCGATATTCAGACCTATGCATCGGATATAAAAACCTGGACCGAGTCGCTTCAGAAATATTCGTGGGATGAATCCTCGGGATATTTCGGTTATGTCGATCACGACGGCGCCGGCAAGCCGGTTGGAATTCTACGCCATGAGAGCGGACAGAACTTCAACATGGGGGCCTGTGGCGTATATCCGTTCTTCGCCGGTATCTGCACGCCGGATCAGGAGGCGCGGCTGTTGGCGCACATGATGTCGGAAAAACAACTGTGGACGCGAATCGGCATGACCACGGTGTCGCGCTCCGCCGCCTATTACAGGCCTGACGGTTACTGGAACGGCGCGGTCTGGTTCCCCCACCAGTGGTTCTTCTGGAAAGCCATGCTCGATTTGGGTTACGGTGAGCAGGCCGAGAAGGTTGCCTGTACCGCTTTGGATGTGTGGCGCGAGGAGGCGGACGATAGCTATGGCAGCTTCGAACACTTCATGGTGGATAGCGGCAGGGGCGCGGGCTGGCATCACTTCACTTCGCTTTCGGCGCCGGTACTCAGTTGGTATGCCAGCTATTACCGTGCGGGAATGTTGACCACCGGTTTCGATGCGCATGCCGTTTCCTACCGGTTCGAAGACGACAACCGGCGGTTGACGGCGCGGATTCAGTTCAACGGCGCGCCCGGACGGGAATCGGTTGTACTGTGCAGCATGAGGGACGGCGGCGATTACCGGGCGGCGGTGGATGGTTCAACGGCGCCGGCGCGGCGGACGGGGCCGGGAGCGCTGGAGGTTCGCATCGCCAGCGGGCCGGGCGTCCGTCAGTTGCTGGTTACACGCGCGTAGTTGAGCGTGGAACCGCGCTTATGCCGCCGGTTGCTCGGGAGGCTTGCCGGAACGCTCCACCACCAGGGTGAAATTCGCCACCAGCGCGGCGAGCGCGCCCAGTCCGGCGAGCACCGGCATGGCGATGACTCCAATGGTCGCCACGCTCAGTGGAAGTTCCAGGAACGTGTTTCCCTTATCATCCTTGATGATGATGCGGCGCACGTTTCCTTCGTGGATCAGATGGCGGACCGTGTCCACCAGGTCACGGCCGAGGATTTTGATCTCTTCGTACCACGTGCTCATGAGCGCAGTGTAGCCGAAACTCAGTGGCCGCCGGTGACCGAAACCGAGTGCATCGACTCAGCCTTGCTGAACTTCGACCAGTTGAAACCGTAGAAGGCAACAAAGATAAAGCAGACCATGGGTACGGCGAAACCGCGCGACATGTCCCACTCGTCAGCGACGAAGCCCATCAGTTTGGGAAGGATGGCTCCACCCATGATCGCCATTACAATGAAGCCTGATGCCTTCTTGGCCCGCGCGCCCAGCCCGAAAATTCCCAGGGCGAAGATGGTGGGGAACATGATGGACATGAAGAAGTAGCTCAAAAAGACGCACAACACCGAAATCCAACCCAGCTTCAGAAAGACGATGAAGGTCATCAGCACGTTGGCAAGGCCGTAAAGGCCAAGGATCTTATGCGCCGAGTAGCGCCGCAGCAGGCCGGCCCCGCTGAATCTTCCCGTGAGAAAAAAGATGAATCCGACCGAGGCAAGATTTGCCGCTCCCTTGTCGCTGAGCGCGATCACGCCGGGGGCGGTAGAGTGGAACCAGCCAGTGAGCCAGCCCTGAAGAATTCCGGCGTTGGCTGCAAAACGCTCCATTCCCGCCTGCCAGGAAGCAGGGATCGCCGGTAGTTCCGCGGTCATGTAATTGATGAAGAAGCTGAAGATTCCCGCCTGCGCGGCGACGTATAGAAACTGTGCCACCACGGCGAACACGAAATGCGGGTGGCGCCAGATGGAATGCGATGAGCCGGGGGTGGAATTGTCCAGGTGGTAATCGTCTGAGGTCTTGATGTCCGGCACGCTGGCAAAGTAGAAGATCACCGCCAGGATCAGCACCAGCACGGCGCAACTGACATAGGGAATGTAGAGCGTTTCACTGCCCGTGCTGTTGCCTGCCGCATCCTTGGAATAAAAGAACATGCTGCCGACGATCGGGCCAAGGGGCCAACCCACGCCATTGCACGCCTGGGCCAGATTAATGCGCGTGGCGGCGTAACGCTTGCTGCCGAGCACCGTGGTGTAGGGATTCGCCACCGTCTCCAGAAACGTCAATCCGGTTGCGATGATACACACGCCGGCGAGAAATGCGACGAAGGCCGTATTCGGAGTTACCGCGCCCTGGTGAACCAGCGAGTTGACGTAAGTGGCGGGTATGAACGAAAAGCCGCCGGCGGCCACCAGCAGCAGGCCCATGATAATCGCGCCCTTATAGCCGATTTTGGTGGCCAGGATGCTGGCCGGCAACGCCATCAGAAAGTAGCCCAGATAATGAGCAAACTGCACCCATGCCGATTGGGCCTTGCTGAGCCCCAACTCGTCCTGGAAGTGTTTGTCCATCACATCGATCATCCCGTTGAGGAATCCCCACAGAAGGAACAGGGAACTCACCAGGATGAAGGTGAACATCAGGTTCCTGCCATCGTCGGTTATGAATAGACCGCTTTTCGCTCGCTTGGCCATTGTGAAATCCGAAGGTGGTGCGGACGGGGGGAGTTGAACCCCCACGGGTTTCCCCGCTGGAACCTAAATCCAGTGCGTCTGCCAATTCCGCCACGTCCGCATTCGGGCTACCCCCGATTCTAGCATTGACCCGCCGGACAGTTGCGCCGCCCCGGGCCGAAATGTACAACAAAACTATGCCGATGGCACCTTCTTCCCGCCGTGACTTTCTGACATCGAGTGGCACGGCCGTGTTTGCGCCTGCCGCCCGGCCGGGCCGCTACCGCATGGCCCTGGTGGGGACCGGATCGAGGGGTTGCACCATGTGGGGCCGCAGCCTGCTGAGCGCCTACCGAGAGAAGGTAGAACTGGTTGGCTTGTGCGACACCAACGGCAAACGTGCCGAGGCGGCGCGGGGCTACATCGGTACATCTGCCCCCGCTTATGTCGATTTTGACCGGATGATTGCGGAGACGCGGCCGAACCTGGTGGTCGTCACAACGCCGGACGCCACTCACTGGCGCTACATCCTGCGCGCCATGGAACTGGGTTGTGAGGTGATCACCGAGAAAGCGATCGCCACGGACGAGCAGAAGTGCCAGGCGCTGCTGGACGGTTGCCGGCGCATGGGCGGCAAGCTGACGGTCGCCTTCAACGCGCGCCATATTGCCGGGGCGAAGAAGATGAAGCAGCTTCTAATGGAAAAAGCCGTCGGCGATGTCGTTTCGGTGGTGTATCAGGAATATTTGGACACCAGTCACGGCGCCAGTTACTTCCGCCGGTGGCACCGCCTGAAGCAGATGAATGGCACGCTGCTGGTGACCAAGTCATGCCATCATTTCGACCAGGTCAACTGGTGGCTCGATGCGCGTCCGGTGGAGGTGCGGGCATCGGGCAGCCTGCGTGTATACGGACGGAATAATTCCTTCCGCTCGTCCCACTGCCGGGTCTGCCCGTACCAGAAGCAGTGCCCGTTTTACTGGAACATCGCAACGGACGAATTTTCGATGCGCATGTTTGCGGCGTGCGAATCGGAAGATGGCTACTTTCGTGATGGCTGTGTGTGGCGCGAGGACGCCGATATCTACGACAACTCGAGCGTGATGGTGCGTTATGAGAACGGCGTGAACCTCACTTACGTTGCCGATGCCTATCTGCCTTATGAGGGCCAGGCGATCACCGTGAATGGCACCAGGGGCCGCATCGACTGGATGGCTTATGGCGGCGGCGGTTTTCGCGACCAGGAGTTCCGGCTGACGCGAACCTTTCGTAAATCGGAGCTGATACCACTGACCGGTGACAACGGCGGCGGCCATGGCGGCGCTGACGATCTGATCAAGAGACTGATCTTCGATGGCGAACCTGCCGGCGATCCGCTCCGTCTGCGCGCCGGCCTCGAAGAGGGTATACTCTCGGCGCTGGTGGGAATCGCAGGCTACCGTAGCATCGAGCGCGGCGGCGAAGCAGTACTGCTCTCCAGCCTGGTGAAGCTCTAGCGGCCAAAACGGGCAGCGTTCCCCTGCTGCCCCTCCAGTCTGATAAATTATGCCGAGGAGAGAGACGATGGCTCACGCTCGCAGAGACTTTTTCAAGGCCGCCGCCGTGACCGCGGCGCCGCTGTTTATTCCCCGCTCGGTATGGGGCGCTAACGACAGGCCGGCTTATGCGCTGATTGCGTCCGGAGGCCGGGGCCGGTATTTGAACGGCCATTTCCAGAAGCTGGGCGCGCAATGCGTGGCCTGTTGCGACGTCTATAAGCCGAACCTGGAAAAAGCGCTGGCCGGCGCAAATGGCGCCAAGGGATACCTGGACTACCACGAACTACTGGCGGCGGAGAAATCCATCGACTTCGCCGTGCTCGCGCCGCCGGATCACCATCACTGTCCGATGCTGCTGGCCGTGCTGGAAGCCGGTAAGGACTGCTACGCCGAGAAGCCGCTTTCCTACAACCTGGAGCAAAGCGTGACGATGGTCGACGCCGTGCGCAAGAGCGACCGCATCGTGCAGGTGGGCATGCAGCGCCGCAGCGCGCCGTCACTCATCCAGGCCAAGAAACTGGTGGACGAAGGGATATTAGGCCGCATCACGGTGGTAAAACCGCAGTGGAACTGGAACGTCGCCCGGCCGCTGAATAACTCGCCGCTCGAAGGCGAACTGGATTGGAACCGGTTTCTGGGTAGCGCTCCGAAGCGGCCGCTGGAACCGATGCGCCCGCGCTACTGGCGCTATTTTCGCGATTACGCCGGCGGCAACATGACGGACCAGGGCACACACCTGATGGATGTCGTGCTGTGGTTCACCGGGTCGGCGCCGCCGAAGTCGGCCGTGGCCTCGGGTTACGTGGCCAAGATGACCGGCGCGGAGCATCCCGATGTGTTCAGCGCGGTCTTCGAGATGGATGGCTTTCTCGCCAACTGGACGCTCGACTATTGCAATGCTTACCAGAACGGCTGGTCGATCACGTTCATGGGCGACAAAGGCACGATGATCCTGGACGAAGCCGGTTACCGCGTCTACGCAGAACCTTGGAAGGCGGCGGCCGAGCCGATTTACCAGGAGGCGGCGCCGGTGCCGATCGAGACGCACATTCAGAATTTCCTCGATTGCATCAAGTCGCGGCAACAACCCAACTGCACCGTGGAGATCGGCCAGCGCGCTGTTGCCGGTCCGCACCTGGCCAATATCGCCATGTATTCGGGCCGTAAGGCAAGGCTGGCCGCCGACCTGGTGACGGTCTCTTAAGACCGCTTCTCTCAGCGAATGGCGCCTTCGAGCGGGCTGCTGGCGGTGGCGTAGAGCTTTTTCGGCATGCGGCCGGAGGTGTAGGCGAGCCGGCCGGCGAGAACGGCGTACTTCATCGCTTCGGCCATCTGTTCGGCATTTTCGGCGGCGGCAATCGCCGTGTTCATCAGCACGCCGTCGGCGCCCAGTTCCATGGCAACCGCCGCGTCGGAGGCGGTTCCCACTCCGGCATCAACGATCAGTGGAACCTCCGTGATGCGCTCACGCAGGATGCGCAGATTGGCGGTATTCTGAACGCCCATGCCGGAGCCGATGGGCGCCGCCAGCGGCATCACCGCGGCCGCTCCGGCGTCAATCAGCTTACGGGCGTTCACCAGGTCGTCATTGGTATAGGGAAGCACCACGAAGCCTTCCTTCACCAGGACGCGCGTGGCTTCAAGCAGCCCTTCGTTATCGGGAAACAGGGTTTTCTCGTCACCGATCACCTCGAGCTTGATCCAGTTGGAAAGCCCCACCTCGCGCGCCAACCGGGCGGTGCGAATGGCATCCTCGGCCGTGTAGCAGGCGGCCGTGTTGGGTAGGATGAAGAATTTATCGCGATCGATATAGTCGAGCAGCGACTCCTTGGATTTGTCCGTCAGGTTCACGCGCCGAACGGCGACGGTGACCACTTCCGCGCCTGAAGCCGCATGGCAGCGCGCCATCTCCGGGAAGCTGCGATACTTTCCTGTTCCCACGAACAGGCGTGAACGGAACTCGCGCCCCGCGATCGTTACCGTGTCTTGCATGTTCTCAGTGTACTCGTTCGCTGCCGGCGTTATTCCACCCGGTACCGTGTGTGCAATGTCAGTTTTTCGCCGCTGGCCAGGTTCTTCTCCGGTGTCCACACACCCAGGCCCAGCCGGTTCTCCCCACTGACGGACCAGTTCCACGTGCAGCGCGGAACTTCGGCCGGATCAAACCGGTTCACCAGGCGCAGCGGCGCGGATGGCGATACGGCAGTCCACTCACCGTCGGGAAGTTCCCCTCCCACTATCGGCTGGCCGCCGGCGGAGGGAATGCCCGGATGAAATAACGCTCCGCTCTTGCGCGTGCCGGATTTTGTCTGGTACTCGATGGCAACGTCGGCTTGGGAGGGATCGCCGGCCACCTCAACACGCGACTGCGCGGTTACCGCGACCGCCGCCGCCGCCGTGTTCTCCACAACACTGATGGCCTCCAACTCGCTCCCGTTCAGGCGGAGTTGCTGTTTGAGCCGCAGGCCGCCGGCCGTGGAGCCTTCCATGACTACTTCAGCCGGGCCGCTCGAAACCAGGTTCCACCGGGCTGGCAGGGCGGAATGAAAATAATTGGGGAAAACACTCAGCCAGATGCCGCCGGAATCGGGATAGCCCAGTTCGGTCGGATCGGGAGCGCGCAGCGCATCGCGGCCGGTGCGCTTGTTGATCAGCCGGACCACGCGGCCGCTCAGTTCGGGAGCGATGTCGGCGCGAACCCGGTCATTCTCCATCGTCACGATGCGATAGGGCCTGAGGTGCGACTCGACGTCCTTCACCTGATCGTCCAGGGGCTTGCCCTCACGAAATTCCGTAATGCCGAATTCGCGGGTACGTGTCACCACCGAGGCGAAAAGTTGTTTGGCGCGCTCCAGGTCTACCGGCGCGAACTGGCCGTTGTTGACCACGAACTGTCGGGAGCGCGCCGCATCGATGTAATCGAGCGTCAACAGGAAATGCCGGATCCGTCGCCGCGCTGCTTCGGTCACTGCCTGGCGCCCGGCTTTCTCCAGCAACGCATGGCCATCGGTGAGCAACTCCGGCGTAACGTGCAGAGCCCTGCCGTGCTGGAAGATGTACATGTGCACTCCCTCGCGGACCGCCTTATGGCGCAGTTCATGATAGGCGCGCATGGTCCGGGCGGCAGGTCCGTAAACGGCATCCAGATACTCGTCGATGTCCCGGCTGACGTTGGTCCGCGGGTTCCACAGCAACCGGCTCATGATGTAGGAACGCATCTCGGCATCCTCGGCGCCGCCGGCGCTGTTGGTGGCTCCTTCAAGAAAAATGCCCACCACGCCGTAGCGTTTGTACATCGGAATATCCGCCGCCAGTTCATCGTAGTCGGGAAACGGCATCAGGTAGTTGGAGAAGTTGGTGTTGTAGTGCCAGATGTAGAGCTGGTTGGTAATCTTCGACCAGTCCCGCAGGTGCTTCATGAAATAGGCATTGCGCTCGCACTGCTCATAGGGATGCGCCTCGCACGCGCCGATGGGGCAGAGACGGATGCGCACGTTCGGGCGCGGGCGCGTTTGCGTCGGCGGATCTTCGGTGTACCAATAGGCCAATGTATCGATCAGCTTGTCCGGATTGGTCTTCTCGATCTCGGCCGCCAGCGCATTGACGAAGCGCAGAATGGGGCCGGAGTGGACGCCGCCCTCCTCCCGCTCCACGCGCATGCAATTGTCACATTCGCACCATCCGGTCCAGTCATTCTGTGAAACGGATATGATCTTTGCCTCCGGGTGCTGCCGGATCCATTCTCTAACCTGGGCAACGGCAATGCGCAACACGGCGGGATTCGTAAGACACAACTGCGTGCGCTCGCTGCGGCGCTTGCCTTCGATCAGCGAGAAGTATTCCGGATGATGCTTGAAGTACTTTTCCACCGGCACCAGCGCGGCAAACGAGTGTACGAACGGGTAGTAGGAGACCTTGCCGCCGGTGGATTCATCCAACTCCTGGCTGGCGCCGTTCACGCGATTCCGCGCGGCCCAGTTCTTTTCGCGGGCTTCGGCGAAGTAGGGTTCACGGTATTCGAACGCCGGTGCTCCGGTCTCATTCAGCTCGCCGGTTACGAGGCGAGGTCGTTTCGGGATCCGGCTGATATCGCGCGTGAACCAGCGGCAGCCCAGCTTGTCCAGGAATCCGTAGACGCCGTACATGGTGCCGCGCTCACGTCCGCCGGCAATCACCAGGCGGTTCCCGGCCGTCCGCAGCACGTAGGACTCACCCTGTGGCACGGTAATCTTCAGCGCCCGCGTGAGGGCGCCTTCGCCCACCGCGATGACGGGCCGCGTGCCCGCCGCCTGTTCGCCGATGATGGGGAGTTGGGCACCGGTCATCTGCGCCAGAAAGCTTTGCAACTCCCCGGCCGCCCGCTTCTCCGACGGGGAGGCTTGGGAGGAGAGGCAGATGGAGTAAGCCGAGCGGCCGCCATCGGCAAGCACAAGCTCACCGGCGGCATTGGCTGTAACTAAAGAGAGAAGTAGAAGGCAGGCCGTTTTCACGCGACCTATCTTAACACTCCGCATCCGGCAACGTCAGACGTTCAACGCCCTTAACTGGTCCAGTTGCAACTGACCGGTGTAGATGGCCATGCCCAGGGCGGAGTGAATGCCCAGCCGCTGCAATTCGGCGATCTCATCGAGCGTGGTGATACCGCCGGCGGCCGTCAACTCGTGCGAGGTGGTCCGCCGCAAGCGGCGGAACCAATCGAGGTCGGTACCCTGCAACATCCCTTCTTTGTCCACGTACGTACACAGAAATCCGCCGCAGTATGGTTCCAACTGCGACAGCACCTGCCCGGCTTCGAGCGTCGTAGATTCGCGCCAGCCTTTCACTACGATCCGTCCGCGCATGGAATCGACCGCGATCAACACCTTGTCCGGGCCGATGGCCGCGGCCACCTCGGAAAGAAACGGCCGGTTGATGCCGTCCGGCTGAAAGGCGGACGTGCCGATAATCACGCGCGTTGCTCCCTGCTCCACCAGCCTGCGGGCGCGCTCCACCGTCCGCACCCCGCCGCCCACGCGAGTCGTTGCCCTGGCAGCGAGAAACTCCACCAGGCTCGAGTTCTCCCCGCTGCCGATGGCCGCGTCCAGGTCGATCACCTGAATCACCGGGAACCCCTCGAAGCGCTTCAGCATTTCGGCCGGGGAATCGGCCTCCAGCGCCTTCTCGCGCCCTTGCACCAGTTGGACGACTCTGCCGCCCATCAGGTCGATACACGGAATGATCATTGTTTCCTTCGCACCGCGACGCCATGTTGTTCGAGATACTGTTTCAAATCTTCAACCGTATAAGTGCCGAAGTGGAAGATGGAAGCGGCTAGAGCTGCGTCGGCCTCACCGTCCGTAAGTACCTCGAGAAAGTGCTCCAGGGTTCCCGCTCCACCGCTGGCTATTACTGGAATGCGGGTGGCGCGGGATACGGCGCGGGTCAATGCGCAATCGAAGCCGCTCTGCACGCCATCGGTATCCATGGAGGTGAGCAGGATTTCGCCGGCTCCCAATTGTTCGCCGCGCTCCGCCCACTCGATGGCGTCGATCCCCTCGTCGTCGCGGCCGCCGCGGGTGAACACATTCCACCGGCCCTCGCCGGCGCGCTTGGCATCGATTGCGAGCACGGTGGCCTGCGCCCCGAATTCGTTGCTGAGTTCGGTGATCAACTGCGGGCGCCGGACCGCCGCGGTATTCACGCTGACCTTGTCGGCGCCGGCCATCAGGATCCGGCGCGCGTCGGCGGTGGAGCGGATTCCGCCGCCCACCGTTAGCGGAATGAAGACCTGCCGTGCCGTACGGCCTACCACGCCGGCCATGATTTCGCGGGCGTCGCTTGAAGCAGTAATATCCAGGAACACCAGTTCATCGGCGCCCTGGTCGTTATACCGGCCGGCCAGTTCAACGGGATCGCCCGCGTCGCGAAGGTTCACAAAGTTGACCCCCTTCACCACCCGGCCCGCGGTCACGTCGAGACATGGGATGATTCGTTTGGCTAGCATGGCAGACTATAACTCCACGAAGTTACTGACAATCTTCAAACCTAGCGGCCCCGATTTTTCGGGATGAAATTGCACGCCGAAAACATTGCCGCTTTCGAACGCCGCGGTAAAGGGTACAACATAAGTACAGACAGCCGATGCGGAGGGAGTTACCGGAACATAGTAACTGTGGGCGAAGTATACGTAGGGCTTGGCGCCCGCCCCGTTCAGCAGCCGGGAACCTTCGCGGGGCGCCAGGTCGCTCCAACCCATGTGGGGCACGCGCGAGCCGGCGGGAAAGCGCTTCACGCTCCCTTCAAACACGCCAAGCCCCCGCTGTTCGGGCGCCTCCTCGCTACTTTCAAACAGCGCCTGTAGTCCCAGGCAAATACCAAGAAACGGCACACCCGCGCCGATTCTTTCGACCAGCGGCCGGCGGACTGCCATCCGGTCAAGCGCCTGCATCATCTGGCCGAAGTGGCCGACGCCTGGCAGGATGATCTTCGATGCCCTCCGCAATCCGTCCTCATCCCGCACCAGCGTGTATCGGGTATCCACGGCATCGAGCGTATTCTCAACCGAGCGCAGGTTACCGGCGCCGTAATCGAGAATGGCGATCATAACAGGCCTTTAGTGGACGGAAGCTGATCCTTCAGACGGACATCCTTCGAGCAGGCATAACGCAGCGCCTTGGCGAAGCACTTAAACACGGCTTCGATCTTGTGGTGATTGGAGCGGCCGTACAGGACCTTGACGTGGACATTACCGCCGGCGTGGGCCGCGAAGCCGGAGAAGAAATCCTCCACCAGTTCGGTTTGCAGGTCACCCACCAGGCGAACCTTCACCAGATCCTTATAGGCCAGCGCCGGCCGGCCGCTCAGATCGATCGCCACCACCGCCAGGGTCTCATCCATCGGCATCACGAAGTAGCCGGAGCGGTTGATGCCCTTACGGTCGCCGAGCGCTTTAGCGAAAAGTTGGCCGAGCACGATGCCAACGTCTTCCACCGTATGGTGCTGATCCACGTCGAGGTCGCCTTCGGCCTTCATCGTCAGGTCGAAGCCGCCGTGTTTGGTGAACAGCTCCAGCATGTGGTCGAGAAAGCGGATTCCGGTGGAGATATCGTACCGGCCACGGCCCTCGATCTTCAGCGCCCCGCGAATGCGCGTCTCTTTGGTGTTGCGTTCCATGGATGCGCTTCTCATTTCGCAATCACACTCTCCACTTCGTTCAGATTCTCAACCACCGCGAGTGCGCCTTCGGATGCCAGCAAACCGGTTAACGCGGCATGGCCCGGATTGCGCCGCGAAGAGATCCCGACGAACGGTACCGCCGCGGCCTTCGCGCTGCGCGCATCGTCCACGGAATCTCCGATGTACACCATACGCCGCTCCGGATGAAGCGCTCGAATCCTCTCCAGTCCTTCCGGATGCGGCTTCTGATTGACCACATCATCGGCGCACATCCACGGATCGAACGTCAGGCCGCGGGCAAAACGCTCAAGGGTAATGGCCGCTTCCATGCGGAGACGTCCGGTAAACACCGCAAAGTCCCAATTTGCCGCCAAGCGCTCCATCAGCCCTGGCGCCGGAATCCATTGCTCGCGCTCGATCAATCCCGGGCATCCGTTGCTACCGAGAAAAAAGCAGTTAAACTGCTCGACAATCTCCTCGTAAGCAACCTTTACGCCGTAATCGGACAGAATACGTTCCGAAAGTGCCCAGTCATTATTCCAGCCGCCGGCATTCTTGTAATCCTGGATCAGCCGGGGACTTACCGTGCGGCCGCTGAAGTGTTCCACGGTTTTGACAATGGTGGCGCGGTAAGACTCGTGCACATCCACCAGCACACCATCCATGTCGAAGACAATGACGCGGTCCTTCATCACCAGATTTGCTCCAGCGCCGCAAGGAATTGCGCGATCTGCCTCCGCGTGCCAACCGTCACGCGGAGGTAACCGGGCAACTCGTAGCTGCGGTCGCGAACCAGTACGTTCATCTCACGCAGGCGATCGCGAACCGGGATCGCCCGGTCGCCGCAGTGGAACAGGACGAAGTTCGCGTTGCTCGGAATGAATCGGATACCCATCCGGCGGAAGCCGCTATAAAGGTCCTCGCGCGCCGCAAGCACCTCGTTCACAAACTGGGTGACGTAGCGTTTGTCTTCCACCGCCGCGCAGATGGCCGTCGCCGCCAGCGCATTCACGCTGTAGGGCGATTGGGCCTTGTGCAGATAGGCAACGTTCTCCGCCTGTGAAAGCAGGCAGCCGGCGCGCATGGCGGCCATTCCGTAGGCCTTGGAAAACGTGCGGCTGATGAACAGGTTGGGGTAATCGCGAACCAGCGGCAGCGCGGTAATTCCGAAAAATTCGTAGTAGGCCTCGTCAATCAGTACGGCCGCGTTGCCGGCGCGCGCCAGAATCCGCATCAGCCCGGCCAAATCCGTGGCGCTGCCGGTGGGGTTGTTGGGATTGGCAATCAATACCGCGCGAGTTTTCGGCGTAATCGCCTCCAGCAACTCTTCGAGCGGAAACTGGAGATCGCCGGGCCGGTAGTCGATTTCACGGACCGTACCGCCGGCCACCTCGGCATAAAAGCGATACATCGCATAGGACGGGCGCAGCAGCAGCACCTCATCGCCATCGTCCACGTAGGTATTGACCAAAACCTGAATCGCTTCGTCGGTGCCGTTGGTGAGCGTGAAACTGTTTTCCGGGCAGCCGAAGAACTCGGCCAGCGCCCGCTTGGTCTCCACATACTCGGGGTACACGGCCAACCCGCTGCCGCTGAGCCCTTCGAGCAGCCGCTTCAGCACGTGCGGCGAGCAGCCCACGGTATTCTCATTGAAATCGAGCCGCAGTTTGCCGCCCCGTCCGCCCGTGGGTGGCGAATAGGGGGCCATGCGCAGAACTGCGTCCCGAGGGCGAAGTGAGCTAGCCAAGGAGGCGTGCCTCCACCGAGCGCGCGTGCGCTTCCAGTCCTTCGGACCGGGCTAGTGTGGTGATCGCCGGCGCCAGTCCGCGCAGCGCCGACGGCGAAACTTGCTGCACGGAAATCACCTTCACGAAGTCGGCCGAAGATAATCCTCCGCGCAGTCGCGCCGCGCCCGAGGTCGGCAGCACGTGATTCGGTCCGGAAGCGTAATCGCCGGCCGCCTCCGGACTGTTTGGCCCAATGAACACGCTGCCTGCGTTCTTTACGCGGCGTAACAGCACGTTGTGGGGTATGCTAAGATGCTCCGGCGCGAAGCGGTTGGAGAGTTCCACTGCCTGCTCCAGCGAATCGACCAGAATGATGGCACTGTTCTTACGCAGAGCCACACGCGCCACGGCGGCTGTCGGCAACGTCTCCAGTTGCCGCGCCAACTGGGCCGCCACCGCTTTTGCCAGACTTTTCGATGGTGTCAGCAGGATGGCGGAGGCATCGGTATCATGCTCGGCCTGCGCCAGCATGTCGGCGGCGATCCAGGCCGGATTACCGGCTGCCGCCAGAATCAGAATCTCGGTGGGACCGGCGATGAAGTCGATGCCCACCTCACCGGCCAGCAGTTTCTTCGCTGCCGCCACATAGATGTTGCCGGGGCCCACGATCCGATCGGCCTTGGGCACGGTGCGGGTGCCAAAGGCGAAAGCGGCGATTGCATGGGCGCCACCCATCTGAAAGACGTGATGTACTTTGAGCAGCGAAGCCGTACCGAAGATCTCGTCCACGGCTCTCGGCGTAGCTACCGAGATGCGGGCTACTCCGGCCACCTGCGCCGGTATCACCGTCATCATCAGCGTGGAAGGGAGAGGATAGCGGCCGGAGGGAATGTAGGCGGCGACGGTGTCCAGCGGCCGGACAATCTGGCCCAGGCGGATACCCGGACCAACTTGAACGCTTTTCGGTTCCGGAAGCTGGAGCCGCGCAAAGGCCCGGATATTCTTCGATGCCGCGCGTAACGCCGCGCGAAAGGCCGGCTTCAGCTTACGCGCCGAAGCAGCCAGTTCATTGGCCGGCACCTCCACGCCAGTCCGGTCAAGCTGATCGAACTTTCGCGCATACTCCATCAGCGCCCGGTCACCACGTTGCCGCACGGCATCCAGGATCGGCCGCACGGTCTGCTCGGCTTCGTTGAAGCGGGCTGAGCGCCGCGCCAGGATACGTCCCACTTGAGCCGATTCAACAATCCGGATGAGAGAAGAAGGTTCGGCCATGATTACATCACAATCTTGTTCAGCGGATACTCGACGATGCCCTGCGCGCCCGCCCCCTTCAACCGGGGGATGATGGTGCGCACGGTGGACTCGTCGATGATGGTGTTCACGGCCAGCCACTGGTCGTCGCTCAACGTGGAGATGGTGGGCTTCTTCAGCGCCGGCAGCACGTCGAGTACGGCCTGGAGTTGGTGCTTCTCCACGTTCAGCATCAGCCCCACCTTGCCCATGGCATTAATGGCGCCTTCCAGCAGGAGCCGGATGTCGCCCAGTTTCTCGTGCTTCCACTCATCGTTCCAGGCGCTGGCGTTGGCGATAAACTGCGTGTTCGATTCGAGCACCGTCTCCACGATCCGCAGCTTGTTGGCGCGCAGCGAGGAGCCGGTCTCGGTCACCTCCACAATCGCGTCGGCCAATTTCGGCGGCTTTACTTCGGTCGCCCCCCAACTGAACTCCACCTTCGCCGTCACGCCGTTCGCCGCCAGATAGCGCCGGGTGGCGCCCACCAGTTCGGTGGCGATGACCTTGCCTTCCAGATCCTTCACCGTCTGCACGGGCGAGGATTCCGGAACGGCCAGCACCCAGCGCACTTTACCGAAACTCTGCTTGGCGTATATCAGATCGGCAATGGTGACTACCTGGGCTTCGTTCTCCTCCACCCAGTCACGGCCGGTGAGGCCGGCGTCGAGCACGCCATCAGCGACGTAACGCGCCATCTCCTGTGCCCGGATCAGCATGCACTCGATATCCGGATCGTCAATGGCCGGAAAGTAGGAACGGCTGGAGGCTGTGATGGTATATCCAGCCCTCCGGAACAGATCCACGGTGGCATGTTCCAGGCTGCCTTTGGGAATTCCCAGCTTCAGTTTCATTCCTTGCCCCCGTAGACGGCATCCGGATTATAGGTCGGATTTTCGGTTTCGACCCACTCGCCCCCTTTGAGAGAACGATAGAAACAGCTCTGGTGGCCGGTATGGCAGACACCAGGCCCAAGGGATTCCACTTGAATCAGCAATGCGTCCTGATCACAGTCGGCGGAGATCTGCTTCACCACCAGGCGGTGCCCGGAGGTTTCTCCCTTCAGCCATAACTTCTTCCGGCTACGGCTGTAAAACGTTGCAAACCCCGTCTCTACGGTTTTTCGAAAAGATTCTTCGTTCATGTAGCCGACCATCAGCACGCGGCCGGTGAGGTGATCTTGAATGACGGCAGCTACCAGGCCGCCGTCTTTAGCGAAATCCAGGTTCATAAACAAGAAAAAAGCCCGCCGTCCACCGCGGCGGGCTTGTGCAAATTCGACTTCGAATCTCCCTAGCAGTCTACCCGTTGCCGCGCGCGAATGGCGTGATGGTGGTGATGATGGCGAACTGTAGGCAGGAGAGCCATGGAAATTGCAGTATACCACACGCAAGGCCGGACAACTGGAAGCGGAGGCTCTAATGGATTCAACAAACGGTCTCAGCGCGCCGAACCTGCGGTGTCAGGCGCGTTTGCGCCAGCGCCAGCCGAAAATCACCAGGCCGGCTCCCACCAGGGCGATCGTCGTCGGCTCGGGCACGGCAGCGAGGCCCGGGAAATCAAACACCACTTCGTGGGTGACATCGTAGAGATTGATGCCGCTACCGCCATCGTTGGCCAGCCAGACACGCATCGTCTGCCCAACCGCGGACGAGGAGCCGCTATTGAAATTGAGCGTGGCAGTGGTCCAGCCCCCGGTTGTGATCGTGGCGGAGTTGTCGCTGTAGGTCCACATATTCTGGCCTTCGACCAAGGTGGCGCTACCCGCCGTGACAACGATGCGATAGTCGGACCCGAGCGCATCGTATCGCCGCCCGACCGCGTAGGAAAGAACGTAGTCCGTGTTTGCCTGAAGTACTATACCGAGATCCTGGTAGAGATAAGAACCTGGGGTGACATACCCTACATTGAGGCCTTCCAGTGGATCGATGAACGCTGGATTACCAAGATATGTGCCAGCCTGTGTGCGATAGTCGCCAGCGGAGCCCTGCACATTCCAGTTCGGAGCGGTCGTGTTCCACTCCTGGTCAGGAGATGCTCCCGCCGAAAAATCCTGCAACACTGAAAACGTAGTGGAAGCTTCAAATCCGGCGTTCACCAGTGCAGCATCCAGATCGATCGTCGCCGCTGAGCCGATGGAAGCTATCAAGCAAAAAAGAAATGCAACGGCGCCCGTTCTAACCATCTATACCGTCCTCCGTCTTTGCGTCCCGTGGAAGTTCGCCCGTGACCACCAGGCACCCAGTCACCTTGTCGCCGGTACGTCTGAGGCCTCCACTCGAAATCTCGGGGCTCTCGCGCAGGCGAACTGGCCGCACATCATGATGTTATCGGAGATTTCGCCGGCAAGCAAGAACAAAAGTGAGGTCTGACGTTGCAAAACTCTTTGTCCGCTTGTTTCTTACAGGGGAGAGCGGTCTCAGACCACCTCGCCGGTGACCGCACGCAACCTTTTCAGCAATCCCGGCATCTGAGCGGCTACGTCGCCATCTTCCTCGTACTCCAAGGCGAGATATCCACGATAGTTGCCGGCATTCAGCATTGCAGCGATTCGCTGCCAATCCGATGGAACTGGCGCCCCGCTGGTACCAGGCTGGATTTCCGTTTTTACCTGAACATTTACCGCGTAAGGAATACATTTGACGATTTGTTCATACGCGTTGCGGTTGAAGTTCCCGGTATCCAGGTTGATACCGACCCAAGGAGAGTTCACCGATCGGACAATGTGCAGGATGGTGTCCGCTTTTTCCGTAATTCCACCGTGGTTTTCAAGGCCCAGGATGATGCCCTTACTCGCGGCATACTCGGAGGCACGCTTCAGGCATTCGATTACCCAACCCGCCGCCCGCTCTTCGGTTACGCCGGCAGGAATCTTTCCTCCGAACACGCGGATATGACCGGCACCGAGCTTTTCGGCCACATCGATCCAATTACGTAAGGTAGCCAACTCTTTAGCTTGCAATCCGGGTGTGGGTTGCGTCATCTCCGTCCGCACGGAAATGCTGTAAATTTCCACGGCATTCCGGTAGGCGGTGCGCTTAAGCGGCATCAGGAATGAATCGGAAGTGTCAGGAAACCAATACACGGTCAGATCCAGGCCGTCGATATCGTTCTCCACTGCCGTGTGAACCAGGTCCTCATAGGTCATCATCTTCTTGCCCAGAGCGACACGATAGGAATAGGCGCAAATGGCGGAGCGCAGCCGTCCTTTCATGGCAGCAGCGGCGGCGTGAGCGGTCACCGGCGCGCTACCCAGGGTAAGAAGCGCGGGGGCGGAGCGAAGCAGATCACGACGTTTCATCAACTCGCAGACTACCACTATTCACCGCGGCGGCACCCGCCGGAGCCAATCGAACGGCGAATAAAGCGGCTAGCCGAACGCCGCGCCACGATTCCCCCCCAGCCGCGCGATGATAGAGAAAGGGTATTGGATGCGGCTTCTTATTCTGGGCCTTCTACTGGTGGCGGCTCTTCCGGCTGAACAATGGCAACAGGCCACCGAACTTCCCGGCGTTGACTTCGCGAGCCTCCCACCGGCCGCCAAATCTGCAGCCATAAAGATGTTGCGAGAGCAGGACTGCAACTGCGGCTGCGCCCGCAAGATCGCCCAGTGCCGGATCACCGACTCCGAGTGCAGCTACAGCCGCGCCCTGGCAGTGGCGGTGGTCCGGGAATTCCGTGC